>CAITIQ010000562.1 GCA_903892415.1 uncultured delta proteobacterium | reverse complement strand
TGTAGAAGCCGAGGCGCTCCCACATCTCGATGAAGAACAGTCGGTAGAGGCCCTGCGGATGGCCTCGGAACATGCTGTCTTGGCTCTCGGTCGTCGGGATCATTGCGTTCTCCGGATAGCAAAGCGGCCGCACGAGGCGGCGCGAAACGAACGCGGCCGTCAGCGACGGCCGCGGGCGGGGTCAAAAACTTCGGATCACTTGATGCCGTGCATCAGGCGATTCAGCGGCTTGCTGAGCAACAGCAGCACCACACCAGCACCGATTGCCATCCAGGTGATCGGCGTATAGGCGGCGGTGTATCCACTGAGCGGCGCACCCGCGCCGGGCTCAGCACTCTCGCCAGCGAGAGCGCTGAACAAACCGGCCACAAGGTTGCCCATCGAGATGGAAAGGAACCACGCACCCATCACCACCCCGGTCATGTGCGCAGGGGCCAGCTTGGTGACCATCGACAGCCCCACAGGCGAGATGCACAGCTCACCCGTCGTATGCAACAGGTAGACGACGAACAAACTTGCGAACATCGCTACCGACTTGGATTCGAAGTTGTCGATCGCGAACAACAAGAACGCGAAGCCGACACCAACCTGGATCAGGCCAAGGCCGAACTTGGTCGGGATCGAAGGGTTGCGACTGTTTCGATCGAGCCAGACCCACAGCCAGGCGAATACAGGCGCCAGCGTGACGATGTAGACCGGATTGACCGACTGGAACCACTCGAACTGGAACGCGCCGAAGTTGCCGACGTGATCTTGTGCGAAGAAGTTCAATGAGTTGCCGGCCTGCTCGAAGCAGGCCCAGAACAACGCATTGACGAACAACAGGACGATCAACGCCAAGATGCGTTGCATCACGACCTTGCCGAGCTTTGCACCAGTGAATAACAGGTAGCCGACCATCAAGGCTGACAGGACCTGCAGCAGCGTTGAGGCGACACCCTTATTGTCGAGCAGCAGATAGACGAGCGGCGTCAGTGCCATACAAGCAGCGGCGACGAGCGCGACCGAGCCAACGCCTTCCTTTCCTGGCGGTGTGCCGCCTTTGCCCTTTAGCAAGGCCCCACCGAGCCAGAAGACCAGGATGCCAAGCAACATGCCGGCACCAGCAAGGCCAAAGCCCCAACGGTAGTCCGGCGTGACAACTCCGTCGGCGCCCACCGTGCCCATCTGCAGCGAGGTCCATGCACACACCAGTGGCGCGAACAGCGCACCGAGGTTGATGCCCATGTAGAAGATGGTGAAGCCGCCATCGCGACGCGGGTCGCCCTGCTCATAAAGCTTGCCGACCAGCGAGCTGATGTTCGGCTTGAACAGACCGTTGCCGACGACAATGCCGGCGAGGCCGAACAAGAACGCTGTCTCGGTCGGGATCAGAAGTGCAAACTGCCCCGCCGCCATGACGCAGCCACCGAGGATGATGGAGCGGCGATACCCGAGCACTTTGTCAGCGACGTAACCTCCGAAGATTCCCGTGGCATAGACCAATGCCGTGAAGGCACCGTAGGCGAGCGAAGCCTGATCCTGCGGCTTGCCGAACTGCTGCACGACGTACAACGCCAGCAGAGCGCGCATGCCGTAGTAGCAAAAGCGCTCCCACAGCTCGGCGAAGAACATCATGTAGAGGGCGGGCGGATGGCCCGAGCCCGAACGCGGAGAGACGGCGTCGTGCAAGCGAAGCTCCTGCGAAGAAACGAGAGGGACGCACAGGCTAGCGAACGGGGCCGCCGCGGCTCCACCGCAAAGACCGGCGATCGC
>CAITIQ010000561.1 GCA_903892415.1 uncultured delta proteobacterium | reverse complement strand
TGGAGCGGCCTTCTTCTTTGGAGCGGCCTTCTTCTTTGGAGCGGCCTTCTTCTTTGGAGCGGCCTTCTTCTTTGGAGCGGCCTTCTTCTTTGGAGCGGCCTTCTTCTTTGGAGCCACCTTCTTCTTTAGAGCCACCTCCTTCTTTGGGGTGGCCTTCTTCTTTGGGGTGGCCTTCTTCTTTGGAGCGACCAACTGGCTCGGCTCGCGAGCTATCGCGCTAGTGCCCATCCCCGGCGGCCAGCCATCCCCCCAACCATCGACGACTTCAATCCGCGCCAAGATCTGCAGCAATGACGTTTTCCCTGAAGGAAGTCGACGGATGGGCCGACGTTCGCGAAGCGCGGCGACCATCGTAACGATGTCAGTCGAACGGCTGGCCGCAGCCTCGCCAGCCGAGGGCATCTCGAAGTCGCTAAACGAGAAAAGCTCCGTTGAATCACTCGCTAGCCCAAGTTGCTCACACAACTCCGAGGCGCTCAAGAAAACCTTATCTGCCAGTTCACCTTGACCCAAACGCACCATGAGCCACTCGGCAGGTCCCAGACTGCGTTGAAGCCGGCGACCTTCTTCAGCGGTGAGACCTTCAATATCGAACCCAAGTGGGATACTGCAAATCGACCCACGCAGAGTAAGTTCAATTGGGCCGTGCGCGCTGTCGTCGAGAGCCCATTCACCACTGGCACTCCGCGTAGCTCCAGTAAGTAAATAGGTAGTTGAGTTATCGGCATTCCAACGAACGATCGCTTCCTCAGGAAGGAGAATGGTTTGGCGTGCAAGAAAGCCTTTGGGGGCCAGACCTGGAGCGAATGGTGCGACAGTCCGACTGATGCCGCCGTCGCCTAATCCGGTCATTAGACTTTGAAAAACCAACGCGTCTCCCTTCGGCGAGGCGAGGCCTGTAACTCGCATAGCCCCTGTAAAGTAGTTAGCGTTGTCCCACATCGGATAGTCGTAGGCAGAGAACCTGGCATCCATCGCTGCAAGCGTGACGGCTGGACCACGGGCGATAGGAAGAACGGCTGTTTCACCGAGGATCTGACGAGCGTCGGAGGGGATCGATGAGGTGGATAGACCCAAGCGCTCGAACAGTCTTGGCGCGTTGGCACCTGCCCAGCGAATCGCGTGCTCATACAAGCCATCCGCATCCTCCTCAGCAAGCATGCTCACTGCCTCCAATGCGATTGGGTGGTGCTGTTCGGCTTTCGCCAGGAGCCATGCGTAGCCCATTTTTGGATTTGCCGCGCACCAGACTAAAACGAAAGGCCTACGGTCGTTTCCTCGCGCGTCGAGCGCCACGTGGAATGCCTCTTCCGATTCAATCGCAAGCAAGCAAGGGCGTATGCACCAGGGCATGTTGCTGCTTGGGTCTTTGGAAAGGTGGTCTGCCAACCACGGCAAGATGTCCGACCCGTATCGCTCGAAAGGGCCGACATTAGCCATGCCACGCGGCTGCATCTTCCAAGTGAGCCTGCGCGCTTCCCGAACAAACTCCTCGGCACTCTCGAGACTCAAGAGCGCAGCCCAGTGCACGTCGGAGTCGAGTACGTGGTGGGTACCAATCGTTCGACCAGCTCCTTTGACGAAGGCGTCGCGTTCGGCGACGATCGCCCGCGCTTCGGAGAGAGGCATGAGACCGCGGTGATCCATAGGGTCGACAGCGGCGTCCACCATCGCGCTGTTCTTGTAGCCGGTCGTCATTCCGTCCTCCGTGTCGCGTAGAGCAGATCACGGGTCAACGAATCCAGCACGGACTATTTTGGAAGGATGTGAGCGGCTCGACGATCCGCTAAGGTTCGGAGATCTCATGGTCGCGTTCGTGCGCAGCAACAACGGAGTTCAGCTCGCCGTTCCAGCAGGCGGACTACTTATTGGCCGGGGCTCCACTTGCGGCATGGTGGTGGACGACCCAGGAGTAAGCCGCAGACACGCTCTGGTATTGAGCGGCGACCGCGGAACGCTGATCGTACCGCTCGGTCGCCGCCCAACCGAGGTCAATGGCGTTCCCATCACCATGCCGACGGAGGTGGATGACGGCGCGAGCGTGACCGTTGGACCAACGACGTTTCGCATCGACGTCCCACCACCGCCGGTAACAGAACAGCAGCTGATAGAGATCGGTGGACAGCGCTACTCCGTCTCAAAGTCGAGCATGCGGGTGGGTGGAAGCTCCGAGGACGATCTCGTTGTGCCGAGCTGGCCGGAACACGCGCTTTCACTGCTGCCTATACCAGGTGCGGTCATCGTTGAGTTCGCGCAAGACCTCCCTGAGCTGCTTGCGGTTCAAGGCGAGGTTCGCGAGCTTTCCGCGGGCCAGGAGCTTGTTTTGAACGGCGTGACGATGCGAGTGATCGCAAGTCATTCTGGTTCAACCACAACCATTGAAGGCGTGCTTGCTCCGACACGAGTGCGGCTTGAATTTCTTCCCAATGGAGGACTGCTCTCCGTGCTTTTGGACCGCGAGTACACCGCTTGGCTCGCCGATAAGCGGTGTGATCTGGTGGCCGCGCTCTTGCGACCGAGTGGGGATTTTTCAGCCGGCGAGTTCGTCCCGGACGACGTGCTTGTACGTCTCATCTGGGGCACCGATGCAGCAACGCGAGCTCAGCTCAATACGCTGATCCATCGAGCTCGCAAGTCACTCACGCTTGCCGGCCTCAACGGGCCCGCGTTGATCCAACGAGCACCGGGCGGCGGGGCAACCCGCTTCGCCATAGCACCGAACGCCGAGGTCTCGGTGGTCTAGGGAATGCGGTTGGGCCTTAGGCTAGCGCCTGCTCGAAAGCGCTATTCGCTGTAGTGGGTTTGCGCGCGGTAGTAGTTGGATCAATCGGAAGAGCGAGCTTGCAACGCACCTGCGCGAGCGGCACTGACCAGTGGGCAGCCCAGTCGAAGCCGAAGAACGGATGTGCTTCGCTCCCAAGCTGCCAACCGTGCGCAATGGCCGCCATCCGCCGCTTGTAGTCAGACGTGGCGTAGAAGGCGGTATTGAGCAAGCCCATCGACAGCAGCACCATGGAAAGACGCGCCTCAAACTGCCCGATGTAGAAGGCCTGAAGGCCAAGCTCCCCGGCGACATCTACATCGAACCCAGTTGCTGTGTGCCAAATATCATGGGTCTCGCGAAGATGGGCGAAGACGTACCCAGCGTTCGTACCGTCATCCTGTCGTTGTTGCACCGCAGCCGGATCCAGCCCGCGTCGCCGCATATCACTGGCAAACGAGTGCCCCAAAGAGCCTTCAGGGAGCTTCAGCAACTCGTCGAAGCTGAGCTTGCCCAAGCGCGGGCGCTTCACGAACACTGACTTGAACCGGTCGTCCTGGACGAAGGTATTCACGACGGCTTGACCGCTGGCGCCCTTCTCGAGTTTGTCGAGAATCGCAAAGACCTGCTCAAGCTTGTTTGGGTCCCGCACGAGGGTGGCAAAGGCGGCGACGGCTCTAACCCCAGAGATGGCGTTGCTGATGGCGTTCACGTGTGACAGGATACGAGCGAAAGCTCACATTGCCAACTCGCATATGAATCGCCTTTCGACACCGGCCGTGAGGCCACGCAAACGACCGTCGCAGCTGCGCTCACGAGAAACGGTCTCGGCCATTGTTGAAGCAACCGCTCACATTTTGAGCGAGGTTGGCTACGATGGGTTGACCACCAACGCCGTGGCAACGCGAGCCGGAGTGAGTATTGGCTCGCTCTATCAGTATTTCCCTAGCAAGGATGCGCTGGTTGCTGACTTGGTGGACCGCCACTGTGAACGGATGAACGCACTTTTCGGTGCCGTCTTTATGCGGGCCCTCACATTACCGCCGCGGGACCTAGCTCGCGCGGTGGTGGAGGCTATCCTCATGAGCAAGTTGGAGAATCCGGCCTTGTCGAGAGTGCTACGGGAGCAGCTTCCCCGCGTAGGAGGTTTGCAGCGCCTCGAGGAAAGCCTGAGGCAGGTTACTCAGGTGGTTGCGACCTATCTGGCGTCACATCGAGACCTTCTTCGGGTGAAAGACCCCGAGAGAGCTGCTTTCTACGCGGTGACCATGGGCGAGAGCCTCACCATGGCGGTTACCACGCAACGACCCGAAGAGGCTGATGCGGCCATTGACGAGATTACCGATGCGGTTGTCCGCTACTTGTTCAAGTAAGTACCGCTCCTCGATGGAACCCAAGGCATGAAGAAAAAGCTAGTAGCGTTGCTCGCGTTACTCCTCCTACTGCCGGCAGGGTGGTACGCCGCGCGCCATTCCAACCTTGGCTCGGTGAAAAGCGCTGGCGTCGAGGTTGGGGACCTGCACGCAACGGACGGGGATGGCAAAGAGCAACGGCTCGGTGAACTGCGCGGTTCAAAGGTCGTAGTCTTCTTCTACCCGCGCGACGAGACGCCGGGCTGCACCACGGAGGCCTGTGCCTTTCGAGATCAATGGGCTCGCTTTGAAGAGGCCGGAGTGAAGGTGATTGGAGTCTCTGGTGGTTCAACTTCGGGAAAGGCGCAGTTCGCTAAGAAGCAGAAGCTTCCCTTCCCACTGGTGACCGATGAGAACCTTGCCTGGGCACGCGCTTTTGGTGTCAGAGTTGTCTTTGGAATTCCCTCGCGCACGAGCTTCTTGCTCGACCGTGAGGGTCGCATTAGCAAAGTTTATGAGAACGTGGACCCTGCCATCCACGCGGATGAGGTTCTCAAGGACGCGGCGGCCATTCAGTAGCTGTCAAAGGTAACCGTCTCGCTGCAGCTGAAAGAGCTGCGCGTACACGCCGCCCGACGCGACGAGTTCCTCATGCGTTCCGCGCTCACGAACCTCGCCGCGATCCAACACGACGATGTGATCAGCGCGCCGAACGGTGGGGAAGCGATGGGATATCAAGATGGAGGTGCGCCCTTTCGTGAGCTCGACGAAGCGCTCGAAGAGCGTAGCCTCGGCCTGGGCATCAAGGGCGGCCGTTGGTTCATCAAGAATCAGGATTGGCGCCTTATCCCGAGCAAAAGCTCGTGACAGCGCAATCGACTGCCACTCGCCCCCCGACAATTCAGCACCTTCGTCGAACCACTTACCGAGTTGAGAATCCAGCCTGCCCGGTAGCCGCGACAAGAGTTCTCGTGCTCCTCCTTTGAGAGCTGCGTCCTCGAGATGCGGATCATCGGAAAGCCGGGCCGGTTCGCCAAAGCCTACGTTCTCACGCACCGTCAATTGGTAGCGGGAGAAGTCTTGAAAAACGACGGCAAACTCCTTTGCCCGGTCGACCTCGGGAATCGAGGAGACCTCGCGCCCATTGAGCAGTACGTGCCCTTCAGTGGGTACGTACAGGCCAAGAATGAGCTTTACCAGCGTACTCTTGCCTGCTCCGTTGAAGCCAACGAGCGCCAAGCTCTTACCCGGAGGGACATCCAACGATAGGTTTCGAACGGCGAAGCTTTGGGCACCCGGGTAGCGAAAGGAAACAGCCTGAAGGGAGAGACCGACCTGGGGCTCAACGGTTGAGGCAACGGGTACCGTCACCCCGCGCCCAGTCGTTACCGCCCGGTCCAAGTAACCAAATAGGTTCGACAGATAAAGAGCATGTTCATGCATGCCACCCAAGGTCGTGAGCACGCTCTCAAAACTCTGCTGCCCCTGGCGGAACGCTGCCGCGTAAAGCGTCATCTCACCGAGAGTTATCGCTCCTTCGGTCGCCGCGAATACCATAGTAGCATAAACACCATAGTAAACTCCGGTTGCCAGGAGCGAGAGAAGAGTACCCCAGCGCGTACGACGACCTAACAAGGCCGCGTCTTCCTCGATGATGCGTGCCCCTAAAGTCTTGTAGCGTTCGAGCAGCAGTGAGCCGACACCAAGGATCTTCACCTCCTTGGCGTGATCGTCACTGGCCATCACCCGCTCCAGGTACATCAGGCGCCGCGTATCTGGGCTGCGCCAATTACGCATTCGGAAGGCGAGTTTACCGAAGTATCGTTCGGCGAGAGTTGCCGGCACACTCGCGATGGCAAGCGCCAAGCAAGCGAGGGGGCTATAAGAGAAAAGCAGCACGGCATAGCCAGATAGCGTCAAGATCGACCGGCCGATATCGAGCGTCTCGGTAACGACCAACATGGGTCGGCTCGAAGCCTCTCGTCGCGCCCGAGTCAGCTGATCGTAAAACGCAGGAGTCTCAAAGTCGGTCAGGTCGAGCGTTAGCGCCTTCTCGAGAATCTTCACATTGACGTCGTGCCCGAGCTTGGCGCCCAGCCGTTGACGCAGAAACATGGTGCTGCGCTGCACGACGAATAGTGACAGGACGAGGAGAACCTCAAGCAAGATGAAGCGCCGAACGGCTGGGACAGCGCCGGCTACCACCGAGTCCACCAACGTTTTTCCCACCCAGATGATCGCAGGCGGAATTCCCGACTGCACCAAGGTGAGCACAACGATCAGTGCGATTCTTCGCGGAGCGCTTTCGTAGGCCATACGAGCGGCTCGCGGCAAAAGTCGCATCACGCTCTGGAACTCGGAAAGACGGCTCACGCGCCTGTCTTAACACCCAAGCCCCAAAGTGCTCCTACCGATCGCCTGAACCGCTACCCGCATCTCTGGTTCTGTGTCAGAACGCTGGGATTCAACTCAAAGTTGATGTCGCAAGAATGACCCGGGCTCTCTGAAGGTGGTTCGCCATGACTCTTCCCCGCAACATCTACGTAGTCGCTGCAACCCGCACCCCCATCGGTGCCTTCCTTGGCTCGCTGAGCTCGATCACTGCACCGCACCTTGGTGCCGCAGCGATCAAGGGCGCTCTGGAGCGAGCGAAGCTCCAACCTGACGCTGTAGACGAGGTCTACATGGGCAACGTCCTCTCGGCTGGGGTCGGGCAAGCTCCCGCGCGGCAAGCGCTCATCTACGCCGGCCTGCCCGACCGCGTTCCCGCGACGACGGTTGGCAAGGTTTGCGGCTCTGGCCTGCAGGCGGTGGTTCTGGCAACCCGCGGGTTGGCGCTCGGTGACACCGAGATCGCTGTCGCCGGTGGTATGGAGTCGATGTCGAACGTGCCCTACTACCTACCGCAAGCCCGCACAGGCGCTCGAATGGGCCACGGCAAGATGGTTGATGGCATGATTCACGATGGTTTGTGGGATCCCTATGGGGATTTTCATATGGGTATTGCCGGAGAAAAGTGCGCGAAGGAGTTCAGCTTCTCGCGAGAGGAGCAAGACGCCTTTGCAGCTGAGAGCTTCCGCCGAGCGCTGGCCGCCCAAAAGGAGGGCCTGTTCAAGAACGAAATTGTTGGGGTAAGCGTCGCTCAAAAGAAGGGGGATGCGTTGCTGGTAAGCGAGGACGAGGGCCCGCCCAATGGTCGGCCCGACAAGTTCCCCACCCTTCGTCCGGCCTTCGCCAAGGACGGAACGATCACCGCCGCTAACGCATCGAGCATCAATGACGGTGCCAGCGCGCTCATCCTTGCGTCCGAAGATGCAGTGAAGAAACACAACCTCGCGCCCATTGCACGGATCGTTGGGTATGGTGGTGCCGCACAAGCACCCGAGTGGTTCACGACCGCTCCGGCAAAGGCGATCGAGCACACCACCAAGAAGCTCGGTCTCACCACCAAGGACATCGACCTCTACGAGATCAACGAGGCCTTCGCGGTGGTGACGATGGCTTGCAACAAGCTCTGTGATCTCGACCCCGCCACGGTCAATGTTCGCGGCGGAGCTGTCGCGCTTGGGCACCCCATCGGAGCGAGCGGCGCCCGCATCCTGACCACCCTCATTCATTCGCTCCGTGACCTGAAGAAGAAGCGTGGACTTGCGACGCTATGCATCGGCGGCGGCGAGGCCGTGGCTGTCGTCGTAGAGACGGTTTGAAGCGTGCTTCGGCCGGTTCGCCTCAGCGAGCGAGTCGAGCGATTCTTCGCGCGTACTCCGACGCTTCCTCCTGCGACCCACACCGAGAGTTACGCTCTTGGTTCGCGGGAGGTGGTCCTGGTCGAACCGGCCACCCCTTACGAAGATGAACGACACGAGTGGGTCGCGTGGGCTCGCTCGCTCGAGTCACAGGGTCGCTCGCTCGTGGCCCTGGTAATGACGCATCACCATCCTGATCACGTGGGAGGCGCCGAGTTCTTGGCGCGTGAACTGGGACTGCCACTGTGGGGACATCCGCGAGCGCGCAACTTCGGATTGAAGCTCGACCGCGAACTTGTCGATGGCGAAACGGTTGTCCTAAACGGGCCGACCAACTCGCAATGGGAGGTGCTTCACACGCCAGGCCACGCGTCGGACCATCTTTGCCTCCTATCCAAGGAAGACTCCACGCTCGTCGTCGGCGATATGGTCGCGAGCGTTGGCACAATCCTGATCGCGCCCGGCGATGGCAACATGATCGAGTACCTCCACCAGCTCAGCCGACTCGAGAAGCTCGGTGCAACTCTGGCCCTCCCCGCGCACGGCGACCCGATTGAGAACCCCTCGAGGTTGTTTCGCGCGTACATCGCACACCGAGGCATGCGCGAGGTTTGGATTGCCAAGGCCGTGGGTATGCACCCGGGCGCGGATCTCGACCAATTGGTGAAAGTCGCCTACGCCGACACTCCTGTCGAGATCCATCCGATTGCCAAGCTCTCGCTGGCCGCCCATCTCGAGAAGCTTGTCGTAGAGGGCCAGGTCGAGCTTCGGAATGAGCGGTATAGCCTCACGCGTGCACCATCCTGACCATTCGATACAAACGAACTATCGTATTCGTTTCTTCGCCTAGACCTTCCTAGCACTGGACTCCACATAGAGCGAGCTGGCCCATGGAGGGTCGCTCAGAGATGGGGAACCGATGCTAAAGAACAGACTTTGGAGCGCTCTTCTAGGTTGTGTGCTGCTGGTTGGGTGCGCGTCCCCATCCTGGGTCGTCATTCGGCAAGAGGCAGCGCAAGAGCCGTTGGGTCAACGGATCGCCATCGAACCGCTCGACACGTCGCACCTTGCCACGGTCGAGGGCCTCAATGAACCAACCAGCACGGCAGCGGCAAGTACAGCCTTCGTTGGCTACGCCAGTGAGGCCGCCAAAACCGTCGGCGGACTCGCCGTAGAGCGGGAGGCGCCGGACCTAATCATTCGAAGCAAGGTCGCAGAGGCCGACCCGGGCTTTGCCAGCACGATCTATACGCGGCCGAGCAAACTCGTCATTCACGTCTCGTTCGAACGACCAGACGGTCGCGTGTTGGAGGTCATTGAGCTGCAAAGCTCAACCAATGTATCGACCGACACGAAAACCTCATCGGCCCGATTCGAGCGCGACCTTCGTATCGTGACGCAGCGCCTTGGCTCGTACCTCGCGGCGCGCACGAAGGTAGCGGACCAAGGAACCGCCACGCCCTAAGGTTCAGTCAGAATCGGCCGAGTGAAGCTTCTCGCGCACGACGAACACCGGGCAGCCAGCACGCCGTACGACCACCTCGGCCACCGAACCCAGCAGGATTCTCTTCAAGCCTGTCCTGCCATGCGTGCCGATCACGATGATGTCAGCGTCGAGCTCTGCGGCAACTTCCACCAACTTGTCGGCAGGATCGCCCGTCTCGGTGTGGATCGTAACGTTGGGGGCCGGCTTTCCGGTGGAAGCCTCGAAATCGGCGCGACGCCGAACGACGAAGTCGGAGAGCTTGTGATGATCCGTGCCAGTCAACTCGGGTGCCTCCATATCGTCGGGGGGTTTGACGTTGGCAATGTTAGGTTCGGCAACGTAGACGAGGTGAAGCTCGGCTCCCGCTTGCGCTGCGTAGGAGAGGGCGCGGTGCATTATGCCCACGCATCCCTTGCGAAGATCGATTGCCACGACGACAACATTCTCGCTGGGAAGGAGATCGGTAGAAATTTCTTGAACATTCATGCGTGGAGCCCCTTGTTGGACGGCCGAGCATAGGGCACACAGCTTGCGTGAGTGAAGCTCCGTTGATCGCCGTCATCATGGGCAGCCGAAGTGACCTTAATCACATGGCACCCGCCATTGAGCTGTTGCGCGAGCTGCAGATCCCGCATGAAGTTCGTATCGTGTCCGCGCACCGCACCCCGGACTGGATGTTTCAGTTTGCGGAGAGCGCTGAATCGAGAGGCCTCATGGTGATCATTGCTGCGGCCGGTGGAGCCGCACACCTGCCAGGGATGGTGGCCGCCAAAACCTTGGTACCCGTGCTTGGGGTTCCCATGCCCGCAACCATGCTCAATGGCGTCGACGCGCTGCTTTCAATCGTCCAAATGCCAAAGGGTGTCCCTGTTGGTACGTTGGCGATCGGCAAACCGGGAGCTGCTAACGCAGCCTTGCTAGCCGCGGAGATCGTGGGAATCAGCGAGCCCGCCGTCCGTGAACGCCTTCGCTCGTACCGAACTGCTCGGAGGGAAGAAGTACTCGCAGAGCGAGAGGTTTGAAATGAGCAATCCTTTGCGCGTACTTCCCGGTTCGACCATTGGCATCCTGGGTGGAGGCCAACTCGGTCGCATGATGGCAATGGCTGCCCGTGAGATGGGTTATCGCATTCGGGTGCTTGACCCAGACGCAGGCTGCGCATCGCGCTACGTCGTTGATGAACAGAAGACCGCCCGCTTCGACGACGTGGAGGCGGCGGTTGATCTCGCTTCACGTTGCGATGTTGTCACCCTTGAGATTGAGAGCGTCTCAACATCGGTTTTGGAGGAGCTCGCCAAGACGCTTCCCGTGCGGCCGGGCGCAGCAGCGCTTCACGTGATTCAAGATCGTATTCGCCAGCGAGAATTCCTTCAAACCGCGGGCCTACCAGTTGGTGACTTTCGGACGGCCTTCAGTGCGAGTGAGCTCCATGAAGCGCTGACGGCGTTGGGTGGCCAATGCTTCGTGAAAGCGGCAAGCGGCGGCTACGACGGACGGGCGCAGTTTCGAACTGAACTCGCTTCCGACGCTATGGCGGCTTGGTCGGCGTTGGTGGGTCCCGCGGCAAAGGACGGCAGGCTGCTGGTCGAAAAAGCGGTACGTATCGATCAGGAGATTTCGGTACTGGTGGCCCGAAGCGCTTCGGGAGAAGTGGCCGTCTATCCCCCGGCACTCAATCACCATATCGAGCGCATTCTGGCGTGGTCGACGATCCCCGCGCCAATCTCAGCGTCCTTGGCGGCGCAAGCGGAGGAGATTGCGCGCCAATGCGTTCAGGGTTTGGCCCTCGAAGGGCTGCTCTGTGTCGAGCTATTTGTTGAAAGGGGCCATTTGCTCGTCAATGAGTTAGCTCCTCGCCCCCACAATAGCTATCACGCCAGTTCCATCGCCTGTCAGACGAGCCAATTTGAGCAGGGGGTTCGTGCCATCTGCAACTTACCGCTCGGTAGCACGGAGGCGACTCGCCCTGCAGCGATCGCTAACTTGCTGGGCGAGCTGTGGCTCGCTGGGCCGCCGAGATTCGACTACGCGCTCGAGCTTCCGGGTGTGCGCTTGCACCTCTACGGCAAGAACGAAGCCCGTAGAGGGCGAAAGATGGGCCACATATCCGCCAGCGCGGATACGGCCGAGGGAGCAACAGAGTTGGTTAAGCAGGCGCTTGCGCGACTTACCAGCCCTGCTTAGGGGTTAGCCTCTCCTCTCGGCTATTGCCAACCGAGTCGCGCGACAAAGGACTCGTAGTTTGGAGCGACTGCGAGCGAACGCAGCTCGACGTTTGCGCCGCCAGAGAGTTCCAGCGCAGCGCTGGCGCCGCCGATATGATCGTAGACGCAAGACTCGTCGTAGCCGAAGAGAGCGCTAAATTCCATTTGCAGTTCTTGAGTGCCGCTCATCGTCGACTTGACGATAGGTCCTTCGAGATAGAGGGCACAAACTCGTTCACTGTGGCGAACCAGCGCCGAAGGAGTTGCGAATCGAAGCAAGAAACGAAAGAGCCCCTTGGCATCACGACGCAGAGCCTCTGCGCGCAACTCGCGGGCAATCTCGGGACCGGCCCCGGTTACAGCGCGACAAGCACGGTAAATTTCTGCATACCAGCTTATTGGATACCAACCGCTTACTGCGATATTCGAACTCAGGAGGGTCGATCGAACGTCAGCGCTCGTTTCTTGGAAGATTGCGGCAACGGTGGCCGCGTCAAAGCGCCCAGCGAGCGCATGCATCAGACTGCGAAGGCCTTGTCCACGGACGCGACTAGGTCCCGAGGGAGCGGCCGCACGCACGAGGAACGGAGATTGGTCCGCCATATGAACCGGCGCTGGGCTCGGTGTATTCATATGCATGTCGACCAGCCTCGACCAAGGTGTCTGAGATTCTGCTCCAAGCTCCACGTAAACCCCCCGGCTCGTTCGATCCCACAGCCCTTGCGGACAGGGGGATACCCATTCCAACGGTACGAGGTGGCGCGATTAAAAGCGCGCAAACAAAACTAAACAGCGAAACATGACTTCCGTCATGTTTCGCCGTTTAAGCCAACTGGTCGACTCAGTCGACTATCACCTTCAGCGCGGCGGAGTGATGATCACGTTCTCCGGCGGAATCAAGAAGTAGACATCCCGCTGATCGAGCGGCGAGCCGTCACCGCGTACGGTGAGAATCGCCTTGTAGATCTGCGGCGCGTCGGTGGGCATCACGGTAGTGTTGATCGGCACCGGGTGAACATCCCAACACACCTTCTTGCCCGGGAAGAGCACAGGGAACGCGTCGTCGTAACTGTCGGCGTTGGTGTCCGCTGTGGGGTTCACAACCTCACAGTCGTTCATGCCGGAGATGTTGACCTCCAAGTAGTCGATGAACTGGGTGGCATCGACAGCGTCGGTGGTGTCGTCCGCAGCCTCGATGGTCGTGTTGAGGGACTTGCCGCGCGCGAGTTCAAGGATGGCCGTGGTTGCGTTGGTAGCGACGCTTGCGTCGATCGCCAAGTAGGTGAACGGGTTACCATTAATATCAACGGTACCGGCTGCAATGCCGAGATCTTGAGCGATGGACTGCGGCGAACTCCCAGCGCCACCGCCGTCGTCGGTACCGTAGAGCGAGATGAACTCGATGCCAGCGGCCTGCATCGCAGCGCCGGCCGTTGCAGCGGTGAAATTGGCGCACTGTCCGCCGGAGCATTGATTGTCGGCATCGGTGATCTGAACGTAGATCTTGATGGCTTCATCCCGGAAGCCCGGGCAACCAACGCCAGAAGCAGCGCACTGCATGTTGGGCGCGTTGGGACAAAGCGCTGGATCGGAGATGCAGTGAGCAGGCTGGAGGGGGGCCTCGGCACCGCCACCTCCGGTGTTCGGAATGGCCGCAGCGGTTGCTGCAGGGTCCGGCTGGATCGAGAGCAAGTTGGTGTAGGTGTTGATCTCGTCAAACCGACCGACACCGGTTCGGAGGTCGGGGATACAGCCAGCCCCAGCGTTGGGATCTTGAACGCAGGTGCTGTTGAAGCAGATGCCCGCAGCGCAATCAGCGTCGATGCCGCAAACGCCACCCAGCACATCACAGGTCACTGCGTCGACGATGGCCGGGACGCCAGTCGCCATGTTCTTCATCGCTGCGAGTTCGGCAGTCATCGATCCAGTGGTGTCGAAGGCGAAGTAGACGTCTGCGAACTGGATGTTGGTGCGGAACTTGACCGTGTCTTGCGGCGGGGTCGTCGGCTCCTGGTACGGAACAATGAAGACGAAGTCACCGTTTGCCTGCGGGTTGTCGAGCTCGTCCAGGGGGTTGGTTCCCGCGGCTTGCTCAACCAAATCGCTGACGCCGTCCCCATCCGTATCGATGTTCAGCGGGTCAGTGCCGGCAGCGACTTCATTCGCGTCGGTGATGCCGTCATCGTCGGAGTCGGTGTCGCGGAAGTTCGCCACGCCGTCGCCGTCCGTGTCGATCGGCGGGGTTGCGATGTCGTCGTCTCCCGCTTCGGCCGCATCGGGCAGGCCGTCGTTGTCGGAGTCGAGATCGTAGCGATCGCGGATGCCGTCTGCATCGCTGTCGTCGGCGCTCTCGTTGAGGTCACTGATGTTGTCGCCGTCACTGTCGAGATCTTGATAGTCGGGCAGGCCGTCACCATCGCAGTCCTTGGGAGCAGTGGCCGAGCCCAACTCCTCATCGACGGTGCCGTCTCCGTTGCAATCCGAGCCTTGGCCTTCGATCTCGGTACCGTCGATTAGCGAGTCGCCATCGTCGTCGATGTCGGCAAAATCAGGGTCGCCGTCACCGTCGAAGTCTCCCTTGCCGTCGTCGGCGTCGGGAATACCGTTGCCGTCTGCGTCTAGGTCGAGGAAGTCAGGGGTGCCGTCGCTATCACTGTCAACCGGCTCGGTGTCGACGTCGTCGTCGCCTGCTTCGTCCTTGTCGAGAATGCCGTCGCCGTCGGAATCGTCGTCCTCCTGGTTGGGCTTTCCGTCGCCGTCGACGTCTTCCGTCCCTTCATCGGCATCGGAGATGGTGTCCCCATCGATGTCGCTGGCGGGCGGAGCACCACCGGAACCACCATCACCACCTGTTCCTCCGCTACCTCCCGAAGAAGAACTCGAATCGCCGCAAGCTGCAGCGAGCAACGCAACCAGGGACACACACAAAGCAAGCGAGCGATTAGGGCTAACGGCCATTTCGACCTCCGATGCCGAAGCATAGAGGCTGCCGCTCAGAACACCCACATTGCAGACTTCCAGCCGCAACTTAACGGCGACCTTTGAGCAGGGATGCCTACCCAGGCCCACGTGCTCAACCTCAGCTCACTCGAACCTCGGCTCGCAACATCAGCGCTTGAATTTGGTCTTCTTCCACCTCATCCCGAGCCTTGAAGCCCAGCGCCAGGTAGAGCAGCAGTTCGGCGAACGTAGGGCCGAGTCGCTTCCCGCTGGCATCCAGGAGAAACCCAGAGGTGGGCTCCAGAAAGACGCCAGGCGTTGCGAGTGGCTTCTTGGCTCCTCCCAACGCGGAGCTCGTAAGCGTGCCCACTGGAAAGCCGGCTGCCCCGTTGGTCTCAGGCCAATCCTTGCTGCGCAAAAAGGTAAAGTTGCCCTTCAGCCGACCGATCGAGAGCTCGCGGTAGATATCGCCCGGGTCGGAGGGATCAGCCCAATCGTAATGCTCGGCGAAGGCCCGCAGAGACTCCGGAAGGCGCTCCAACTCCTGCTGCGCCGGGCGGCCGCGACCGTCCTGGCGGCGCAAAGACGCATTCAATTGCTTCGTCAGCCTGGCGACCGAAGCGGGACTCCCTTCGGCGAGGCGCACGGGAACCACGCGGTCCGCCAAAAATAGCGCCTGTGAAAGCGCGATGAGCACGTTAGTACCGAGTTCTCGCGAGAGAAACGCGCTGCCGCGACCCTCGTGCGCCCCCTCCGCTTCGGCATCGCTAATCTCGACGACCTCTTCGGTCTCGCCCGAGCTCTTGCCAACGACAGGACCATCATCGCCATCGCGCAAGTAGCGGCGCTGGAAGCCATCGGCGTCGAAACGACAGGCGTCGTCGAGCAACTCCTCCTCCGAATAGACAATGCTGTAAACGCGAGCTGGCGTTCGCCCGCCGGACCGAGCGGCATGGTCAAAAACCGACATGCCCGGAGGCAGCTCGTCTTCAAAGAGCTGGGCTGCGTGGTCCAACTCCTCGAACACCGGCTGGGTCTTGCCACTTCGATAGAAGGCTACCGACCAGCCCGCTAAACCCGGAATCGAGCCCACCGTAAGTCGGGCCGTATCAACATCGAAGCCAGCGCAAGAGACAGCGAACCCGACTGACAGCGCCTCATCACTCACGGTGCCGTCTTCAAACAATACGCACGCAAAGTACAAGCTCATATTGAAGGAGCATTCTCGAGTGCGGCGCGAGTGGCAATGAGAATGACCGCGCCTCCCGAAAGAAGGCACGGGGCATTCTGTCTGCTAGTGCGTCAGCCAACGAATGTAGCTTCGTCTCTTCGCACGCCATGAATCGTATACCTTCTAACTTACTCAGCTTGGCGCTCGGTTCAGACAGCTCGACGTTGTGCTACGAGTTGAGCCGCAAGCTCGGCGCGCTAAACCCTGGGAAGCACGTCTTTTCAACTGAGTCGCGAGCCTTCGACCTGCATGAAGCCGTCTGTCACAAAGTCCTCCACGGCCGGCTCAGTGACCGCGTTCACGCCTTAGTCGACTCTCGCTACGACGAATCGGACGGAGTCAGCGAAGTCGCCCTCAATGCGGTGTACGAGTTCGACTACGGCGGCGACGATTTCGCCGGGGTGATTGTGACCTATCAAGCTGGCGATTGCACCGAAACGACTACCTTTCTCATTGGTCCGTCGAAAGAGGCCAATCTCGGTGTCTTTCGCTATGTGTGTGAGCGGCTGAGCGAGGCCTCTGGGGAGGTTCTCGTGTTCGAGCGTGGCTCTTGGCACAAGGACGAATCGCTGTTCGACTCGATCCGCAAGAGTTCACTCGAGACGTTGGTGCTCCGTGGGTCGATGAAGGCGGCGATCGTCGACGACGTGAAAAGCTTCCTTGCCTCGAGAGCTGTGTATGAAAAATATCGCGTACCGTACAAGCGTGGGGTTCTGCTTTACGGGCCCCCGGGTAACGGCAAGACTCACTTTCTCAAGGGTCTCTTGGCGTCGATTGCGGCTCCTTGCCTCTATGTCCGAAGCCTGAATGGCTCGCACCACAACGACCATGAGTCCCTTCGCCGTGTGTTTGTCAGAGCACGTGCTGTCGCACCTTGCTTGCTTGTGTTTGAAGACTTGGAGTCTGTGCTCAATGAACACAATCGCTCCTTCTTCCTGAACGAGCTGGATGGCTTTTCCGACAACACAGGTATCGTCGTAATTGCCACGACAAACTACCCCGAGCAGATTGACCCGGCCATCATCGACCGGCCAAGCCGCTTTGACCGCAAGTACCTTTTCGATCTTCCTACGGCGGAGGAACGACTTCAGTTCCTGCTGCTTTGGCGTGCTTCACTCGATGCCGAGATGAGACCAGACGACGACGTGCTCGAGCGGATAGCTAACTCCGCGCAAGGCTTCTCGTTCGCCTACCTCAAGGAACTCACGACCAGCGCGACAATGAGCTGGATGCACAGACGAGGCGCAATGTCGGAAACGCTCGAGGATGTGATTCAAACACTCAAGCTCGAGAGCAAGAAAGGCAAAACCCCCGGAAGCGGACGCGGGGCGCGCAGGGTTGGCTTGACGCCGGAGGCGTGACTCGGCGAATCAGCTAAGGTGGGCTGTGCTGCATTCATTGGTCGAGCTCTTTCGTTGTCCGAATTCGGCGGGAGCTGGGGAGCGCTGTGGCGGTCGCCTCGAGGAGCAAGCGTCGCGCCTCGCCTGCGTCCGCTGCGGCGCAATCTTCCCCTGCCTAAGTGGCATTCCGGTCGTACTCCCTGATGCCGCGTCCGTGGTGCTTGATTGGCGTGCCAACCTCGAGGAGTTCAGCGCGATCTCCAACCACGTTGGCAGCGACTTGCTAACTGCCATCTCGACCTCGGAGCGGCTCGGGCCGCTCAAGAGAGAGCGACTCACGAGGCTGCGCGACGGACTGGCAGCGCAGGCCGTAGAAACGCTGGCGGCCTTTGCCGCAGCCGGGCTCGAAGCCCGACCACGAACCGCTGAGCCCTCCCCGTATTCGATGAAGTTTGGCGTACTGCACTATCAACATCACATTCATCGCGACTGGGCGTGGGGCGATTCAGAAATCGCGCAAGCGCGCGCGCAGATGGCACAGGTTTGGCCAGCCAAACGCAAACTCGGGCGAGCGCTCTTTCTCGGGGTCGGCGCAGCACGTTGCGCGGCAGAGCTGAGTCATGAGTGGCAGGCGGATCTGGCGGTTGGCATCGACACAAACCCTCTACCGCTATTGGTCGCCCAAACGGTATTGGCCGGTCGCGCCTTCAACTTTCACGAAGTGCCGTCCTCTCCACGGAGCGCTCACTTGCCCGCCATCCCGCGCACACTTCAGGGACGCGCCGATCTCGGCGGCAACTTGCAACTAGTCCTCGCCGACGGCCTGAATCCCCCGTTTGCGCAGGGCAGCTTCGACACGGTGATCGCCGATTGGTTCTTCGATCAGGTGGTCCCAGATCTAGAAGCTTACTTACCATTGGTCCGCTCGCTGATGTCGGAGAACGGCGTTCTCCTGCACCATGGCCCGCTGGTCTATCCCAGCACCACACCGCGCTCGCGGAGGCATACGGCTGAGGAGCTATTCGAGCTGTTGCAGGCAGCCGGGTTCGAGGTCATCGCGCAAACCGAGGCCAAACTGCCGTTCATGGAGTCGCCAGATTGCAACCAAGGCCGTGTCGAACGGGTATTTAGCTTCACAGCCCGCTTGGCCACGCCCAGTCCAGCTCCACTAAACGCTATACCCAACTGGCTCTTGTCGGACGATCTTCCTATCCCCTACTTCACTGGACTCGATCGCTATAGCCCGCCGCACCCATTCTTTGGAGCGGTCGTGGCCGCGATTGATGGGCTTAGATCGTGCGCGGAAATCGCCAGCCGCATCGCCAACCAGCAAAAACTAAGTGTATCAACCGTGACAGTCGCAGTCAGGGCGGCGCTTCGCGAGATCCATCGGATCTGTCAGGACCGAGACGGCTAAGCCCAACGCGATTCGCTGAGCGTCGAGTCGTTCCTCCAGCGCTACTTACGCGGAATGCTGTAGTGCTGCTCGGGCAATGACTCCCCGGAAAATTTTCTGGCTTGGCTCCGCTAGCCTTTGCGCTGCTGCTGTGTACCTCGTCTATCGCAATGTCCAATTCGTTTGGCTAGCTCTCTTCGTTGCGGTCATCGTACTGCTCGGCATTTACGACCTGCTTCAGACCAAGCACGCAATTCGCCGCAACTTCCCGGTGGTTGGTCGCTTTCGCTACTTGTTCGAACTCGTGCGCCCAGAACTTCACCAGTACTTCGTGGAGTCGAACAGCTCTGGGCGCCCGTTCTCGAGGGAGCTTCGCTCGCTCGTCTACCAACGAGCCAAGGGGGTAACGGATACGCTCCCATTTGGCACCGAAAAGGATGTCTATGCGATTGGATACGAGTGGATGAACCATTCCCTCCAAGCCATAGAGCCGCCGCACGAGCCCCCTCGCGTCCAAGTCGGTGGCCCCGACTGCAAGCAACCTTATTCCGCAGCGGTGTTGAACGTGTCGGCGATGAGCTACGGGTCCCTCAGCAAGAACGCGATTTTGGCACTCAACAAAGGTGCAAAGGCTGGTGGCTTCGCCCACAACACCGGAGAAGGCGGCCTCTCACCACATCACCTCGAGGGTGGTGGCGACATCATCTGGCAAGTTGGAACAGGCTATTTTGGCTGCCGTACGGCAGAGGGTAAGTTTGACCCTGGCCTCTTCGCTGAGAAGGCTTCGCTCGCCAACGTGCGGATGATCGAGATCAAGCTGAGCCAGGGAGCAAAGCCAGGCCACGGCGGGATTCTTCCGGCAAGGAAGGTTACGGCCGAGATCTCCCAGATCCGAAATGTACCGATGGGCAAAGACGTGCTCAGCCCCCCCGTATGGTGTACCCGCGCTCTTGGTTGACAGCCGGGTGCGTCCCAATTGGATGAGGATTCGGGTAGGAAGAGATCCATCGTGAGTCGTCGTCCCCGAAGGAAGAACATGAACCCCGGAGTTCCCGCGCCTGGCCCACAGAG
>CAITIQ010000560.1 GCA_903892415.1 uncultured delta proteobacterium | reverse complement strand
CGCTGCTCGCGCGACTCGTCGAACCAAAGGTTGACCTTGGACTTGCGCTTGAGCTTCATGGCGCGGCCTCCAGTGCGAAGACCAAAGCCTCGACTTCGGTCGGCTTCGGCGGGAGCGCGTCACCACGTTCGCTCATGGCTTCCTCTTGATGAGCTTGGTGACACCCTCATTTGAGCCTTCGCCAAACGTCGGCAGCGTCTGGTCTTCGAGCCACTCGATGACGTCCGCTCGCCCATCGCGAGCAGCAGCAATGCGCAACATCTTGATTGTGTAGTCGCGCCCGCGAATCATTAACCGACGCTGCATGCCGAATTGAGTGAGTTCTCGGAACTCCTCACGGGCCATCTTGTCCCGCTCGTCTGCACGAATCCTATCCTCCTCGGCAGAGGACTTGGCTTGTGCTTCGGCTTGCTTCCGCGCTTGTTCAGCGGCCCACTCGTGGTACCCGTCGCTCATGGCTTCCTCTCGATAAGCTTGGTGACCCCAGCGAACATGCGTCGGGCGAACTGCGGACCGTACGCACCCTCGATACCGGCGAACGGAAGTCCGCTCGTGATGATGGTCTGGTATCCGTTCTCCTCGCGGTGACGGATGACCCGGTACAGGTCGCCGTCCTGGTCCTTCTGCCCGATGACATCGTCGATGATCAGCGGGTGGTGGGCCATGCCCCACTCGACGGCGCGTGGCTCCTCGCCGAGCTTCGAGGCCCTGCGGCAGGTGCAGATGTCGTCGGCGTGCATGAAGCGCCACGCCGTGACGGTGCCTCCGATGATGGCCTTCGTGGCGTGGGACTTCGAGCCGCCCGGTGCGACGATGCCTTCGACGGACCCGTAGGTCGCAGCGTAGGCCAGCATGTAGCGGGCGACAGGCAGGGCCAGCGCCGTCGACGTCTTGCCTGCGCCAGTCTTGCCCACGAGGGTCAGGAAGGGCACGGCAGTGCCAGTCTGGTCGAGCGCAGGCGTAAGCTCTGCGATGGCCGGGGGCACCCCGTCGGCGAGCATGGTCGCCACGACCGTACGGAAGCGGTCGGGGATGCAGCGGATCTTTTCGACTGCGTCCTTCACCGTCAACTCCTTGCGCACCAACTCGGCGCGCTCGATGGTGGCGTGCTTCTTGGCGTGCATCGCCTGCATCTTCTGCGTTGTCTCCATCGCCTTGGCGATGATGTCTTCAAGGGTGTCCATGGTTTCCTCCTTTGCCGAGCCAGTAGTCGAGGTCGGCGTTTGCTGGGTGGTCGTTGGTCTGCAGCAGGTTGTTCGCTAGGTTCGGTCGCTTGGCCTGAGCGGGTCGAGGGTTGGCTCGACGCAACCAGTTCCTGGCGAACGCGTCGTAGTCCTTGTACGTCTTGCCCGATGCCTTGAGCCAGTCGAGCATGGCGGTGACCTCTGCTCCGAGGTCGAGCCCTCGCTCCTTGGCAATGTCGATGTGGTCTTGCTTTGGAGACCAGCCGTCGTCGGACGGCTTGGTCACGCGCGGAGCGCGCTTCTTCTTCTCTTCTCCTATCTTATCTTTTCTTATCTTATCGGGTGCCACGTGGTTCTCGGTGGTACCACCGGATGCCACCGGGTACCTCGTGGTGCCACGGTGCTTGCGCTTCATGCGCAGGAAGTGGAGGGTTTCATCAGTCGAGGGAGCGAGGCCCATCGAGATCAGTTGCCCGAGGAGCGGCTCGACGCAGGCAGGCACGACGTCACCGTCCGCCTCGCATCGAGCCTGGCTCAGTTGGAGGGCAGCAATGGCGACGTCCACCTGACCGAGCTGCAGCAACATGACGAGCTTCGCGTCGTCAGACGGCTTGCGCTGGTACCAGTTGGCCATGGTCAGCAGTCATCGTCGAAGTCGTCGTACCACTCGTCGTAGCCTCCGACGCAGTCGCGAGCGTCTTGGTCTCCTGCAGCGGCGCGTCGTCGGAGGTCCTCCTTTTGCCGAATCTGCTCGGCATAGAAGG
>CAITIQ010000559.1 GCA_903892415.1 uncultured delta proteobacterium | reverse complement strand
GTCTTCGAGAGCGAACCGCCCACGATGTGAAACTTGTCTCTCGCGCTATCGGATGCCTCGCTGATGAGCTCGAGCTCGAGCAACGGCCGCGATACGAAGGCGAGGGAGAAGGTCACCCTCGACGAGCCGGGGAGCTGTTTTACGCGAATGACGGCGCGAAAAAATTGTGGCAACCACGCCATGTACGCGTTGGAGATGAAGCGCGCGTCTCGGTCAGGTAGCGGAGGGAGCCGCTGAATCGAGCGAACCGAACGCTGAGGAGCGGTCGCAGCGCGAGTCGCCTGCGGAGCCTCGCCCTTGGAGCGGTTCAGGGTCTCGACCACCATGTCTTCGAAGCGGTGAAACTTGATCAGGCTCGCGATCGGCTCCACCGGACGAGGCTGAGGAAGGTCGCACTGTAGACTGTCGATCAGCGGGCTGATCAGCTCGTACGATGCGCCCGAGAACAGTTGCACCCAACGCTTCGAGAACCCCGTCGACGCGATGGGCACCGGGCGCATGTAGCGACGCTTGCCGAGCGCCACGGCGGTCTTGCGAAGCAGGTCCTCGTAGGTGAGCGCTTCTCCGTTGACGAGATCGAGCGTCTTTCCGAGAAAGGCAGGGGCCTTCACCGCGGCGTCGAGCACCGTGACCACATCGTCGATGAACACCGCCTGCCCGAGGCTCTTGGTCCATCGAGGTAGGATCATCCACGGAAGTCGCTCGACGAGGGCGTGCAGGATCTCGAAGGAGCTGCCGCCGGGTCCGACCACCATGCCAGCGCGCAGGCACGTGACAGGGATCCCCGTCGACTGAAAGACGCCTTCGACCTCCTGTCGGCTCTGCAGATGCGGACTGACGTAGCCCTCGTCCGGCACCAGTCCGCCCAGGTAGATGATCTGCTTCACTCCATGGAAGACGCAGGCGCGCCCGAAGTTGTCCGCCAGCAGAAGATCCGTGTCGTGGAAGCTCCCCTGAAACAGCCGCGACGACGGCATCATCGAGTGCACGAGGTAGATGGCGACGTCGACTCCCTCGAGCGCGGCCAGGGTGCTGCTCGCGGAGAAGAGATCGCAAGACCTCCACTCGACGTGCTCGGACGGAGACTTGGGGCTGCGGCCGAGCGCGACGACGTCGCAGTGCGCGGCTAGCGCTGGGAGCAGATGCTTTCCCACGAAGCCGCTGGCTCCGGCGACTGCGACGCGAGGACGAGGGTAGGACATCGGATCGCACTCTACGGTCGCGGACCGCGTGTCGCCAATGATCGTCGATGTGGCGCGACGTGTGCGCGACAGCGAAACCGAGGACAGCTTGGGCGATCTCGCCCCCGAGTGGGAATGCCGCGTGGGGGTGGACGTCGGATCAGCCCCGGACGACCTTCGTCGCGACGCCCAGCGCCTCGATGGCGCGGGCTGCGTCAGGGGTGAGGAGCGCCGGCCGACAGAGCTCGAGCACGCTGCGGGTGCCGACGTCGGGGGGGACTGTCGCGAGGGCCTCCACGAACCCTTCGCCCCTGAACTCGTCGAGCGGACGCTCCAACACGATGCGGAGGCTAGGCTCCGGCTCCAACGTGAAGTGGAAGTAGACGCCGTCGTGCGCGCGTCCTAGGGATAGGCTGCGCAGACCGGCCGCACGCGCCGAAGCGAGCCAGGCACCTGGATCGTTCCATTCGTTGACGCAGAGCTTCTCCAGCCTGCGGGCGAGAGGCAACACGAAGATCTCCTCCGGCTGGAGGTCGAGGCCATGGCCATCGAGGCCATGGCCAGCGAAGAATCCAAAGCTCCGGAGCTCTGGAAGTTCGATCGCCGAGAGGGTCGCGAGCTCGCTGCGGCTGTCGATGGTGACGCCCAGCGCCTCGATGGCGCGGGCTGCGTCAGGGGTGAGGAGCGCCGGCCGAC
>CAITIQ010000558.1 GCA_903892415.1 uncultured delta proteobacterium | reverse complement strand
TCGGGCTCGGCTTGATTCCGCCGAGCTGGATAAGCCACTCGGCGAGATCACAGTGCCCGAGCCGCCGTCCGCGGTCTGAGCCCACACGACTTTGCTCCAAGCTCAAGCGCTCCTTTGGGCGGGGTCCGTGCATCGGTTACCCTCAAAGGGACCTTCTCCTTTCCGTACTTTCTCCTCGGCAGCGACTCCGAGCCGCCCCTTACCCAGGTAGGGCAGGTAGGCCTCGATGCGCGGGCGTATATCGACCTGGGAGGCTGAGGAGTAAGGAGTAAGGGCTCACTGCCCGCGGCCCAATCCGGCACGCCCGAGCGATGGGTGATTGAGAATTTACGCGCAATCACCCATTGGCCCAGCTTCTGCTAAGGCGCGAATCATCATGAAGCGTTGGATGATTGCAGGCGGTTTGGTGTTGGCGCTGACGGGCTGTGAGACGACGATCGACAGCGCTGACGGCGGTGGCGGCTCCGGCGCGGAGGGTGGCGCCGGAGAAGGTGGCGCTGGAGAAGGAGGCGGCGAAGAAGGCGGCAGCTCCCCGCTCGGCTGTGACACGACGGAGCTGACCTTCATTGTGGACGGCGTCACGGAGCACGTTGATACGCACCTCGAGCTGAGCGGCATACTCACCGAACTCGCGCCGGGCTCGTGGCAGCTCGATACCTGTCCACCGAACGCCGACTGCAGCGAGGATACGCTGCATACCATCACCGTCGCTGTGCCCGGCGTGGAGTTCAGCCTGCCGAGCGGCCTGCTGGTCCAGCTGACCTTTGATGACAGCTCGAGCGAGTCGCCCCATTCGCTCTTGCTGGAGAACCTTCCCAGCTGGTCGGGACTCGAGAACCCGATCGCAAGCGACTCCGACCCGTGGCTGTACGTACAGACCGACGGCGAGGGGCCGTTCGAATTTTCGACAGCCAGCGTGGCGGGCTGCCAAGCCGACGGTGACGACTACGACGTCCGGAAGCTGATCGTCGACGACATCACGGTCCTACCGAGTGAATCGCAGACCGTGACCTTCGGTACGGCGCACTCCTTCCAGCTAACGAACGTCGACGTACGGAACCTCTACGACTTCACCGAGAGCGAGGCATATACGGTGCTGCGCCAAGGCCCGTGAGTCGCGGCGGAGCGCTCAGTTTGCGGCGATCACGTGCAACACCATATCCGCGCAGAAATGCGCCACCATCGTCGCCTCGAGACCACGCTTCCAGAAAACGAAACCCAACGGCACGCCGACGATCATGTTTGCGACCATCACGTAGACGAGCACGAGCGGCGTGAGCGGCCACAGCTGCGCGGCGGCGCCGAGGTGGCCAGCGGCAAAGATAGCGCCAGCAAGCATGGCTGATACGGCGTAGACCCAGCTCGGAGCTCTTGCTTGGGCACGGCTGAAGACTTTGGCGAGCACCCAAACCAGCAGCGTCATCACGATCAAGCGACTAAAGATCTCCTCACCGATACCGCCGTAAAACGAGGCGAGAAAGCATTTCCAACGTGGCAGTCCTTGAGGCAACGGCTGGCTCGTATACGGCAGCAGCGGCAACACCAAGGTCGTGAAACCGAGCGCCAGCGTGCCGAGCCCGAGCCCAAGCAGCGCCGACAAGCCCAAGCTGCGGCACCCTCCTTGGGGCAGCGCCTTGCGGTACACCAGTGCGCGCAGCCACGGGGCGTCCAAGCCAAGGGCGTAGCCAGCTCGAAGGCCGAGCCAGGAGCCGAACGTGAAGTAAAGACCGGTCTGCAGCACGATGATCAACGGCAAAGGGATCGGGGATTCTCGATCGATCTGCGCGAGGAGCACCGGCATCAGCTCGCGCAGATAAGGGATCAGCAAGAGCGCCGAACCCACGCCAGCGAGCGTGAGCACCAGCGCGACGCGACCATGCGGAGTTGAATGCCTTCGGTCGGGCTTAGACATGCGGGCCCCGTACTAACGCGTCGATGACGCACAGCCCAGCGCGAACGATGCGCCAAGGTGGGCGCCTTCTTCAACGGACCAACAAGCGCAGGCGGGCCCTCACGGGCCTTCTTGGCCGACCACCATTCGCAGCAGCACCGTCGCGCCGAGTCCCATGCTCAACAGGGCGGCGAGCGAGGTGACTGCGTGCTTCAAGCGACCCGGCCTTTGCATCGTCCAGCTCACCGGGCGAGACATCGCGACGGTCAGCGCTACCATGCCGAGCACGGTACCCAGCGCGACCAGCGCGAGGTAGGCAACAGCCAACGAGCGGGACCCGATCGTGGTAGCGGCTAGCAGGGCAATCCCCGCGGAGCCGGCTAGCCCATGCACAAGCCCAATGATCAACGGCCGTGCGGTAGTGCGGCCCAGCGATGGGACGGATTCTTCACGAACTCCGCGCACCAGGTGCCAAGCGCCAAAGCCGATCAGCATCAGCGCGACGAGCAGCTCCGCGACGAGCTCGAAGGCCTCAGGGACGCGCAACTCGGCGAGTACGATCAGCAGCCCCAAGGCTAGGAAAGCGACGGTATGGCCAGCACCCCAAAGAGCAGCGATACGGGCGGCTTTCCACAGTCCGGGCTCTCGTTGTACCAGCGCAGAGACCACCACCACGTGGTCCGCGTCGGTGGCGTGTCGCAGGCCAAGGCCAATGCCAAGCAGCAATATGGACCAGTTGCTCATCGCGGTGCGCGCCTCGGGCCTTGCGAGCTCGAGCTCACGAGTCGTCCACCGTGCTCGCGATCAACACCACGCGAATGCGGCCGCTGGCCTCTATTGGAGGTGAGCGATGCACGGCTCCGCGGCTGCTCGGATGACGTCCACCCTTCATCACCAGGACCTCGCCAGCCACCGCGTGTCGCACAGCTCGAGCGTCGCGCACAATCTCCTTGTTTGCATCGCACGGGCACTCCGCCGAATGGTCGAGCGCGTCTTGTCGGACTGCGCTGTCGGGAAGCCACTCCGTTCCCGGCCCGAGGTAGGTCGTGATCAGGCGGTAGCGCAGATAATCGACGTGATACTTCGGGCATTGGTCGGCTCGGACCGCGCCGAACGAAACGCGCAGTTGGCGCGCGTCGGCGAGCCCTGCGAGGCGCGCGAGTAGGAGCGCAATGTCTAGCGTCAGCCACGCTCGCGCCGAATCCGGCAGCCCGTGCGTGGCAGCCGAGAGGTCGTAGTTCGGTAACGAGAGGATGCGGTCAAACTCCGCCGGGTAACGGCTGTCCCAGGTCGTGAGCTGCTCGGCCAGCATGGGCGGGAGTGAACGGCGCCATGACACCAAGCTGACCTCGCTGCGACGAAGCTGCTCGAGGACGTTGACGTGGGAACTCGACCTCCAGCCAGCTTGTTCTAGCCCTTGAACCTGCATGCCAGGCTTCTAGATCAGCGTCGCCTCAGATGCAACTGAGTTGCATTTGCGTTGCTTCTTGCTGAGCTAGCCCGCTACCGGTTCGAGCACAGCCTGCTTTTTCCGCAGCCGAAAATGTTCACTGAGCCCGCCGACGAGCAGCAGCAGGACGCCTGCCCACTCCACCACGTGAAGGTCCCCGGCGAAGTGGCCGGTGGCGACGAGCGCAGAGCCGGTGAGGGCTATGCCCATTGGCCATATTCGGCGCGTGCGCAACGAGCGCCAGGTGCTGACTCCAATCGACAGGCTAAGTGCGATCACCAACAAAACCAGGTGCGCAAGCTCACTCAGCCCGAAGCCGACGCCGAGCACCGAGAAGAGCTTCGCGTAGGTGGTGAGACAAGCGGGGCAAACTGCGCAGGCCAGCACCGGCACGATCGCCGCCCAGGCACCCGAGTTCCCTGGGGCGGACTTGGTCGTGGAGGCTCGATGGGCTGTGCAATCACACGCGTGGTTGTGCTGGTGGTTACCGGACATCGCCCTCTGTTTCTACGCGATGGTAGGCGGCGTTGCAACTCTGTTGCAGGATGATTCCCGTTACAGTTGCAACTATGTTGCGTTTGTGTGAGGGTCACCGCTCGTGCTTGATGGAGGCTTCATGCAGCGGCTGCCGGTGACGGTACTCAGTGGGTTTCTCGGCGCTGGGAAGACAACCCTGCTCAATCATATCCTCGCGAATCGAGAGGGCCGTCGCGTGGCGGTCATCGTCAACGACATGAGTGAGGTCAACATCGACGCGCAGCTGGTGAAGCTCGGCGGGGCTGCGCTTGGGCGCACAGAAGAGAAGCTGGTCGAGATGTCCAACGGCTGCATTTGTTGCACGCTGCGAGAGGACCTGCTGGTCGAGGTGCGGCGTCTCGCCGCAGAGGGGCGCTTCGATAGCCTGCTGATCGAGTCGACAGGGATCGGTGAGCCGATGCCGGTAGCTGCGACGTTTTCGTTTCGGGACGAGCAGGGGTTCAGTCTGGCCGATGTGTCCAAGCTCGACACCATGGTTACCGTAGTCGACGCAGCGACCTTCTTGCGTGAGTACGGTTCCACCGACGATCTTCGCACGCGCGGGATCGGACTAGGCCCTGAGGACGAGCGGGCGATCGTCGATCTCCTCGTCGATCAGGTCGAGTTTGCCAACGTGCTAGTGATCTCGAAGGCGGACCTCGTTTCGGAGGCGGAGCTCAGGCGGCTCGAGGGCATCTTGCGTCAACTGAATCCTGAGGCGCGGCAGTTGCGGGCTGCGCACGGCCGCGTTCCGCTGGAGGCGCTGATCGGTACCGGTCTATTCGACGACGCCAAAGCTGCAAGCTACGCCGGCTGGGCCAAGGAACTCGCAGGCATCCACACGCCGGAGACGGAGGAATACGGCATCGGTAGCTTTGTGTACCGAGCACGCAGGCCTTTCCACCCGGTGCGGTTGCACGCATTCTTTGCCAGTGAGTAGGTTGGCGTCCTCCGCTCCAAGGGGTTCTTCTGGTTAGCGACGCGGATGAGCGAGGTGGGGGCTTGGTCGCAAGCTGGTCCAGCCTGTCGTACGAGCCGCGCTGGGTTTTGGTGGGCGGCGGTCCCCGCTACTTCGTGGCCTACCTCGGCCGAGGCCGTGGCTGAAATTCACACAAACTTTTGTGAGCCCTACGGGGATCGTCGACAGGAGCTCGTGCTGATCGGGATGGCGATGAACGAGGCCGAGCTGCGCGCAGGCTTCGACCGCTGCTTACTCACCGATGAGGAGCTGCTCCTTGGTCCCGAAGGCTGGAGTCGCTTCCCCGATTCGTTCCCTTCATGGGCTAGCGAGCCGGCCGCGCCAAGCTGAGTCTGTTGACTTCAGCAGGCCCCCCTCGTGCGCCAGCAGCTCAGTTGAAGAAGGAGCCTACCATGTTGCCGAGTTCGGTCTGGTTGCCGCTGATCACATCGATCACACTCGTGCTTCCGAGCGAGTCGTAGGCAAGTGCACAGGTGCCGTCGGCAGAGAGAGAGAGCTGCCAATCCCAGTACGAAACACCTTCGAAGACGTGGGTAATCTCGCCGCGGACGAGCGCGAGCGATCGTCCTTGGACGCTGCCCGGCGAAGGCGCGTCGTTCCAGTCGTTAATGGGGCAGAAGGTCTTCTGCTGATCGCTCACCGAGATCATCGTGGTGCCTGCCACCGCGCTGAGGCTGAACTCGAACGGTGCACCGAAGGTAGGCTCGAGGCGCGTGAGCGACTGACTGCTCGCGTCGAACGCCGCAACGAAGGCGTCGCCTCCGCTGCGGAAAGCGCGCAACACCGAGCCATCCGGAAGCAGCGCAAAGGCCGGTGCGCCACAAGCGTGCTCGAGCACAGGCTCGCCATTCGGCCCAAAGTTGGGCACCTCGGTGACGACACCCGACGCCAGATTGACATGCCAAGCGAGCGGAAGCGACTCACCATAAGCGACCAAGAGCGCCGAGCCGTTCTCCACGCGCTCGATCCAGACCGACTCGGGAAGGACTGTGTCGAGCGTGGTCTCTACGGCGCCGCTCGGGCGCTCGTGAACGAACACCGGAGCATCGTCGCCGGGTAGAAGGTAAGCAAAGCCGCCGCTCGAGAGCAGCGCCGCTTCGCCGCCGGCGCCGATCAGTCGGCGCTCACCTGTCGCGAGGTCGAGAAAGCCATAACTCAGCGCGACGGGATCATAGCCCGCGACGTAGCGTCCCTCGATCACCGAGGAATGGACGTCGAAGTCTTGCAGCTCGCGCGTGGTCCCGTCCTCCGCACGCAACACCAACGTCGAGGCACCGAGCTCCGGCTCGGCTCGGAGGAGCAGCGTCACGTTATCCTCGGAGATACCCAGCGCGTAGTGGGACTGGTCGGACGACTCCTCCGCGAGCAACTCGCCCGCGCGGGTGAACCAGAGCACGCGGAAGCTCTGCGTCAGCTCGTCGTTCAACCATCGGTTCTCGACGTGCGTCACGGCGATTTGGTTCCCGCCGAGCGCGAGCGAGTTGGAGACGGTCAGCTCGTCGTTCGGCGCTGCGACCTGCCCGAGATCCAGGCTGCGCTTCGAACCATCGCGCAGCACGAGCTCGACCCCCTCGGGGCCCGCTAGCACGATCAGCGCGTCCTCTGCGTCGCCCGAGAAAGCAGTGCTCGGGCAGAAAGCCGCCGGAGACGACGGCTCCACCGGTTCCACAGGCTCCTCCGGCACTGGCTCGGCTTGGCTCTCCTCCGGGGGATCGACCAGCACGTCGGCACCGCAAGCTGAGAGCAAGAGACCGAGCGATAAGAGCAAGATGTGGTTTCTCATAAGCCAACGATGAGCGCCCGCGAGGCTGCCGTCTATCAGAACGATCCGTACTCTATTGTTCGTCCTATACGTACTATTTGACCGAGGGGCGCGGGCATCGCCTCTCTTGGGAGCAGCGCGAGGTGGTGCTAGGGCTCGAGCATGAAACAGCTGCGAGAGGCTTCGGTCGTGATCGTGGGCGGTGGGCTCTCGGGTCTGCATGCGGCTCGGCTGCTGCACGCGGCGGACATCGACTTCCAGCTGTTCGAGGCGCGTGAACGACTTGGTGGGCGCGTGCTCTCCGCAGACCTCTTGGGCGAGCCTTCGGCGGACGGCTTTGACCTTGGGCCATCGTGGTTCTGGCCGAACACGCAGCCGGCGATGAGCGAGCTCGTCCGGCAACTCGGACTCAGCGTCTTCCCGCAATTCAGCGACGGGGACGTCGTGTTCCAACGCATGTCGCGCGAAGCCCCGCGACGCTTGCGCAGCCTGCCGCAGGAACCGGAGTCGATGCGCATCGCCGGCGGGACCAGCGCGCTGATCACGGCCCTTGCGGCGGGCCTCCCCGAAGACGCTATCCACTTGCAGACCCGCGTCACGCGCGTTGCTCGCAGCGGAGAGGCGCTCGTGCTCGAACTGCGCGACGCGGACGGTGCAACCCAGACGGTGCGCGCTGCCCACGCGATCCTCGCATTGCCGCCGCGGCTTCTAGCCGCGACCATCAGCTTCTCGCCGTCGCTCGCAGCAGAGACCGCTCGACGTTGGCGCGAGACAGCCACCTGGATGGCGCCGCACGCCAAGTTCTTCGCTTGTTACGAGCGGCCGTTTTGGCGCGAGCATGGTCTCTCCGGCACCGCGCAGAGCATGGTCGGTCCGCTGGTCGAGCTGCACGATGCGACCACCGCCTCGGGCCAGGCTGCGCTGTTCGGCTTCGTCGGCGTGCCCGCCGATCAGCGAGCGACCATCGGCCGAGAGGCACTCATCAGCGCCGCGGTGGAGCAACTAGCGAAGTTGTTCGGCCCCGAAGCTCGCACTCCCCGAGCGACCTTGTTGAAGGATTGGGCCGCCGACCCGCTCACCGCCACGCCCGACGATCGCGTGGGCGGCGGGCACCCCGCGCCAAGCGCAGAACCGTGGATCACAGTCGAATGGAGCGAGCACCTCTCGCTGGCCGGAAGCGAGACCAGCCGCAGCGAGCCGGGGTACTTGGCCGGCGCGATCGAAGCTGCGGAGTACGCCGTCAGCGAGACGTTGAGCAAGCTGCGCCGACGGGGCTAGGCGCCGCGAATCGTGCACGCCGGCGCGAAGCGACGTACGCCCAGTCTCGCTGAATTGAGGCCGCAATCGAGCCTTCTTTTGAGGCACGTCCCTTGCTCCGGCGAAGGTCCATGTCGTCCAGCCCACGCGAGAACGCTACGGAAGCTGCAGCTATCGTATTTGGGGTAGCGAGCATCCTCCTGGTCCTGTGCATCCGCTTCCCAGCGTTGTTCACAACGGAGCTCGCAAGGGAGTTCGCCACCGAACGCGTTCTTCGTGTGGCCACGAGCCTCGTCACGCTAGCAAGCCTCGTTGCTGGAGGGCTGACGCTGCACAACCGACGCTCTTTGCGGTCCGCGCTCGGGCTTGGATTGGTGCTGACCTCACTGCTGCTCGGAGGACCAACAGCGCCGCGCCTAGCGGGCTCCGGGTCGCTCTTGTCGGCCGATTGGCTCGTGCTCGATGGCCTGCTGCTCGTGGCCCTCTTCATTCCTATCGAACGGCGTTTGGCATCGCATCGAACGTTGCGCGCGGGCTGGAAGGTCGACGCGGCTTACTTCATCAGCAACCACCTGCTAGCGCAGTCCTTCATCGTTCTCGGCGCGGCGGTTGGTCACTTCCTCTTTCACAGCGTCCGAATCGAGGCCACCTCCCGACTACCTCTCGCGTTGCAGGTCCTTTGTTTGCTGCTCGTCGCCGACCTGTTTCAGTACTGGCTACATCGGGCGATGCACGAGATCCCTGCCTTGTGGGCGATCCATGCTGTGCATCATTCTGCCGACGAACTGGACGCGTTAGCTGGCTCCCGAGTGCACCTCGCCGAGACGCTGCTGACGCGCACGGTGCTAGCGTCCACGTTCTACCTCATGGGCTTTACGCTGCCTGCCATTCTGCTTTTTGGTGCGCTAATCGCCATACAAGCAACCCTGCTCCACTTGCGAGGACGGCTAAGTTACGGCTGGCTCGACCGAGTGATCGTCTCGCCCAAGTTCCACCATTGGCACCACTCCTCCGACCGCGAAGCGCTCGACACAAACTATGCAGGCACGTTCGCATTCCTCGACCGAGTCTTTGGTAGCTACCACCTGCCCGAAGGACGTTGGCCACTGCGCTACGGCGTTGTGAAGGAGGTCGTGCCCAGCAGCTATTGGGGTCAGTTCTTCTCGCCGCTCAAACATCTCTGAGGTTGCCAACCGTAGCAGAAAGCGAAGGAAGCTCGGCCAATCAGCGAGCGTAGCTGGGGCACAAACATGACTGCCGCCATGTTCTTTTGGGCCTCTCTCGTCTTCGCGAGCAAAGCTTCGTATGTACGCGCACAAGAAGAACTCGAAGAGGAAGGATACATAGGCCACGCCGACAACCTGCTCGATGCTGACTGCCTATCGTTCAAGAGCCTGCGTTTGTCGGTGCAGTGGGATGGCTCGGCCTCCTGGAGCTGCTTCGATATTTCGGAGGGAGTTCTGGAGGTACTCGCCAGCCACGCAAAAGAGGGAGAGGCAGTTGCTCTGATTACAGAGGAAGACGAGGCGAGCGGCTCGCTGTTCCGACCCGGAAAACGCAGCGCGGAACTCTCAAACAAAAAGGCAATGGCGCTCTATGAGAAACTCCGCGCGCCCTCCGCGGAAGGCAAGAAGGCGATGCGCGCGGGAGCGAGAAAAGCCAATGGCGCAACAAGCAAGCCGCGAGTGAGGCGGTCCACAGTGAAGGCGCCTGCAAAGAAACCCAAAGAATTTCACTTCAGGCTCCGAGCCCGGACTTCCGAGCCCCGGTTGGATGAGGCGCTCTCTGAACTCTTCAACCTGCTGGACAAGACCGTTCGAGCCTTCCCCGAGCTCAGCAGCAATCCAGGACTACGGGAACGAGTCGAGGCAGAGATCCAGTTCGTGGACGGGATGGGGAGCAGCGACTACTTCGGGTGTGAGCTCTTGGGCCGAGACGAAGAGGCAGCTTCGACCGCGGAGCGGCTACTCGGCGAGATCTTTGGGCAACCGAACGCTTTGTTCTCAGCGCTCGCTGAGCAGTACGGCTACGAATTGACCGTCGGCTAAACGACTATGGCTGGCCACCGCACTGCGCTGCGAGTGACCCGGCACTTCGCCGAGGCGGTAGGCTGCGGTTGGTCTGGCGGACTGCCGCTGGGAGGGGGCGGCGCCATCGCGGGGCGTTCTCTGGATGACCCAAGCGGTCCGGCGCTGCATGTCGCCAAGTCCTTGGAGCTGACGGCGCTCGCGCCGTCGAAGGGTAAGGTCATCCCGGACGAGGCCATCGAAGCGATGGCCAAAGCCCCTTTCCCGGACCTGCTCTATCGTCTCCTGGGCGACCTCGGTTGGCGGGTTCAGGCCTATCAACACGGCCTGCCCCAACGAGCTCTCGTGAGCCGACCACTCGAGGATCAATAGCTCGTGCAACTTAGTTGCACGGGCCTACTACAAGAGCGGCTATGGCAAGGGCGGCCTTCGCAGCTAAAGCCGAGGAACGACATGTCCCGACCACCGACCATTCTTGTTGATGCGATTCTATCCGCAGCCTGCGGCACGGCCATGCACACACTCGAGGCCTGGCATACCGAGGGACGCGTGGAGCTTATCGATGCGACCCGAGCGCCGCTCGACGCGCGCTCCACCAAACTCGACGAGCTGCACGGCTTGCTGTTCCCCGACCTCTCGCTCACGACCGCGCTCGCGGACGAGGAGCGGGAGAGCAAGCTGCGGCTGCTCGCCTTGGCCATCGAGCGGCGCATCGAGTTTCTGGTGACGGAAGATGCGAGCCTTCACCGCTTGGAGGATGAGCTGCTCGATCGCTACGAAGTACATGTCGTGCGGCCCGACGACCTCATCGCTTTGGTGCAGGCCATCGAGTAGCGCCACCGCCAAGGAGCACGGCCACGCCTCGATCCTCAGTCGAGCTTCTCGAGTTCGGCGTTAAGGCGGACTTCGAGCTCGGCCTCAGCCGGACTCGAAGGTGCGGCATCTGAGCGCGATCCGTCTGGATTCGGTGCCATCGAAAAGAGTTCGGCGAATACCCCGTGCATCATCTCCCCGGCACGCTCTCCCAACGCCCGCACCATCAGCGCCTGCGAGAGCTGATCGACAGCGGCACCGGAGCCAAACACTCGCACGGAGAGCCGTCGGACCTGTTTGCCGCTGCGCAAGACAACCACGTTGGCGGCGATCTCGAAGCTCACTTCACGCACTGGGAGCGACCAACGCTTGCGGCCCGCAGCATCAACGAACGCCACCTGCTCATCGTCTACGACGATGGTTCCGTTCGCTCGGTAGGCGGAGGTCGCGAACCAGAAAATCGCCACCAGCCCGAGCACAGCGACACCCCGCACCAGAGCGCCAAGCGATGGCTGCCCGTGCGAAACGGTGCCCCAAACGAAGAGCAGGGCGACTCCCGCTCCGAGCAGCGTCATCAGCGCAGCTGCAGCCCAGTAACCAGGAGCGGGCCGCAGCTCGAACTGCGCCGAAGGGCGACTTTCTTTGGTGCGGTACGTCACCCGTCGCAGGGTCTGCTCCCGGACCGTGGTCGTCAAGGCCCGCCGCCCACGAAGCAGCCCAGCGAGCGCCCTGGGGCGCCCGAGCCGCCAGCAACGGCTCTTGACCAGTGCAAGCCTCGAATCCGATAGTTGCATGCGATGGAATCAAACGACATGGGGCTTTTGGTCTCGCTCGATGCACTTCTGCAAGAGGGCAGCGTCACCGGAGCCGCGCGGCGGGTCGGTCTTTCGACCCCAGCGATGAGCCATGCGCTGGCGCGGGTCCGTGAGCGGCTCGGGGATCCGATCCTGGTGCGCTCGGGGCGCGGCATGCTGCTTACCCCGCGCGCGCTCGCGCTCAAGGACCAGGTCCACAGCGTCGTGAGCGAGGCGAGGCGTGCGCTCGAGCCCGAGCGACCCTTCGTTGCGAGCGAGCTCTCGCGCACCTTCGTGGTGCACGCGACCGACTACGTGCTCACCATTCTGGGCGCGGGCGTCGATCGCATCCTGCGCGAAGAGGCGCCCAACGTATGCATACGCTTCGTGCCGAATACGCCAGATGATGCAGCGCTGCTGCGCGATCAAGGCTCGGATCTGGCGGTGGGTATCTATGGCGACCTGCCGCAGGAGATGCGCAGCCGCCAGCTGCTGACCGACCGCTTCGTGTGCGTGGTGAGGCGCGGACATCCGCGGGCGAAGAAGCGCTTCACGCTCGACGACTTCGTCGATATCCCCCACATTCAGGTGGCGCCGCGCGGCAAACCCGGTGGCTATCTCGACGACGTGCTGCGCGAGCGCGGCCGCGAGCGGACTGTCGCGCGCGCTGTGCCCTACTTCATCACCGCGCTGCAGCTCGCCTCAGCGACAGACTATGTACTGACGATCTCGGAGCGCATCGCACGGCGCTTTGCCGAGCCTCTCTCTCTCACGCTGCTCGAGCTGCCTGTGAAGCTCAGAGCCTACGCCTTGAGCCTCGTCTGGCACCCCCGCTTCGACGGAGACGCAGGGCATCGCTTCCTGCGCGAGGTGTTCCTGCGCGCGGCGAAAGAGGCCGCAGCGGATCGCCATGAAGCGCCACGCACTCGCCTGGACGCGACCGACCCGACCTCGGGCCAGGCCCGCAAACGGAAGCGGCGGACGAAGTGAGTTGCATAGCTTGCAACTTATTCTTCATGTCTCTTTCATTGTCTGCATGACTTACCGGCTCGATAGTCCTTCCTGCGTGGACCCTAAATCCTCACGCAGGAGCAACGACCATGAGCCTCAGAGACCCGAACGCATCGAACAAGAGCAAGCCCAAGCGCATCGCGATCGTGATCGCCAACCCGACCACCTCCAGCACCACCGGCTGGCCCGTCGGCTTCTGGTGGTCGGAGCTGACACACCCGTACTTCGCCTTCCACGAGGCCGGCTACGAGGTCGAGATCTTCAGCCCAGCCGGCGGCAAATGCGAGGCCGACGGCATGTCCGATCCCCGCGACGCTAGCGGCTACTCTGCGTCGGACCTCATCAGCATGGGCTTCATCAGCACGCCGAAGCTCGCCGCGCTCGTGGACAACACCAAGCTGGTCGCTGAGCTCGACGTCGCGCGCTTCGACGCGCTTGTCGTCGCCGGCGGGCAAGCGCCGATGTTCAGCTTCGAGCAGGCGACGGGCCTGCACCGGAAGTTCGTCGAGTTCTACGAGGCCGGGAAGCTCGCTTGTGCGCTCTGTCACGGCGTCGCCATCCTGCGCTTCGCCAAGCTCTCGAACGGCGAGCTGCTAGCCAAGGGCAAGACCGTCACAGGCTTCGCCAACGTCGAGGAGGACTTCGCCGACAACGCCGTGTGGAACATGGGCGCACTGCCGAAGGACAAGCACCTCATGCCCTGGCGGATCGAGGACGAGCTGAAGAAGCTAGGGGCGAACTTCGTGCAGGCGGGTCTATGGCGTGGGTATGCGGTGCGCGACGGCAACCTCATCACCGGCCAGCAGAATTTCTCCGGCAGCGAGACGGCGAACCTCGTCATTGAGACGCTCGGCCGCTAGACCTCGGACCGGCGCTTGGGCGGCCGACTTTCTGGTGATTCATCGCGAAGAGCCGTGCTACTCGTGCCGCGTGATTACCTACCTGCTGGCCCTCTATGACAACGAAAAGAACGACGAAGGAAAAACCGAGGCCGAGATGGCCGAGCTAATCGGCGAGTACGAAGCTTTCTCCGAGAGCATCAAGCAAAGCGGGCACTACCTCGGGGGTGAAGCCCTGCACCCCACTACCACCGCGAGCACCGTCCGCGTTCGCGCGGGTAAGGTGCTGAGCACCGATGGTCCGTTCGCGGAGACCAGGGAGCAGCTCGGTGGCTTCTACTTGATCAAAGCCAAGGATCTCGAGGAGGCGCTGGCCATCGCGGCTCGGCTCCCGGCGGCGAAAACGGGCTCGGTGGAAGTCCGACCGTGCATCGACTTCAGCCAGCAAGGCTGAAACCACTCGCTAACTCCCAACCGCCGAGGATCTTCGAGTACTATTGACCGTTGGTTAACAAGAGCTATCTGGAGTGGATGTCCCACATTTCCAGCGTTTTCTCACCTCGGTCTGTGGTTCCGTTGCTCCTGCTTTCCGCAGCGCAAGCCTGCGCCCCCGGAGCCGAACTTCCATCGGACGAAGCGGTTCACGAACAGGGAGATCAGGTGAAGGCAAAGGTCGTCGCCAAAGGCGAGTGGACGATCCGAGACCTTGTCCCAGCCGGCGAGAACGTCTTCTGGTCGGCCTTGAAGAATCCCTCCGAGCAGTTCGGGGACCTCAAGGACCAACGCGTTGTGCGCGGCAGTAGTGACACGGGGAACTACACTGCGGTCAAACCCAGTTCGCAAGACCCATGGGACGCAAGCTTCCAACCGGTGCTCTGGGACGGCGAGCTTCACGGGCTGGCGAGAAGCCGTAGCGACAAGAAAGAGGTTTGGACCTTCGCAGATGAGCACCGCAGCTGGCACCCCAGCCATTGCGGCTCGATCTCCTCTGAGTTCGCCTTTGCGAACTCAGAGGACATCTTCTGCGTGGACGCAGCGCCCTCCAAGCAATTCAGCGAGCCGCTCCGACTCCAGGACATCAAGCGAGCTTCTCTCCGTCCCTTCTCCAAGGACTCTCCGGCCCCCGATGAATCGTTCTACGAGGGAGATGAAGAGTGGCCGGCGAGCACGGCGATCGTCGCAGACGATACGTGGGTCTACTTCGTCATCAACCACAACTTTCCAAGCGATGACCCAGCACTCCAGGGCTGGAGCCTGTTTCGGAAGCTCGGCGACGGCGACCTCAATGCCGAGTTCGTGATCGATTCGGTGGACGGGTACTTCGACTCGAAGCTGCTGATGTCGGGTGAGGAGATGTTCCGGAAGGTTTGCTCGGATGGCGCGGGGTGCAGCATCGAACGGCTGCCGAATCCGTTCAGCGGCGTGGAGGCCGAGAGCCATCCGCTGCCTGCGACCACTGAAATCCTCGACTGGGAACTAGACGACACACACTTCTATTGGATAAGCGATGGTGGCCTTTGGCGCATGACGCGGGACGGAAGCGAAGTCACGCAGATCGATACGGTCGCAGAGCAGGTTGCCATCGGCGAAGAGTTCATCTTTTGGGTCAAAGACAACGGAAGCACCCTGCTGCGAATCCCTAAGTCGTTGGACCCGGATCCTGAGCACATCCCTTGCGACGCTCCACCAGGCACCGTGGAACTGTGCAACGGCATCGACGACAACTGCGACGGATCCATCGACGAAGGCAACCCCGAGGGTGGGATGGCTTGCGACACCGGGGCGCAGGGGCAGTGCGCCATCGGCATCGTTACCTGCGACTTCGCGCAGCTGCGCTGCGAGCGTCAGCATGAACCGTCGCCCGAGATCTGCGGCAACGACCTCGACGAGAACTGCGATGGGCGCGCCCCGCAAAGGTACTTTAGCGACGACTTCAGCGACAACTCCGCCGGCTGGACGCTAGGCAACGGCTGGGAAATCGGGCCAGCGATCGAGTCGAATTGTAGCGAAGAAACGCTTGGCGAGGACCCGGCAACCGATCACACATCGAGCGACCAGAGCGGCGTCGCCGGTACGCTGATTGGTGGTTGCATCCCCCAAGGCGCGAGCGGCAAGGTCTGCATGACGAGCCCCCTGGTCGACCTCTCGCACGTCGCGACGCAGGTGACCGCCAAGTACGCCTACCAGCTCCATGCGTTTGGCGACGTCAGCGCCAGCGTGGAGGTATTCAACGGCGTGTCTTGGAAGGTGGCGAACTGGGCCGACCCGAACACGGAATGGGCGACCGCAGCCGTACCGGTGAAGAAGGGCGTCAACTCGCGCGTACGGTTCTGCTTCAAAAACAGCCCAGATAACCCGACCGTTGCTGGTTGGACGCTCGATGACTTTGAAATCTCTGACGTGGACTGCGAGTAGGCCGTTGGACCTTCGACTTGGCACGAGTCATTTCAACCGAAGGTTGATGCAGCAGACAGAATGACTCGTGCCCTCTTCTACAAATGCGGCCGAAGGCCCCGTTGGACCTTCGACTTGGCACGAGTCATTCTCAGCTCAATAAGCGGGAGGGCTGCCCCCACCCGATGGCGTTCGAGTGGAAGACGCGACACGAGCTTCGATAGCGCCGTAGACGACTGAACATCCTCGTGCCGGAGCTGTTGGTGCATCGTCGGAAACTCCACGGGGTCCAACCGAACGAAGACCTCTTGGTTCCGTTCGCGCAGGCGTCGATCTGACCTACCAACTCGAATCGGAGCGGCTCGCTTACCTGTACATGCTCGGGCAATTCCGTGAGCGGGGTGACATGCGCATGGTGAAGCGACTCGAGGCCGCGCCCGTGACGTTGAGCGGCGGCACCCCGGCGGCGTACGTCGCGCTCCGCGACCGAGCGATGCACGAACTCGGCATCGGCACGATGCACACGATGTTTTCACTCGTGACCGGGCTCTTGATTCCATCGTTTCTCTTTCGGGAGTACACGCTCTGCGAGAAGGTGACGCTTTGGCGCGCCAAATCGCGCTCGGGCATCAGCATCGTGTGGGACGAAATGGTCGTGACTGACCTGCGGCTGCGCGTGACGAAGGTCGCCTTGCCTATCTACTTCCTGCACGGGAGCCACGACTACACGGTGAACTACGCGCTGGCGAAGGCTTACCTCGATCAGCTCGAGGCGCCGGTGAAGGGCTTCTATACCTTCGAGTCGTCAGCCCACAGTCCGCTGTTTGAGGAGCCCGCGCTCATGAACCGGGTGATGCGAGAGGACGTGCTCGCCGGAAGAAACCAGCTCGCTGATGGAGCGACGCGGTTTGCTTCTTGCTGATCAAGCCAACATGGACGTTCAACCCACACCCGAGTTCGAGGGCTTTCGCGCGGTGGCCGAAGCACGCCGGTCGGCGCGCTCCTTCTTGCTCGAGCCGATCCCCGAGTCGGTGCTCTTAGCCTGCTTCGACGTCGCGATCCGCGCGCCGAGCTCGCACAACCTGGAGATCTGGCGCTTCCTCGACGTGCGAACGCCCGCGACGCGCGCGGCGCTCAATCACCTGTGCCTCGATCAGCCGCAGGTCCGGCAGGCCGCGAATCTCATCGTCGCTGTCGCGCGCCCGGACCTGTGGCGGCTCGGCGCCAAGCGCATCCTCGCGCGACTCGAGGCTGACGAGCGTTCAGGAACGGCCGATGCCGACTACCAAGCGTGGCTGCCTCGCCTGAAGAAGAAGTACAAGCTGATGGTGCCGCTGCTCTTCGCCGACGGCCCGTTGCACGTGCTCGCGCCGGCAAAGACCGCATTGCTTTGGGCGGTTGGCCAATTCCGCCCGATGATGCGCGGTCCGTTCGGACGATCCGAACAGCAGATGTGGGCGATCAAGACCACCGCCCTCGCGTGTGAGAACTTCATGCTCGCGCTGACGGCCGCGGGGTACGACAGCTGTCCGCTCGAGGGTTTCGACGAGCCGAAGGTCAAACACCTGCTCGCGCTGCCAGACGCCGCGCGCGTGGTGATGGTGATTGCAGCAGGGCGCCGCGGTCCCCAGGCGCTCATTCCTCAGATTCGTCATGAGCGTGCGTTCTACGTCGAGCGCGTATGAGGTCGCAGCGTGACGGTGTTGTCAGGGTTTGGGGCAGTCGAGTGCAGCGTGCCGCGCAGCAGCGTCCTTCGCGCTGCGCGACTGAGAGCCAGCCCAGCGGGCCAGCAGGGCTGAGTAGGCTTTGCAAGCGCCTGGTTTGTCGACGTCTTCGAGCGTTTTTCCCAACGCATGGAGCGCTTGTGTGGACGCCAGCGTATCTCCGAACGCACCGCACGATCCGGCGGCGAGCTGGAAGAAGTGGCGAGCCGCGTCGGGACGCTCGGCTGTTTGCAGCACCCGGCCGAGTTCGAAGGCTGTCGTCGGCGAACGTGCGCCCTTCGGGAGATCCCGGGTGAGCCCGAAGGAGGTGCCGAGAGCGACGGGAGACCGATCGAGCGCTTCGCGAGCCTCGGCGGCGCTGGTGGCGAACATGGCGTCGGTAAAGAGCCAGGTGGCGACGGGGTTGAGCGTACCGTCTTTGCTCGCGAGCGAGAGCCAGTCGGTGGGCGCGCGGACTGGCTCACCCTTCTTGCGCGAGATGCGCGCAGCTTGTTGGGGCAACAGATAAACGGGGAGCTGTTGCGCGTCCGCGGCAATGCTGGCCGTCCACGCGGATGAGGCCGCGAAGAATTTGTCCGCAACTTTGCGTGCGTCCTTGGTCCTGCCGAGTTCGAGCAGGATCTCGAGGGCGAACAGCCGTCCGCGCGCATGAGGCTCCACGTTTAAATCGCCAGCCACGAGTTGCTCGTGCGCTTCGAGCTCCGTCAGCGCGGTTTCAAAGTCGCCGTAGAGCGCCGCCAGCTTCGCGCGCTCTAGCTGTGCCTCCGGCGAGGCAGGCGGGAGCTTCGACCAACGTTGCTTCAACACCGCCTCGACGCTCTCCCTCGGCTTGATTTGCGCGGCTAGAACCTCGGCGTGCCAGAGGTAACCCGCGGCGGTGTTCGGACTGCGGGCGATCCACTTCCGAGCGTCACCCTCCCCTTCTGCACAGCGCCCCTGCAGCGACCGTTCGCGCAGTCGATCGGCGAGGCAATCAGTCGATCCAATCGCAAGCTCGATGCACTGTTCGTAGGCCTCCATTGCCTCCTTGGGTTCGTTCGCCTCGGCGAGCATTCTGCCGAGCGATTGCCAGGCGTCCGAGTACTTCGGGTCGAGCTCAGTCGCGCGCCGCGCAGCCAAAAGTCGCGCCGATAACGGAACGGTCGTCGCGTGGAAGATCATCTTGGTCAACACCTCGACGTCGGTCGGGTACTGCTCCGCGAGCGCGAAGAGACGCGTCGAGAACTCGCGGCGATCGGGCGGATCGCGCGCGACGAGTGGCTCGTAGGCGTCGAGCAACGCGCGATCTCGATCGCTCAGTCGCGAACGCAGGGTGACGGCTCGCTGAAAGACGAGCCGCTCCTTCGTGCGGAGTACTGGCTGCGCCCCGTCATCACCAGCCGAAACCACGCCTCCGGACAGTCTTCGTCGAGCTCTGTCGCGGTCTCGAAGCGGCGATGCGCGCCCTCCCAGTTGCCCTCGCGGATGAGACCGACACCCTCTCGAAAGGTCGAAACCGCAGCTTGTTTGCAGGTCGGCAACGGCAGCGAATCGATCGTGACGGCGGTCGCGGTCGCCGAACGCTCTGCCTCGGCGGGGCTCGCTGAAGCGCCGGGAGCTCCCTCCTGCTTCGCGCCGCTGCGCCAAATGAGCACCAACAGCACGAGCGCCATCACGGCAAGAACACCGGAGACAACGAGGCCCGCGCGAATCCAAGGACGGAGACTGGCCGGCTGTTTGGTCGGCGACGAATTGAGTGGCGGAGTAACCGGCGAAGTGATTGCAGCGGGCACATCGATCGGCCCCGCGTTGGCAGCGAGCGCAGTCTGCTTCGCCCAAAGTGGAACCTCCGCGCGATCTCCGGGACGAGCTTGCTCCTCGGCGAGCGCGCGCGCGGCCTCCGTCGCGTCGACCGTCGGGACCTCTCCCGAGCGCTCTCGAGACGGTGCTGCCGTCAGCGTGGAAGCGACCTCGGCGAGGTGAACCAGGACGCTCTGCATCGACGGCCAACGGCGTTCTGGATCCTTCTCCAGCGCTCGCATCACCACGTGGTCGATCGCTGAAGGAAGCGGAGCGAGCTTGGACGGCGGCTGAGGTTGGTCGAGGAGAATCGAGCGGAGCACATCGATCGCCAACTCCCCGTTGAACGGTAGCCTGCCGGTGAGGAGCTCGTAGCTCATGACTCCCCATGCGAACTGATCAGCTCGCCCGTCGATCGCCTGCGTCCGAATCTGCTCGGGCGCCATGTAGTCGGGCGTGCCAACGACGTGGTGCCGAAGGGTGGGCGGCAAGGGACCTCCGACAGCCGAGGTCTTGCGCGCAGCGATGCCAAAGTCGAGCACCTTCGCCCCGCCCGCCGTTATGAGCACGTTCTCTGGCTTGACGTCCCGGTGCACGACCCCCCGCTCGTGCGCAGCGTTCAGGGCCCGTGCAACGTCCAGGAGCCACGCGATCTTCTGCCCAATGTCGACCGTCCTCTGTCCAACGTATTGCCGGAGGCTGTGGCCCTCCGCCAGTTCCATCACCAGATAGGGGGCGCCCTCGTGCTCGCCAAAGTCGAAGATCGCGACGACATTCGGGTGCTGGAGCGCGGCGGCTGCGCGCGCCTCGCGCAGGACGAGATCCTTGCTCGTAAGCTCATGACTAGCGGTCGGTCGATCGTCGGTGGGGCTGAGGATCTTCAGAGCTACGCGCCGCTCGAGCTTCAGGTCGACGGCGCGATAGACCGTGCCCATACCGCCGCGACCGATCTCTGCTTCGATCCAGTAGCGCTCGGCGATCGTGGTCCCTACAGTCGGCACGTGCGCCAGAGCGTACCATCACTCTTTTGCCGGATGCGATTTCAGCCCGCCAATGCGACAGTCGCTTCCGATTAGCCTCGTCAGATCCCGTGGCCAATCTCGAGCCCGACGACGCCTCCTAAACCAAGGTAGTCGTTGCGTACGAAGGTCTCGTAGTTGGGCACCACGGTGAAGGAGACCCCTGCGTAAGGTCGTAGCCACGGAGCGCTCTCTGGTTGGTAGCCGAGACGTAGCCCTGTATCGATCACGACACCCAGGAAGGAGTCCTTGCCGTCGAAGAGCTCGTTCTCCCACTCGCTCACGCGGCGGCCATCCGGGGTCTCCCGATCCTCGCCGTGCAGGTAGAAGCCGAAGCCTCCATAGCCGACGGTCAGTGGGACTTGAATGGACAGCGGTTCGTAAAAGGGTAAGGGCAGCGACAGCCCCACATGAACGCCAACCATCGCGCCGTCCGACTTGAGCTCGAGGTCGCGCTTGCCCTTGTACGTTTTGCCATCGGGCACGCTCACGTCGAAGGTCGCCGGGTTGATGGGCCCTGGTCGGCCGAGCGCCCCAATACCTAGCCTGAGGAGCCCGTTGAGGAAGGTGACGCCCGCCGCGAAGGCAGGGCCATGGGACACGTGCTCCGCCAACCCGAGGACCCGCCACTCGAGGTCGACGAATCCACCCACCGGCACATCCTCATCAACGACTGACACCACCGGCGCTTGGGCTTTGGGTGCCTGTTCACCGGCCTCGGCGGGCACCTTCGTCTGAGCGGATGCGGCGACAGGAATGAACAGGACGGGGCTCGCGAGAACGACGGCCAAGAGACACTTAGAACGCAACATGAGCTCCTCCTTCACCGAACGGAACCCGCAGTCCGACCGAGCCTTCGAACAAGAACTTCCCATTGTCCCCATCGAAGCCAAACGTTCCGCCGCCGCTCGTTTGCACGTAGCCGAGCACGTTGTCGCTGAGCGCATAGCCAACCGCGAAGTCGAGCAGCTGGCTCTGGTCGGCGACGAGCACGGCGTCGCCTAGTTCGAGCTCGACACCAATCACCGCTCCTGCCCGCAAGAGCCAGTCCTCGTCGAGCGCGACGTGTGCGAAGAAACCCAGCTCGTTGACCTGCCGGAGCGCTGTCTCATCGCTCCCGCCAACGTCATACAGACCGGCGACGCCACCCTTCACGCGAAGGTCGAGCGTGAGCCGCTCGGCGGTAAGGAGCGGCGCAAGAAAGATGGCGCTACCCGAAACGCCTGCGACGCCAGTCGCCGTCTGGCCTGTGATGTAGGCGCGCTCGAGCGCCGAAGCGGAGGTCGCGACACCAAGCTGGATACCACCCGGAAAGCGGGCGCGGACATCGAGTTCAACCGCTGCGCCGGTATCGCGCGCAATCAGCCTCGAACCGAAGATGAAACGCGTCGTCTCCTCAGCGCTCGGTTCGACGGGTACGGGGTTGAGAGTGGAGGGGGCCTCGGTCGGGCTCGCCTGCTCCGCCGCCTGGACGGCAACTGGCACGCCGAGCATGGCTAGGGCGCAGGCTATAGGCATTGGCTTCATGCCAAGACCATGACGTGCGCCGATTCATGCCGGTAGGTGGCTTTATCACCTAACTCTCATGCTATTACGTCATAAATCATGGACCAACTGCTCGCTTTGCAGGTTTTTTGTCGCGTCGCCGAGTGCGGCAGCTTCTCGCAAACAGGCAAGGAGCTATCGCTCGCGCAGTCCGCCGTGAGCCGCGGGATCGCTCGGCTTGAGGACAAGCTTGGTTTGCGCTTGTTCGAGCGCAGCACGCGACGGGTGGCGCTGACGATGGAGGGTCGTGCTTACCTGGAGCAGGTGCACGAGCACGTGCGCGGCCTCGAGGACGCCAACCTGCGCGCGTCTGCAGGCTTCTCGGACCTCGCGGGTCGGGTGAAGGTAGCGGCGCCCGGTGCGCTCGGTCGGCTGCTGCTCCTGCCCGAGATCGTGCGGATGATGAAGCAGTTTCACGGGCTCGTGGTGGATGTTTCGCTGGCGGACGTCCGCATCGATCTCGCCAAAGGGGCCTTTGACTTCGCCATTCGCGTCGGCCAGGGTGGAGAATCCTCCTTCGTCGAGCGTGAGTTCGGGCGCTCACCCCAGTGGATCGTCGCAGCGCCGAGCCTCTTCGCAGAGCGCCCGGTGCCCACTTCTCTCGCAGACCTCCAGGGATTTCCAGCGGTGCTCAGCGGTCGCGCGCTCGACATCGCGAAGCTCGGCCTCGACGTGCGCTTCGTTGCAGACGATCTCGACGCGACGCTATCGGCTGCGTTGGCTGGGCTCGGCGTGAGCGTGCTACCGCGCTGGCTCGTGAGCGAGCACGTATCGGCCGGACGGTTGATACGCCTTTCGGCGAAGGCCCCATTGCCCAGTCCCCCCGTCATAGCGGTGTATCCGCGCAGGCTTCGGCGTGTGAGCCGCCAGCTGCTCGACCGCCTCGAGCACCACCTGGCGACCGTGCTCGAACGTCAGAGCTGAGTCGGCACCTACGTGGCTACCTTGGCGCGGAGGACTCTTGCCTCTCACGCGTGGCGAGCGATGTGGGCGCGCAGGGCCGCAGCGACGATGTTGGCGCTCTTGCGGATGCGGGCGAGGCTCTCGTCCTCCCGGCGCCCGAGCAGGTACACCGTGCGACCCACGAGGTGGGGAACGCGCTCGACCTGTTCGAGTCGCGGGTAGTCCGCAGCGAGAGCACGCGGCAAGACCACGAGCCCATGTCCGAGTTCGCAAGCCCGCGCGAGCGCCAGCATGCTGTTCGAGCGAAACGCGACGCGCGCTTCGGTGGCTTCGGTTCGTAGCCACGTCCCCTCCGGGCTTCGCTCGATCTCGAGGCACGGCATGCAGACCTCATGATTGGTGAACGGCTTCGCGAACGGGTGCTGGGCGTGACGCCTCTTGTAACGTGCCGAGGCGTAGAGCCCGTACGCGAGCACTCCGAGCCGACGTGCAACGAGCTCGGCGCCTTCCGGCTTCACGAGCCGAACGGCGAGGTCGACCTCGCCGCGTAGTACGTCAGTAGCTTGATTGCCGGTCACGAGTTCCAGGACGATGCCGGGCATGTCGCGAGCGAGCTCGGGCATGGCGTGCTCGAGGATGTGCTGCGCCGTCGTCTCGGTGGTTCCGATGCGGACGACGCCGCGCTCGGAGGACGGGTCATCGAGCTTGTCGCGGTCGAGCTTCTCGAGGCCGTCGGAGACCCCGCGAACGAGCTCGACGAGGCGCTTTCCGGAAGGCGTAATCGCGAGCCCGCGCGTGGTGCGGACGAAGAGCGGTACGGCGAGCGATTGTTCCAGCGCGTCGAGCCTCCGACCAGCTGTCGTCTGGTGCATGCCGAGCTTCTTGGCCGCCCGGCTGAGGCTCCCGGTGTCGCAAAGCGCTAGGGCAAGGCGCAGATCGTTCCAATCGAGCATATGCGCTCATGCATAACAGGTATGCGACAAATCGCATGGTCATCCAGCCACCTGCGCCGTACATCGAGGGCACGGAGGTTACGACATGAATACGAGTCACAATGCTGTAGGTCTCACCAGGTGGTTTTCGTTCGCTGCTCTGGCGCTCGGGGTCGGCTGTGGCGCGGGAGCCGCCCTGGAGCCGACGGCGAGCGGCCCTGCGGCGACGCCAGCAGCCACCAAGCCGAACCTGGTCGGCGCGTGGGAAAGCGCGTGCGTAAAGAACGGAGATACCGTGCTCAAGCTGTCGTTCGACATTGGCAGCAGCGATTGGAAGCTGGACTACGCAACGTTCGCCGACGCTGAATGCAGGGTGCCATTTTTGACGGTGCGAATCGAAGGGGACTACCAGGTTACGGCGCAATCGGCCCAGGCCAATCCCGGGTGGGAGGGACGCTTTGGCTTCACCAAAAAGTCGGCGCAGGCGCATATGCAAGCCGCGTCCGACTTTCTAGCGAGCCCGAAGGGTTGCGGGGCTGGCTTGTTTCCGATTGGCGCACAGGTGGACGTTGGCAAAGACGGATGTGCTGGGCTCGGACAGCGTCCGATCGCCTCGTGCGAGCAGGACTTCGATCTCGTGTTCCAGGAGGGCGACAGGCTCGCTTTCGGCGAACGGCCGGCCGACAACGACCTATGCACCGGAGACAAGCGCCCCACGAAGAAGGCCGGGTTGGAGCTGGCCCGCAAGCGCTGAAGATCGGGTCAGCCGCAGGGGCCTCGAGCGAGCGGCAAGCGCCGCGGGTCAAGGAGGCGGCGCAGCGATCGCACAGCGCTCGATGTCCGACTTGGCGACGAACAAGCGAGCGCCTTTGCTCGTGCGGATGACGGCCGCGCGCACGTGGACGGTCACGTGCTCGCCGTCCTCTTTGTACAGGTCCATGATGGCGCCCGCCTTGACGCGTCCGACGATCGCCGACTCACCGTTGAAGCTCGCACCAAGCGAGATCTCTCCCGCGCAGGTTCGCGACTCGCGCGGGGGCTTGAGCTTCTGCGGAAGGTGGCCGCCGCCCGTACCGTAGGCGTCACCGAAGCCGTCGGCAGTTTTGCTTGGTTTCACTGCGCTCTTGGGCACCCAGCCGCTCACGTAGCCCGCCTCCAGCGACCAGCCGATCCGGGTGCGAGCAGGCCCTTTCTCGAACACGTCGACCTCACGGCTGCCGTCGGCCGTCGTCGGGACAAGCACGGCCACGGGCTCGCCCGTGACGTTCGCTGAGAGCGAGATGCTGTCCCCAACGAGCAAACCGCTCTCGAGTACAGTGCCCGCAGCCTCACTCGCTTTGACTTTGCCCCAACCGAGACCGACCGCTTTGCACGTTGTCTCGCTCTCGAGCGGCGTCGTGAGTTCGGTCAGCTCGATGGGAGGGGTCACGACCGGCCTTCACCGGATCCGCCTGTACGAATACGCGAGCGTTCTTCAAGCTCGCGACAGTGGCGAAGGGTGAGCCGCCCACCTTCAGGAGGAGCGGCGGCACCTTTGTTAACGACGCCGAGGTGAGCTCACAGGCGGCATCCATCGGGAGGGCGACCGGACTCGATACGCCACTTGGTCCACTTGGAGCAGATGAACTCGGTGCGGCGGTGTTTGCGCTCGGAATCACGACGACGCCGCCCGCTGAGAGCTGCGTCGCGGGAGCGGAGCCGAGGGGCGGGGCTTCACTCACGATGGCTACATCGTTCGCGGTGTGGTTCGCGTTGGAGCAGCCGGCGAGGGCGAACGTCAGGAGCGCGAATCCAGCTGCTGTCGCGACGGCTCGTACCATCGGAGGACCATGCGAGATCACACCGACGTCGTCAACGCTGAGACAACGGAGCGAGCGAGCTAACCTTCCTGTAGCGCGCGTCGAGCATGACGTAGAGCCGCGCTCGAGAAGCTATTCAACGGCAGTCAGCCACAGGCTTGTCTCACGATGACTCCACCGATGCCCAAGAAGCCGTAAGTAGCGTCGCAGTGGACTGTTCGCGAAGCTCCGTTCGTCAGACCGCCAACTCGCCGAACAGGAACGCTGACATGGAAAGACCGTGCTGGAAGCCGGCGTGCACCCTGACTCCGGCGTCGGAGCCAGCGGCGCCGGCAGCGACCAACACCGGCCAGAAATGCTCTGGCGTCGGATGAGCGTGCGCGTAGTCCTGTTGGTTCGCGTACGGGGCGAGGGTCTCTAGCCTGACTCGCTGCTCCGCGATCGCCAGCGTGCTCGCCACCCAACCGTCGAAGCCGATGCTCCAGGCAGGCGGGTTCTTCGAACTTTCATCCCCGCTGAAGAACCCACGCCGGAAGGCCTCCTGGTTGTGAGTGACGCCACCGCTTGCAACCACGAGCACACCTTCCCGGCGAAGCGGCTCGAGTGCAGCTCCCACGGCGACGTGCTCGTCGAAAGAAGCTCGCGCATTCAGAGAGAGCATCACCACCGGCACCTCGGCCTTGGGCGCGATCGCCCGGAGCGGAAGCCAGGCGCCATGATCGAGCCCGCGCTCGGGATCGAGCCGGGCTTGCAGATACGCGGCCCTTAGCGCCTTGACGATTCGTGCGGCCAACGCCGGATCGCCAGGCGGAGAGTAGCGCTCCGCATACAACTCGGAGACCGGGTGATCGTGGATGAGGGCTGGCCTCGCGCTGGAGGTCACCGCCCACTCCCCCGAGGTAACGTGGTGCGCCGATACGACCACCACCGCGCGCGGGCTCGCCGCAGCGACACGAGGTGCCAGCGAGCAAAGCCACGCGTACGTCGGATCAGCGGCCGAGGCCGTGAAAATCGTCGCACCGTGACTCACGAGCAGGACGGGTAGTGCACTCACTCTCAGACGATGCCGCTTTGACGACGAACTGTCTCTCGAAAACGCAGCTGCGGGCGTGAGCGCTTAGAAATCAAAGCTCTCGAACCGGAGCTGCGCCGGCTCGAGCCGGCCTTCGAGCCACGACCGCACGTCCGCCATGAACCCGTCGGGGCCACAAACGAAGACCGTCGCCCGCTCGAGCGTTGGCACGTCATCGAAGTCAGCCGCCCGTAAGCGGCGCGGATGAAACCGGCGCAGGTCGACCGCAGGACTCTCCAAGGAGGCCGTTGAGTCGAACACGCGGACGTTGATATCGGTCATCTCGCGAATCAGCTCGAGCTCGTCGCCCCTGCAGGAATAGAAGAGCTCGATTTCGGGCATGGGCTCTCGCGACTCGCGGAGCGCCCGGTACATCGCGAGAAACGGTGTAATCCCAACACCACCCGCAACCCAGAGCATGTGCGGCACCGCAGGACCACCATCAAAGCAGCTGAACGTTCCGCCGAAGCCCTTGAGGCCGACCTCGACGGGCTCGCCCCCTAGGCCCGCGAGCGAGTGCAGATAGGACGAGATGAAGCCGGCCTTCTTCACCGTGATCGAGATTTGGCGACGGTCGGGCGAGACCTTCGAGACGGTGTAGGTTCGGACGTAGTCGTCATTGAGCGACTGCGGCTCCTGATCGTTCATGTGCTGGTACGAACGATCGAACCGGCTGGCGAAGTCGAAGATCGCGTGCCCGCCGGGAGGGAGCTCCGCCGGCGTGGGAAGCGCAAAGGTGAAGGTCGAGATGTGCTTCGATTCTTTCGCGATCGAGGCGAGCGTGGCCTTCACGGTGAGCGCACGTTGATCGGTCGGCGTCTCGGAGGCAAGCAGCCGTAACCTGGGGTTGTACGGTGAAAGTTGCTCGCCTCCCGCGAGCTCCAGGTCGAGCGCCCCACTCGTGAGGAAGGCCTCGTCCAGCGTGATCAGCGTCACGAGTGAAGCCCCAGGCATGACGCGCGCAGCCTCGTCGTCGTACAGGTTCTGCGCCCTACCGCTGACTTGAAGCAGCGTGCCCGAGGCGAAATCGGGGACCGCTACCGCCATCAAAGGATCGGTCTCTACGTTGCCGAGCGACTGATAAAATCGATTCCCGGAGTAATCGGGTAGCACGAGGTGCGCGCCCCGCTCGTCCTCGAAGTACCGCAAAAAACCCTTCGGTCCGCCCCGATGATTGAAGCCCATGTCGGACTCGCGCGGGTCTTCGTCTGAGTGCCGCGTAGCGATGAAGATGGTGCTCGCTTGCCGCAACACCTCTCGCGCCTCCGTGCAAAGCTTTGCACCGAGCGCGGTGGTTCGTGGTTGGCGCAGGCTTGGGCGCAGCTCTCGGACGGTGATGTACTTCGGGCAGTTCCCCATGTGCTCGTTCGTCCGCAGCGTGAGCATGAGTGTCTCGCCTTCGATCGTCGCCGCCTCGACCAAGCCGGCAAGCTTGATGCGCGAACGGCTCGCGAAATCGATGGCGACGCCAGCGAATGGCCTCGCACCGGCGTCCACGAGCGAGCAAACAGACTGAACGAACGGATCAGCCGGGTTCACCCTCGCGCGGACCTTCAGGAGATCGCTGGACTCGACCGTCGTTTCGGGGTTGCAGAGCACGGTGGCCCAGAGTCTTCCGCCCTCGCCTTCGACGCCAAGGGGGAGGAACCGCAGGCTGCCGTAGAACGCGACGTGTTGGGCGGACATCTCGTCGCGAACGACCGCGCCGAGGATCATGCTCATTTCCTCGGGCGCGTGCCGCCTGGCCTGAACGCGCAGCTCACCCTCGTGCTGCCGATGCGACTTGCGAATGGTGCTCATCTCTCCCTCACTCCTTTGCGAGCAGCGTCAGCCTTCCTCGAGGAACAGCCGATCTCGCAGGTTCAGCTTCAGCGGCGCGCCCCACTCGACCTCACTCGGGTAGCCGACGCTGGCTCCTTTGCCCGATTGGTCGGTGATGCGGACGAACCCAAGCCGGTGCGGGGGCGCGTTCGGCTTCCAGGCCGAAAGGCTTTCCTGGTCCTCGAAGAACGCTAGGCCGCCGGCCTCACCAATGGCGACTGCCACATAGCCCGGGCGTCGGCCTCGAGCCCAGCCGGGCTCTTTCGAGGTCGCCCAATAGAGCGTCTCGAGCGCTACCCGGTCGGCGAGCGAGACGGTGCGACGGGCGAGTGCGTTGCGAATGAAGAGGGCGTCGTGGACCGTCCTCATTGAATCAGGCTGGTAGCCTGCGGTGACCCCATGCGGCGGCAACGGGACGACGCGCCCCTCGGCGTCCTTCACCGGCTGGCCGTGGAGCATCGGGATCGCGAGCGGGAGTCGATGGCGCTGCAGCTCCCCCCGCGTCGTTAGGCGAAGCTCCGCAAGGTCGAGCTCGACGTCGATTGGAGCTCGACGAGACGAAAGCGCCGCCAGCGCGAGACAGCCGACAACCGCGAGCGCCGCCCACGGCCAGAATATTGCGGCGACCGTCGCAACGACGGCGCCCACGAGCCAGAGCGTGGCCTTCCCGCCCGCCGGCTTCAGCTGGACCGTCAGCGTCCGACCCGCGGCCCGCAGGTCCTTCGAGGAGAGTAGATCGTGCTTCTCGTTCGCGAGCTCTTCGAGCCCCGCGACGTCGACGTCTGGCAGGAGCGTGCCTGGACCAAAGAACCCATCCTGCTCGAGCAGCGCGATCATCTTGGTCGCGCCCGCCCGGATCGTCTCCAGGTCGCGGTCGCTCTGTAGATCGCAGCGAGCCTTTAGGTTGAGCGCAGCTTCGAGCTCGGCGGCGGATCGAAGCATGAGGTCGAGGATATCCTGCACGGCCGGGCCCATCTCCGACGTGAGAGCGACGGAGAGAGAGCACACGCCATCTCGGATCCAGGCCTCGACGCCGTTCTCCCAGACGCCCAGCGGCGGGTCGAAGCGGAAGCCCTCGCCTGCCTTCCGGTAGCCGAGAGCGAACAGCGCGCTGGAGACCGCCTCGTCGTCGGGCGCCGCATCACCGGACAGTGGGGTGAGGCGGAGCGTGAACTCCGGGAAGCCATCTCGGAACTCGAAGGGGCAGAACGCTCGTAGACGCGCAACCTCCGCGGCGAGTGCGGCGCGGCTCCCGGTGCTCACCGTCTCGCACGGAACGCCAAGCTCAGCCCGCCAAGCCGTGAGGCACGCCTCCATCGAATCGAAGCGCGGGGCGGGAGCTGGGAGCCCAGCCTCCTGCTCGTACGCTCGGTCCGCCTCGCGGTCTCGCTCAAGCTCGGCTCGCCACGAGTCAGACATGAGCTCGCCGAGGATCGTCACGAAGAACGCGACCCGCTCCACGCGGGCATCGTCCGAGTCGCGGGCAAGGCTCTGGAGCTGACGCCAAGCTCCTCCCACTCGTCCCCATACCTCAAAGGGCGTACGCTCACGGAGCCGCTCACCGACCGCCTCGACGACGTCCGCAGCCAGCGGCTTGTCGAAGACCAACTCCTCCACATGCACCCGCGGTGCCTTCAGCAGCCAAGGCACCCAGCTCGAATCGGCAGGGCGTTCGATCGTCTCTACCCGACTCGCGTACCTGAGCCTCTGCGCCATGGGGCGCCGTCTTAACGGATCAGCTGGCTGTCGTGAACGGCCGCTTGGCGACCTTTGCGAACCGACTTGCCACTGCACCAGCGCCTCCTCGAATGGTACGTTGGGCCGATGCGTTGGATCCTCGTGGCAACATGCATGGCGGTAGCTGCGGAGGCTCAGGCCGAAGAGCTCGAGGACGGTGCACGCGAGAGCTGGGATGGCGTTGAAGTCGCCGGTGGTTGCGGCTCCGGCATGCAGCAACAGTGTCAGTGCCCGAACGGCGCGTGGAGCACGCAGACCTGCGACGTGACCGGCATCTTCTCGCTTTGCGCCTGCGGCTCGGCGGGGGTCAAGGTTCCGAAGGTCCCATCGTTCAAGGTCCCAGACATCGACTTCTCGTCGAAGCCGCCCGAGCCACCGCGCTGGCGCCAACGCCCTTCGGGCCAGGGCATGCTGATCGGAGGGCTTATCACGCTGGTGCTCGGCTGCACGAGCTTGGGCATCGGCGTCACGTTGTTGCGCGAAGACACGGTGATCCCCCTCGGTGTCGTGCTCACCGCGACCGGCGGCACAGCGATGGCCGTGGGCCTACCGCTTAGCATCGTGGGGCTGGTGCGCGTCGTCCAGCGAGGTGACAACCGCGGTTGGTACTATGGAGCCGAAGACCCGCTCGTCGGCGCACCAGCGGAGGACGTCTGGGTTGGGCCCGGCTCCTTCGGCTTCAGCTTCTGAGCCTTGCTTCCTAGTTTGGGCTGGCCGGCTCGAGTTCGAAGTCGACGCGTTGGTTCTGCGCCTTCTCCGGGCTGTCCGCGTGTTCGACCGGCAGCGTGTCTTCCAAAGAGATCACGCTGAGATCCTTCTTGGCCACGCCCGCCTTCTCGAGCGCCGCAGCGACCGCCTTTGCGCGCGCGAGCGCGAGATCCTTGGTGGTCTCGAAGCTGTTGCGATGACCGCGCACGATGATCTTGGCGGGCTTGCGGTTGCCCTTCCACATGTTCACGGCCAGCTCGATCTCGGGCGTTTGTGCGAGCTTGTCGCTGCCCTCGCTGAAGAGCACGTTCATGGTGAGCGGCGAAATCTCCGGCATGGGACACGGAGAGAGACAGGGCATGGGTGGTTGCACCTTCGCTCCCGCGAGTAGCTTGCGCCACTCTTGCTCGCCCGACGGTGACTGGGCCTTGGCGAGCGCCTCGAACTGCTCCTCGATCTGCGCCTGCAGCTTCTGGAGATACACGTTCGCGCGCATTTTGCGCGCAGTGAGCGTCCCTGTCTCCCCCGAGTAGCTGCCGCAACCGAAGCCACCAAAAATACCTTGGCGATCAAAGAGCGGCTTGGCCTTCTCGCTGAGCTCGCGATACTTCGCCCGGCACTCCGGCTCCGAAGCACCACACGAGGGAAACGCGTTCCACACTGCTTCATACTGCGCGAGCTCGGCCTTCACCGCGCGCTCGTGGCCGATCAGCGCTTGTTTTGCGAGCCCCTCGGGGAGCGACGCAGGAACCGAAGTCGGAGGGAAGCCTTTGAGCAGCTCGCTGAAGGCTGGGAGCGCGAGCGGCTTGAAGTTGGAGTTCGGCGGCTGATCCGTTCCGCTGCCGGAGCTCGCGGCTGACGTCCTTCCCGTTGCGTCGTTGCCAGAGGAGCCTGAACCGCTCGGAGTTGGAGCCGCGCAGTGAACGGCTGCCAGCGCGCCCGCCAAGAGGAGGGCTCGCCTCGCGATGATCGCGTCTCGGTCTTGCTCGTCGCTCATAGCGCGAAGCCTACTCGATTCGCGTGCTCACAGCTCAACGCCAGCGTACACCCAACCGAGCGACGGCCTCCTTGCCATAGGCTTCGCTCCGAGGCACCTTCCCCCCATGGAACTTCATGGCGCTTGCGCGCTCCTGACGGGCGCTTCACGTGGGATCGGCGTCTCCATTGCAGACGCGCTCGCATCGCGCGGAGTGAATCTCGTGCTAACAGCTCGAAACCCCGGCCAGCTAGCGGAGGTCGCGCAGTCGCTCGCCAAGTATGGGACCCGAGTGGTCACCCTCCCGGCGGATCTCGCCGACCTCGACGCGCCCGACAAGATCGCGCG
>CAITIQ010000557.1 GCA_903892415.1 uncultured delta proteobacterium | reverse complement strand
CGGGGGGCAGCGAGCGGGAGATCGACTTTGGGACCGCGGGGTTGCTTATCCGTCCGCGGGGCTGTGGCGGGTGCGGTGTCATTGACCACAGTGAGAGGAGCAGGCTGAATCAAGGGCGAAATAGCGTCGGGCGGCTCTGCACGAGGGCGTGGCGGCGGCAAGGTGGGCTCCGAGGCATCATGATGTGCACGCTCAATGGCGAGCTTCATCGAGTTGGTGGCGCTCTGCAACATGGACAGAATGACGGGATCGGCCGAGTACTGTGAATACAAGGCCGCCAGCTTTGCGTCCAGTGCCCGGGCAGACTCGCCGCAGTGATCCAGCAGCACGTTCTTCGCTGGGGCGACGGTGGCTGGTATGTGGTCCTGGTCCGCCTCGGCCACCAAGGGAGCGGGCTCTGTGGTGTTGGATGCGACAGCGAGACGAGGGTGGCGGAGGGCTCCAGGTGTGGTGGGCGAGAGGCTGCGGTCAGGGGAGTGTGACGATGAGACCGTGTAGGTGCTGTCTGAGCCGCTGTGGTCCAGCAGCTCGTACATCTCCTCGCGCTCACCGGGCACGTGCACGACGGGCTCGGGCAAGGCCGGCTTCGCGGGCAAGGCACGTGCTGCAATCATCCGACAGGACTGGTCCAGTCGCTTCAACTTCTCCCGTCGCTCTGCATCCTTCAGCTCCTGCTGCTGTCGGGCAATACGCTGCTTTTCGTGCTGCTCGCGACGTTTCTTCTCCATGAACTCGAGGAGTGCGGGGTCGGGCTGCTTCGGCTGCTTCGGGGGCGCAATCACTAGTTGACGCGCAGACTCCTGCTGCTTGAGGTGCTGCTGGTGTATGCGAGCCTGCATCTCCTCGCGGTCATAGCTCAGAGCCTTGCCCGGCTGCCGCTTCTGCCTCTCGTCGTCGATCTGCTTGGTGAGCTGGGCCTCTTCAGCCTCGAGTGCACTCTTGCGCGCAGCGAGACTCTTGACGTCGCTCGGCACGGACGTGCGCCACGACCGAGTGGTGATGGTGGGTTGCTTCTTGGGCGTCGGCGCGGCAGGTGGCGGCTCTGGCTTGAGTGCTCGAGTGACTCGGGTCGGGGCGCTGCAGGGTGTCAGTGGCCACTGCAACACGGCACAGGCGTACGGATGTGGGGCGGCGAATCCAGGGTAGTGTATGGGCGCCTTTGCTTTGACGGAGATGCGCGACTGCATCGGGCGCTCAACGCGAATGTCCCCACCTGGGCGGATGATGCAGGGCAGGGCAGCAGGGCATCAAACGAGATGTGCTCGGGGTTCGGTGGGAGGAATGGGTCGTGACTGCAGGTGGCTCAACGGCCGCTTCAACCTGTGGGGCTGGAGGGCTCGGCTCGGACGGCGCGGGAGCCTTGAGGTCCAATAAGGAGGCGAGACACGGGAAGGGCACGAGTACCTCGGGAGAGGCGACGCGAGCAAAGATCACGGGTCTATTCTCGAGTTCCGCATATCTGTCTCTCTCCTTCTTGCTGGTGATCGGGCGGGGAGGCTCGCGGGCCTGCGGTGGCGCAACCTGCTCGGCCGACGGCACTGGGGCGGGTGGTAGCGGCTTGGAAGTCACTGGAAGGAAAGTCTTGACGACTATTGTGGGCTGACTGTGTGCTTGGGTGGCGACCTGCCTGCTGGATGCAAGCGGCAGTGCGACGTTCACTGCAGACGGTTGGTGAGTGCGGAGGCGAGGGACATGAGGGGCAGGGAGGCAGGATTAGTGGCAAGAAGGCTAGCACAGAATCACAGCGCTCACCTTGTCGGAAGACGGGCACCACCTCGCCCACCACGCGGCCCTCAACGGCAACCTCCATGTTATGCCTGCCCGCCTAAAAATGTCTTTCCTTTCCTTGGCTTTTTGCACGGTCACATGTCTGCCCTGCTGCGTCTCGCACGCCCCACACTGCGCCCCGCATTCACTGCCGCCCCGCGCACCATCATGAGCCGCTTCTTCTCCAAAGGTTCGTGTCGTGTGGCCATGTTGTGCATGCTCGAAGAATGCTCGATTGACATCACACGCAGGAGAGGAAGGCAAGGAGAGCAAAGAGGGCGAGGCGAAGCCCGAGGCACCAGCGAAGGATGTGAGCGAGCACGAGCAGATAATAGCGGCTCAGCTGGCGGAGATCAAGGACATCACGGTGTGTCGAGCAGCGTGTCGAGTCTCATCCCATATGCGTACACAGGACAAATACAAGCGCGCGCTGGCGGAGAACGAGAACGTGAGGCGTCGTGGCGAGACTGAGGTGGGTCGCTCATCTCGTGCTGTGCGGTGCTCGTGGTTGAGGAGCGTGAGAGCTCATGGGATTGTGCAAGGCGGTCATGTGTTGCAGGTCCAGAACGCGAAAGAGTTTGCCATCCAGAAGTTCTGCAAAGATATTATTCCCGTCGCCGACGTGCTCCAGGTACCCTCCTCTTGCTTGTGCCTCTTGTGCCTCTTGATCGCAACCCTCGTCTTGACCCTCACTCTCTACAGGCTGCGCTTGAGTCGATTCCCGCAGAGAGGCTGAGCGCCTCCGACAATGCAGACCTGAAGTCGCTCTTCGAGGGTGTGGGCGGGTTTGATGTGTCTCGGCTGGTTGTGTAATACTCAGCGAAGCAGCACGCACAAGATGATGCTCAAGGTGTTCGAGCGCAACGGACTGGTGCTGATCAACCCTGTTGGCGAGAAGTTCGACCCCAACCAGGTTGGTCCGTGACGTCAGTGCGTGCACCCAAAGCGTCCATGTGCTCACTCACACCCGACAGCACGAGGCTCTGTGCGAGGTGCCAGACCCCAGCAAGGACCACGGTGTTGTGGCGTTTGTGCAGAAGAGCGGCTACGTGCTCAAGGGCCGAGTGGTCCGTCCTGCTGCTGTCGCCGTCGTGCGAAACAAGTAGAATTGTTGCCTCTGTCGTCTTTATTTTCTCTCCAAAACACAGTACTAAACGCGACCTGTGTCTTTTTTTAATTTATGTCCGGTCTCACTCTTGAAATCTTTTTAATTCTCGGCCTGCTTCTCGCGAATGGTCTGTTCGCGATGGCGGAGATCGCCGTGGTCGCATCCCGAAAGGCCAGGCTGAAAACCATGATCGAGGAAGGAAGCTCGGGAGCCAAGTTGGCCCTCGCTCTCTCGAATGCCCCCGGCAAATTTCTTTCCACCGTGCAGGTCGGCATCACGTTGGTGGGTGTTCTCGCCGGAGCGGTCGGCGGTGGCCGGATTGCGGAAAAACTCAGCCCTAAAATTGCGCAAATCCCCTTCCTTGCATCCCAAGCAGATCTGATATCGCTTTTTATCGTCGTGAGTTTGATCACGTATCTCTCTGTGGTGATCGGCGAACTGCTCCCGAAACGCATTGCGCTCAATAATCCCGAGCGAATCGCCTCCGCCATGGCGAAGCCTATGAACGGCCTCTCGGCGATTTTTTCGCCAATCGTCAATCTCCTCAACCTCACCAGCGACTCGCTCATGGCTGCGCTAGGTATACGAAAAAACAAAGAGTCCTCCGTTTCCGAGGAAGAAGTTCGCGTTTTGATCGACGAAGGCCTCAGCGCCGGCATTTTCAAGAAGGCCGAAAAAGAGATGGTGGAAAGCGTATTCGACCTAGACGAGCAATCCGCAGGAAGCCTCATGACCCCCCGCGCCCGCATGATCTGGCTCTCTCTCGATGATGAGGATGAGGAAAACTGGCGCCGTATCGCCGGCAGCGGGCATTCCCACTTTCCCGTTTATCAGGAAACCCGTGACAACGTGATTGGCATGGTATCGGTCAAATCCCTCTGGGCAAACCTCTCGCTCGCCGGTCGCGTGGAACTCCGCGCACTCGTGACCCCGCCGCTCTACGTTCCCAACGCGATGCCAGCTAGTAAGCTCATCGAAGAATTTAAAAAATCCGGCAAACATATCGCGCTTGTCGTGGATGAGTTCGGGGGATTGCAAGGCCTAGTGACCCTCAACGATGTGATGATGGCAATCGTGGGCAACCT
>CAITIQ010000556.1 GCA_903892415.1 uncultured delta proteobacterium | reverse complement strand
GTCCACCAAACCGGGGCAGGCTCAGTTCGCGGTCGGTGTGCCTTCCTACGTCCTCGATTGGATCGCGACGGGTGAGACGACTGCGTCATCCGTGCTGGTACACACCGTCCCGCCCATCGTGGCGGTGGTCGCGCTGCTGAGGCTCGGTCCGTGGCCCCATTGGGTCCCCGTTGCCTCCGGCGTTCTCTACGTTGCGCTGCTGGTGCTCTGCCGCTGGATCACTGCGCCCTCGCTCAATGTGAACTTGGCCTTCGCCCCATGGGCGCCGTCGGCTGACTTCGGTCCGGACTGGCTGCTTCGGTTGATCAACCTGTTGTTGCTGCTGATTCTACTGCCGCTGATCGATCGGGCTCTGCGCGCGTTCACGCGGGCGGCGGTTCGAGCCACAGGAGCCCCCGCGTGAGCGACGTACGCATCAACCAGACGACGAGCCTGTGTCCAGACTGCAAGCGCAGTGTCGCGGCCGAGGTGTGGCGCCGCGGCGACGTGATCGAGCTTCGAAAGCTCTGTTCAGAGCACGGAGCGTCGACTGTCGTCGTGTCGTCCAACGCCGACTGGTACCTGGAGACGCTTGCCTACGCACCAACCCTCACGGCACCCGACGGGCGACGCGAAGTATCCCAGGGTTGCCCGTTCGACTGTGGTCCTTGCGAGAGCCATGAGCAGCGGGTGCTGCTCCCCATCGTCCCGATCACCTCCGCGTGCAACCTCGACTGCCCAATTTGCTATACGCACAATCGGAACGAGGGCGCGTTCCACATGACGGAGTCCGAGCTCCGAAGCATTCTTGGTCACCTGCGGCTCGCCGATCCCGACAAGCGAATCATCAACCTCACCGGCGGAGAGCCAACGCAACATCCGGATTTCGAGCGCCTCGTCGAGCTCTGTCACGAAGAGGGGATCCATCGCATTACGATTTCCACCCATGGGCTCCGCTTTCTGAAGGATGAAGCCCTCCTCGAGCGACTCGCCCGGCTGGACGCGAGGATCGTTCTCTCGTTCGACTCGTTCGACGCTGGGACGAACAAGGAGATGCTTGGGGGACATTTCCTCGAAGGAAAGCTGAGGGTCCTCTCGCTGCTCGAGAAGCACGGGGTGCAGACCTCGCTCTTGCCCGTCATCGCCAAGGGGTCGAATGATCATGAAATAGGTCGGTTCGTCGAACTCGCGCTCGAGAAGCCCTTCATCCGTAGCGTCGAGTTCCACACGATGACCTTCACCGGACAGGGCGGTTCTGGCTTCCGCCGCAGTGGTCGTTACACGACCTACGACGTGCTTGTGGACCTCGAGGCGCAAACCTCCGGCACCGTTGGCGTCGCGGACTTCGTGCCGTCGCCCGCAGCGCATCCGCTCTGCTACTCGGTCGCGTATCTGTTGCGACTCCGCACGGGACGTTGGCTTCCGTTCGCGCGTTTCATGCCCAAGGCAGAGTTTCGCGGGATGCTAGCGGGCGGCCTGTACCTCGAACCGGGACCCGACATGGAGCGTGCCTTGGAGGACATCCTTACGCGCCTGTGGGCGGGGGAGATCGCGTGCGACGACGTCGACGAGGTGCTCGGCACGCTGAAGGAGCTCATGCGTCGCGTCTTCACGCCCGGCGTGCCTCCGGCAGAGCGTCTGCGCATCGCAGAGTCCTACTCGAAGGCGATCTACGTTCATGCGCACATGGACGAGGAGACGTTTGATACCGACCGCATTCGTCAATGCTGCGTCGGGATCCGCGAGCCGAACGGCACGAACATCCCCTCGTGTGCGTACAACGTACTCTATCGAGACCGAGACAGCAGGTTCAGCCTCGCGCCCTCGGCTCCGCTCATCACACTCGGGCGTGGACGTCAGGGTCGCTAGTCACAGCGTTTTCCCGCGCGTTCACATCCCGCAGGCTTCAGCGTTGGGCGCCCAGTCGGGGTAGTCGCTGAGGGTGGTCAGGTTGTGGAGTGCTGCGCGGCGGGCTACCGAAGGGGTATCGCAGTGGCCGACCTCACCGAGGAAGGTGTCCAGGTCGTATTGGGCGCAGTGGGTTGAAGCAGGGCTCTTGACCTTCGGCTCGAGACCGTTGAAGCCGAAGCCGAGCGAGACGGTCATCGAGCAATCGCCGTCTGTGGTTTCAGACTGGCGGTACACCCAGGCGTTGCGCACGTTGTTGGGGACGTTCACTTGCCACGCCTGCGGTTGGTACGGGTCGAACAGCACCATCGCCTTGACGATGGAGTGCGAAGCGGAAACGCGCAGATCCTTGCGCAGGCGCTCGGCGATGTCGCTGATGTTCTTGCCACCCCAGGAGAAGCCGACCAAGTAAATGTCCGCGGGCGAGTCATCGCCGTCCACCTCGCCATCGCCGTTCTCGTCCAACGTTTCAAACAAAGCGCGGTAGGCGCCCTTCTCGTTGAGCGCGCCAAAGGCGGGGTATTCACCGTCCCAAATCACCTCGATGCCCGCGTCCTCCGCTGCGAGGCACACGGCGAACAAGCCTTTGTCCCAGCCGGTGGTGCGGTCGGAGAGCCCCTGCTGACACAACAGCAAGCGGCGTGGCGCCGAGCTCGCGGCGCTGTCTTCCTCGGCCGAATCGCCCTCGAGCGACGTCTGCCCGGGCGCGCAAGCTGCACCGCTCAGCAACAAGAGACCAACGAGCGAAGCGACCAACGATGCCGATGAGCTCATGTCGCTACGGTGCCTGATCGGCTGCAGCTTTTGTAGCTTCCGACCGTTGACCCACGTTCAATTAAGGCCCGTTGATGCAAAAAATCAGGCCGGCTGGATTCGCCCGGAACGTGGTCCATGGACGTCTTCCACCAGGGGCAGTGAGCGCACATTGAGCGCTTTACTTGGGTGGACGTGAGGTGAGGACGCTGAGCCACTCGGCCGCGTCCTCGCACTCGAACGACAGCTCGACCCGGCCGGTCGCCTCGAAGGGCCGGTCGGTTTCGAGTACGAGCTTTCCGTCCTTGTGCGCGACGCGAAGGTTCGAGAGGTCGGTGCCGGATACCTGGATCGGGAAGGGGCACAGGATGTACAGGCCCTTGCCTGTCAAAACCAGCTCACCCGGCTTGATCGAGCGCATGCCCGAGCGCATGCCTTGCCCTACGAAGTCGTGGAGGTTGATGTGCAATCGCCGGCTGCCCGAGCGTTTCTTGATCCCGTCCGGAGCGAGCTTCGCGATGATGCGCTTGCGAATCCAAGCGACCAGCCCGAACACGAACGCTGCGATCACGCCCGCAAAGCCGAGGACGCCGAGCACCAGGAGGCCGAGGGACATGCTGGCGAAGCTACCAGGTCCGCCGGAAGCGAGCTGCAGCTGACTTCGCAGAAAATCGGTGCGACGATCTGGGCCCCTTCGCGTCCTTGGTTACCGGGCCCAAGTAGGGCCACTCTTTTCAACTTCCTTGGAGATCAATCGACCGTGTACAAATCGGCTGGTTCTACTTGGTCGGTCGTAGCCGCGCATTTCGCAGCGATTTCATTGGTGGCTTGCGGTGCCGACCTGAAGGTCTCGGAGGACGGTGGCGCGAACTCGGGCGGAGCAGGCTCCGGGGGCAAGGCCGCCTACGACCTACAAGGCGAGTGCGCTGCGATCTGCGAGCAGCCTTGTATTGGCCCGTCGACGAGCTGCAACGAAGACTGCGTCCAGGGTGGAACTAACTTTCCTGGCTGTGAGGAGTCGGTGGTCGACTTGCAAGCCTGCATCGTGGATTCCTGCGGCTCACAAGGCTGCGAGGAAGTCGAAAAAGCTATCTTCACTTGCTTGGAGCGAGGGGGTTGCGAAGACCCGGAGGACGAGTCTCTCCAGCCGCTATGTGAGAACTCGTCGGGCTCGGTTTGCGGTGAGGATGGCTGCGACGAGGTCGACTTCTGCGGCTGCAGCGCAGGTTGCTCCGACGGCCACACGGCCAGTGTCACCTGTGACATCGACCGGGAGAAGGCCAACTTCATTGGTCCGCTCTTCAACTGCCGCTGTTTCTTCGATGGTCAACTCGTCGGAGAGTGCAGCATCAACGGTCAGAGCGCCTGCCTGGTCGAAGAATCCTGCTGCAAGGGCCTTTTCGCCGTGGACTGAACCGTACTGCGCCGGAGCAGGTCAGCGCGCTTTTGTCACCGGACGTCCCTTTGTCCGGACGCGTCGAAGGCCTTCTCGGTGTCGCGGGGCTGAGGCTAGATATCGCAATGGTAGCGACGAAACTCGGCGGATTGGTGTGCCTCGCGCTCTCAGCTTTTTCGATGGTGGGCTGCGGTACTGATCTGAAGTTTGCAGACGACGGAGCAGGCGCTGCTTCGGATGGTGGTGGTGCTGCCGACGGCGGGACGAGCTCGGCCGGTGGAGTCGGGCAGGGAGGGGGCAACGCCGTCTACGACTTGGAGGGCGAGTGCGCAGCGCTCTGCAACCAACCTTGTGTCGGCTCTCCGACGAACTGCACCGAGAACTGCGTCGAGGCAGGCATGCGCGCCCTCGGTTGCGAGCGGGAGTCGGTGGACTGGTACGCCTGCTCGATGGATTACTGCGTCGGGGAACAAGACTGCTGGGAGTTCGAGTCCGACGTCTACGGCTGCTTGAATCGAGGTGGGTGCGAAGACCCCGAAAACGGCAATTTCCAGCTTCTATGCGAGAGCCCGTCGCCCTCGGTATGCAACAAGATCGGGTGCGAGGAAGTCGACGCCTGCGGTTGCTCGGCGCCCTGCTACGATGGCCACTCGGCGAGCGTCTCCTGTGACGTCGACTGGGAAGACTACGACGACGTGTCGAACAGCCCGCGCTTCGATTGCCGCTGCTTCTTCGACGAAGAACTCGTCG
>CAITIQ010000555.1 GCA_903892415.1 uncultured delta proteobacterium | reverse complement strand
TCGGGCTCGGCTTGATTCCGCCGAGCTGGATAAGCCACTCGGCGAGATCACAGTGCCCGAGCCGCCGTCCGCGGTCTGAGCCCACACGACTTTGCTCCAAGCTCAAGCGCTCCTTTGGGCGGGGTCCGTGCATCGGTTACCGCCAGCCCGACTAGCGATACGGTGTGCGCGTCGGAGCGAAGAAATGGGCGCAGCGTGAAGCGTCGGCCGGGTCGAAGTCGATCACCTTCTCCGGGCCGTTCGAGCTGATCGTCAGCTTGCCGTTTACAAAGCTGAGTGTGGTCTCGGCTCGCTCGAGCACGAGGGTGTGCCCCGCATCGGGGTGCCGGACGAGCTCGGCCTCGACCTGGGCTTCGATCGCTTCACCAAACCAGCCGCTCTCCAGGCGAAAGCAAAACCCCACCGGGTAACGCCGTCATTGGATACACGTTTAAGCGCTCGGTAACTATTGCGCGCCCGAGGGAGCTACTTGCTAGCGCCGAAGAGTCGGCCGTTAGGAGCCTTCTCGTGGCAGCCCATGCAACTTCCCACCAGGCCCGCCGAGGTCACGGTTTTTCCGTCGGCGGTCACCGTGCCGTAAAGCCAGCCCTGATCCGTCGTACGCGAGCCGAGCTTCGGCTTGTACATGATGAAGAGATCGCGCGGTGCGCCGGCGTAGGTGACCGTACCGTCTTCAGCTTCGACGGGACGGATGCCGGATCTGGCTTCGGCTTGATGGCTGGTTGGGGCGAAGGAGGCCTTCACGATCGCTTGGGTCGCTCCCGTCAGCCGGTCTCCAAGCTGGACTCGTCCACGGTCTTGGCCAACCGCGGTTTGGGTCTCCTTCACGTAGCCGTCGAAGTCGAGGATGTGCAGCGTGTAGATTTTCCGACCGTGTGGGCTGCTCTCGGGCGCGAGCGAGCGTTTGGCTTGGTCTGCGGGTGGCGCCATGCAATCGAGCGGCGACCACCAGCTGCCATCAGCGCGGGTGAAGCCAGCGTACCCATTTGCGATCTCACGAAGCGCCTCATGGAGCGCTGGGTCATTCTCCTCGCTCGAGGAAACGGGGTGCTCCACTGGTCGCGCTGGAGAAGCTGAGGCTGAACGCTCCGACTGCACCGCAGCACTGCTCGGCTGCGCCTCGCGCGCGAGACTCGAGGGCTTGCCCTCGGGCAGGGCCGTTCGTTGACAGGCCGCCAGTGACCCGAGGAGCCCGACCAGCAACAGGGAATCGAACGGCTTGTTCATGCGGTGTTGCAAGATAAAGCCGGGACTCGCCAAGGCCAGCCGTTTGAGGTCGAGCTGAAACGACATTCTGTTCTTTGCATCCGCCTTTGGCGGATGCGACGGCCGCCGAAAGCCCGCTCCAGCGCGTTACTCAGACGGCGCTGGCCGCAGCGCCCCCAACGGCTGCTGAGCTTGCCTTCTCGGCCAGCAGCGGCGCACCGAGGCTGCGGCTCGCCGGGCGCAGCGCATACGACGCTGCTGCGATGCCCAGGAGAACCAACGGCGTGATGACCTGGCCGGCGGGGTCTCCGGAGGCCGCGTGCGAGAACGCCGCCCCGGTCAGGTCGAAGAGGATGCCGGCATAGGCGAACTCCTTCAGACGCGCCGTGCCAGGAGCAACGATGGCCGCGGCGCCGAGGACCTTCCAAATCCCGAGCAACGTAGCGAGGTAGGCCGGATAACCGAGGTGGGTCATGCCCTCGACCACCTCCGGATTATGCATGAGGTCCGCGATACCTCCGAAAGCAAAGCCGAGCGCAGTGAGAGCGGTGGTGGCGGCGTAGGCGATGGAACGAGTCTTCATGGCGTGAACTCCTGTGTGAACTCACCATGGCGCTGCCACTCTATTGTGACAATGCTCGATTCAATCGACAGATATGTCACTATTTGATCCATATGAAAGACCCCATCGAAACGGCCGAGCTGCTTTCGTTCACGCGCACCGTCGAGTCCAAGTCGCTCTCGCGCGCGGCGAGCGAGCTCGGGCTACCGCGCGCCACGATCAGCCGACGCTTGGCACGGCTCGAGGAGCGCCTGCGCGTACGCTTGCTCAAGCGCACCACGCGGAGGCTCACGGTCACCGACGCAGGCGAGGCCTTTTACGCTCACGCAAAACGCGTGCTCGAGGCGGTGCAGCAAGCGGAAGAGAGCCTCAGCCAACGCGAAGGCGAGGTGCGCGGCGAGCTGCGCGTGTCCGTTCCACCGTTGGCCAACGCGCAGCTGCGCAACCACATCGCGAAGTTCGTCGCCCGCTACCCGGAGGTCCGACTCTCGATTCAGTTCTCCTCCAGCTACGCCGATCTGCTGAGCGGCGCGTGCGACGTCGCGCTACGCGCCTCGCCGCGGCTCGAACCGGGCTTGGTTGCGCGGACCGTGGCGCGCTCGCGGCTCACCTGCGTCGCTTCTCCCGCGTATCTCGCGGCGCACGGGACGCCGAAGACGCCGGCCGACCTCAAACGGCATCGCTGCTTGATGGGCTTTGCACGCGGAGAGATCCCTGACACCGAATGGCCGCTCGAGGACGGTTCACGCGTGCGGCTCAGCGGCAGCTTCTTCTCCAACGACATCGGGATGCTGATTGAGGCAGCCCGTCAGGGCTTGGGCCTCGCCTTGCTGCCGGATCTCGTCTCGGCGCCCGATCTGAAATCAGGAGCGCTGGTGCAGGTGCTCGAGGGTGTGGTCGGAACCGAGTCGCGCGTCTCGATCGTCTATGCGGAGCGCGCCTTTTTGCCGCCGCAGGTCCGCGCCTTCGTCGACGAACTTTCACGTTGGGTCGCGAGCGATCTCGTTGGCCGCGAGATCGAGACCCACGCTCGCCCATCAACCAAGAAAGGGGCAAAGAACAGCCTCGCAAGACGCCAAGCAAGCGAATGAAGAAGGCCCGCGCGAAAGGTGAACGGGGGAGCTAACTGAACATGCCGCGGTCCGGACCTGGGTTTTGGGCTTTGCTGAGTTTTTGGTGCAGCCAGCTTCTCGCATCGAGAGCACGATGGTGCACGTGAGACTGCAACTCATGCCTTGGGCCATTGGTGTATTGAGCGGCTGTTCCCCATCGATCCTGCTCGAAGACGGGACGGGGGCAAGGTCAAGTGAAGGTGCCTCGGCCGCGGTGGGGAGCAGCGGCGACGGTGCAAGCGACGGAGACGGAGGAGCCTCGACAGGCTGGTCCACGTTTGACGCAGCGGCGGGCTGCGCGCTGGCTTGCGAAGGACCTTGCATTGGCAACGAGGCGCTATGCATCGAGAACTGCGTTGCCCGTGTCTTTCCGCACTGCGAGCTAGAGGCGATGGACTTTCAACAGTGCCTTAGCAATCAGTGCCCAGAGACGAGCGAGGGCTGTTTTGCAGCAGAACAAGCGCTAGAGGATTGCTTCAATCCGTTCGACTGTTACGCCCAACTTAGTAACGACTGCCAAGCCTACGGCAACTCCTGTAGCTGCTCTGCCCTCTGCGACGAAGGCCACGTCGCCCTTGCCGAATGCACTGCGGGCGGCGACGACAAGTCGACCTGCGATTGCACCTTCGACGGTCAGTACATGGGGACATGCCTCGGCGAGGACATTGATTTCGCCTGCTCTGTCTCGGGCGGATGCTGCGCTGGCTGGTTCATCGTGCTGTGAGCCTTCTACCTAGTAATCAGCGCCACGTGAGCAAACAACAGGACACTCGCCGCTACGACGAAGGCGTGAAACACCTCGTGATAGCCAAACACCCGAGGGAACGGGTTGGGCCGTTTTAACGCATAGACGGCTGCGCCAAGGCTATAGACAATACCGCTCGCCACCACCAAGCCAATAGCGAACCAGCCTACGACGCTCGCGCGCTCGATCACTGGGCCAGCCAAGGCCCAGCCCAGGCCGACGCACAGAGCCGCCGTGATCCACTTGGGCGCGTGCGCCCAAAAGAGCGACTTCACCACCCCAAGCGTCGCACCAAGCCAAACCCCGTAAAGCGCCGCGTAGCTCCCACCAGCTCCTGGCACGACCATCATGAGCGGGGTGTAGCCGCCAGCGATCATCAAAAAGATCGCCGAGTGATCGAAGCGACGCATCCACATGCGCCCGGTCTCCCCCCAATTCACTCGGTGGTAGAGCGCGCTGGTTCCAAGTTGAATGACCAGGCAAGCGCCGAAAACAGCCGCAGCGCTACGCGCCGCCGAACCGTTGGCTCGCCACACCAAGACGAAAGACGAAACGAAGGCCACGACCGCAGCCACTTGGTGGGAGACACCACGCAGCAGCGGCTTCTCCGCGGAGAGTGGCCCAAGTCCGACGGGGGTGGCGCTCGACATGGCCGCCTCTATAGCCCGCGTGGCCGGCGACTGCGGAACGAACTGTAAGGTCTGCTGTGCAGTCGCGTTTTGGAGCCATGCTCAGCCGCAACGACGTCGCGATCGCAAGTCCGTGTGGGCTCGACTTCTCGAAGATGACGCGACGCGAAGCCAGCAAGCGATTCTGCGACAGTTGTGCAACCTACGTGCACGATCTTTCGAGCATGACCGAGAGCGAAGCCCGCGCAGTGCTCGCAGCGCCGGAAAACAAGCAGCTGTGCGTACGCTACTTGGCCGATGACGCGGGGCAGATCGCCTTCCAGCCCGAGCTCCCTACCTCCGCTTTGACCCGCTTCGCTCGCTCGCTGATGACGGCCGCGGTGCTCACCGCGCCCATCGCCTTGACCGCCTGCATGGGTGCAAGGCGCAGGGAGCCCCCAGTCGCAAGTCCAGAGGCTCTGCAACCAGGTGGCAGTATCCTCGCTGAGAAGGGCGCAACTCGCTTGCAGCTCCGCAATCAGCCGGGCTCGCTGATCGACGAGAACGCCGCTCCCCCAACGTCCGACGCAGCGCCGGCCCCGCACCCGTTCGTGAGCGGAAGTTGCGGTGGGGATGAGCTGGGCTGTGCAGAAGCTCGCCAACTGCTCGAACAGTCAAGCTCCACCGAAGACTTTGTCCGCCGCTTGCGTGGAGCGGGCTTCAGCGTCACCTCGCCGTAGGAGTTCGCCGCTGGCCGCGAAGGAGGAAGCTGTACAGCGCCACGCCGACCAAGCCCATGGCTGCAACGCCGGCCAGCCACTTGGCGAAGTTCGTATGGGGGCGGCCGCTGATGGCATACCAACGGCTCATCTCATCGGGCAGCTTCATCGCTTCGAAGCTGAAGTCCTCGTCGAAGTCGCGGGAGCAAAGAAACTCATAGCGCACGGCGCCTGTGATGTCCTTGGCTTCCACGTGACATGGGCCGTAGGTCTGGTGGACGCTCAGCGATACGTGCGTCTCCGGCTTGAAGACAGCCATGATGATGACGAGCGTTGCGAAGTAGAGGACGGTCATCAGATGAAGTAGCTTGTCCTGCCGCGTAGCCTGCGGCGGCTCGTCCGTAGCGGCATTCCGACGTCGCCAACCCAGCGCGACCAACGCGAGGTACAGCGCCACGATCACCACAAGCGCGCGCGGGCCTGGGATGCCACCGTCGAGCTGCTGCAGCACCGTCATCTGCAGCACCATGATGAACGAGCTGAGGCCCGCCACCAGGCCAAGCCCGAGCAGCGCGGTTCGAGCCTTGACCGTAGGATCGCGATCGAGCGCGCGGTTGATCAGGTACGAGAACGCGGCGACGAAGGTGATCACCCAAACGGTGCTGCCGATCGGAGCGCCCAGGATGCGATGCAGAATCGGCCGGTCGGTGTCGTGCCAGGTCCACCACAGGAACTTGGCGCCGACGACGTCATACGGTGCATAAAAGACGATGGCAGCGAGCCCCGTGAGCGCCGCACGAGCGAACGGCGGTAGGCCGAGGCGCCACACCGACACCGTCGGGTAGTACATGAAGCACACGTAGACGCACGGGATGTAAAGCGGCAGGCGCGCGGTGATCATCACCGTCGCTTGCGCCTGCCAGAAGTTGTCCACGACCGGCATGGCCATGAAGATGATGTCGTTGGCGGTGCCGGCGATCAGTGCGCCCAGCCACACCAGCAGATGACGACGGCCGCTCTTGTAGGCGTGGTAGAGCGCAATCGCCGCACACAGCATGAACAGGTACTCGCCGATGACGAAGGAAGGCTGAGCGGCCCACTTGTCGAGCGGACTCGTAAAGTGATGATAGGGAAGCGGGTTCGCAGCCATCAGTACCGCACGAACGCGTCGCCAGCCCTGTCGGCTGAGTCAGCGGCGCGCTCGCCCTTGCCCCCGAAGACCTCGGCGCCATAACGCCGATTCACTCGGCGCAGCGTGCCGTGCATGCGGTCCCAGAGCGTGAGGTGCTGGCCGAAGTTGCAATGAAAGTGCACGTGGTGATCGTCATGGAACATCGACGGCCCTTGCCAGGGGATCTTCGAAGTCAGGCGCACGCCCGAGTGATCGATGATGTTGAAGATCAGCACGTACAGCAGCACGACGATGATCGACACGTAGTGAAATGGGATGATGAACAGCGGCAGGAAGGTTACAGCCTGAAAGATCAGGAACTCGACCGGGTGCATGGCCGTGACGACGAAGGGCGTGGGCGCCAAGAACTTGTGATGCCAACGATGGATGTAACGAAACACCCACTTGTGATGCAGCGCGCGGTGCGCGTAATAGGCGAGGCCGTCCATCAAGATGAACAGCAAGACGGTGGTGGCGATGGTGTACAGCCAGCCGCGCTCAGCGACCTCGTAGTAGATCGGGGTCTTCCAGCCGCGCGTCAGAAAGTAGACCAGCGTGCCTGAGATGAGGCCGCCGATGCTGAGGTTCAACGTCGCGAGCACCATCGCTTGCCGATCTTGCCCCGGCCTGAGAAATCGATTCGGTTGGCACTTCCAGCTCGCCGGATCTGCGGCGCGGCCACGGTAATAACGCAGGTGGTAGTAACCGCCGACAAGCCACAGAATGGCGACGCCGGCCATCACCGAGGCCACCACAATCCCGCCCCAAGCTGCCCAATCCATCGTGTTCGAAGCTCAGGCGTCGAGCGGGAAGATGCGTTGCATCCGCATCGCCAGCCGCACTGGGCCGCGTAGGGTGCCGCGGCCTGTCGAGAAAGCGAGCGCACCATTGAGTTCGCCGTTGATCATCTTCAGGTAGTCATCGGACGCCATCTCGATGCTGACCGTGGGCGCCTTGTGAAGACCGCCCTTGGTCTGGATGGTGCCATTGCGCACCTCGGCGAAGCGGTTGAGCTCTTGGTTGTCGGTGAGGATCCACTGAAACACCGCCTCGAGCTCGCCGGCCGCCGACGGGTTGAAGCGGCGCTCGAGCGTGTCGAAGTAGGAGTCCACCGACGGAAAGCGTTTTTGCGCCCCGGCAGCGTTGGTCTGCGCAACATTCTTCTTCTTTGCTCCGGCTTCACTCTGATCGGCCAAATGCAGATCGAGGTCGAGCTCATCCTCACGCGGCCGCGGCGCGGACGAGGACGCGGACGAGACCGGCGCCGCGCTCGCACGCACGCGTTCAACCAGGCCGGCCACGCCGCTTACTACGCTGCCGAGCGGCCCGGCCCCGTCGCTGTAGCGAGCGAGGAAACGGGTGAGCGAGCTAGCGCTGTTGACGTTTTGCGTTGGCGGCTGCGGGGTTGCGGGAGCAGCCGCGGTTGCGACCTCGACCTTGGCATAGAACTGCCTGCACCACTTGCGATAGCTACCAATCGGACCGTCCCCGCCGGCGAGCAGCGGCCGCTCGAGGTAGGCCTTGTTCTCCCAGATCGGGAAGTCTTTGGCGAAGTCGGTGACGAAGGCTTGCCAGAAGATTTCGTCGATCTCCGCGGTGTAGCCCGCGTCGGGCATGTGCTTGGTGTTGCCCACGGCGAAGATCGCGATGCGCTCTTCATCGATCGGCGTGGGATGGATGCGCTGCCGGGTGAAAAGCCCACCGGTGATGACGTGCGTTTGCGAGATGATCATCCCGAGGCCGTTCAGCGTTACGTCGAGGTGCACGTCGTTCACCTCGTCGGGCATGCCGATCACGTGCCCGGTAGCGTGAAGATGAAGCAGCACCCGCATGCGGTGGGCCTTCTGCTCCATCTCGAGCACCTCGGTCCGGATCACGTGATGGACGGGCGCGAGATGCGAGCAATCAACGGTGTTCTCCCCGACCTCCTGAGGATGCGAGCGGATCTCCCAGCGGATGGTCTTGTTGGCCGTCCAGCCCTCTTCTTCGAGCGCGGGCGGCTGCCAAGCGGGGGCCTCTCCAGCTGGGCCGTGGAACACCATCACCACGCCGTTCTGCTCGACGAGCGGCCAAACAGCGACCCGCGCGTTGGCTGGGATCTTCGGCGCGTAGGGCACTTCGATGCAGTGACCTCGCGCATCGAACGCCCAGTCGTGGAACGGGCAGCGCAGGCATTCACCGTCCACGCGACCACCGCCGAGATGCGCACCGAGATGAGGGCAGGTTTTGTCGACGGCAGAGAGGACGCCGCTCACCGAGCGAAAAAGCACGATGTCCCGGCCGAAGTAGTGGACCGTCTTGACCTCGCCAGGCGCGAGGTCGCTCGAGAAGCCGATGACGAACCAACCGTGCGGAAACGAAGTAAACGGAAAGCGTCGCATCGGCAATTCACGCTATCGAAGCGAGTCAACCCGGTCAACGTCACCCACCAGCTCACGTTAGGTGCTTTCGCAGTGACCGCTGAACGTGCGAAGCTGGCAATGTGCAAGCGGATGGGGGGAATGATGCGGCACGGTGGGCTTGGTTGCGACCACCGCACCGCGAGCAACATGATCGCACGGCTGCGGTCACCACACTTTGGTACGTCAGCTGGGCGCTGCTCGCGGGCGAACTGTTGCTGTTCCCGCTGGCCCTCGCGGATCCGCGCAACCCACCGCTGAGCGTGTTGGCCTTCAACGGCCCGTATGTCGCGATGCTGGTGCTCGTGTTGTGGCTTACTCGTCGAGGCTTCGAGCGCGCAGCCGGTTGGATCTTGTGCACCTGCGCGTGGCTCACCGTCTCGAGCGTGCTGCTGTTCGCCGGCGGGCTGTCCGGTCACAACGGCGTCGCCTACATCCTCACCGTGACGCTGGCCGGGGTGGTGCTCGGGCTGCGTGCAGGCGTCGCGGTGGCTGTGGCTTCCAGCGTGTTTGCGGGCGTCGTCGCGTGGCTGCAGGAGCACGGACGATTGTTGCAAGGCATGAGCGAGCCGACGCCTTGGAACTCGTGGACCGCGCTGGCGGTGACGCTGCTGATGTCGACCTTGGTGCTGAGCGTTTCGCTGCGAGTCCTCAGCCGCGCGCTGCGCGACGCGGAAAAGAGCTTGGAGGAGAAGCGTGCCGCGCAGCTGCGACTAGCGGAGGCGCAAAAGCTCGAGCTGGTTGGCCGAGTCTCCGCCGGCGTCGCGCACGACCTCAACAATTTGCTCACCGTCGTGCAGCTCGCCGCCGAGGCGCTGCGAACGAACCAAAGCGGGAGTGACAACGGCGAGGTCGTCGGCGTATTGGACACGGCGATCGCTAGCGCCACGGCGATGACCCGGCGACTGCTCACGCTCGGCCGCCCGGGCGGGGCCCCCGACCCGGCAGACAAGGTGGATCTGCACGCTGCCGTGCTGGACGCACTCCCGCTCTTGCAGCGCCTCGTCGGAGAGCAGCACAAGCTCCAGGTGGAGGGGCTTACGCGCGGCAGCGCCCAGGTTTGGGTCGCACCAACGGCTGTCGATCAGGTGGTGCTCAATCTGGTGCTCAACGCGCGTGACGCCATGCCTGACGGCGGAACGATTACCGTGCGATCGGTCAAAGCGCGCGGGGTCGCGATCGAGGTTGTGGACGAAGGGATTGGCATGGACCCCGAGACGATCGGGCGCATCTTCGAGCCGTTCTTCACCACCAAGCCCACCGGGACCGGGCTCGGCCTGGCTACGGCCAGACAGCTTGCAACCGCCGCCGGTGGCTCGCTCGAGGTGACGAGCAAACTCGGCCACGGAGCTTGTTTCCGCTTCGAGCTGCCGCTCGGCGAGCGCTGAAGCTCAACGTTCGCCGGCGATTCGCCGTGCGATCAGCCGTGTACCACCGGTCGAAACCCGAGCGACGATCGCACACGACAAGGCGGCGAGCTGCACGCAAAGGCCTTCTCGCGCGCTGGAACCCGAGTCTGAACGCGGCTCGAGAGCGGCTATGGTTCGGCATGCTTCACGATCTGCGTGCGCCAACGTCGAACGGGCGGTCCTTCCTATGCGCGCTGCTCTTCGCTGCGGCCTGCAGCGAGACGGATGAATCGAGTTCACCGCTCGCGAGTGAGCACCCTTCGATCGTGACCATCGCCGGCGCCAACGACGCGTTTGGTACTTTTACGGACGGAGACGCGGAGTCGGCCCGCTTCGACTCACCGGAGGGACTCGCGCTCGATCGCGCGGGAGAGAACCTCTACATCGCAGACAGCTTCAACCACGCGATTCGCAAGCTTTCCCTCAAGAGCAAGCAGGTCACTACTGTGGCAGGCATAGGCGGGCTGCGCGGCTCGAACGACAGCTCGCCAGAGCAGCCCGCTTTGCTCAACGTACCGCGCAATCTGGTGCTCGATCCCAGCGAGCAGAACCTCTACTTCACCGACACCTACAACTTCGTCATTCGAAAGCTCAACCTCGATTCGGGCGCTGTAACCACCGAGTTCGGCACGCTGGCTAAGCCAGGCAGCGCCGATGGCGTTGGCACTCAGGCCGAGCTCGGCAGCGCATCGCCGTTCGCGCCTTGGTCGGGTGGGTTGGCGATCGCCACGCAGCCGGACTCGGGCCGAAGCATCATGTACGTCGCAGACTCCGGCAACCAAACCATTCGCGCGGTGGATCTCGAGACAAGCGAGGTCACCACCATTGCAGGCCAAGTGGGCGTCGCCGGCCACGCGGACGGGCCTGCACGCAGCGCCCTATTCAATAAGCCCGCGGGGCTCATCGTTCAGGGCACAAAATTATATATTAGTGAAGCCAACAACCTGACCCTGCGCGAGCTCGACCTCGTGAGCCAAGAAGTTAAGACGGTGGCCGGGAAGGCGCCTGCTAGCCCGGAACACTTCTGCGAAAACATCAGCCCAGTATTGCCGCCGGAGTGCGGCGCTACCGATAGCTCATTAGGCAGCGAAGCTCGCTTTCGCTTTCCGTTTGGCATGAGCTCGGATGGGCAAGACGGTCTCTACCTCGCCGACTCCCACAACAACCTGATCCGAAGGTACAGCTTCAGCACGACCGCGGTCAGCACGGTGGCCGGCGTCCAGCAGACGATCCTCGACGACATCCCGCATCCGAGCGGCGACTCGACAGACGAAACGCCGGGCACCTTCTGGCACCCGTCGCACGTCGTGTTTCAAGCTCCGAACATCCTTTATGTCGCGGATCGTTCGGCCAACTGCATCCGCCGGGTCGAGCTTCAGTCCGAGTGATTCCTGCAGCGAGTCGGACGAATCGCGCGGGAGAGCGATCGCCAGCTAGGGGTTCGCCGTTGGCGCCACGAGCGCCTGCGAGTCCTCGTCGCTCATCGTCGCGAGCTTGTCACGTAGCGCGGCCGCGCGCTTCTTGCCGGCGATCGCTGCGAGCGCGTCGAGCGCGGAGCCTCGCAACGACCGCGCTTGCGTCGCGTCCAGGGCGAGGTCCTCGAGCGCCGCACAGAGCCGCTTGGGCTCGTAGAAGGTCGCTCGTTCGAGCCACTTCGGACCTACGGTATCCCCGGACTTGAAGGTGGTCTTCGCCTCGCGGAGCTTGCCCAACTCCGCCGGCATCCGGGCGCGTGGCTTTTCGTCGAGCAGAGCGAGCGTCAGCTCGAAGGCCTCTTTTCGCGGATCGGGCGTCCGCACCCAGGCGGCGGTGAGCGCCGCGAAGCACGCGGTTCGGACCTCGATCTCCGGGTCGCGTGTGGTCCGCGAGACCGGCTCGAGCGACCAGGCGCCAGGCCTTTGCGCTAGACTCGCGCAGGCGGCGGCTCGGACGAGCGGCGAAGTGTGTTCGAGCGAAGCGAGCTTGAACGCATCCAGCTCAGGCTTGCCGCGCCGCATCGCGAGGAGCAGCTCGGCGAGGACGGCGGGCTGGGGCTCGATCTTGGCCGCCACGAGCAGAGGCGCGAAGGCCTCATCTGCCTTGGCGCTCGCGAGTTGACGCGCGGCGAGCACGCGAATGGACGGCGACGCGTGCTGGAGATACTTGGTCGCCACCTCGAGGCGCTGCTTGGCGGCGCCCTTCGCGAGCGGGCGCTCGATCACCGCCTGGAGGTCGGCGCCTTCTGCGCAGCTGGGGGCTTTGCCCACCGCGATCTCGCAGCTGGCCGTCGCTTGCAGCGCGAGCTCGTACAGCTCGGCCGTTTGCTTGGCCGCCGGATCGGCGAGGAAGCGCGCGATCACCGCGCGCTCTGGCGCCGGCGTACTGAAGGCGCCGGGCGGCGCTGAGGGGGGCTTGGCGGCGGCGGCCTGCTCTGCGGAGGTCGGCGCGGCCGCCTTTGGGCCCTCGGCCGCTTGCGCGCTCTCGCCGAGGACGGCGCTCGTTGAGGACGGCGCGTTCGTCGCACCGGAGCCGCCGAGCATGAACAACGCACCCCCCATCAGACAGCCGAGGGCCGCCACCGCTCCGACCACCTGCAAGCTGCGAGACGATTGCGCGATAGGCGAGGCGACGGCCGGTTCGAGCCCCGCCGCGCGATCGGGTGGCTGCGCGCGCGGAGACAGCTCCGCGACCGAGTCGACCGCGCTGTGCGCCGCACCGACGAGAGGACTCCCCTCGCCCGCGTTCGCGGGTGGCTGCGTCGGCGCTCGCGGCGCTGACGGCGCCGCAACGGAGGGCGCTGCAGACGCCGGCGGCGGCTCGACCAGCGCCTGGAACATCAGCGTCGGTAAGGCGCTCTCATCGCGCGATGGCGCTGGAGCCTGCGCGTGCGCCGCCGACTTCGACGCGATGGCGTTGAAGGCGGTGCGCAGCTTCGCCGAGGACTCGTTCTTCGCTGCAGGGCGCGGCGCCTCGCCGATGAAGCGCGTAACCTCCAGATCCGCGCTGTGCCTCTGCGCGTCGCCCTGGTTGTAGCGCGCGAGGATGGCGCGCACGTCGGCGAGCATCTGGCTCGCGAACCGATAACGCACCTCGAGCGGCTTGGCGACCGCCCGCTCAATCACCGCCGCGAACGGCGAGTTGAGGATCTCATCCGGCAGCACGTGTGGAGCGTCCGAGCCCTGAGAGACGAACATGTCGAAGTCGGTCGCACCGGTCACGAGCGGGCGCCCCAGCAGCATCTCCGCCATCACTAGACCGAACGAATACACGTCGGCCGCGGGCGTCAGCGGCTCGCTCCGCACCTGCTCCGGAGCCATGTACCTGGGCGTACCGACCAGCACCCCCAACTTGGTCACCTCCTGTTGCGACTCCAGCTTGGGGCCGACGATCTTCGCCGTGCCAAAGTCTAGGATCTGGATGTGCTCACTTGGGCCCGCCTGACAACAGTAGATGTTGGCTGGCTTCAAGTCGCGGTGCGCGATGCTGAGCCCGTGCGCTACCTCCAGCGCCGAGAGCGCCTGCTCGCTGAAGCGCCCGGTGAGCCCCCAGCCCACCTTGCCCTCGGCCGCGATGCGCGCCTCGAGCGTGCGCCCCTGCAGCAACGGAAACACGAGGTAAGGCTGCTCGTCGAAGCCGTAGTCGAGCAGCGCCACCACGTGCGGATGGGCCAGCTGCCGCACCACCTCCGCCTCGCGCACGAAGCGTTGCCGCTCCCCCTCGTTGCTGGCGTGCTCGGCGTTCAGGAGCTTAAGCGCCACCTGCACGCCGTCATCGATGCGCTCGGCCCGGTGCACCGTCCCGCTCCCGCCGACGCCCAGCGTGCCGAGCACGCGATAGCCTGCGACGATGTCACCTGCTTGAACCTCGGTCTTGTGGCCCACTGCTGGCACCATAGCCGAACCGAACTGGAGATGGGCCGCTTGCGCGCCGAGCCAGGCGCTAGCGCGGCTGCGCCGACGAAGTGACGCTCACGCGCTCAGCGTGGCTCGCAGCGCGCCTTGATCGAATACCCACATCTTCCCCGGATCGCCGTGCGTCCAGGCCTCGTTGCGGGTCAAAGGCACCGTGCTGACGACAACCACGCGATCCCTCGGGCCCGTCACCTTCGAAAAGTCGATGGCCACGTCTTCATCCGAGAGCCGGGCCTCACCGAACGGGGCCCGTCGAATCAGGAAGCACAGCTTGGTCGCGCAGCGCGCGTAGAGGTGTCGCCCGTCGCCGAGCAGAAAGTTGAAGGTCCCGCGCGCGCCGATCCCGCGCGCCACGTCGGCGACCGCCTGCCAGAGCTCCGACGGCTGCTTCGGGTAGTCCTTGAACGAGCTGCGCAGCCCTTCGAGCAGGTGACAGTAGGCGTGCTCACTGTCGGTCGTCCCGATCGGCTTGAAGCGACCAAGCTTCAGCTTGGAGGCCGCTCGGACCGTGCCGTTGTGCGCGAACACCCAATGCCGCCCCCACAGCTCGCGCACGAAGGGGTGTGTGTTGGCGAGGGAGATCGCGCCGCGCGTGCGCTTGCGAATGTGTCCGATCGCGAGCAGCGTCTTGTCTGGATTCTCGGCGATGAAGCGGGCGAGCGGGCTGTTGGCCGCGGCCGTTGGCTCGAGGAACACGCGCGCCGCGCGGCCTTGATAAAGCGCGAGCCCCCAACCGTCTTGGTGATGAGCCGTGCGCCCACCGCGCGTCTTCAGCCCCGTAAAGGAGAAGGCAATGTCGGTCGGTACGTTGCACTCCATCCCAAGTAATTCGCACATTCGCCTGCTGACCTTTCGTCCGACATCCCTGCAGTCATTCGAGGCTTGCGAGACTTTCGCCCAACGGGTGGACTCGCGCCCCTTCGGAGCTCATCCCAGAATCCGGGTATGTCACCGGCGAGCGACGCTCCCTTCCCAATCTTCCCCCTTGCTGACGACGGCTCCGCCTAGGCCAACCACGAGCTGCGGCGCAACCATTCCGAACTCCACCTTGGGCTCGAAGCCGACCACCGGCGTCAGCCAAATCGGTACGCGCAGCTCGAGAAAGAAAAGCTCGTAGGCGATCGATAGAGGGATCAGTACCGGACCAAAGTAGCCAGCCGCGCGCGTACTGGTCTCGGGGGACAAGAGCGCACCGCCGGAGAAACCCAGCCCGATCGAGGTACGTCCGGTAATTGTGTATTGCACGTCCACGCCACCACCGAGAAAACCGTAGGCGACGTCCTCGTTGACGGTGACGGCTTGAAACAGATTCGCCTCGAGCCAAAGCCCCTCTGCTGCTTGGCCCGAGATCTCCTCGAATAATCCGGGCCCCAGAGAGAACTCGCTCGGGGCCGCGACGTGAAGGCTCGCCATTGGCGCAAGCACGCCTCCTTGCAATCGCAGAACATCCTCACGCCTTGGCTCCGGCGGCGGAGACAAGCAGGGCATCGGGATCGCAGAAGGCGCCGGAGTTAGCTCAATCGTCGTCTCAGCACCCGCTTCCACGTTGAACTTGGTCTCGCCGGCGTCCCGAGCCGTGCGCACCACCGCTACATGTTGACCTGGCGCAAGCCGCACGCCGCGACGCGCGCGCTCCGCGTCAACGGCAGTGCCGTCCAACTCAATCGGCGAATCAGTGGGCCCAAGCCACCGAAAGCGGACCTCTCCGGTGACGAGCCGGGCCTGCTCCATGCGCGTCGCGATTTCGGTGCTCTCGCCCACGCAGCGTTGATGCTGCTCTCCGAGCATGAACGCCTCGGCGGCTGCGCCGCGCGCTAGATCGGCGTCCAGCGCCACCAAGGCGCTCTTCTCGCGCGGATAGAGCGCGTAGGCGCGGCGAGCCTCAGCTGAGGCTTGCTCGAACTGGCCGGAGGCGAAGAGCTCAACGGCCGTTTGGAAGCGAACTCGAGCCTCGTCCTTATCCTGCTCGCGCGGCTCGTTGCTGAAGGCGCACGGCTCTGCAACAGGCTGGGGTTGTTCGGCGGGGACCGGCGGTTCTTGTGCGTCGACTCGCTGCGCGATCGAAAAGCCCGACAGCGCCGACGCGATGAAGGCGGCACGCCGGCGAAGAATGGCCGCAGCGTCGCGAAAGTCGCTCTCGTCCATGTCTTCGGCCGCTACGGACTACTTGAACTGCTCCGGGTTATCCTTTTGTATCTTTGCCGCTTTGGCGTCGAGTTCATCGGCCTCTTCCACCAGCTCCGTAATGGTTTCCTGCTTCTTCTTCACTGCAACGACGGCATCGGGCAGGGCCTTATCGGCGACGGTTTTGCAGAGCTTCTTGAGGGTGTCGGCGATCTCCCCGCGCTTCGCGAACGCATTGGACTTGAGCTCGAGGTACTCGCTGAAGGCCTTATGAACCTTCAGCTCGGAGGCTTCTTTGGCGAGCTTGGAAGCCTCTTCGTACTTCTCGGCCGCTTCCTCGGCGGACTTGGTGCACTTCTTCACGTCTTCGAGGGCGTTGTTCTCGAGCGAGGCGTCGAGCACCTTGCTGGCCTTCTTGAGCAGATCGTTGCCGTCCTCGAGAGACTTGTTGGCCTCGTCGACCTTCTTGTTGGCTTTCCCGGTGTCGATCGTGTCACAGCCAACGAGCAAGACGCCGGCCAACAGCAGTTGAATCCATCTCATGCGGTTAGGAGAGCACGCCTTTGCGGCTTCCGTGCAGCTAAAGGCGAGGGTCACACACCGAGAGGAAGAGCACGTCACGAGTGGAACTGGACTTGGAGGAAACAGTCCGCGGCGGCTCGCTGAACCACACGTCAACGGCCTGCTCCAGCTTGACCGTCTCCCCCGCGTGCGCCACCAACACTGGGCCCTTCGCAGCCTTGTTTGCGCTGCCGTACTGCACCGTCTCTCGAAAGACACACCAGTGTTGTGTGCTTCCGTTGGCGACGAATACGTAACCCTTGGCGCCCGCGTCGATCTCCACCGGGCGTTCGTCGATCACGCGCCCCTCACGGCGCACGGTCACCACGTGACGGCCAGCCTCGAGCTTTAGGTCGAGCCATTCGCCCTGTCCCAAGGCCTGCTTGAATGGCTCACGCACAGCAACGCCATCGATCTCGACTTCGACGTTGGCACCGATTGGACTCACCAACGCAAAGCGCGGATGCCGGGTTTCGTGGTAGGTGAAACCGGCAGCGAGCAAGGCGGCAAGCGAAGCCGAAGCGAGAGCCAGTGTCCCGCCGACGCGAGACCACGCGCTCGGCTTCGGCTTGTAGACCGGGAAGGCGCCTTCGATTCCGAACAGGCCGTAAAACGCTGGAGCCTCTCGCAGTGCCGGACAGAGGCGGAGTGCCTTCTCCCAGATGGGTCCGGCCGCCGACGGCTTGTCCGTGCGCGGCGCGACCAACTCAGCCAACGTCGCCGCCGCGATCAGAAAGTCGATGTCGACCATACGATCGTCGAGGGCGGCCGCGGTCTGACCGTCCTCCACGTTGGCGGTGCGGTAGTCGAGCGGGTGCGCGCGCAGATGCGCCTCGAGAAAGGCGCGCACCGGCGGTTCGACTTTGTCCTGGTCGAAGAGCGGCATCGAGACATCGATCGGTGCACCGAGCCAGCCGCTGCGCACCCGGCGTTGCCAATCTTCGTCGTCGCCGATGAAGCGTTGATGGCGGAGGTGAAGCCACGCCGCAGCAGCGAAGGCGAAGGCGATCACGATCGCGAGAGCGTAGGTCCCGACCAGCAGCGCCAAGGGGATCGCGAGCACGAGCGATAACGCGGGGAAGAGAACAGGCGACCAACCGAGCAGCAGCGAAAGTCGGTGATATCGCGGGAGCGGCAACATCAGCTCTTCGCCGCCGGGGACGTGAAGCAGGACCACCGAGCGCTCGGGGAGCAACGGCACGTACCAGAGGTGATGAAAGACGGTCGCGATCCGGGTCCCCGCCCCTTCGCGAAACGAGCCATGCAGGGCCTTTCCCCAAATCACCAGCATGCTCCAAACGCTACCAGCGCCGGCTGGCTGATTGTACGATCAACCGCTAGCCTGCCGGAGATGGGTCTCGAGGCGACGTCACAGCTCCCAGCTGAGTTTGACGCGCAGACTTGCTGTCGCGCGTTCAACGGCAACCTCCGAGACGCTTCCTGCGGTCCCCGTCGCTCGAAAGCCGAACTCGGCCTGCGCCTGGACGACCACCAAGGCCGCGCTGCTCTCCAAGAGCGCCGGGCATACGCGTTGCCCCACGAGCGCCACCGTGTGGGTGCGTCCGCTGGACGAGGCTTTACCGACGCTCAAGTCGGCAACGTTCTTGTAGGCGATCTTCCAAAGTTGCGGGGCCATGCGCAGAATGGCCTCGGGCGTCACACCGAACACGCGCAACGCTCCTTGCACCAGCGGACGCAACGCAGGCTCCTCTGCGACGGCCTGCGTGTTGCCGATCACAAAGCCACGCAGTCCTTCGCGCCCGAGCTTTTCTTGCACGCCCTCGGCCATCGCGACGTCGATCTCGTAGGGCATCCTACCGAGCAATGGCGCCTCGTCGAACTCAACAGCCAGCGTGGGCCCCAGCCGTTGCCGAAGGTGCTGAGCGAGCGCCGGGGACAGGGCCGCAGCGCGCTTCATCGCCGTGCGCGCGAAGCCAGCTCGGATCCAGCCCTGTTGCCTCATGCCGACTCAGTCTAACAGCGGAGCCGCGATGAGCGCGGCTGCTTTGGCGGTAGCGATGGTTCCGCTTCCGCGCGCAACCCCGTAGCATTCGGCTCCCTCGTTGATACGCAACGCACCGCCTCGCTCGCTGTCGGTTAGCACGGTCACCTGGCTCGCGGCCTTCGTGGCGATGCTGATGATCGCCCAGCAGATCGCCTCCAAGGCCGTGCGCGACGCCTTCTTCCTCGCGGCCTTCGACGTCACCTCGCTGCCGATCGCCGCTGTGGCGGCGGCGGTGCTCTCCTTCCTTGCGGCCTTGGTGCTCGGCCGCGTCATGCGCGACTTTCCGCCTGCCGCTTCGGTGCCGGCCATCTTCGCTATCAACGCGCTGTTCTTCTTGTTCGAGGCGCATCTCATCGACACGCAGCCGCGCTGGGTCGCCGGCATCCTCTATCTGCATACCGCGGCCTTCAGCGGGGCCGTGGTTTCCGGCTTTTGGTCGGTCATCAACGAGCGCTTTGATCCGTACACGGCCAAAAGCGTGATGGGACGGGTGGCGGGCGGAGCGACGATTGGCGGCATGCTCGGCGGCGGCGCGACCTGGTTGGTCGCCGGGCTGACCCCAAGCCACATTCTGCTTGGGCTGTGCATCATCAATGGGCTGTGTTCGCTGCTGGTTGGGGCCGTCGGGTACGGGGAAGCCAAGCGCTCCGCTCCCTCGCGCTCGGCAGCAGGGCTGCTTGATGGCGTGCGCGTACTTGTCGGCCAGCCGTATCCGCGAGCCATCGCTTTGCTCGTGTTGGTGATGGCCCTTTGCACGGCCTGCTTCGACTATGCCTTCAAAGCCGAGGTATCGGCCGAAGCGAGAGGTGGTCCGCTGGTCGGCTTCTTCGCCGTCTTCTACGCGATCACCGGCATCGCAACCTTCTTGGTGCAGGTGGTTGGAAGCCGAGGCGCGCTCAAGTGGCTCGGGGTGATCGGCACCGTGGCTCTGTTGCCAGCCGTTGCGGCGGGTTTTCTCTTGACCGCGTTGGTGGCGCCTGGAGTTTGGACGCTGGTGCTGCTGCGAGCCTCGACCATGGTGGTGGAGAATTCGCTTTATCGTTCGGGCTACGAGCTGCTCTACACGCCCGTCCCCACCGACCAAAAACGCAGCGCGAAGATCCTGATCGACCTCGGCTGTGATCGGCTGGGAACCGCGGCGGGCAGCGGCCTTGTGCTGCTCTCCGTCGCCGCAGCGGCAAACGCAGCCGATCGCCTGCTGGTGGTCGTTTCGTTGCTGTTGGCGCTCGGCACCCTTGCGCTGCTGATGATGATGGTGCGACGCGAGTACATCCAGGCGCTAGCGACGCGCATTCGCTTGGTGGTCGGGCAACCCGCAGCCGAGGCTTCAGCCAACCTGGACTACCAACGCGTCGCTTCCACCTTTGCGGCCGACGCTGCGGCGTTTCCGCTGCTCCTCGACGGCGACGCTCCGAACAGCGGCAAGACCGCGCGCAGCCTCAGCGCAGGCGGACAAGGGCTCTCGCGCCAACAGCTGCTCGCGAGCATTCGCGAGCATGCGCGCGAGCGCTCAGCCGCGGTGGTTTCGCCGCCAGCTTTCGGACCGAACCGCGTATCGGAGCAGCTTCTCACCACGCCGCTCCTTTCGCTGCTCGCGCGCGCGGTTGAGGAAGCCGCGCCCGGGCCGCTCTGGGCCGAGCTAAAGGCCAGCGCGCCTGGCACCATCGGCCAGCTTACCGACATTCTCCTATCCACCCGTCATGAGCTCGCGTTGCGTCTGTTGGCGGCGGATCTGCTTTCGACCGTGCCCACCGAGCGCACCGTTGCTGGGCTGACCACGGCGCTCACAGCAACGGAGTTTCGTATTCGGCGCGCTTCGGCGATCGCGCTTTTGCGCGTCTGTTCCGCAGCTCCCGAGCTTCGACCGAGCAACCAACGTCTGCTCGAACTGGCGGGCCTCGAGCTGCTCAAACCAACGCCCCGAGCGCTTTGCGATGCACGCATCGAACGTGCCTCCAACTTTCGAACCGACGCCCGCGGAGCGGCCATCGCGCCCAGTCTCGAGCAGGTGTTCACCCTGCTGGCGATCTTCGGCGATCCCGCTGCGCTGCGTCTCGCGCTGACCGCGGTTACCTCGCCCGATCCAGGCCAACGAGGCACCGGGCTCGAGTATCTCGACAACCTGCTGCCGCAAGACGTTCGCTCGCGCTTGGTCGCGCTGGTCGAAGACCCCGAGCAAATCCAGCAGTCGGCGGGGTTTCCGCAGGCCGTCGTAGCCGAGCTTTCCGCCGAGTTGCGCAGCGGGAAGGTCCGTCTTTCCGAGCTGAGGGCGCGCTTTCGAAAGGCGAAGCGCTTGCGCTACGAAGCGGCAGCGACCCAAGCCGGCGCCGACGAAGAGAGTTAACGGCGAGCGACCGAGGCGACACTGCGACCAACGCTGAGATGGTCCACCGAGCCGAGGCTTGCGTCCTGCTCCAACGCGCCGTGAGCCACGACATCACGATGCTCGGCCCACCACACCGCAGCGTCGTGCTGACTCCAGCGACGAGCCGGTTCACAAAGATCGAGCTCAGCGCGAAGAGCCGTCGCCGAGTGTGGACGCTGCGTTGGGTCTTTGCTCAAGCAGCGCAAAAGAAGGCCCGCCAATTCGGGGACCTCCTCTGAATCGGGCAAAGGAGTCGGCTCGGTATGAAGATGATCGGCCAAGACATCGAGCAAGCTGCCGCTGAAAGGTGGACGGCCCGAAAGCAGGAAGTAGCCGACCGCTGCCAACGCATAGACGTCGCTCTCGGTGACAAAACCGTCGGCCGCCAAGATGGCCTCGGGCGCAAGATAGAGAGGCGTGCCGCTGAGTTGTTCGTCCGACGCTTGTTCGGACTCCGACGCAAGCTCGCGCACTAAACCAAAGTCGAGCACCTTGACGGTGTCCTGCTCGCCGCCGCGCTCGCACAACATCAAGTTTTGCGGCTTGATATCACGGTGAATCAAGCCGCGACCGTGCGCCTCACCCAACGAGCCCGCTGCTTGCTTCAGCAGGTGGAGCACGCGACTGGCCGGCATCGGCCCGGTTGCGCGGACCACCGCGTCCAAGGTCGCGCCCTCCACGTATTCCATCGCGAAGTAGAAGGCCCCTTCCGGAGTTCGTCCGTAGTCGTAGATCTCGATCGTATTGGGGTGTGAAAGGCCGCTCGCCGTCTGCACCTCGCGACGAAAGCGTGCGCGAGCCAGCTCACTCGTATTCTGGGTGAGCAACTTCACCGCCGTCTTGCGTTGCAGCATCGCGTGACGGGCCAGGAACACCTGGCCCATCCCACCCTCACCGAGCTTGCGTTCGAGTTGGTATTGTCCGAGCCGCTTGGCCGCGACCATTTGCCTTTGCAGGCCGTAGATCGTGCTCGAGGTCAGCGTCGTCACAGCGACCACAACCGCTCCGAGGGCGCCAAGCCAAACGAGCGCCATCGGATTCACGTCGGGCATGTGCACCAACGTGCGGCCGACCACCCCCGCAACCACCGCGCAGCCAAGCACAGCCGTCGCCGGCGCTGGGCTCGGAATCAGCGCCGAGCGAAGGACCAAAACCACGGTAACCAGCAGCAGCGCAACAAACTGCTGACCCTGATTGGTCTCCGGCGCCACGGCGAAGATCATCCGAGCGTAGTGCGCAGTCAGCAGCAGCGTGCCGACCGTCTCCAAGCCAATCGCGACGTTCCGGGAAGGCCGCGAGCGCGTCAGCATGAACCAGATGAGGCCGGTGATGGAGGTAATGGCGATGCTAAACAGCAAGGAGCGGTTCTCGCCGCGCGCCATCTCCTGCGGAATCAGCCGGCCGACACCCACGCTCAGGCGCACCAGCATGAAGAAGACGTTGATCAGGAACGTCACCTTGAAGTAGAGCCGCACGCGATCGACGAGCAGACCTGTGAGCAGATCGAGCTCACTAGCGCCCTCGCCGGCTTGTCCAGCTGGGGCGCCCGGGCGCTGCTCGCTCGCCACGTCGGTCATGCGCGAGGTCTCCACAGTAGACCTCTAGCACGCGTCGCCCGCCGAAGGCTCGGCAGCATGCATGCGTGTGCCGTCAATCAGCGGTTGCGCGGGCCCATCTTCCAATCGATGGAGACGTAGACCTTCTTCTTTTCATCCCAACGCCACTTCTTGGTCGCTTCCTGCGCTACGTCATCGCCGCGTACGATTCCGCGAAAGCCGAACTCACTGAAGCCCTTGCTCCAGACCCATTCGCCCTTGTCGAAGTTCGACCACATCCCGACCGACTCGGGGCTCGGCGGCATCTCGGTATCGGCGGTCAGCAGCTGCTTGAACCTGCCGTCTTTACCAACCTCGGTGACCGAGCAGCCCGGTGGCTCAAACGTCATGCCGCCGCTGTAAAGCCGCTCGGAGTAGTGAATCAGATGATGCGCGCCGTTACGAGCGACCGGCTCGGTCGTGAGCGTTGGGCCCCAACCGTGAATGGGCTCGTAGAGCTCGACGTATTCCTCTCCCTTGAACGATGCGAGGAAGGAGCGCGCGACGTTGACCTTGCCGATGCGTACGTCACCGAGCTTGGCGAGCTCAACGAAGATCTCCGAGTCCGACGGGCTGATCGACTGCTCACTAAAGTCGTACGACTCGATCCTGGTCGGCTTCGACGGAAGGAACGATAGTCCGGGAGGAGCTTGGAACGGCAAGGTGTAGCCGCTGAGCATCTGAAACAGATCGGCGCGCAGCTGGCCGTAGGGCTCGAACGAAAGTGGGACCGGGAGCGCGACGCTGGTCCAGCGTGAGGCCGGTACAGTGAGCGCCTGCGTACGCGCGAGCAGGCGCATCGACCTCAAGGGCGCCGCCGCTACGCGCGGGAGAACGGAGGTTGGCAGCGTCGCCTCGAAGGTCGCCGAGCCATCCGGGAGCTTTTTCCACAGCACCTTGGCTCCGGCGATCGGCGCGGCGTTGGCTCCGGCCCCATCGAACGCACCGCTCGTATCAACGCGAAGCACGCGAGCGAAGCGGGCGTTCTGCTCGGCAACGTGGGCCTCGTAGCGATCGACCAACGCATCGCACGCCGTGACCATCTCGGGCGGATTTGGGGGGCCCGATCGCACGTACATCCAAGGCCGCGACCGGCTCCTGCTCGCGCGGCTCGTCCGGCTGCTCGGGATCGGAGCCCGTATCGACAGGCACGAAGTTGTTCCACTCGGCGATCTCCCCGTCGAAGACGAACTCGGCCGGCCGCGTTACGAGGTTCACGCCGATCTTGTCATTGGCCACGGCAGCCGGCGCCACGGCCAGCGACGCCGTTGAAGTCGGCAGCACGACTGGCTCGCTCGCTTTGACCATAGCGCTCCCGCTTCCTCCTCCGCACGCGGCCAAGGTCGAAGAGAGCGCCAGACCAAGCGCGGGCCTGCCTACGAGCATCTCAAGCGACCGTGATGCCTTGATCGAGGTACACGTCTTGGATCAACCGCAAGAGCTCAGCGCCCTCCGCCATCGGGCGTTGGAAGGCTTTGCGACCCGAGATCAGCCCCATGCCACCGGCGCGCTTGTTGATGACCGCGGTCTTCACTGCGTCGGCGCGGTCATTGCTGCCCGAAGCGCCACCCGAGTTGATGAGGCCGATGCGACCCATGAAGCCGTTGGCGACTTGGTAACGCGTGAGGTCGATCGGATGATCCGAGCTGAGCTCGCTGTAGATGCGCTTGTCGTGCTTGCCGTAGGACGAGTCCCCGGTGTTGAGCGCGAGGAAGCCGCCGTTGTTCTCCGGCAGCTTCTGCTTGACGATATCAGCGCCCAGCGTTGCGCCGAGGTGGTTGGCCTGACCGGTGAGATCGGTGCTCACGTGGAAGTCCTTCTCCTTCGTCTTGAAGGCGTTGTTGCGCAAGTAGCACCACAACACCGTGGCCATGCCCAGCTCGTGCGCCGCCGCAAAGCACTGAGCGATCTCGACGATCTGACGGCCGCTCTCCGGTGAGCCGAAGTAGATGGTCGCGCCCACCGCGGCGGCGCCCATGTCGGCGGCCTGCTTGAGCGTGCCGAACAGGATCTGATCGAACTTGTTCGGGAAGGTCATCAGCTCGTTGTGGTTGATCTTCACCAAGAACGGGATCTTGTGTGCGTACTTGCGGGAGACCGTGCCGAGCACGCCGAAGGTCGAGGCCACCGCGTTGCAGCCGCCTTCGAGCGCCAGCTTCACGATGTTCTCGGGGTCGAAGTAGATCGGGTTCTTGGCGAACGAGGCGCCCGCCGAATGCTCGATGCCTTGGTCGACAGGGAGGATCGAGAGGTAGCCGGTGCCCGCGAGCCGACCGTTACCGAGCAGACGCTGCAGGTTGCCGAGCGTGCGGTTGTTGCGGTCCGACGGCGCGAAGATGCGGTCGACGAAGTCCGGTCCGGGAAGGTGCAGTTGCTCCTTCGGGATGGTCTTGCAAGTGTGCTCGAGCAGGCTCGGTGCGTCCGAGCCGAGGAGTTCGACGAGGGTGTTGTTCATGGCGCGTGAGCGTACGAGGCGCCGCGCGGACGTTGCAAGCCTCCGACTACTGGGCGATCTCGAGTTGGCACATCGAGTTGCAGCTGTCCCCGCCGACGAGGTTGCCGTCGTCGCACTCCTCCCCCTCGCCCATTTGCAGCACGCCGTCGCCGCAGCGCGGCCCGAGGCTGCAGTTCGCGTTGCAACCGCCGTAACTGCCATCGTTGAGGCCGTCATCACACTGCTCGCCGAACAGGCTGTTGACGTTGCCGTCCCCACAGTAGGCCCCGAGCTGACAGCCCGGTGCGCAGCCGGGAGCCCCGGAGAAGCTGTAGACCGCGAGGTTGACGCCGTCATCGCACTCCTCCTCGGGCACCTGCTGAATTTGGTCTCCGCAGCGCGGGCCCGGCGTGCAATCGGGGTTGCACGAGCCGTAGCTGCCGTCGTTGAGGCCGTCGTCGCAGGTCTCATCGCCGACCACGATCGCGTCGCCGCACAAACTCTCGCAGCTCGACTTGGCGGAGACGAAGCCGTTCAACGTCAGGTTGAAGTTGGACTGGGTGGTGCGCCGTTCAGCATGGAACAGTGCGATTTCGTACACGTTGCCGATCACGATGCCGAGGTTGGCCGCGGTGGGCACGTCGAGCGTGAAGGAGCCGGCCACCTGCGGATGCAGTCCGCCCAGATCGAGCGCTAGCTTGCCGTTGATGAACACCCAAACATCGTCATCGCCCGAGAAGTTCAGCGACTCGTTGCCGTTGAAGGTGAACCAGGTGCGGATCTCCGAGGTGAAGCCGAAGTTGTTGCCGGCCGACGCTAGCTCTTGGCCGGCGGCGACCCAGCCTCCGCCGGTCAGCGGGAAGAAGGTACTGTCGGGGAAGAAGTAACTTCCGTTCGGCTGTTGTTGCAGCGCGAGCTTGGTGACGAGCTTGAGGTTCACGCCCGGCACGTCTTCGTACCACTGGGCGAAGTTGGCCGCCGACGTGGTCTGAGCGCCGAAGGGGCACGGCCCGACGATCGCGCCCGACTCACAGATACCGGTGTAAACCGGCTTGCCCGCCATATCGAGATCGGTCGCGACAAGGCCCGGCGTCGCATTGCTGCCAGTGAAGATCTGGAAGTCGGGGTGCCGCACCGAGCCGTTCTGCGGCAAGCTGATGAAGTCGCGGAAGGCGGCGGGCACCTCGAGCACGGAGGGCAGCTCGCCCACTTGCTCCTCGCACGTGAAGCCGAGCTCCTCTTGGCAGGCCGACGAGCAGCCGTCACCGTCGGTGGTGTTGCCGTCATCACACTCTTCGTTGTCCGACGGCAGGATCAGCCCGTCGCCGCAGGCCGAGGAACAAGGGCCAACCGAACAGCTGGGCTCGACCTCGCAAAACGGATTGCAACCATCGCCGATGTCGTCGTTGCCGTCATCGCAAGGCTCATCCCCTTCGGCGACGGCGTCACCGCAGACGGTGAGTTCGCACGGTTGGTTAGGCAGATCACAGACGTAGCCCGGCTCGCGCTCGCACGTCGCCGAACAACCGTCCCCCGACTCGGGAGGAGCGTCGCCGTCTTCGCAGTCTTCGTTGCCTGCAATGATGCCGTCGCCACATTGAGCGGCGAAACAAGGCTGCCCAGGCGAACCACACTGCCAGCCGGGTTCCACTTGGCACGCGCTCGAGCAGCCGTCGCCGCTGGCCGTATCCCCGTCGTCACAGGTCTCGGTGCCGGTAACGGTGGCGTCTCCACACTCGACGGTGGAGACGCAGGGCTCGCCCGGCGTTGGACAAGCGAAGTCTTGCTCGACGGTGTCGCAGCTGGCCGAACAGCCGTCGCCGGGAACGCTGTTTCCATCGTCGCAGACCTCACCGAATTGGATCAGCCCGTCGCCGCAGCCGGAGGTATCGATGCCGCCGGCACCGCCACTTCCACCGTTGCCTCCCGCGCCGCCGCCACCGACAGCGAAGCCTGCACCCTCCCCGCCACTACCGCCGCTGCTCGGCGCTGCTGCTTCACCGCCGCTGCCGCCTGTTCCGCCCGCTCCGCCGCTTGGCTGGTTGGTGACCTCCAAGTTGCCACAAGCGACGATCGACCCGAGCAACGCCAACGACGTGAGACGAGTGAACATGAGTGCAAGACTAGCGAGCTGCACTCAGCCGTTGAATGACTCGTGCGCTGACGCACTCAATTCGTACCTACATGCGAGGCGCAAAACGCACGTGCACCCGTGCCGTTCGCCGATCACTTCGCCTTGTGTGCGCCCATCTTCCAATCGAGGGCGACGTAGGCCTTCTTCTTCTTGTCCCAGCGCCACTTCTTTTCCGCCGGCTGTTCCCCCGCGTTCTCACGCGCGGTCCCGCGAAAGCCGAACTCGGTGAAGTTCTTGTTGGAGAAGAGCTCGGCGGCATCGAAGCTCCACCAAATGCTGCCCGACTCCGGGTAGGGCGGCGTATCGGCCTCAGCCGCGAGCAGCTCCTTGAACTTACCGTCCTTGCCGATCTCGCTCACCGCGCAACCCGGCGGCTCGAAGGCCATACCGCCGCCATAAAGCCGCTCCGAGTAGTGCAGCACATACGCGTCCAGGTCGTCGTCCTTTGCGCCCGATACGGAGTGCCGGTCGCGAAAGCGATCGAGTTGCTTGGGATTGATTGAGTACACACTTGGTAAGCGCTGCACGGACCCCGTATCGCAAGGCTCTTCAGCAAGCGCGAGACTCTCGGCATGGTTCGAACGAGGAGCAAGAGCGAGAAGCGCGCAGAGGTCGAGGCTTGGCGAGCGAGTGGAATCTCATTGGTCCGATTCG
>CAITIQ010000554.1 GCA_903892415.1 uncultured delta proteobacterium | reverse complement strand
GCGTCATTGGCGAGCTCGTGGTCGTCCCAGATCACGAACCAGGCGTGTTGCTGATGAGCAGCCTGCAGCCACGCATCCTTTCGATAGTGGGAATAGCGCTTGCGATAGTCCTCGAGCGTAATGATCTCGTGCGGAGGATCGTAAGTGCGCACAGCACCGTACTCTTCGTTGCCGTACTCATAGATGTAGTCGCCCAGATGGATGACCGCATCGAGATCGTCAATCTCAGACAGCGCCTTGTAGCTGTGGAAGTAGCCGTGGGCGTAGCTCGCGCACGAAACGATGGCGAGCTTGGCGCGCTCCGGGCTGCCTTCGGCGAGGGTCTTGGCGCGACCGACGGGTGAAGGCTGCTCTGCGGCGAAGAAGCGATAGAAATAGGTCGTCGCGGGAGAGAGACCGGTCACGTCGACCTTCACCGTAAAGTCTGAATCGGCGTTGGTGGTGACCTCGCCCGAATCGAGGACGTCGGTCATGTCTTTGTCGCTGGCGATCTCCCACTCGACGACCAGCTCCGTCTCGCTGGTCGTGACGCGGGTCCAAATAATGACCGCATCGGTGAGCGGATCACCGCTCGCTACGCCATGCAGGAACACCGGCTCCGGCTCCGGGACCGTCTCGCTGCTATCGTCGCCACAGCCCGTCAGAGAAGAGCCAATCGCCGCCGCGCCACCAAGGAAGAACCGCCGAGAGTGCTTCATGCGCGGGGTGTGGGGGAGAGGATGAGTCGCGTCAAGCGCTGCACGTCGTGTCACAGAGAAGTCACGCAAGCCACCTAGGTGTCACAGAACTGATTCGTAGACACGACTAGGGTTCGCGCTCGATGAAGCGCAGATTGTCCTGTTCGCGAGCGCGGTTGGTTCAGTGGTTCTCGGCGCTGGGACTGCTGGCCGCTGTCGACCAGCTTGCATTCGCGCAGCCCGTGGACCCGCAGCAAGGACCGCCGGTCGCGCCCGCTCCACCGTCGCCGGAGCCGCCCGCGGATCCCAAGCTCGAGCCGCCCGCGGCGCCGACGCCCGACGCGAAGCCAGCTGACAGCAAGCCTGCCGACAGCAAGCCCGCGGAGGCCAAGCCGGACGACGCAAAGCCCGCTGAAGGGAGCGAAGCGCGCAAGAATCAGAAGGTCGACGACGTCTTTGCGCTGCCGGCGGATGACCCGCGCGTACCGACCTTCTTGCGCGCGCTGCGGGTCGGCAAAGACTCGCTGATGCTCGGTGGCTGGATTCGCCCTGGCTTCACCTATGTCACTGATAGCGACTTCAATGACGACGATACCGATGGCTTCGACTTCGACGACGCCCGTCTGATCGGGCTCGGCGACCTCGAGATCTACGAGGGGCTGGGAGCGAGCTTCCGCTTCAACTTCGACGTCAATCGCGGCAACTTCGCGGTGCGCGATACCTTCGGCTCGATCACCTATAGAAAGGACCTGATTGCGCTCGACGTTGGCTTGTTCAAGACGCCGCTCGGACTGTCGCTGCTGCAGTCGCAGTCCAAGATGCAGTTTCCGATCAACACGATCATTCGGCGACTGGCTTTTGGCCGCGATCTCGGCGTTCAATTGCGTTCGGACTTTCCGATCGGGCCGGCCTGGTTCCACGTGGCCGCGATGGTTGCGAACGGAGAAGGTGGCTTTCGTCAGCGCCGCAACCTCGACAACGAGTTCGTCTACGTCGGGCGGCTCGAGGTCTCGCCGCTCGGTCGCATGGAGCGCGCCGAGTCGGATCTCGAGAACAGCGACTTTCAGCTCGCGGCGGGCTTCAGCGCCGGCCACAACTCGGCCCTGACCAACGACCTCGGACTGCAAGACGCCGGCGCTCAAGAAACCAAGATCGGCGGGGACATCCGCATGTGGTTCAAAGGCGCGAGCGTGCGAGCCGAGTACCTGCGCGGTTTGCGCGGTGACGTCGAAGGCAGCACGGGCTTCGATCGCTACGGCTTGGTGGTGCAAGCAGGCTACGTGCTGCCCATTCCCATCCCGCTTCCGAAGTTCGAGCTCGTTGCGCGCTACCAGCAAGCCGACGTCAACACGGCGTTGGCGGGAGACGAGGGGGACGACTACTTGATCGACAACACCGAAACGCGCGTCATGCAGTTCGGTGCCAACGCTTACATCGCCAACCACGCGGTGAAGATCCAAGCCATGTACCAGCTGACCGATCTGCTCGAGGGCCGCGTTCCCACCGGCGAGGACGTGCCGATCGGCGATGCCTTCGTGATGGCAACGCAGTTTGCCTGGCTCTGAGCCCCCACCAATCGACTCCGTTCAATCGCTACGACCCGTCATCTTCAAAGGAGTTTCTTATGTTGAACCGTTCAATGCATGTTGCTGCCGGCCTTGCGCTGCTCTTGGCTGTTGCTTGTCGCGGGGGTGGTGACGGGTCCGGTGGCGACGGTGGGTCAGGCGGCAGTGGCGGTTCGGGCCAGGGCGGCCTCTCCAACGCGACCGAGCTGCAATGCCCCTACCCCGGCCAGCTGCCCTTCGAGCTCGAGTCCACCGGGTTTCAAAAGGCCGACAACAAGACGCTCGCAGACAACAACCCGCGCAGCAAAGACGAGACGGCGGACACGCTCGGACTCCCCGGTGGCGTAATCGCCAACACCTTCATCGACGTCGCGGGCAGCCCAGCCGCAGGCGACATCAACTATCGAGGTCGCAAAGCTCGGACCGGAAATGGCAGCGGGCTGCTCGGATTTCCGCTTCCGGAGGAGAACGTCAGCCTCTGGTATTACGACCCCAGCGCCAAGGCCTGGCAGACGCTCGGCCGCACGACCACCGACACCAACGGCTACTACGACGTCACGCCGAGCCCCGCTCTCGAGACGGCCTTGGGTCAGCCTGTGTACGCGGTGCTCGAGGGCGATGGCAGCTGCGCCGAGCACTACGACTACCTACTTCCCAGCGGCACCAAGGTCGTCCTCACCGACATCGACGGGACCATGACCTTGAGCGACGAGGAGCTGTTCAAGCAGATCGACGACGGGAACTACGACCCGCTCGAGAACACTTCGTCTTCGGTGATGATGAACAAGTGGAGCGACAAGGGCTACGAGGTGGTCTACCTCACCGCCAGGCCGCATAACTTCCGCGCCGAGACCCGCGCCTGGCTACAAGAGCATGACTTCCCGGTCGGTCCGGTTATCTCAGCGAATGAGCTCGTCTTCGACGAGTCGGCGCGCGACTACAAGAGCGCCTGGGTCGAGCGGCTCACCGGGGACTTCGGTTGGGACATCATCGCGGCCTACGGCAACGCCGAAAGCGATGTCCAAGCGTACGAAGACGCTGGGATCCCAAAGGACATCACCTTCATTATCGGGCCGTTCGCCGGCTCCTCAGGCACTCAGGCGATCGAGAACAACGACTACACGGCGCACATCTCCGACTTCGTCGATCCGTACCCGGCCAACTAGTCCCTCGGATCTTGCCGTAATCGCGCGCTCCGCCTGTAAGGGTCGAGCGCGCGCTCGCGTTTTCGAACGGCAGAACGACGAGGCGCAGCTTGGCACTGAGTTTGCGAAGCGGCTTGCGTTCCTTCCTTTCGTTCCGCCTGACTTAAGTCGTTTTCAACTTCCTTAGCGCGCCAGGCATGACAACGCTGTCGCGCCCTCCAACTGGAGCTCCATGAACCTTCGACGTCTTGTCTTAGCGGCGACGCTGTCGTCCGCTGCAGTGGCCCTTTGTCCGAATGATGCAAACGCTTGCGGCGCCTGCTTGGCACCACCGCCCGATCTCACGCAGGAGCCACCGCCGCTCGTCGGCGCACACCGGATGGTGCTGTCGATGTCGACGGACCGCACCATTCTTTGGGACCAAATTCAATTTGCAGGAGCGGCCAGCGAGTTCGCTTGGATTCTCCCGGTCAAGCCTGGCGCAACGGTTGAACTCGGTTCCAACGCCTGGCTCGATACGCTCGACGCGGCTACCACGCCGCAGATCATCCCGCCCAACCCCGATTGTGATGGCACGGCGTCCTGTTCGATGTCGGGAGAGGCGGTCGTCATGGGCTGTGGCGACGGCGGTGGTGAGCTCGCACCAGTCGAGGCAACCCCGGGCGTCGACGTTGTCTCGCGTGAGAGCGCTGGGCCCTACGAGATCGTGATTCTGCGCAGCGACTCGGACAACTCGCTGCGGGTTTGGCTCGATGACCACGGCTTCGCCATCCCAGCGGACTTCGACCCCATCATTGACGACTACATCGATGAGGGCTTCGACTTCGCTGCGCTGCGCCTGCTACCAGCCGCCGGGGTTTCACAGATGCGTCCGGTGCGGGTGATACAGCCCGGAGCGGTACCGGTACTACCGCTGCGAATGGTGGCGGGCGGAGCTGGCGCCCGTACCCCAATGAGCTTGTTCATCGTCACCGAGGGACGCTACGAGCCGCTCAACTTCCCCTCTGGGAGCGTCAACAAAGCCAACCTCGAGTACGACTTCAACACGCTCTCGAGCAACTACGCAGCCGAGCGCGACCGCCTGCTGGCCTTGAACAACAACGCCTTCTGGGCGGTCACGTATGCAGCCCCCGGCAGTCTGTTCAAGGTGATCGAGAACCCCTCCAACGAGCTGCCGCTCACCTATCGCATCTCCAACGGCTGGAGCTATGAGACCTTCTACGAGGCCTACCTGAGCCAGGCCTTCGTCAACGGCGAGACCGCAAGCACCTACTGCGTCGATGCTCTCTCAACACTGGCGGCCGATGGTCGACGCGTCGTTGATCCCTGCGACGCAGAAGGCGAATGCCGCGCGGTGACGGCTGACGAAATCGACGTACGTAGCCTGCACTGCGAAGCCCCGCTTGGCAGCGATGTCCCGTTCGACGACCTCGCGGTCGCTTTGGTCGGCCTGCATCCCAAAGACGTTTGGGTCACGCGGCTGGACGCCAACCTATCGAAGGAGGCGATGGTGAACGACCTAGTGCTCACGCCCTCCCCGGACCAGAGCGAGCTCGATCTCTTCATCACGCCCTTTCGCGGACGCAACAACCCCTGCGCTGGGCGAGCAACCGTCGCTCGCAGTTCGCGTATCGGGCGCTTCGGAACGGGCGTCGTTCTTACCGCGATCTTGGCGGTGGCGCTGACTCGAAGACTAGGCCGTCGCGCGGTGGTTAGGGGGCATGCATGAAACCGAGGAACTTCCTCTCGCACCCCTTGTTTCTCGGCAGCCTCGCGCTGCTCGTGCTTAACGACCACGTCCTCAAAGGCTCGGGGTTGCTGCCCAACGCCGTGACCGGGAAGCTTTCCGACGTCGCCGGAATGTTCGTCGCGCCAGTGCTGCTCGCGTTGCTGTTTCGAGTGAGTTCTCGCGCCGGAATCATCGCGGCGCATCTAGCGGTCGGCTTCGTTTTCACCTGCCTCGAGCTTTGGCCGGTCGCGAGCAGCTTCGCGAGCGACGTCTCCGCGCTCATCGGCTGGCGCTGGGTCGCGACGTCAGATTGGACCGACGTGCTCACGACGCTGGCGCTGGTCCCGGCTGCTTGGCTCATGCTTCGCGAAGCCGCCCGAGCGACCGATGAGGGCGCGCGAGCCAAATTCACGCAGCGCAGCGTGGGTTTCGCGGCGAGCCTCGCCTGCGCAGCCAGCACCGGCACGCCCGAATGGCAGCCAACCGACGATAACGATCTCGATGGCTTTCTTGGCGATGTCGACTGCAACGACTTCGATGCGCTGGTCAATCCCGGAGCTGGGAACTGCCCCGGGGAAGGCGCCGAGGCTTGCTCGGACGGTCTCGACAACAACGGCGATGGTGCGATCGATTGCTTCGACCCCGATTGCAGTTTTGCCTGCGCAGACACGCTTTCAGCCTGCGCGCTCGCCCAGCCGCTGGTTGAAACGGAGGGCGTGCTAATCGGTTCGACCGTGCAAAACGCGAGCTGGGCGCTCGAGGGATCGTGCGGTGGAGCCGATGCTCCGGAGATGGTGATCTCGCTCTCGGTGCTCGAGCCGATGTTGCTAACCGTCGAGCCGCCGGAGGGCCACGTGGTCTACCTGCGGCAAGATTGCACGAACGGAGCGAGCGAGTTCAGCTGCGTCTCGTCGGAGGAAGACTTCGCAGAAGGTGCTCCGGTTTTGCAATACGAGCTCGCGCCCTCGGTCAACTACACATTGGTCTTCGACGCGATCGACGGCTTCGACGCGGCCGACTTCGAGACGCCGTTCACGCTCGAGAGCCTGTACGTGTGCGGAGACGGCTTCCTCGATGCGAACGAAGAGTGCGACGATGGGAACCTCGAGGACGGTGATTTGTGCAGCTCGGTGTGCACCGTCACCGAGCCGTCTTGCTTCAACATTCCCGAGCTACCGTTGGGTAAAGGCGAGACGCCGTTTCTCGCGGGCACCGTCGACCTGAGCAGCAGCTGCAACGCGAACGGCAGCAGCGATCCCGAGCGAAGCTTCTGGTTTACCGCTCCGGCGGCGGGCACCTTGACCGTCAGCGTCAACTCGACCGCCACCAACCTTTGGCTTTCCACTCGCTTGGATGTCGGCGAGGTTGGTTGCCCCAGCAGTGAGTTCAGCTGCATCCAACAGGGCATTGTTGGCTCGCCGGTCTCCGAGCTGATTCCGCTGCTGGCCGAGCAACGCGTCTTGGTGATGGTCGAAGGTTATGGACCGCTGCTAACGCCCGAGAGCACGCTGCAACTGAGCGTGAGCTTTGACGAAACGCCGAAGTAAATCGATGACTCGTGCGCGCTCCGCTCATATTCTGCACGGCCATGGCATCGCACGTAGCGTTCGCTGACAGCTTCAACCTCGCGCACTACTACCTCTTCGACCGGCTCAACGATGGGCTAGCGGAAAAGCCGGCTGTGCTGTTCGGGGAACGGTCCTACAGCTACGGGGAGACGGCCGAACGCGCCACCGCCTTTCAGCGATTCTTGTCGCTGAAAGGCGTGTGCCGTGAGGAACGCGTGCTGATCATCCTGCACGATACGCCGGCGCATGTTTGGTCGTTCTTCGGCACGCTGCTGCACGGAGCCGTCGTCACCATGGGCAACCCCGAGGCCCCCACCCAGGACCTCGCCTACCTGGTCGAATACACCCGCGCCACGTGCGTCATCACCATCGAGCGGGTGGCAGAGGCCCTCAAGGCAGAGCTCGCGTCGAAGCAGCTCAAAGCCGTGATCGTCGCGCGCGAAGTAGCAACGGGGGAAGACGTGCTCGAGGAGCCGCGGGTCCTCCCGGAGCTGGCCTTGGCGACAAGCCTACCAAAGGCGATCGAGGCCGGCACAGCCGCGTCGAAGGACGACGCACATGCTCCGGTTTCGACCCATCGGGATGACATAGCGATCTGGCTGTT
>CAITIQ010000553.1 GCA_903892415.1 uncultured delta proteobacterium | reverse complement strand
GTTGGTTTCGGCACGTCGGGAGATCCATTCTCCGCCCTTCGGTACACAGAATTCCAGAGGAGGTTGTCTCACGTGACGTTGGCACAGAGGGTAAGCGGCGACCGTCCCTGTGACGACACAAATATCCGACGTCTGATGTGACTCGCGCACGGTGCACGGCCTGGTCTTTGGACTGACAAGCAGCCACACTCCAAAGAGCGCAGCGATAACCGCGAGCACGATCAGCCATTGCACGGGCTTGGAGAGAGGCGCAGCCGCTTGCTGGTTCACGAGCCCATGGTAACGAGCACACCGTCGGGCTGTCTCCTCGGGTTTGGGAGCTACTCTCGCGCGCTGTGCTATTCCTGATGAGCAAGGAGGCCGTCACCGGAGAGGTCCCCATGTTGACGGTGGGGGCCGCCTCGTCTAGCCGAACCGTGGGCGCCTTCGTGGAGTCTTGCGCCCGATGGAGACGCATCTACGATCGGCCGATGCGCCACTTCGTCGTTCCCTACGCGCTCCCCACCTGGAGACCGTCGACGGAGTTGGAGCTCCGGGCGGAGGTGGCCGCGGTCGTCGCCGAGCTCGAGGTGAGCCCGCTCTTCGGTCCGCTAAAGATGTTTGGGCCCACGCGGGATGGCTCCGACACCATCAATGGTTCGTTGTCTCCCGTGGCGAACCCCGAGGAGCTCATTGCACTGCTCCATCACGCTAGCCCGGTCGTGCGTTGCCACGCTATCCGTGCGCTGCGCCAACGCTGCCCTGAACACGTCGCGTTGCTCAGGCGTCTGTTGTGCGATTCCAGCGTGGTGGTTCACAGGTACGGCGGCTGCGTCCAGGATGAGCACCTCCAGGTCTGGCAACACGCGCTGATGGCGATTCTCTGGAGCGCTGGGCCAGCAGCCGACGAGCTAAAGCAGCAGCTCGCTCAGCAGCCGGTCTATCACATCGCGATCATCGTGCGCGCTCACCTCGCGAACGAGCGTGACCCTATGCGCGGTGCCCATTCGATGGATGTCATTTCTTCCATTGCAATGGGACAGCGCTTCACTCCTGAACTCGAAGCCCTGCTCGATAAGGCGTTTGTCGCGGAGGATGTCACCCAAGTCCCATTGCTCACCGAGGTTGCAGAATGGCATTCCCCGCCACACTCCGCGGTCGCGGGAGCCGCGCTCCTCACCTACGAAGCGCTCACGCTCGAGGAAAAGCTGCGCATCTCGCAGGCTGCTTACGGCTCCATCGAGGAACTCGAGAGTCGGCTTTATGCGTTTCGCCGCGCGGGCGCGGCGCACTACCCGCGCGTGTTCAGCGCGGTGGAGACGTTGGTCGCTTCGGCCCCTCAGTTCGCTAAACTGCAACGTAGTTTAGATTGGTGCGTAAAATACTCCCCACGTCGTCACTGATTCAGCTCGAGTGCGGGGCGCGTGCGAGCTTCTTGGCCTCCGGTGGCGGCGTTTGCTTCGGACGGAGACGCTCGAGGCTGTGATATTCCGATCGGCGTGAGACTTCCCCAGCTCCTATCACTGCAAGCGCTCGCCTTTGCGTTCAGCTGCACGCCCTCGGCTGCGCCCACCGCTCCGGCGACGCTTCGCACTGACCCTTCCGCCGCGCCTGCGCTGGCGTCGCCCGTGTGTCGCGAGGGCATGGCTGTGGTCGAAGGTTTCCCGACGCCCGGGGAGGCGTTCTGCCTCGACGTGACCGAGGTCACAGTCGCAGCCTACGCAGAGTGCGTCGCGGCCAAGAAGTGTGGACGCGTAGACGATCGCGCCTACGACAACTGCACTGCGAAGCCTGGCTTCAGGGACCGCGCCAACCACCCGATCACCTGCGTGACCGGTGTCGAGGCGGAGGCCTACTGTCGCTACGCGGGGAAGCGCCTTCCGAGCAATGGGGAGCATCACTTCGCCACGTTTGGACCGGAACGGCGCAAATGGCCGTGGGGCGCAGAGGCTCCCAGCGACCAGCTGTGTTGGGCGGGCGGCAGGCCCGCGGGCGCAACGGGAGATCCGACGACCTGCGCCGTTGGCAGCCATCCCAAAGGCAAAGGGCCCTTCGGGCATCTCGACTTGATGGGCAACGCTTGGGAGTGGGTGACGTCGGCGAGCCACCGCTTCAAGTCCAAAGAAGCGCCGGTGGGTGACATTGGGCTCAGAGGTGGCCCTGATTTCGGGACCACCAGCGACATGGTGGACGCCTTTCAGCTCGAGGTCCCGATGGCGAAGGATGCGATGCTTTGGAGCACGGGCATGCGTTGCGCGAGCGACCTCGAGCGAGCGTTGCCGGCTCCTCCGCCCAAGGACGCAACGGACACATGCCCCGCAGACATGGCCCGCGTGGCCGAGGGATCGGCGACGTTGGAGGCGGGGCCCGTCGCCGTTTCGAGCTTCTGCCTCGACCGAACCGAGGTCACGGTCGAGGCCTACGGTGCCTGCGTTGCAGCAGGCCCCTGCGGAGCCGCGAAGGGCCCGTATCCCTCGTGCAATGGGGACACGGCCGATCGCAAACAGCACCCGGTGAACTGTTTGAACTTCAACGACGCCGAGCGCTTCTGCAAACAGGCCGGTAAGCGTCTGCCAACCATCGAGGAGCTTTGGCTCGCCACCGCGGCTGAACCGACGCCGAAGGATGGCTGCTCATCGAACGTCGCGCTGCGCGATGGCACGTGCCGCGTTGGTGGCTTCACGCACGCTGGCCAGCACCACGCCGATTTGGTCGGCAACGTGTGGGAGTGGAGCTCGTCGCCCGCGCCCGGCAAGGACGCCAACACGGTACAGTTCCTTGCGGGCACGACCTGGGGGGATGCGGAGGTACAGTTTCAGCGCAGCATCGGCACCAGTCCGAAGGACGCGACCGAGTCAGGGCTAGGCTTCCGTTGCGCACGCTAAGGCAGCGTTGATCGACGATCTAGAACCAGCGCTTGCAGCGTGGGCAGTGAATGCGGCGGGCTTCGCTCAAGCGGGCACGATGCTGCCGACAGCTGGCTCCTTCAAGGCCGGTACGGGGCGTTGCCACGCACCGAAGTACTCGGCGAAGAGCGCGCGTGCGACCTCTGCGCCGGGTAAGCCAAGCTCCGGCTCGCGCTGATAGTCGCCCAGTGAGGACCACAGCTCGGACAGCGCATCCACGCGCGCTGCCTCCACGCGTTCGGCGGCCTCTTCGTCGAGCTGCCCGTGCAGCCACTCAGCGACGTCTTCGGCGAGCGCGGCGTGGCTGCGCTCGTCGGCGGCGATGTCACGGAATGCGTTGCGCAGTTCGCTGGAGTCAGCGCGCTCGGCTTGGTACGTCGCGAGCAGCGCGCCATAAGCCTCACGTACGCAGCCCTCGACGGCGTTCTCGAGCGCGAGTTGCTCGACGCTGCGCACAGCCTCTCGGGCCCGCTTGAACGACCCGAGCTGCTTCGGGCCTGCGAGCCCTCGGCGGCGCGCGAGCCGACGCATTTGGCGGGCATGTTTAACCTCATCCCTTCGAGCTGCGCAGGCGCGCCGGCAGAGCGCCTCCGGCGCACCGAGCTCGATCAGCTCACGCTCGAGCCGAGCAAAGGCCGGCACGCTAGCAGCCTCGAGCAACGCCATTCTTGCTAGCAGCCGCGCAACGTGACCCCCAGCGTCCGCTGCGCGCAGCACCAGGCCGTCGGGGCGTCGGCCACAATAGGGCATGGGCTGCTCGTAGGGACGCGGCTGCTCGAACGTCAGCGAGCTCGAGAGCGGGTTGCCCTTGCGATCGAGCTCGACCGTCTCCACCACCGTACGCGTCGTGCTGCTCGTTGATTCGTACGAGTTGCAGGGGCCAGAGTGGGGCTCACAGCAGCGAGGTTGAACAAAGACGGTGACGGTGACCGGCTTCGACTCGCGGACCAAGTTGCAGATGAAGTGCTCGGACGTGGGGTTCCACTCCGCGCTGTCCTTGGTGGACGTCACGTCGCCGGGCACGGCCTTGGAGGTATCAACGGCTACGCGAGCCTTGTAGGCAGCGCAAAGCGCGAGCGCCGTTTGTGGCAGCGGCACCGGCGGTTGACCCGGCGCCACGATCACAAACCCCTCATCAACCGCTGGGTTGGCTTGGCTCGAGGGCACAACCGCCAAACCATTCGCGGGGTGCGGCTGTGGGTGACACGCAGCGAGTACGACCCACACGGCGTCAAGCATCCTGCGTTCGACCGGCTTCGTCATGCGCCACATGTAGCAAGGTCGCTTCGAAATGTGACCACGCTCAGATGCGCTCAGGGGGACGATGCGAGCGCGTGTGGCTCGCTGGCGCGCACTACGAGGTCGCTCTCCTGGGCTCCACGTCGGCGGTCGTAAGCGAGCTGAAACAGCCCTAAAGCCGACTGAATATCGCCTTCGCTGCGGATCGGAAAAACCACGAACTCATCGCTGTAGCGAAACGGCTTGGCCCGGCTCGAAGCGATCAGCGCCTTGCGTAGCTTCCGTCCGACCTCGATGTGGGCCTCCCCGCCAAGGTGGATATGACCCACTTCCTCTTGCCCAACGTAGAAGTCTGCGCCGTCGACCACTTGTTCATCGCCGAGTAGCCAGTGCGTGCGCGCGTGCATATCCGCCCAACCGGAGAGCGCCGTCGAAACCGCTTGTGCGTGCTCCGGAAGGTTGGGCGGGGGAGCGAACCTTCCTTTGCTGGAGAGCTTCATCTCCCCCAGCATACTCGTCGCATCGACGGCTGCACTCCGCACGCGCGGTCGTGCCCACGTTTCGTGGCTTGCACGGCTGACGATGGCAGCGGGCCGTGCTACCTCCTTCGTATGGCCACCCAAGTTCCGTTCGCCGACTCAGAGGTTCTGAGCGTTGAGGGCACGCCGACCAAGGTGGCGACCTTCTGGAAAGACGGTCCCGTGGTGTTGGTTTTCCTTCGGCACTTTGGCTGACTTTTCTGCCGAGAGCAGGCCGCGCAGGTGCGTGGCGCAGAAGATCGAATCAAGGCCAAGGGCGCCAGCGTGGTGTTCATCGGCAACGGCGCGCCTTTCATGGCTAAAGCCTTCCAGGAGGACTACGCCATCGGTATGCCGGTCTACACCGATCCGCAGCGCGTCCTCTACAAGCTCGCTGAGTTCGTGAAGGGAGGGGCGATCTGGAAGGCGCTCAAGAACACCCCGCGCGCATTGGCGAAGGGGTTCTTGCAAGGGCGCACCCAGGGTGACGCGTTTCAACTCGGTGGCGTGTTCGTGCTTAGCGCAAAAGGCGAGGTGCTCTACCGCTACGCGAGCGACGCAGCCGGCGACCACCCATCGATCGACGCTATCCTCGCGGCGCTGGGCTGAGCTGAGTATCTGCGGAGAAGGACGAGCCTCTTCGTACGGGCACCATGTCGCTCAGGGTGGAGCTGCCTCGTTGGCGGTCGACATCGACTGCGCTCGCGCCGAGAGCGCCCGCCACTCGTTCGCGTCGCTGGGCGTCTTCGGAAGGCCAGCGAGCTTTGCGAGCAGCTGGTGCTGTTCCGGGGTGAGCTGGGAGAGCCGTGCATGCGCTACTTCGCCGACGTTCATCCGCCGACACATGAAGCAGTTCGTCGAGACGACTAGCTCGTCCCCAACGACGCAAAACGTACGCGAGTAGCCGAGAGCTTGCGCTGGATCGAGCACGCGAGGTTGGCAGGGTGGAGGCTTTTGCACTCCGAAAGCCGAGTGTCGAACGATCTCCAGCGATACGCGGCCTTCGCTGCCGCAAACTGGCTCTTGCGGTGGCCCTGCTGACTGCGAAGGCCGCGCAGGTTCGCCGGGCGTGCACGCTTCCCCGAGCGCAGGCCCGTCGTACTCTGGCGGCTGCCAGCCGGAGAGCGGCGCGCTCGGTGCCACAGTGGCGCTTCGTGCCGGTGCGCTGTCGGGGGCAGGCATGGCCACCTCGGTCGAGGGCGTAGCCTGCCGCGTCGTGCACGCAGTGAGCAGCGCAAACAGCCAGGCTGAGTTGAGAAGTCTCGTCATCACGTTCCTTTGCGTCTCGGGAGGATAGCGCTTCCTTGCTCTCGCGCGGCGAGACTAGCCTTCGCGACTTGATGAAGCGCTGCGTGACGATTGTCCTGTCCCTTTCTATCGCTGCCTGCAGCAGCTCGGCGCCCACGGCGGAGCAAGCCACGGTGGAGCTCCCCACCGTCTCAGCAACGAGCCGACCCAGTGCGGTCACTTTGCCGCGACTTCCGGCCGATTGGACAGGCTGGTACAGCGCGTCGCACTCGGTAAGCCACGTGTGTGACAACCCCGATTGGTGCGAGCAAGAGGTGAGCGACAGCCTCAGGGTCACTCAGCAGGGCGAGGACTTGAGCGTCGAGATCGAGCTCGTCCAGACAAACTTCCACACCTGCAACTGGCAAGGAGTGATGAAGCAGGAAATGGAGGGCCGCTGGGAGTTCTCCGAGCCAGAGTGTGCGCTGATGCTCGAGTTGAAGGGCAATCTCTTTCGGCTCAGCTCCGACGGCTGTCGTGAGCACTGTGGAGCGCGCGCCTATTTGAGCGGGGACTTCTTGCTCGCGTCTCGCTCGAACCGCGCGCCTCGAGCGCCTGCGGAGTGAGTGGAAGTAAGGTTAAAGCTCGATCCCAAGGCCAACGCCAGGTTGGATATGAAGCTGGGGACCCCATAGCTCCTCCTCGCGAAAGCGCGCCGCTCCATCGTTGCTTCCGACGGGCACGAGTTCAAGATAGTCCCACGGCTCTACGGCGAGCGGCACTAACACCATCGCCGCTCCGCTCAGCCAGAGGTCGAGCCACGGTACTGGCGAGATGCCGAAGCGGAGCTCAGGCTTGATCACCACTCCGGCGAGGAAGCTCTCGGAGGCGTAAGGACCAAGTGAGAAGGGAGTGTCTTCTGAATCGAGCCCGCTCGCCGTCCGCACGGTCCGCGCCCCACCAAAGAACCCGCCGATGTGGGCGCCTACGTTAAGAAACGGCAGCTTCCCAAGATTGGGTCGATACGAGACCCCGCCAAGAACGGTCATACCCGACAAGAGAAACTCCTCGGTGAATGAGGCGTCGCTCGAGGGGAGTCCGACCGGCTTGAGAGGTTGGCTGCGTTCGAGCGTGGAGCCACTGCGCAGGTAGCCTGCCTCGAGACCGAACCCCAAGCCAAAGCGCAGGCGGTAAGCCGTCGCGAGCCCGACGTAGCCACCAACTCCAAGCGAACGGGCGCAATCGGAGCACGAAACGCCGTCCAATTCGGGAGAGATGCTCGCCGCGCCGATCACTCCAAATTCGAACGGGCGAACTTCTCGATCCGCGACTGGCCTCAGCACGAGCTCCCGTGCCGGCCGAGAGCTGGTCGTGAGTTGGACGGTCTCCACGATCGGTAGAAAGCCCGGCATCGAAGCGCTCAACGAGTACTTTCCAATCGGCAAGTTCGCCTCGAAGCGGCCAGTACCAACGACCACCCCGTCGAGCGAAATCGTAGCTCCGGGAGGAGTTGCCACCACGCGCAGCGAAGAACCGAGCGCGGTAAGCGCGAGCGTCGTCTCGGTCTTTTGACCAAGGACGATCACGGCCTGCTGCGGCGCTGTACCCAAGGCGTCTCCGCCTTCGAGCCAGATCGCGTGAGGCCCGGGCGCGAGCGCGCCTTCCCAAGGCGTTTTGCCAACGGCTACACCGTCGACCAGCAGCGTGGCTTCGCCTCCAGATTTCTCCTTCACTTTGAGTCGCCCGACCGCGCCGAGCAGTTGAAACGCTGATTCGACTTTCGTCTCGGCTCCGCGCTTCGTCGTCAGCTGCGTCTCGAACACCGAGTAGCCGTCGAGGTACATGCGCACGACGGTTACTCCGGCCACGACCATCAGCGGATCCTTCAACGGCGTGCGCCCGACCGGTCTGCCGTTGACCGTGACCGCCGTTCCATCCTCCGTCGCGAACGTCAGGCGAGCGAGTTGTGCATCCAACGCGAGCAGCTGCCGCTCGACCCGTTCCTTCACTTCGGGCGGCAGATCAGCGAAGTCGAGCAGGACGTTGCGGAACATCTCGTAGGCCGCGTCCGTGCGACCGATTTCTCGCAGACAGATGGCGGCATTCTCGGTGGCCGCCCGCGTGGGGAAGGCCTCACGCGAGCGTAGGAAGTCCACCAAGGCGTCCTGGAACTTCGACTGTTCCAGCAGCGTGACTCCGCGTTCAAAGTGGCGCTTTGCGTCCTTGCGCAGCTCTTCCGTGCGCACCGTGTTCGTCTCGGGGGTCTTCGGCGGTGACAGCGGCTCCGTTCCCTGGGCCAGCGAGCT
>CAITIQ010000552.1 GCA_903892415.1 uncultured delta proteobacterium | reverse complement strand
GCTCGGTTCGCTCACGGGAGGGTGCAGTGCGCTCGGTTCGCTCACGGGAGGGTGCAGTGCGCTCGGTTCGCTCACGGGAGGGTGCAGTGCGCTCACGGGAACGAGGGGACTCGACGTTCCGGTCGCGGAAGGGACGAGGGCTTTCGTGCTCGGGCGCTTGCCGGAGCCGCGACGCCCCTTCATTCGTGTCGTTGCCCTCCAAGCGTTGGGTTGCAACCGGCGCAGGCCTCGGGCGCTTAGCATCGGAAACTCGAACAGGGCGCGGCAGCCGCTGTGGACGCGCCGGCATCTCTTGTACGCGCGGGACCTTCTTGGGCACACCGTAGGTCTCCTTCAGCAGCGAAAGTTCCTGCCAGTTCAGCATGCGCGCCTGCCCCGGTCGCAGTCCCTCGTGCGTTACTCCGGCAAAACTCGTTCGCGCAAGCCGCATGACCAGGAACCCGGTTGCCTCGCCCATTCGGCGGATCTGCTGATTTCGCCCCTCGCGGATGGTGATTTCAAACCAGGTTCGGTCCTCTTCGTGGCGAATGATCGATACCTGTGCGGGAAGAGTCCGACCATCCTCCAGCTCCACCCCTTGCGCCCACCTACGAATGTCGTCGGCGTCCATGATGCCGCGAACCTTCACCACGTAGGTTTTGGGGACACCACCTTTGGGATGGAGCATGGCGTTGGAGAACTCTCCGTCGTTAGTCGCGAGCAATACTCCGCTCGTTGCAAAATCGAGACGTCCAACGGGGAAGAGTCGGCTACCCAGAGGTCGAAGGTGGTCAGCAACTGTGGGCCTCCCTTCCGGATCGCTCAGCGTGGACACAACGTTGCGCGGCTTGTGCAGCACGACGTAGACGAAGTCTTCAGCCACGAGCCGACGACCATCGACTTCAACGCGATCGGTGCGCGGGTCCGCGCTCGTACCAAGTTCAGTGACCACCCGTCCGTTTACGCGAACCCGGCCCGAGGTAATGAGTGACTCTGCAGCGCGCCGGGAGGCTACTCCAGCGCGTGCGATGATTTTTTGCAGACGTTCCATTGCTCAGTCTTTCGGCTCCGCGTCTTCTTGCGCGGCCTTCTTTTCCTGAGCGCGTTTGGCTGCAGGCTTGCGTTCGGTCTTCTTCTTACTGTCGTCCTCTGAGGACTCTTCAGCGGCAGCATATTCGCCCGCTTTGCGTTCGGCTTCTGCCTTCTCGTTTGCTTTGCGCGCCGCCTCTTCCTCGTCGCGCCGCTCCTTGTCTTCACGGGTTCGGCGCACATCGCTGTCATAGTCCCAGCGGTCTACCCGCTCATCCCCGTCGACATCGACGCCCATGCGCTCGAGCGAGCCATTGGATGAGTACATCTCCCAAATGTCGGGCTTGCCGTCAGCGTTGGTGTCTCGCTTCGCACGGGTTACGCGGCCAGCCGAGTAGTAGGTCCACTCGTCCGGATTGCCGTCGTAGTTGCGGTCTTGTTTTTCCTCGGCGATGCGGCCTTTGGTAAACACGAGCCAGGTGTCGATGCGGCCGTCGTGGTTGGTGTCGGCCTCCTCGAACAGGGCGTCCCCCTTGTCGTTGTACTTCCGCACGACGTCCTTGGCGCCGTCGAGGTTGCTGTCGATCTCGCGACACACCAAGATTCGTTGTCGATCCTGGCCCTGACCGACGATCGCGAAGACGCGCCTGACGTTGGGCATTACCGATCCCGGGCCTGCCGTCTCGACGACGTCGCGGTCCTGTCGGCCTCGCCACTCGCACTTCGACTGGTCATCGATCGACCCGTCAGCCAACCGCTTGACGGGCATGTCGCGAACTGGGCTGTTGAACGCGGCCTGAGGCGTTGAAGAACAGGCGCCGAGGACCGTGGCCACGGCCATTGCACTGAGGACGCTCAATCGATTCATGGCTGCGCTTTCGGGGCGGGGGAAGGTGCACTGACAGCAGGCGGCGCCGTCGAAGCGGCGGGCGGAGCTGCAGGAGCTGGGGCGGAGGGAGGAGGAGCTTGTGGCGCTGACGGGGCGGGCGGCGGAGGCGGCGCGACGGGTCCAGTCGCCGAGCTATTCGCGTTCGCCGCTTGGGGGTCGGGAGGCGGCTTGTAGCCCTCGCCACACATATCCACCGAGCTATCGGGGTCAGGCTGGCCATCCGTGTTGCGGTCACTCGTAACCACCGCACACTGCGGCTGGTCCGGTCGGTTGAAGTCCCACCACTCGTCGACCACACCATCGCCGTCGCTATCGCGTTCCGTCTTGGCGAGCCGGCCTGCGGAGTAGAACTCCCAGGTGTCGAGCTTCGTGTCGAAGTTGGTCTCCAGCTCCTTTGAAAGCAGCTGGCCCTTTTCATACGTGGCGATCTCGTCGGGGATGCCGTCGCGGTCGAAATCCGATTCGCGGCGCCGCATCGTTCCAGTGGCGTCGTAGTAGAGGAACGAATCCTTGACCCCGTCGAAGTTGAGATCGAGCGCGCGACAAACCTCGACGCTTCCGCTCATCACTTTGACGATGTCAGGCTGCCCGTCTCCGTTGACATCCGTGCGCCTCGCTGATCCCGAATCAACGTCGCAGGCCTCGTGAGTCAAGGTCAAAGACCGCTCTGCACTCGCCGGCTTGGCGTCTTCGGCCCCAGCTCCGCAGCCAACCAACGCAGCCGCACACACAAACCACCGCAATCCCGTCATTTCCGTGCAGTCTAGCTGCCAAGGTCGACGTGAGCAATCACCCCGATTGACAACATACGTATCAGCATCTAGGGTAACGCCTTGTCAGTGCTTCCCTTTGGGAGTGCTCGTCGATTGTGGTGAAGAGGGCTCTGGGCGATGTCGCGGAAGAAAGTCTCGACAACCATCTACATCACCCCGGAGCAAGCAGACCGCTTGAAGCTCCTGCACGACCGCACCAAAGTGCCGATCGCCGTCTACATCCGCGAGGGAATCGACATGGTGCTCAGGCACTATGACCACGTGCTTCCCGGACAAATGTCCCTCGAAGTCACGCCCCCGCCTGCTTCCGTCGCGCCGCCGCCTGACGTGAAGAACTCCACTGACGAGCGCAATCGCCGCGGCTGAGAAACCATCGGGGCCCGATGGCGTGCGGTCGACGGGCGCAAGCATCGCTTGCGTCGCGACGGCGGGTGCGTGACACAGAGGCTAGCCAATACCCATGTCGACCGACCTTTCAAAGATTCGGAACTTCTCCATCATCGCTCACATCGACCACGGCAAGTCGACTCTGGCCGATCGCATCCTTGACGCAACGGGCGCGCTTTCGGCGCGGGAGAAGCAAGAGCAGTTCCTGGACAAGATGGACATCGAGCGTGAGCGTGGCATCACGATCAAGGCTCAGACCGTCCGCCTTCGCTACAAAGCCTCGGACGGTGAGACGTACACGCTGCACCTGATTGATACGCCAGGGCACGTCGACTTCGGTTACGAAGTCTCACGCAGCCTTCAGGCTTGTGAGGGCGCGTTGCTTGTCGTGGACGCTGCCCAAGGCGTCGAAGCGCAGACGTTGGCCAACGTATTTCTGGCCCTCGATAACAACCTCGAGATCATTCCGGTGCTCAACAAGATCGATCTGCCAAGCGCAGACATCGACGGCACCAAGCAACAGATTGAGGACGTCGTGGGGCTCGACTGTAGCGAGGCCATCGCTGCCAGCGCGAAAACGGGCATTGGAATCGTTGATATCCTCGAGGCCGTCATCAAGAAGGTGCCCCCGCCCAAGGGCAGCATCGACGGCCCTGTCCGCGCGCTGATCTTCGACAGCTGGTACGACAGCTACCGAGGCGCGGTGTGTATGGTCCGCGTGGTGGACGGTACGTTGCGCAAGGGCCAAAAGGTCCGCTTCCTTGCCACCGGCCGGGACTACGAGATCACCGAGATGGGCGTGTTCTCTCCCCACCCGACACCGCTGACGGAGATCGGTCCCGGGGAAGTCGGGTTCATCGCGGGCAACATCAAGACGGTGCACGACACCAAGATCGGTGACACCGTTACCGACGCAGGCAAGCCCACCACCAACGCGCTGCCCGGCTTTAAGGACGTAAAGCCGATGGTCTTCGCTGGCATCTTCCCAACCGATTCAGCGCAGTACGAAGACCTGCGGGACGCGCTGTCCAAGCTGCGCATGAACGACGCCTCGTTCGCCTATGAACCCGACACGTCCGAGGCGCTCGGGTTCGGCTTCCGCTGCGGCTTCCTCGGCCTACTGCATATGGAGATCATTCAGGAGCGGCTGGAGCGCGAGTACAACCTCGACCTCATCACCACAGCACCCTCCGTCGTCTACCACGTGTACATGAAGGACGGCGAGATGCGGACGGTGGAGAACCCGGCCAAGTTGCCGGCGCTCGGCAGCTTCGAGCGCATCGAGGAGCCAATCTATCGGCTCACGATCCACGTACCCGCTGGCCATGTTGGCGCCGTCCTCGCGCTCTGCCAAGAGCGTCGCGGTGAGCAGAAGAGCATCACCTACGCGTCCGCCGACCGCGTGATTATCGCCTACGATATCCCGCTCGGCGAGGTGATCTTCGACTTCCACGACAAGTTGAAGAGCTGTTCGCGCGGCTACGCGTCGATGGACTACGAGCTCGTGGGCTATCGACGGGATGATTTGGTGCGTGTCGACATGTTGGTTAACGGCGAGCCCCTCGACGCCCTCAGCACCATCGCGCATCGAGAGAAAGCCTTCACCCGAGGTCGCGACCTGGCTGATAAGCTCAAGGAGCTGGTTCCGCGCCAGCAGTACGAGGTGGCGATTCAGGCCGCGATCGGCTCCAAGATCATCGCGCGCACCACCGTGCGAGCCATGCGAAAAGACGTGACTGCCAAGTGCTACGGCGGCGACATCTCACGCAAGCGCAAGCTCCTCGAGAAGCAGAAAGAGGGCAAGAAGCGGATGAAGATGGTCGGCAGCGTGGAGATCCCCCAGGAAGCCTTCCTCGCCATCCTCAAGGTCGAGTGATGCCGGAGAAAGCCAGCGTCCTCCTTCGATGCGGGCTGGCGAGCCTCGGTGTCACCGTGCTGACTTGGCTTGGACCTTCGCTTGCGCGCGCCGATCAGGTGCTGCTGCTGAGCGGAGAGGTGCAAGAGGGCGGGCCCGACCACGTGCTTGTCCCTTTCGAAGTGCCGGCCGGTACGCAAGAAATCCTGATTGAGCACAGCGACCTATCAGAAGAGGACATACTCGACTTCGGTCTAAATGACCCCGCAGGCTTCCGCGGCTGGGGCGGTGGCAACACCGAGCCGATCATCGTCGCAGAGCAGGCTGCGTCACGCAGCTACCTCGCGGGCCCAATTGCGGCAGGGACTTGGAATCTCGTGGTCGGGAAGGCCAAGCTGGTTGGCGGTGGGGCGAGTTACGAGGCGACGGTTACACTGCGAGACATCGCGACGCAGGCCCCGCAAGTGGAACGGCAGCCTTACGTCGACCCGGGCGTGTTAGCGCAGGGAGAGACTTGGTACGCAGGTGACTTCCACGTTCATTCGCGAGAGAGCGGCGACGCAGAGCCGACGATCGCCGACATTGCCGAGTTCGCCCGCGAAAAGGGGCTGGATTTCGTCGAACTGTCCGAGCACAACACGACTTCGCAGCTCGATTTTTTGAACGACATCCAGGGTCGAACGCCCGATCTTTTATTCCTCCCGGGCGTCGAATTCACGACCTACGCAGGGCACGCCAACGGCATTGGAGCTACGGCCTTCGTCGATCACAAGATCGGACTGACCTTACCCGGAGCGGGCGAGGTGACGATCGAAGGCGCCTTCGACGCCTTTCACGAAATGGGCGCGCTGGTTTCGATCAACCACCCGGCCTTCGAGCTTGGGGACGCGTGCATCGGCTGCGCCTGGGCGCACGATACGGGGGAGCGAAGGATCGACGGGGTCGAGCTAGCAACGGCTGCAACAGCGACGTTGTTTCTCGAACAGTCGCTGCAGTTCTATGAGGCGCTCGCGGATGCTGGGCAGCGGCCAGCCGCGCTTGGCGGGAGCGATGATCATCGGGCCGGCGTCGATGAACCAGCGTTCAACTCAGCGCTCGGTTCTCCGACCACGATGGTGCGCGCCTCCGAACTTTCGGTGGCGGGGATCCTCGATGGCGTGCGACGCGGCAACACTGTGGTGAAGGTGCGCGGCCCGCAAGACCCGATGGTCGAGTTCGACAAGACGTTGGTGGAGACAGGAGCGCTGATTGAAGCGCACATCGATGGTGGGGCCGGCATGCAGGCCCGCTTCGTGGTCGATGGCGTCCCGCAAGCCTTCGTCCCGCTCACCGAGAGTCAGACGACGCTGGCGTTCGAGGTTGCTGCTGACCCCCAGCGCGCACGCCGACTCCGGGTCGAAGTCTGGGAAGCGAGCGTGGTTGTCACGCTCACGAGCTTCGTCTTTGTGGAGACGGATGACCAGTTGGGCCCGGTCGGATCTGGCCCAGAGCAAGCTGCGGAGCCACGGGGTGGCGGCTGCTCTGTAGCTGAGGACGGGCGAACCAATGGTGGGTGGTTCATGCTGCTTGTCGGGGGCATTTTGACCCCGATCGCAGGGTTAGTTTTGCGTGCACAATCAACCGCCGCGCGCGGGAACTCTCGGAGGAGCAGTTGACTCAAGACTCTCAGATGGCAACGGAGCCGATGGCCGCGCTGGTCAATTCGGTCAATCGCGGGCGCGAACCAAGCCGGCATTTCCGCTACGCCGGGAAAGAGCTGTTCGGGCCAGGCGCCGAAATTCATCGATTCGCTTTGGCCAATGGGCTCACGTTACTCTGCGAGATCGACGCGAGCGCCCCGGTCGTGTCGCTGCAAACCTGGATGCGCGTTGGCTCGAGGCTCGAACAGCCAGGCAAGACCGGCATCTGCCATCTTTTCGAGCATTTGATGTTCGGCGAGACAGAGGAACGGGCCCACGGCGCCTTCGACCGGCTGCTTGAGGAGGCCGGCGCGGACAACAACGCGGCCACCTTCGTGGATTGGACCTACTACCACCAGAACCTGCCGAAAGACGCGCTGGAGTTGGGCCTCACGCTCGAAGCTTCAAGGCTCGACAAGCTCGTTTTGCGCAAGCCACAGGTCGAGAGCGAGAAGGAGGTCGTCGCCAACGAACGACGCCAGCGCGTAGACGACTCGATCGATGGTTTGATGAATGAAGAGCTGTTCAAGGCGGCCTTCAAAGTCCACGGCTACGGCATCCCGACGATCGGCTTCATGGAAGACATCCAGGGCTTCACCGAGGAGGACTGCACCGCGTTCTACAAGACCTACTACGCGCCCAACAACGCGACGCTGGTCTTGGTCGGCGACTTTGAATTGGAGGCCACGCTGGGCTTGGTGGCGGACACGTTCGGCCTACTCGCAGCCAGCGAGCTGCCACCCGAAGCGGACCGAACAGAGCCGCCTCAAGCGGAGGAGCGGCGTGTCGTGCTCGAAAAGCCGACCGAAACGTTCAAAGTCGCGATCGGCTACAAATGCCCGGCGATCGCCCATCCGGATCACCCGGTGCTGGTGGTCGCCAATGAGATTCTGTTCGGCGGTCGCGCGGGCAGGGTTCACAAGCAGCTGGTGAAGACGATGGAGATCGCCACCGAGGTCCAGGGCCACGCGGGCTTCTTTCGCGATCCGGGCCTCTACGAAATCAGCATCTCTGGTCGCGATGACGTCACCTCGGAAGCACTTACGGCTGCGCTCGACGCGGTGCTCGAGCAGTTCGTCGCCGAACCGGTCTCGGAGAAGGAGCTCGAACGAGCGAAGGCCCGTCTGGAACTTGAGACCGTCCAGAGCCTGGAGACTGTCTCGGGCCGCGCGGAGACGATGGGTTTCTACGAGACGCTGCTCGGAGATCCAACGGCGCTCTTTGGGCGCCTCGACGCCTATCGCAAAGTGACTGCAGCAGACGTGCAACGGGTCGCACGAGCCGTTCTCGCGAAGAACGGGCGAACGATTGTGGAGGTGCATCCGGACGGTTCGGAGCCCGACGACGACGATGCAGAAGAAGACGAGGACGAGTCATGAAGGTTTTCGTCGAAGCCAGTCCCAAGGTTCCGATCGTATCGATAGCAATCGCCTTTCAATCCGGGTCGACGCACGACCCAATCGGAAAGGAAGGCTTGACCCGAGCGACTGCGCGCATGCTCCGGCGCGGCTGCGAGGGACTCAGCGCCGACGAGATCGAGGAAGAGGTCGATGCACTCGGAGGCGAGTTCGGTTGTGACGCCTCGACCAGCGCCATCAGCGCCCATGCGGAGGTCATCAGCCGAAACCTCGATCCGTTCGTGGAGCTCGTTTCGACAGTGCTGGGGAAGCCGAGCTTCGATGACGCGGAAGCAGCTCGCTTCTTTCGTGAGGCCAAGGCCGAGATCATCGAGAGTCGAGACAACGACCGAGTGCTGGCCAGCCGCTCGTTCCGCCGAACCATGTTCGAGAACCATCCTTATGCGCGCCGCGTCGCGGGTACGCTGCAAACCCTCGACGTGCTGCGACCTAGCGATATGCGGACGCACTTCGAGCAGCACATGACGCGCCAGAATGCCGTGGTCGCGATCAGCGGCGACGTGACCGACAAGGTCGCCCACGAGATCGCTGAGCGGGCGCTGTCGAAGTTGCCCGAGGGCGAGCGCGTGGTCGATGTGGTGCCCGAGCCAGCACCTCAGCGCGGACGTCGGCTGGTGCTCGTCGACAAGCCCGACCGCACGCAGACGCAAATGGTGGTGGGCTGGTTGGGGACCCACCCGTCGGATCCGGACCACTTCGCATGGATCGTTGGGAATACGACGTTTGGCGGGACCTTCACGTCCCGCCTGATGCAGGAAGTCCGGGCGAAGCGAGGTTGGTCTTATGGTGCGAACTCGCGAGTCGGCTTTGACCGCCACCGAGATGCCTTCGTCATGTGGAGTGCACCCTCACGCGCCGACGCGCCGGCGTGTCTCGAACTTGAGCTCGAACTCTTGGACGTGCTGCGGCGCGACGGACTCACCTCAGAGGAGCTTGCGTTCACCAAGAACTACCTGGCTCGTTCGCACGCCTTCGAGATCGATACCGCGCGCAAGCGAGTCCACCAGCGGCTCGAGGAAGCTCTCTACGATCTGCCTGAGGGGTATCATTCGACGTACCTGGACCGGCTCGCCAAGCTGGAGCTTGATGAGGTCAATCAGGCCTTGGCCAAACGCACGCCGTTCGAGGACTTGGTCGTCGCCGTGGTCGCAACTGACGCCGACTCGGGAGCTGCGCTGGAGGCATCGCTTGGACGCTCGGCGAAGGCCGGCGTGAAGCCGCGCACTGTGTTTGCGCAAGACTTTGAGTAAACGAAGCAGCAGGTTGCTTTTAGCGTTCGCTTACCGCGCCTTCTGCACAGGGTAGGCGCGCGACGAAGCACGCTCCGTCTGCGACGGCCTCATACATCAGCGTGCCGCCCTGGTTCTCGATCAGGGCGCGCGCGGTGCAAAGCCCCAAGCCTAGACCCAAGGTCTTGTCGGTAACCAACGGCTCGAACAGGTGTGAGACCATACCGGGCGCAACGCCCGCGCCGGAGTCAATCACGCGGATGCTGACGAAGTGCTCGTGGTCTTCGGCGGTCTCGAAGCGAATCACGTGGCGCGTGCGCTGATCGCGCACCGATTCGATCGATTCCACCGCGTTGCGCAACAGATTGCCGAGCGCGTCCCGCGTTTGCCGTGGGTCCACCCGAAGCGTGCACCCTCTCGCGATGTTCCACTCCAATTTCAACTGTTCGGGGATGTGGACGTTCGCAACGACCGAGTCGAGCAGCTCGCCGACGCTGATCTCCATGAAGGTCGCTTCTCGTACCCGGGCGAAGTCGATCAAGTCCGAGATGATGCGGTCTGCCTCGCGAACCTCTTCCGCCATTGAGAAGAGCGCCCGCTGCAGGTCCGTATCCTTCGACACGTCCACCCGTTGACGGATAATGGCAGCGGCGTTGGAGATGACGGAGAGCGGGTGGCGGATCTGGTGGGCGAGGCCCCCAGCGAGTTGCCCGAGTACGACGAGCCGCTCGCGGCGAAGCAATGCGTTCTGAACCTCACGCAGGTCCCGCGTTCGTTCGAAAACGCGCTGTTCGAGTTCCTGGTTGGCCAGTCGAAGGGCCTCCTCCACGTGTTTGCGACGAGTGATGTCGTGGATGATTCCGATGATGTGAGTTACAGCGCCCGTGGCGTCAAACACGGGTGCCTTCGTGGTCGCGAGGATGTGCGTGTTGCCGGACGCGTCCGACATCGGCTCTTCTTCGATGACGACCACAGCTCCTGTGTCGAACACCTCGCGATCCTTTGCGTGAAAGAAGTCGGCCTGGTCCTTCGGGAAGAAGTCGTGATCGGTCTTGCCGATTGTCTCGTTGCGCGGAAACCCAATGAGCGCGTCAAACGCCGAATTGCACCAAACCCAATGGTGCGCCCGGTCTTTGACAAAGATTGGCTGCGCCACGTTCTCCACGACGACCTTGAGAAAGGTCAGCTCGCTCGCGCCGAGGCCCGCCGGCAAAGGTGAGTGTGCCGGCAGGGGAACTACATCGCGCCGTGACTTAGGCTTTGCCATGGCGTTGGGTCGGAGAAGACGGCCTCACCGACCGTTCACTTCTTGGCTGGACCAAGCCACTCGGTGTGGATTGGTCCAGGCGGGTTAGCGTCAGTGCGTTCGTAGGTGTGCGCGCCGAAGGCGTCTCTCTGGGCCTGTGTGAGGTTCTGGGGCAGGCGAGCCGTACGGTAGGAATCAAAGTACGCGAGGCTCGCAGTCATCGACGGAAGGGGAATTCCGAGCGAAACCGCGCGGCCAATCGTGCGACGCCAACCGGGCTGCGCCTCGTAGACGGCCTTCTCGAGCTCAGGATCCGCGAGGATGCTCTCGAGCTCAGGCGACTTCTCGAACGCGCGCATGATCGTGTCGAGCAAGACCGCACGGATGATGCAACCGCCCTTCCAGATGCGCGCCATCTCGCGCAGGTTGATGCCCCAATTGTGGACGCGACTAGCCTCCGCGATCAGCTTCAGCCCCTGAGCGTAGGAGCCGATCTTTGCGGCCAACAGAGCCGACTCGAGGTCGGCAATGACGGCGGCAGCTTCCCCCTCGATCGAGCTCGCGACGTTCTTGCGAATGAGCGCCTCGGCTCGCGTGCGCTCGTCTTTCATGCTCGAGAGCACGCGCGCGTCGATCGACGCGGCGATCGTCGGGATGGGCACCGCGAGTTCGAGCGCGACCGTCGCCGTCCACTTGCCTGTGCCTTTTTGTCCGGCTTTGTCGAGCACGCGGTCCACGAGCGGACCGCCTGACGTCGGGTCCATGACGCCGAGTACCTGCGAGGTGATCTCGATCAGGAACGACGCCAGCGGGCCTTGATTCCAGCGGGCGAAGATCTCGCCAATCGCTGGCGCCGCTAGTCCCAAGCCACGCGAGAGGATGTCGTAGGCCTCTGCGATCAGCTGCATGTCGCCGTACTCGATGCCGTTGTGCACCATCTTGACGAAGTGACCCGCGCCATCGGGGCCCACGTGCGTGACACACGGACCTGAGTCTGTGCGGGCGGCAATGGCCTCAAAAACGGGCCGCGTTGCCTCCCAGGCGGCGAGGTGGCCGCCGGGCATCAACGAGGGACCAAAGCGGGCTCCTTCCTCCCCACCCGAGATACCCATGCCAACGAAGTGAATACCCTTAGCGGAGAGTTCTTTCTCCCGGCGTTGCGTCTCGGGAAAGTACGTATTTCCGCCATCGATGACCACGTCACCTTGGTCCAAAAGCGGCACCAAGTCTGCGAGCACTTGGTCTACCGGAGCGCCGGCCTTGACCATCACGAGGATGCGTCGCGGCTTCGCGATGGCGCCAACGAATTCCTTGAGTGTCGTGTGCGGCACGAGCTTGTGATTCGGGTTCTCCCGCACGACCGCCTCGGTGACGGCTGCGCTGCGGTTGAACACGGCGACCCGATAGTCGTGATCTGCGATGTTGAGCGCCAAATTCTTGCCCATGACGGCCAACCCAATAACGCCAACGTCTGCGGTAACAGTGCTCATCTGAATCCTTGGTTAGTGCGAGGTGAACCGATCAAAATCTGTGTCGGCGGAAGGCTAAGAGCCGAGCTTCGCCAGGGCCGCCGTGTCCGCAAAGAGAGTGACACGCGAAGTGAGTTGAACGGGAAGGGCGTCACCCACGCCGCCGAACGCTTTGGCTAGAACCTCGGCCTTGCCACTGCCCGTCACGAACAGGAAGGTCTGCCGGGCCGTGTCCAGCACGAGCGGCGTTATGGTGAGCCGCTGGGGCGGGGGCTTTGGTCCAACCACCGAAACGACGCGTTTCACCCTTTCATTCAAACTCGAAGCGCCTGGGAAGAGCGAGGCGGTGTGGCCGTCTTCACCCATTCCCAGCAGCAACAGGTCGAGGTGTGCAGGTAGTAGCGATGCGTAACGCTCCGCTTCCGCCACTAAATCCGGCGCGTCGCCTGCGATCACGAAGATGTTCTCTGCTGGCACCGCCGCGGGCCCAAAGAGCGTCTCGTCGGCGAGTCCTGCATTCGAGTCTGACGAGCTGCGCGCAACGGCTCGCTCGTCTCCGAAGTAGAAATGGATGCGTGACCACGGCAGTGCGGCCTTCGCAAGCTCGACGTAAACCGCGCGGGGCGTCGTACCGCCGGCCAAGCACAAGGAGGCCGTGCTCCGCTGGGCGAGTACCTGCTCCAGCGCAACCACGATGGCCCTGGCGCCAGCCCGGGCCACAGCCTGCGCGTCCTTTTCCTCGACGATTTGGGCCGTCCAACGCGTCACGATGGTCAACCCTGTTTCGGCCCGCTGGCGTTGGGAAGCACGCTGTTGGGCGACTTGTCGGGCGTGTCGAGCGGGCGCCAATGATGTTTGGTCGCGTGCAGCAGCTCGTCGGCGGCCTTGGGCCCGGCCGAACCGGGAGCGTACGAGTGCAGTGGGATTGAGTCGTCGTCGCGCCACGCGTCGAGGATGGGCGTGCACAAACTCCAGGCCTCCTCGACGCCGTCTCTGCGGGCAAAGAGCGTTTGGTCGCCACGCATGCAGTCGAGGATCAACCGTTCGTACGCTTCGGGTGGTTGACGGTCGAAGGCTCGGGCGTAGCTGAAGTCCATCTTCACCGTCGAAACGAACAAATCGTCTCCGGGCTGCTTTGCCATGAACGAGAACTCAATGCCCTCGTCAGGCTGGATTCGCAACGTGAGTACGTTCTGTTCGAGGCGCTGACAGACCTCATCTCGCCCGAATAGACAGAGCGGAACGCGGCGGAAATGGATGGCCACCTCGGTCACGCGCTTGTTGAGCTTCTTTCCGGCGCGCACGTAGAACGGCACGCCGTGCCAACGCCAGTTGTCGATCATGAAGCGACAGGCGACGTAGGTAGGCGTCTTCGAGTCCTTTGCAATGTTGGGCTCGTCGAGGAAGCCCTCATATTGCGCACGGACGACCTCGGTTGCTACCTCGCTCGGATGGATCGGTCGGACCGAACGCAGAAGTTGGGCCTTCTGATTTCGAATCTCGTCGGCCTTGAAGGAGACCGGTGGCTCCATGGCAGCCAACGCCAAGATCTCGAGCAGGTGATTTTGAATCACGTCACGCAGCGCCCCGGTCTCATCGTAGAACTTGCCCCGGCCCTCCATTCCCAGCTCTTCGGCGGCGGTGATCTGCACGTGGTCTACGTGGTTGCGGTTCCACAACGGCTCGAAGAGCGAGTTGGCGAAGCGCAGCACCAAGATGTTTTGCACCGTCTCTTTTCCGAGATAGTGGTCGATGCGATAAAGCTGGTCTTCATCGACGAAGTCGGCGGCCATGTTGTTGAGGCGACGCGCTGAAGGGAGGTCGCTGCCGAACGGCTTCTCGATCATGACCCGCGCAAAGGGCGGATTGGCCTCACCAGCAGCCCGCCGCTCGCTCGACTTCTTGAGCAAGCCGTTCTCCTTGAGTCCGGAAAGGATGCCCTCGAAAGACGAAGGCGGCGTTGAGAAGAAAAAGATGCGGTTGCCCTGGGTGCCCCGCTCGCGATCCAGCGAATCCAGCTTCTCTAGCAGCCGCTTGTAGGTGTCCGGAGTGGTGTGATCCCCTAGCACGTAGTGAATGTGCTCTGAGAGTTGCTCCCAGGTCTTGGCGTCGACTGGTTTGGTTCGCGAGAACTTGGCCGTAGCCTCCTGGTGGACCTTGCGAAAGGCTTGCTCGTCGGCTGCGCTGCGCCCAACGCCGACCACCTCAAAACCCTCGGGCAACCAGCCTTCTTTAGCGATGTTATAGAGAGCGGGCAGCAGCTTGCGCTTGGCCAGATCTCCCGTGGCGCCAAAGATGACGAGTGCACACGGCTTTACCGTGCGCTCTTTTTGGATCGCCTCACCCGGTACGGTCTCCGTCTCAATGACGGTTGTCGAGATCCCCATTCAGCTTCTCCGTTCGCCCCAAGTCCCGCCGGCGAAAGTAAAGGCAGGTCGGGCAAACCACAATGCGAACCTTGCGCTCGCTGCGACTTCGTCTCGGTCAGTGCGGCACTTCGCCCACACACTTGAGCGCCCAGGCCTCGCGCGGCTCTGGGCCGCTCGGGCTGTGGCCGAGGACGCGCTGGGCCCGATGGTTGAGCAGCGCTGCTAGCCCGTGTTCCCGCGGTAAGAGGGCGTGGACGAGCTGGCCGTAATTCGCCCCGAGCAGATGCAAACAGCCATGCGCATCCCCGCTTCGATAGGCGAGGAACGCCTGCGCCAGCGCGAACACTCCCGCCGCAGGCCGACCGCCTTCGATCTTCATCAGCACCTCGTTCATCGAAACGTCCCCGAGACCCCAGCCCGCGTCGTCGGTGAGGGCATCCCACGTGGAGGTGGAGTCCCCAACGGCCAGTCGCTGACCGGCCCGGTCGAGCTGCTGCGCAGCCAGCGGTAGGTTGCCGAGCGCTGCCGCGCAAAGCGCTTGGTGTGAGGCGATCAGGATCTCGGCGTACCGTTTTCGTACCGGAGCCGCCATCGCGGGCAATGCACTCAGCGCTCGCTCGAAGCAGTCGTTGGCTGCGGCAAAGTCTCCCTCCGCCTCGGCGACCAGCCCGAGCAGGTGAAACGCCCGGGCTCGAACGTCGGCTCGGAACACGCTTCGCAGCACATAGTGAGCTGCAGGGATGGCGCCGCGGCCTTGTCCTGCTTGCCAAGCAGCAGTGGCGCCTTTCAACCCTCGCGTCCCGCGCAAGAGGAGGCGCCACATCACAATGGGAGACGCAACGAAAGCAACGGCCCCGAGCGCCAGCAACACGGCACCGCCGGTAATCCGGAGGTTCAAGAGGACAGCGCCGAGCGCAAGCACGACGAAGGAGACGGCGAGACCACCAAACGCCAGTAGCGTCGCGTGGCCCCGCGAAGTCAGCGGATTGCCGCCAGCGTCTACCAGGTAGGGATTCACCGAGCGGCTAGGGGCGGTAGTCGACCACGCTCTCTCCGCGCGTGCGGTAGGTAGTGTCGATGTGATTCATCAGCTCGAGCCACCAAGCGTCGGCCTTCATGCCGTCATCTCGTGCGCTGTCGGTAAAGAAGTTACCGCGGATGCATTCGGCGTTGCCGGTGTCGTCAGTGCGGCAGCGCCCGTCGACGTAGACCAAGATCGCCTTGGGCAAACGGGTGGTCACGTTGTCTTGCGCGCCGTTCATCCAGTTGGCCACGAAGATGATCGCTGCACCCAGATCCTCCGGGGTTTGGCCGTAACCGTGGAGCATGTAGATAACGGGGTACGTGCGATCCTGCTGCTCGCGATGGGCGTAGCCCGGGGGTAGATTGATCGTTACGGGGCCCTTGCGACCACGTGAATCGGTGAACTCGAAGTTGCAGGCTCCAGCGATTTCGCAGTCGCTTGCGCCGGGCGCCGGATCTTCACTGGCGATCTTCACCAGCGAGCGGAGGTCTTGCTCCGGCCAGCGAGAACCAATGTAGTAAAGCGCTGTCTGCAAGCGCCCGAGGATCTCGGTGACTGTGCCGACATGCTGGCCGGAGCCCTTCTCGATGTCACTGGCCGTCGGGTCAACCTTGCCATAGCGCATCAGCACCGACCCAGGCACGTCTTCCCAGCGAATCAACGAGGGCGTGTACAGATCGGGGAACGCTGGGTCAAAGCCTGGCAGCTGCGCGAAGTCGGTGAAGTAAGCCGTTTCGCGGCCGCGTGCCTGCATCGCGCCAACGAGTTGGTTGGCGCTCACGTGGAAGTTGAACAGGTCGCGTAGACCGCCGTCGGTCCACACGTCCAAGCGGTCCAGGGACGCATCATCAAGCTCGCCTGTGGCGCTCGGCGCGTTCTTGCGAATGATGGCGGTCGGATCGAACTCCCACATCCTTCGAAGGCCGCGAGACGCAGTGAAGGCGTTGTCACCCTCGCCAACGTCGTAGCCGTCGCCTTCTTTGGCGTAGCCAGTCGCAGGTTGTTGCGTTGTGCCGTCCACGCCGTCCATCCCGAAGTCGAGGTAGGGCTCGCCGTCCTGGTAGCGGTAATCCCGCTCGGTGCCGTTGGGGTTGTACTGCATGTGGAAGTCGTCCCCCGACGGATCCTCGTTGACGCCAGCCTCGTAGCCGGGTTCGTCGACGCTGAAGCGACCGTCCTCCCCGGTGTCGTCCCACGGCTCATGACCGCTGCGGATCAGCGGCTCAAGTTCGTCGCGAACGCCGTTGCCGTTGTAGTCCACAGCGAGAGCGACCTCGAGCGGGTAGTTGTTGGGGCCAGTGGGCTTCCATGCGTTGGCGTACGGCGTCTCGTCTTCGTGGGGCGGGGTGCCGTCACAAACCGTGATCACCGGAAAGACGCCGTCGGGATTGAACTCGTCGTCGAAGTAGTTCGCCAAGGTGAGGGGATTGGCACAACGCTCGATCGGGCAGTTGTCCGCCTTCTCAACTTGCGCGGCGTGGTCAGGCGCCTCCGCGATCGGATCGACCCAGACCGAGCATTGTGTGCCCTCGTGTTCGCCTACGACCGAGGGGTGATTGGGCGGCACACCCGGAGGCAGGTTTTCTCCGCCCGCAGAAAGGTTGTCTCCGTTGGGGTTGCCCATCAACAGCGCGAGGTCTCTGAAGATCTGCGCATATTCAGAACGAGGGAAGCGGCCGCCGGTGCCGGTTCGCGGGTACTCGGCCCACCAGTTGTTGAAGGTCTGGTTGTGCTCGTAGGGGTTCTCAGGTGTGGTGAACAAGGTGCAGCCACCGGGGTGGTCCACCGTGACGCCCAGACAGACCTCGTCGGCCGCACACTCCGTGTCGGTCATGCATGAAGCTTTGGTGAGCGGAATGTCGGCCAGCTCGGTGCCCGGCGCGATCGGCCGGAAGCCACCGAGGTGCTGTTTCTCGATCATATTGATGAGCCATGACCAGGAGGCCGGCCCACCGAGTGGCGCGACGACATCGAACTTGTCGTGATGGCGCGTGCCGAACATGCTGCTTCCCATCCCGCCCATCGACACACCGATCACGGCTCGGTGGGTGAGCTTGCGTTGGATCACCCTGTCCCCCGCGTCCTTGCGCACGACGGCCTGGTACGTGCCGAGGCGAGGGGCTTTGAAGGAGAGCGCCCATTTTCCGTCCACCTCTCCGAAGCGCGGGTCCGCCACGGCAACGACGCGCGGCTCTTTGAACTTGGGCCCGCTGTAGAGCACCCTAACGTGACGAAAGCGCGCATTCTCGCCCAAGATCGCCGGGTTTGCAGGGATGGAGAGCGGCAATTCTCGAGGGAAGCTTTGCGGCTCGGGACCAAAGCTGACGGCCGGACCAAGCGCAACATAGCCCTCCGGAAGCTCCATCTCTCCGCAAGCGATCGTCGTCTCGAACGCCGGGACGCTCCACAAGAAGGCGCCGGAGTTCGGCTTGTCGGCGTTTGCCGGCAGGCCGATGGTGGCTCCAGCCAAAGCACCGGTTGCTTTCACCTCCGAACCTGGATTGACCATGCCGCTGGTCGAGGCGCCTGTGCAACTTGCGACCGTCGGTTCCTGGACGACGACGCGCAGGCTCCCGTTGAGCGTAGTGCCGTCTTCCTTGGGCAGGCTCGAGTTGATGGTGTACTCGCCAGCTTTGGACGCTCCCCGCAGCTCAAACTCCACAACAGGCGAATAGAGCCCAATCTTGCCGGCCTCAGGAGCCTTTAGAGAGGACTCGTCACTGCTGCTGAAGGTGACGCTCACGTCCGTGCACACGTCGGGTCCAACCACGAGCTTGATGCTGCGCGAGACGCAAGAATCTGCACCCGCAGGGCAGGGCGGTAAGAACACAACGTCGGGGGAGAACCGAGCCGCCATGGTCGAAGGCTGGGGAACTTGGCAGATGTCACCCGGCCGCAGGGTTGTCGGAGTTGGGGTCGGCGGATCACCGGTTGTGGAGGTCGTGTCGTCGCCGCAGCCGAGCCCTACGGTGGACGCGACAACTACGGTGGACGCGACAAACCAAAGGCCGTGGCCCAGAAGCACTCGAAACCCACTCGATCGGAGACGAAACATGCTGCGAGTTAACATCAAGCCTCCTCCGCCGTCCACGCAGCTCGTGATGACGAGCGCGTTATCGCGGTGGCGCGGGGGACCCCGTCGCTGCGCCTTGCGCGTCGACCTCTTTGCCCAGCGCCGAAAGTAGCCCACTCCAGGTACCAACCATTGCAGCCGGGGCTAGCTCGTCATTCACCGTGGCAGCACCACTCGCGGCGACGCTGAGGAACGACAACCCCATGCCCTCGACTTCGTCTGCGGCCAGGCCGAGCTCCCAACGCGACGCGACCGCCAACACGCAGGCCTGCTCGAGACACTGTGCGTCGCAGTCGACGACTGGACCCGCCGCGTTCATCGCCGAGCCGAGCGTGTTGCAGTTGAGCTGCCCACGAATGGCGTCGACCGGGGTGAACTCGTCTCCGAGCTCCTGCGCGACCTGATTGCTCATGAAGGCGGCTGCCAAGCGGGTGGCCGACAGCGGAATGGTACCGGTAATCAGAAGGGAGTCATTGCCAGTGTCCACCCACACGAACGGTAACGAGCTTTGTGGGAGCGCGTAGAGCGGCAGTCCCAGCAACGCTTCGAGTTCGAACGACGCTCCTTCAGGGATGTCGCTCAATCCCTCGATCGTTCCAACGACGTTTGTCGTGCCAGCCGCAACCGCTGCCTCCGCAAGGCCAACCGAGTTCATGGCGATGGAGCTGCAATACTCGTTTGCGTTGAAGTTCCCGCTTGCCGCATCAACCTCGAGCACGAAGTCCTGACTTGCCAGCAGTTGCTCCAACGAAGTGGCGGAACTCGGTGAGAGCTGCTTCAGCATCTCGGTCGCCACAATCACGGTGGTCGTGCTTTCGGGTGGAAAGGCTGTGTCGGCGATCCCTTCACCGCCGGCTTTCACGATCTGCCCGAAGCTCGTCGGCTCGACGCCGAACTCGAGGGAAAGCGAGAGGCGCGCGCCTGGCAAAACCATGCTGCGGTCTTTCAGCTCGACGACGACCTCCTGTTCCTCGACCGCGGAGGTGGCGCTCATGACCGTGCACCCAGCAACCAACTTGCCATTGCGCAGACCGACCGCGAGCACAGGGCCAACCGGAACGCTGGAAATCAAAGGCACCGAGTCCAGGGTTGCGGTGTCAGAAAGACTTCCGATAGGCGCCTCCGGGTACGTCGCGAGCAGCGCCGAACAATCTCCGCCTACCAAAACGTCAGCCGACCAGCCCTCCGTCAGTTCTCGAGAGCCGTCATATTG
>CAITIQ010000551.1 GCA_903892415.1 uncultured delta proteobacterium | reverse complement strand
CCTCCTTGAGCAGCCGGTAGACCTCGCGGTTGGCGGCCTCGAGGCTCATCGCCGAACGATCGCGCGTTAGCTCATCAACTGCGGTCTGGATCGCTTCGGCCGGCATGCCCGGGTTGAGCTTGCCGAGCGCCGCCCGCAACCTACCCACCAGCGCAACCTCCCCTTTGGTCTCGCGCCCCAGCGTGCCGCCTGCGCCAAAGGTCTCCTCCAATGCCGACACCGTCTGCCAACCCAGAGTGGCAAACAACCCGATGGCGGGCTGCTCGACGAGTTGGTCCTCGGTGAAGGCGTGGGGCTTCATGGCAGCGTCTTGACGATCGGCCGCAGCACCCGGTCCATGATGACGAGCCGCTGTTCGAGCCACTGCAGATACACATCCCATCGCGACTCCTCCTCGATGGACGATTCGGGTCGGTAGGTAGCGACGCGACACGCCTTAGAGTCCGGCAACTCCTGCCAATCGAGAGCAAACCCAAGCGCACGCTCGATCGCTTCTTTCTGCTCCTGCAGCGCAGCAAAGCGCGCCTTGGCATCCTCGCCGGACATCCACAACTCGACGCCGAGCCGCTCGTCGCGAGTATTGGCTGTAATGTTGAGCTGAAAGCCAGAACGCCCAATCGAGTTGTTGAGCCAGTGCCGGGGTCCCGGCTTTTGCGGCCGGATCTGCGGCGCCGTCGTAGCCAACCGGTCGACCAGCGCCGCCCAGAACCGCATCTGCAGCTGCTTGGTAGGCGAGGACGACGAGGCAGCTCGCGCCTGCTCTCTGCCCGCCTTGACCCAGTCATCGGGCTTGACGACCACTTCGAACTTGGGCGCCAGCGGCGAGTCACCAATGCGCCACAGCTCCACCTGCACGCCAAAGAAGCTCAGGTCGTCGGTCGTGTTGTCGTTCAAGAACCGCAGCGCAGCCGCGTGCTCAGGCCGAAACGACTCGGCTATCCAGATCACCTTCCGCGCGCCGACTCCCGCTGCGTAGGCCAGGATCTGTCCGAGGTGCTTGTGGTCGGTCTCGGCGAGCTGGTTCTCGATGATGACCTGCTGGTCGCCGTCCGTGCATAAGAGGTCGAGCTTGAAGTCGCCGACCCGCTGCTCTGTGGACGCAAGCTCAAGCTCGCTGACGCCGATCGCCTGCGCGAGCGCGTCGAGGTTGTCGGCCTGCGCGAGCCACGGAGTGAAGTCGCCGGCCTCGTGCTTCCAGGCCTCGCGGAGCGGAACGCGCTCTAGCTTGCTGAGGGGCTTTTTAGGGTTCATGAGGCGAGCGCCTCCACGTCGATCTGGCCGGAGAGCAGGCGCGGGAGGAGCAGGTCACGGGTGCGTCGGAGGTTTTGGATCTGGATATGAAGCTCGTAGGTAAGGCGGAAGGAAGGGGCCATGACGGCGGCAAATCGATGAAGCAACACACGCGGAGGCTGGACCATACGCAGGTCGTCGAAGCACTTTTCCTGCACTCGTTGTCGGCCGGTAGCACCGGACATGCTCTTGATGGCCACCCCGCGAAACTCATCGCTGCGTGCTAGCAGATAGACGAACTCCGGCGTGAGCGTGCGCGAACGCAGGACGATGAACTCAGTAGAACCGAAACCGACGGATTGCGCGTTGGGCAGAAACTGGACGAAGCCGGTTTTTCCGTTCTCTAGGCACGGTGTGATGCGTGCGAAGAGAGTGTCGCCGTTTTGAAACTTTGCCCCGCTGTTGCCTTCGCGGGCTTCAACGTCGGTGATGAGCATCGAGTCGTTGGACAGGCACCCCATGGGCACGAATGGCTTTTCGCCGGCGCGCGGAACGGTGACGCGCGGGTTGATATGGACGCACTCAGGCAAGCGCTTCACCTCCCACCCCTTCGGAATCTCGCCGAGGGAAGACGAAACGCGGGGGACGGATTCGTGGCCGGGGAAGCGGAAGTGAACGAACCACTCGCGGTAGAGGGCGCGGGCCATCGACTGCAGAATCTTGATGCGCCGCTGGCTGTTCTCGATCAGGTCGTCGTAGGCCGACAGGATCCCTGCGATGCGGCGCTGGATGGGGAGGGGTG
>CAITIQ010000550.1 GCA_903892415.1 uncultured delta proteobacterium | reverse complement strand
CTCACCGGGAAGCGCGCGCATCGACGTCGGCGCCGTTAGCCGCATGCCCACAAACGCCCCTCGCACCTGCACCGAGCGCGCGTCGATCACCGGGTCGCGATCGCTCGGCCAGCCCGAACAATCCACCTTGGGCAACGGAGGTGGAGCAGCCAGCGCCACGGTTGAGCCAGACGATGCGACAGCGCTCGGCACATTCACCGCCGCAGAGGCTTCGAGCAAGGACCGCGGAACCTCCGCGGGAGGCGAATCGGCGCAGCCCAAGGCCAGAGCAATCAAAAGGAGGACAGACGCGCGCATCGCCGGATGCTCACACTCGCGGCCCAACTCCGTCAATCGCACGATCCTGCGACGCGCCTCAGCCCGGAGCCTCCTCCTCGCAAAGCAGCTGCGCTGCGAGCACGTGACGGCAAGGCCCTTGCTTGCCGCCGGTTCGTGCATGCCAGGTGCAGGTACAGCTCGCTGGATCGCTATCGAGACCCACGCGATGTTCTCCGCTCGTCGCAGCGACCCACGCGACGTTGCGCGCTGGCTCGAAGCGTACGGCTCCCGGCGTTGCCGCCGTCTCGCGTGCGCTCTTGAGCCGTGGAAGGAGCGTCTCGAGCCGATCCGGACGCCAGGGCAACTCGCGGTGGAACCAGCATTGCGTCGTAAGATCGAAGCCTAGGTGGCCCTGCGCCGCGAGCGCCCCAACCAACGCTGGGCCGCCCAACGCGTCGTAGTCGAGCACCGCTTGCCAAGCGAGTTGCGCACGCGCCGCGGCAAAGCCCGCTGGAGGAGCGGCCGCCCCCAAAAGGCCGTGGCCCTCGGCCGAGAGACCACGCCACGGGTCGGCAGAAAGCAGCAACGTCAGCCTGCAGGTCTTGCTGTCGACGACCCACGCCGAAGCCTGGTCGAGCGGGTCCGACCAGACGCTGAGGGAGCTCGCGCTCTGCAACGTTGCAGCGAGCGCACGCAATCGACTCGGCCCACTCAGCCGCACAGCCCCTGCCGCGGCCTGCGTCGAGAGCCGCAGGGAACCGCCTGCTGGCACCATCCAGGTGGGCGCACCGAACGACGCTCCGTTCGGCAGCGCCATCAACATGCGACGAGCCGTCGCCGCAGCGAAGGTGCCAGCGGGCTGCAGACGTGCGGTGAGCGAAGCCACGCCAAGAAAGCCACGCAGCCAACGAATCGGCAAGCGGATGCGCCGCTCTTCGACGTGGGCCGAAGGGGTTTGTAACGTGACCGCAGACGGAGTCACCCGCAGATGGGCCCCTGGTTCGAAGCGGAGCCCCTGCAACGCCGAGCGCAGCGCCGCGGAGAAATCAACGTTCGTGGTGCCGTGCCTCGACTGCTCGACGTCCAACCCCTCGGCCAGTAGGTCCACCCGCGCATACGCGCCACAACAAGCCGAGAAGCCCTCGAACCGCACCATACCGCCGCCTACCGTCACCACCGGATCGGCCTCTGCCAAGATGCGCCGCAGCATCGCAGGCGGGACGTGATGACGAGCCTTTACCACGTCACCGAGCGCCAGGAGCAGCGGTGCAAAGCGCGCTGGATCGCTCAACTTGCCAATGAAGGTTGGACTGTCGGCGCGGCCCGCCTCCGTCACCAGCGTCAGTCCCGAGCGCTCAGCGAGCGACGCCCCTGCGTAAAGCGTTTGATGGTCGAGCGCGTTCATCGGCCGAGGATCGCCCGCGCCAAGGCGGCCGCCTTTCCGCTCTTGAAGCCTTGTAGCGCGCGCACCGTGGCAGGCGGAAGCACGGCAGGGTGATCGAGCAGCAACGGGTCGAGTTGAGCGAGCACCTTGGCGACGTCGCGCACAGCTTCGAGCAGTGGCAGCGCGTGTAGCCACGTCTGCACCACAACCGGCGCAAAGCCTGCGCGCGCCACCTCGGCGAGCCCGGTCACAGCGCGGTTTAGCGGATAGAAGTCGTCGCGCGTCAAAAGCGCGAGCCCATCGGCGAGCTGCGCTGGTTGCAGGCGTCCATCTCCGGCGCTTGCGATCGCCAGGTCGACCCCAGCCAAGCGCACCACTGGATGCGGGGATAGCAGCGCAGCGGCCAATAGCTCATGACCGACTGGGCCTAGCGGAACAGCGCAATCGATCAACGCGGTGACCGCACCTGGATTGCGCGTATCGGTCTCGGTCGAGCCGACGTCATGCACGAGCTCGTGTAGCGAGCGTGCGTCCACCGCAGCAGACCAGACGGGCGAGACCGCTCGATCGTGAGCGAAGGCGCCCACGACATTGGCACTTAGTTCGGGCGCTGCCAGGTAGCTCCGTACCGGAGAAGAGCTCGTAGAAGCGTCACGGCCATCGGCCTGCCACCAAGACGAACCGATCAGGTTGCTGCCTTCAATCCCAAGCAGCTTGCTCACGCCACCGTTCGCCCACGTGTGAAGCGTGCGACTGCGACTGCCGACCAAGGTGCGCCAAGGCTGCTCACGCAGCTCGGGATAAACCTGCTCCACCGCACGGTCGGGCTCCTCCGGTGAGCGTGCGTGCGCGGCGGCTCCCCAGAGCTCGAGCGACAACGTAGCTGGTGGAGGTCCGCCCATCACGTAGCGCCAGGCCTCCGTCAGCGGATCACCATCAGCGGCAGGCGGCGCGTGCGGCGGGCCCGAAAGACGTTGCCAAGCAAGCGCGAGGTCCGCGGGGAGAACCTTGCCCTTGCGCTGCTCCCAACGCCGCACAGCAACACGTCGATCGAGGTGACCACCGCGATGCGTAGGTAGCGAACACCAAAACACCTGCTCCCCGGCTAATAGGCTATCCACCAGCTCGAGCGCGCGACTGCGATAGAGACGCTGACTCGACCACGTCGGCTGCTCTGGCGCATCTTCTGGAGCAGCAATACCGAGGGCCCACGCTTGTGCTACCAACGCGAGCAGCGCGCCCGGATCCCAAACCCGCTCCAGCCGCTTCGCCCAGGTGCGCACCAGCGGTTTGCAATGTGCGGCCACCGTCGTATCGGGCCTGGGTCTTCGCGCTAGTTCGGCGAGTAGCAGCTCGCCCCGATCAACGTCCTCGGCGGCTTCGATCCAAGCAGCGATCGCGGTGAGTAGCGCGTGATCGTCAAGCTCGAGCCTACGCGCGATCGCTCGTTCGGGCGCGAGCGGATCGAGCCTCGACAAAGGGTTCGCTGGAGCCGCCGCCGTCACCGCGCTCACGACCGCCGGCTGGACCGAGACCAACTCAGCTGGAGCTGCGATAGCCGCAAACAGCTTTCGAACCCGCGGACTCATCGCCTCCCGATGGGGCTCCACGAGCGAAGGAAGTCGGGCTGGGCTCACCGAGCCGAGCAGCAGCTGCGCGGCGGCCGCCTGAACGCCAACGTCAGCGTGGCTGAGCGCGTTCTGTAACACCGAAGCGACGTCCTCCTCTGGCGCTGCCTTTTGGCGCAGGGCGAGCCAGCCCACCGCCGCCTTGGCCGTCGCCGCCGAGCGCACCATCAGCGCGCCTTCCAACGCGCTTGCAGGAACCTGAGCCGCCTCGAGCGCACCGCGCAAATGCCCTAGCGCCCAGCCCACCGTAGCGCCGGCGGCGCTACCGAGCAGTCGTTGCAATGACCCCGTGCGCGCCAGACACTCGTCGGCACTCGGGGAAAGACTATCGAATAGGCCTGTAAAAAAAGTCTGCCGCCCCGGCGCAAAACCTTGGAGTAGCGCTGAAAGACAATGGTCCAAGAGCTCCGAACGAGCGAGCTTGCCTTGCTCCACCCAGAGCCTGAACTGATCGGCCCACAAGGAACCAGTAAAGGATGAAAGCGAGAATTCGCCTTCTCCCTCATGCGCGAACAGCAGCGAAACATCGCGCAGTAGCACCGGCTCCCAGACAGCGAGCAACTCGCTCGCCCTCCCTGCCCTGCCCCACGCGCCCATCATACCCAACGCCCACAACCGCTCGGCTGGCCGGGGCGCGAGCCCAGCCTCGACCAAGGCTGCAGCTCGTTCCCAGAATCGCGGGAGGATGCTCGCGACGAAGCTGGATAACCCAGGCGGCTGCAAACGCGCGGTGATCGCCACCAAGTGCTCGGGCGCCGGCGCATAAGCGGGCCGCGAGGTAGCAGCCGCGGCGTCCGCTGCGTAAAGCGCTAGCCAAGCGCACTGAGTTTGAGCTACGCCGCGCGTGCGGAAGGTGTTTCCCTCGGCGATCGTCGCCGACCACTCTTTGAATAGTGCGCGAGCAGGCTTCAGGAGCAAAGGACGCTCCGCTTTGGGCAAGGCCTCCAGCCAATCGACTAGAGCGGCTCGCTCCCCTGCTGCAACGAGCGCGTAGAGCTCAGTCCCATTGCTCATCGGCGCAGTCGAACACGGAAGCGTCACGCCCGCCGCACAATAGTGCCCGATTCAAGCAGCGCCTCCCAGAACTTCGAGCCGTTGCGCAAAGTCGGCCAGCAGCTGCGTTCGCCCGAAGCGACCTCGCACGAGGTCTCGACTCTGCGCACGCCAAGCCTCGAGCTCAGCGACCGAGAGAGCGCGAACCTCGTTAACCACCCGCAGGAACCCGTGCACATCACCATGCTCTACGTGATAGCCATACCGACACTCGGCCGTGAGCTCGCCAAGGTGACTGTCTCGCGGGCCAACAAACAAGAACGGCACGCCTGCCTCAAGTATCGAATAGATCTTGCTTGAGTGAGCGAGCCCCACAGCTTCGTCGCCCATCACGACCAGCTGCAGGTTGGCCGCGCCTAACGACGAGCCCAACTTCTCCCGAGGTTGAGGCGGCAGTTGGTACACGTTGCTGAGCTGCTCTCGGCGTACAACCTCCACCACGTCGCGTGCCCTTGTCCCCTCCCCGATAAAGGCAAATACGACGCCAGGGTCATGTTTGAGTGCCACAGCGGCCGCTAACACGGTATCGAGCGGATGGATGTGGCTTAGGTTACCCGAGTGGGCAATGACGAAGGCGTGCTCAACACCAAGCTGCTGACGAAGCGTGCTCGCTGGTCGCGAAGCTGGCACGGCCTCCTCGGATTGGTGCGCTGGCCAGAGTGGGACCACCGCCACACGGCGAGGAGGCACGTTGGCTTGTTGCAGAGTTCGCTCGCGCATCCAACGGTCCATCACCACCAGCAGCGCGCTCTCCTTTAGGGCGAAGGCGTGGAGCGTGCGCAGCAGCCTCGCAGACCTCGAATTCGGCGCGAGATGCCCTAGGGCTATCGCCATCTCATGGTTGACGTTCATGAGCCAGTGAACGAACGGTACGCCCCAATGTCGCGCGGCGAGCGCCCCCTGCAGACCCACGAGCGGCGGCGATGTAAAGGCGACGATCACGTCGGGACGAGGCAAGCTCGTCAACGTCGCCGCGTGCATCAGCTCGTAGGACATCGTGTCCAATATCCGGCCCGCTAACCCGTGCTTGCCGAACCCGGTCGATGCCACCCTCACAATGCGTATATCTTGCAGCCTATCGGCCCTGGGGTATTGCTTCTTTCGGTCGGTGTAGTCGCGGCGGCCGGCAACGACGGTTACCTCGTGTCCGCGTCCAGCTAGAAACGTTGCTATATCGGTAGCGTATTGCGAGGTAGCGACGCTGTCAGGCCAGAAGGCTTGGTTCAGGATGAGGACTTTCAATGGCGGCTCTCTTGCGTAGAAGGTGGGGCCTTACCGACAACCATGCTAACCGGCTCGTCGAGCCCAGGCGGAGCCATCGGTCTGAACGGCTGCTCTCTCCGCGCCATACTCACCAGATCCTCCGTGGCGCCGAGGGCCCGCAGACGGCGCGCCAAGAGCGTGAGGGCAAACGGGCGTGAAACCAAGACGAGCGCAGTCAAACCCAGTAGCTGCATGTCGAGCCAGAGCGTTCGATGCTCTAAGTAGAATAAGCAAAACCGACTCTTCCACGGGCGGACCAACCGGTGATAGCCGAGATCGGGGTCAGGCTCGTGCCGTAGGATCTCTTGCTCGTCCGAGAACACGATCGACGATATGTCTGTGACACCAGGCACGGCCGAGAGGATGCGCAGCTCAACCTCGGAATACATGAGGCACTCGCGCACGCAGTTTGGGCGCGGCCCCACGAAGCTCATCTCCCCCGCCAAGACATTCAAAACTTGTGGCAACTCATCCAACTTGGTGCGCCGAAGCCTGTGTCCCAGCGGCGTGATGCGCGGATCACCGGCGGGCGTCGCGTCGACCCCCGCCTTATCTGCGTTGGGCGTCATCGTTCGCAGCTTCAACTGCCGATAGGGGCGCATATCCTTACCCACCCGAAGCCCTGCATAGACTGGCGACTTCCGATCGAAGAGCCAGATCAAGATCGAGAGCGGCGCAAGCACGAGCAGGATGGGAGGTAGCACGAACAGCGCTAATGCGATGTCAAATAGGCGCTTGCTCATTGAGGGCTCGACCCTTGGGTCTGGGCGCAACGTTGCGCACTCGCTAGAAGTCGCACCACGTCGAGCGCGCTCTGCCCGCTCGAGAGCGGCACCTGGCGGTCCCTTACTCGGCGAAGAAAATGTCGAAGTTCAATGGCCAGCGGCTCACTGCAACTGGAGAACAACAGTCGGCCTTGAGCACCCTCTGCCGGTCCCAGCGCATGGAAGCGAACGCACCCGGTAAGTTCGTCGAGGGTGAGCATGCCGCCATCGCCAATGAGGGTCATCCGCCGTTCTTTCTCCGGCCAATGAGACGAGACGTGGTGGTGAGCGCGCACCCCATTGCTGAACACGAGGTGCAGATGGACATCGTCATCGATGCTCGGATCCACCTGCGAGCTGGTCTCCGCCCGAAGCTCGACCACGGGCGCGTCAACGAGGTGCAAGGTGACGGCCAGGTTGTGGACCGCGAGGTCCCAGAGTGCGCCTTCTGGGCGGCTACTACCCGGCCCCAATCGACGATGGTGCAGACCTTGGAGTCGGCCTAGCCCACCACGCCTCAGGAAGCGCTTGGCCCAACCAATGATGGGCTGAAATAGCAGAATATGGCCCACCATGAGGATGGCCTGACGCTGCTCGGCTATCGCCACCAGCTGTTCGGCCTCGTCCATCGACAGCGCCATCGGCTTCTCGAGGAATACGTCGATACCCTGCTCTAGACAGCGGCGACCGAGTTGATAGTGAGTATGCGCAGGCGTCGCAATTAGCACTGCGTCGACACCCTGCGCTAACAGCCCGTCCAGATGAGAATATACAATTAGTTCAGGATGCTCCCTTTCAAGTTTGGCTCGCCGTGTGGGGTCGATCTCAACCAACCCGCAAACGGCTCGCAGTTGCTTCAAAACGCGGAGGTGTTGTTGCCCCCATGCGCCAACTCCCACGAGTCCGACAGTCGGAACGCGGGCAAGTGGCTCCCTGTGCGCCATAGCTACCTGCCAGTTAAATGATGAATTGGCGGCCCCCGCCAAACGGTTACCAGCGAATCCCCAGCCCCCAGCGCGTTGATCACAAATCTATGCGCACGCACGCTGATCAGCCGCGCGCTGTTTCACGCAGCTTTCTTTGAATGTTCGGAGCAGCCGCGCAACGCGGATTGCGCCTCGCGCTCCCTCAAGCGTGGGAAGAAGGAGCGCCCTAGTCGAACTTCGTCCAATGAATGTCGACGGTGCCGGTCTCGGTACACGGGATCCAGCAGGCGTTCGGTTGTGGGGTCAGCAGCGTCTCTTCGTAGAAGTACTGCACGGTACCCGAGGGAATCGAGCCGTCGATGAAGTGGTCCACTCGCCAAAAGCAGCCGTCGAACTCGGCGATGAACTCGACGAAGCCGGTCAATGAGACAACGCCGCCTGGCGTCACGCTCCCCGATAAGAAGATCTGCATACCGCCGGTGGCATTCAGGGTCGCCGTGACCGGACCACCATCACAGGGATAGTTGATAATGCCCTCCGACCCCTTCTCGATCGGGAGGTCCTGACAGCCCGGGTCGGACGGAACCGAGCCGGTGACCTCGAGCGTCGGCGAGCAATCGCCTACATCGCAATCCGAGTCCACCTCGCCATTGCAGTTATCGTCGATCCCATTGCAGGTCTCGAGAATATCCGGCCCCTTCGAGCAACCAGCGCACGACCGCACGTCGTCGAAGCATTCGTCATTGTCCGGTCCGTCGCAGGCTTCCCCGATACCAAAGCCGTTGTCGATGACCCCGTCGCAATCTTCGTCCTTGTCGTTGCAAAGCTCCTCGACCGGGCCTACGTCGCCAACGCACGGACCAAAGGAGCCGTCGGGAAGGCACGCCGCGACGCCCAGCGAACATTCACCCACGTCGCTGCCACACGGCTGTTCCTCGCCGATGCAAAGCTCAGGAGGGCTGCCGCCTCCTCCGAGTCCGCCGCCGCCAAGCTCACCACCAACGCCGCCCGCCCCTTGATCGAGGTCGGGCAGCCCGGTACGGGCGCCGCAAGCCACCCCAAGGCAAAGGAGAACCGAGCAAACGAAGCGCATGCCGGGGACCGTCGGCCAATCCCAGGCTCCAGGCAAATCCAATGGGATCCAAGCGTGACCTAGGCCAGAAGCTCACAGCTCGGCAGCCGGACTGTCTGACTGCTAGAACCGGCGCGCCATAACCGTATATCGACGGCGTATTGACCATCCGCGGCGACCGCGAGTTCGGCCCCCATACCGGCCGCAAGTTGCTGGAGCGCTGAACTCGCCTGTACCTGCGAAGGAAGCCAGAGCGTCTGCAGCGTCAACCGCTCATACCCGCTCGCCGCCTGAAGCGCCCCTCTTCGCTCCTTCGGCCATTCGCGCGGAGCGCTCGCCCCTGGGAAGGTGAACATCATTGGCTGCTCCAGCGCATCACTGGCTTCCGCGACCTCAATCGCCAGCTCCGCCGGAAGGTAGGGCGGCTTGTACCGCCAGGCCGTTGGCCCCACCTCCTCCCCGCTCGTTGGGCGCCAAGCGAAGCCAAACGGGTTCGCCCCGTTTACCCGCCAATGCGCGCGTTCCGCTAGTTGCATAGGCGCGATCAATGGCGAACGCGACTCTGCCTCATCCGTCACCCAAAGCACCTCGAGATAGGCGTTCTCAAAGCAGTAACAGACATTCGCCGTGCCCTGTCCGACGTGCACCCGGCGATACGTCGGCGTGAGCCCGAGCGCCTCCAACGTAGCGACCTCCGGCCCCTCCACGCGGGTCATAAAGAACAGATGGTCGAGCTCCATAAACTTACTCCAGACTGCGCAATCCCGCGCGATTCATAAGTAGCAAAGCGATCGAGTTCATGACGATGCCAGACTCTCGATATGCTCGCGCAAGCCAGTCATCAGCGAGCCCCAGAAGAGCCCGATCATGCGCGCGAATGGCGCAGCGACGAGTCCATGACGCGCAGGATGATCCTCAGGCAGCGAGGACCAACCAGAGTGCCGTACGCGCACCAGCGTGCCGTCATTCTGAGCGGTGAAGGTGACGTCGACCGTCGTCGACTCGCCCTCGGCGAAGTTCACGCCGCGCCATACGAAGCTGAGCCGTGCGCCCGGCTCCCAGACCGTGATCGTACCGAACACAAACGTCCGCTCGCCGTGCGCGCCCTCAAATGTCTCGAATAGCCGGCCGCCTACGCCTGCCTCGAGTGAAAGCCGACCACGCCGTTTACCGGCGATTCGATAAGCCGGGCCCGTCCGCCACCACAGCTCGATCTCGCTCGTAAAGACCTCGAACGCGTCGTCCGGCGAAACCCGAACGAAGACGCTAACGACCGCCTGATCTCCGGGAGCCGTTTGGGCCGTCACGCGCGGCCCCGTGTCGGACGCGTCGCCTCGGCGTGCGCCTTGAATGCATCCAGCTCCTTCGCCCAGAACGACTCTACATCGTCGAGCCAGCGACGCAGCGCTCGGAACTTGCCTGGCTTTAATCGATAGGTGCGAATCCGCGCGTCCTCCCCTGCGTGGGCCTCTTCCACCAGGCCGCTCTCCCGGAGCACCCGCAAATGCCGGCTCATCGCCGGTGCGCTCATCTCGAGCTGAGTTGCGAGCTCCCCGGCGCGCCGAGGATTGCGCCGCAGCAGCTCCACCACGGCACGCCGAGTTGGATCCGCGAGCGCCGCGAAGGTGCGGTCCAGCTCGCTCACGAGGCCGACTTCGGGCTGCGAAGCCGCTGGTAGAACCACCAGTGGTGCCCGCCGACGTCACGAACTTCGTACCCGCGATCCGACCAATACTCCTCACCGTAATCGGTCACGTAGGGCTCCGTCACGATCACAGCGCCTGCCTGCCGCGCGCGCTCACAATGGGCGTCCACATCGTCGACATAGACCATCATGTTCTGTGTGTTGGCGCCGTTCACGCGGGCGGGCGGCGTCATGTACGGAAACTTCTCCGGCTTGGCGGTCCCCACCATGATCACGCCTTCACCAAAGGTGAGCTCGGAGTGCTCGACCGCTCCCCCCTCTCCCTCCACCTTGATGCGCAGTTCGAAACCGAAGGCGCTACAGAGCCAATCAATCGCAGCGTTGGCGTCCTCGTAATAGAGCGACGTGGAGATTCGAGGCCAGCCAGGCGGAGAAGCTTTCATGTTCAGGTCCTTTCTGCGAGCAAGAATAGTTAACACACCCATTAACTATTTCAAGCCACAAGAAGTTCCGTGCTCAACGCGTTGCAAGCGTGCGCTGACAAAGGCGCGCTAGCTCGGGGAAGGTAGCTTCGCTACCCTCGCGCGATGGAGCAGCTACCGCCCGAGGAAGATCGAGCTTGGATCCACGAGCACCTACGCTTGCTGATCCAAGAGCGCGGGGCGTCCCCGTTCCTTTGTGCGGAGTTACTCGAGCCAACGGCACGTGCGTTTCCGGAGCAATTCACCGGGGACATCCCGAGCGCCAAGCGGCTGCTACGCCGCCTCCTCGGAGCTGCGTCCCTGGCGAAGGCGCCGTTCGAGGTTACCGCCGGTGACGACGACAGCGACGTCATGCCAGTAGCTCATCTCCACGTCCACGAAGCGGCCGCATGGTTTGCGGGCTCCGAGGATGGCGTGCTCCAGTTCGGCATCTCGCGCGACACCATGGAGGACGGAGATGGCATCGTCGGGGTGCTTTGTCACGAGGTCGCCCACGCCTACCGCGACCAGCACGATCTTGTTTTCTTCGACTCCGCAGAGGAAGAGCTCCAGACCGATTTGACCACCGTCTTTCTCGGCTTCGGCTTGCTCACGACCGATCTAACAGACCAGTATCGGCGAAGGCGCGATGGGGTCTTGCGGGTGCGCGGCGGCTACCTTTCGTCGGGCGCTATGAGCTACGCCCTCGCTGTCCAACTCGCCGCACGCGACGTATCTCGCGCCGAGGTGAAGCGCCTTGCGCGACTGCTCGGGCCAGGCCAAGAGGCCTTCCTGCTGGAGGGCTATGCGGCTGTGTCTCGCGAGCGCGCCGCCATCCTCTCAACCCTTTACGCGACGTCGCCGCAGGCGGTACGGGTGAGGCCCAACGAGGGTCAGCCGGTGTTTCGCATCAAAGGCGGCTGGTTTCGCAAGCCACGTTGCGGAGGCGCCAGCTGCGACGCAGTGCTCCCCGCCGAGGCGATCATCTGCGCTGCCTGTGGCGGGTCTATCGCGGGAGAGGCTCGCGATCGCGAGCAGGCCCTTGCAGCCGTGGAGGGCGCAGAGCTCGCCATGGCGAAGAGCCTCCTCAAGGGCACACCCCTAGCTGGGATGAAGCACGCAACCAAAGGCCGCTCGGGCAAGCCCTGAAAGGCGCGCTGACGCGGCCGGCCAACAGCGTAAGCGCCGCCCTCCTAGGCCCGTAAACTAACCCCAAGGTCGGCAGCAAACGGCGGCCGCACGCTACAACGGTGTAGCTCAAAATCGAGCGCATAGTCGTCATCACCAGCGGCTGCTCCTAACGAAACCGATACCGCATAAAACCCCGCTGGCACCGCCATCCTACGCAACTTGGGATGTGCTTGGTTCCAACGCTTGAGATATCCGACGCCGCCAAGCACAAGACTTGCCGCAGTGACGTGAAGCACCCACCCCTTGGAGCAGGCGTAAGGCTGACCCACGATGGGACTCTGCACCTGCGCTTCACGAACGGTCACAGCGTAATAGCCAGCCTCGAGCCCGAGCACTGGTATCACAATACCCGCTCGAGCAACCCGATCCCCAGCGTCGGTCTCGGAGAAGAGTTGAAGCCAATCAGGCTCCG
>CAITIQ010000549.1 GCA_903892415.1 uncultured delta proteobacterium | reverse complement strand
TCGCGCTCCGATCCCGATCAAGTAAGAGAGAAAGAAGACCCCATGCGTTGCTCCACTTCAGTTGCTCTCCCGGTTCTTCTTGATCTTTGCTCCGCCGCTTCGCGCTCCGATCCCGATCAAGTAAGAGAGAAAGAAGACCCCGGCGTCGGGACGCCGCGAAGCACAGCGGCGATCACCGTCCCGTTCCTTACCCCTCCCCCACCGATAGAAGGCGGACACGATAGAAGTGCTACAGCGTGTCCACCACAGGTGTCGCAGGGGCCCACCTTAGATAGGTTCGGGTCCGTCTTGATCCCCAAGCGCACATGGCGGTCAATCAGCACGACGACGAAGTCTCTCCTGCTCCGCAGCGGCAACGTGCATCCGAACCCTGGTCCTGAGTCAAAGCCGTGGAACACGATCGTCGACAACAGCATGTCGGTCGACGAGATCGAAACAGCTCTCCGTCAGAAGATGATTGGCATCAGGTCAGGCAAATACTACTCACCCGAATTTCGTAACCAAGAGGAATGGCACAACAACATGTACCTCGCCTACTCACTGCTTGTCACCGTTCACCAGATCCCTGAAGCCAAAGTCATCACCCTCATGTCGATGGCCGGCGGCAATCTGGACCTCCACTCCGGCAGAAAGACGGAATATATTAGGGAATGCAAGAAACACCTCCAAACGGTTCAGAGCGCCACGCACGCCCCCCAAGTGCAGGACGCCGCCCCACCAGATCAAAACAGCCTGCCGCCAGCAGCTACCGTCTCCTCCCCGCTACCGGAACTAGCCCTAGAGGGAGCTGCACCCTCAGCCAGTGCAGGCATCGTAACAGCAGACCAAGCAGCTGAGCCTCAAAATGCGGCGCAACTGCCCATTGAGCAACGTCCTCCAGAAGTGTACTCCCTCGACCTCGTCAGGACGCGGCTGCTGAAACCGAGGAGCACCAGATCTTACTTCCAGCCCTTTGAGTCTGCAACCCAGTGGTGGCAAGACACCTTCGCTGCACTGAAATCCTGCCTACCGAACCAACAGCAACGCCTCGCACACATCAACGCACTCCACGACGAAGCCTCCCGCCTCGTTGACGCGACCGGCTCGGCACGCTCTTGGCTCCGCAAAGGCGCCGAGCACCTTAGGAGTATGCACATGAACGAACTCCGCCCCGAGGTTCGCCCGCAGCCGACCTTCCGTCCAGATCCCATCTCCACGCTAGTGAACCTTGACGACAAAGACATCGCCACAGAACCCGACATCCAAGTCGAAAGCATCGGCAAGTGGGTTGCGCTGGCCCAGAGGTACATCGGTGGCTACGCCCGCAACCGCCAGGCCCCCGCCGAAGAGAAGGCGGCGATGATCCATGCCCTCCTGTCCCTCCCAAAGAATCACCTGCGGAAGCTGAAGGGAAAGGCCAATGCAAACACCCTCCGAAAGTGGATGCAAACGCAGCTCAGCGGCACGAAGTGCGTGGAAGAAGTCAGAGATAGCCCCTTCGGCAACGGGAGCGAAGAAGTGCGAAACGCCAGGAAGGCGTCATCCCTACTCGAGCGAGGCTATCCCGGAAAAGCTGTCTCCACGCTCATGCAGGCCCCATCCATCACTCTTGATCATGATCAGATTGTCGCAGAACTGAGGCGGCTCCATCCCTCCAATCCACCCTCAGAAGACAAAGCAGACTTGTCCATCCCAACCCCGTCCATCTTGTCTCAGTCGCCCGAAGATACGAAGAAGCTTTTCGCCAAAGCCGCCCACGAGCTCTCAAGAGGGGCAGCCGCCGGAAGGACCGGGCTCACGGAAGAACTCATCTCCCACCTCCTGGACTCCGAAGACACCGCCACCGACGTGGCCGCTATCATGCTCGACATCCTTAACAACGACCTTTCAGACTGCGTACGTCGCCGTCTGCGTGCCTGCCGCCTCATCGCCCTTGCAAAGCCCGCGAAGAAAGTCGGGCAGCAACCCTCGGTCCGCCCGATCGCGATCGGAGAGGCCCTCTGGAAGATAAGCGCCACAGTGGGAATCGACTCCGGCATGGAACGCCTCCGCGAAGAAGACTTCGGAGGGATCCAATTTGGTGTTGGAACCAAGGGTGGTACCGACATCATCGTGCACCGAGTCCGGAAGGGATACGGCAAGAAAATGATCACCGTTGCCCTTGACGCCGTCAACGCCTTCAACATGCCCCTCCGCTCCTGCATCCGCGACATCCTTCTCTCCTCCCCAGACAAATATGGTCATCTGTACACCCTCTGGAACCTCGCCTACTCCGAGCCCTCCAATCTCCACTACATGACCAAGGACGGTCAGGACGTCATACTCTCCCAGCGCGGCACCCGCCAAGGTGACCCACTAGCGGCCCTCCTCTTCGCCCTTGTCTTGACGCCCATTCTGAAGGAAGCCCAGCGGCACTTCCCGGACCTCGACATCTACGCATA
>CAITIQ010000548.1 GCA_903892415.1 uncultured delta proteobacterium | reverse complement strand
GCACACCGTGATCGACCAGATCAGCGAGCACGAACACAGCATCGCCGCCGCCGTCGAGGAGCAGAGCGCCGTGATCGCCGAGATCAGCCGCAACGCCCAAGCCTCGTCGGCCGGCGCCGAAGAAACGCGCTCGTCCGCCGATGAACTGAGCCGCCTCGCGCTGCAACTCGAAGAGCTCGTTAAGGCCTTCGACGTCGAGCCGGTTTGACAGCCGCGCGTAGCCCGTGACACCACCACGGGCCCACCACCACCGTAGGGCACCACACCCCCACGCCTCTTGCTTTGCCCCTTGCGGGCAAAGCAGGGGGCGTGTCTCATTCTTGCATGCCCATACCCTCGTACGACGAGTTCTTCCGTCCGTTTCTAGAGCTATTGGCGCGCGACGGTGTTCTGCACATGCGAGTTGTCCAGCAGCAACTTCAGAGGCAGTCTGGTCTCTCACCTGAGGAACTGGCGCAGCGTCTACCTTCCGGCACGTGGTCCGTAGTCGAGAATCGTATTGGCTGGGCGCGGACCTACTTGTACAAGGCGGGCTTGATTGAACGGGTCGGACGCGCGACATACGGCCTGACCGCCGCGGGGCGGGAATTCCTCGGTAGGCACCCAGAGCGCATCAAGCTCAGGGACCTCAAGACGATTCCCGCACTACGCGAGTGGCTGCAATCCGGCGATGAAGCCGATGCGGAACCGGAACCCAGCTCGATTCCTGCGGACGTCAGCATGCCGACAAGTGACGCAATGGAGCAGAGCGAACGCCTGCTGCGGCGCTTGGTCGAGGACGAACTGCGCGCACGCATCGCAGCCATGGACCCTACCCGCTTCGAGTATCTGGTCGAGCAATTGGTGGTGCAGCTCGGCTACGGATCGTCGCGCAGCGAGGTCGCCACGGCCTTGCGCCGCGGTGGGTCGGACGGCGGTGTCGACGGAGTCATCAACGAAGACCGGCTGGGCCTCGGGCAGATCTACTTGCAAGCCAAACGGTGGGCCGACGGCAACACCGTCGGACGCCCGACGATCCAGTCGTTCGTGGGCGCCATGCACGGCCGGGCGCAGAAGGGCGTCTTCATCACGACCAGCGATTTCTCGCGCGAAGCCCGCGAGTACGCGGAGTCGTTGCACGGCCTGCGCCTGCGTTTGATTGACGGCCAAGAGCTGGCCAGGTTGATGGTCGACTGCGGCCTCGGCGTCAGCGAAGAGCGCGTGTACCGCACGTACCGCATCGACAGCGACTTCTTCGAGGACGCGGAGTGAGGAAGCCTGGGGTTGCTGGCCTCCTTCGCGGGCTGGGGTGCTTGGTCGTTGCGGTCTTGGTCGCAAAGCTGGCGTGGCACTCCATCGCCTACCCTGTGTGGGTGCCTCCGAAGGAGCCGCGCGGTTATGCGCTGGTCACGGAGGGCGGCAGTGTTGTTGATGTGTTTCTGTACCCGGATCGGCGTGCTGTCATTCGCTCGTTCAGCGAAACGACCTTTGGCACGGAGACCGTACTGGCGCATGTGGGCGGTAAGATCGAGGAACATTGGTTTGGTCGCTTGTGGCGTCGCGAATCATTCTTGTGGTTCACGGGGTGGTCGTGGGCCGAGGAGGGCGCGCAGCTGGCACGGTTGGATACAGAGGTATTGGCTCGCGTGGAAAGTGCGGTGCTCGATCCCGGCT
>CAITIQ010000547.1 GCA_903892415.1 uncultured delta proteobacterium | reverse complement strand
GGCCAGCCCATCGCCAGGCTCATGCCAGCGTGCTCGTCGGCGCGCTCGATCCAGCTAACGAGCGTATCGTCCGCTCCGATCGGCCCGAGTAAGTGCGCCACCGCGGCGGAGGGCTCGCTACCCAAACGACCATCGAGTTCGACGGTGACGAGGCCCTGCGCGACGTTGTCGAGGACGCGTTTGACGTCCTGATTACGTTGCTCGATCACGCGCGCTGACTCCTGGAAGATGCGTGCGAGTTTAGCGCCGTAAAGCACGACGCCGATGACCATACAAACCACGAGCACGACCAGCGCCCACTCGAAGCGTTGCATCGAGGTCGCTCGTCCGAGCTGGGCCGCCAGGCTCGCGCCTTGTTGTGTGCGTGCCTCGTGTGCGAGGCGGCCTAGTGCGTCGCTGGTCGACCCGAGTGCGCGATCCATCGAGGCCATGTGTCGGCCTGCTTCTTCAGCGTCGTTCTTGCGAAAGGACGCAAATATGGTGCGTGCTTCGCGCACCATTTCGTGAAAGGCGACTTTTGCGAGCTCAAGTTCCGCGGTGAGTTTTGCGGCTTGGTCAGCCGGCAGGCCTGCGTTGACCTCTGCTCGCGCCGCGACCAGCTGCGCATCAAACTGGGCAACATACTCGTCGAGCTTGCGCTCTTCGCCTTCGATGTCTTTGCTCTCGAATACGTCATTGCCTGGCCCGTTCGCTCGGGTCGCCGTTTGGCCGAGCTCTTGGAAGCCTGCGACGCGTTCTGCCCAAAGCGAGTTTTCGGCAACGCTATCGCGGTAGTGCCCCATCAGCAGATGGCCGATGTAGACGCTCGCCAGAACCGAGAGGACGTTGAACGCGCCCAGCACGTAGTAGATGCGATGCCAGTTGGACTTCGAGCCAGGCTTTGTTTCGTTTTGCATGAATCCCCCAGAAGGTGCTGTTCGGTAAACGGTTCCGTAGCGACACTTCTGAAGCGATGTTGTTGGCCGACGCGCTGAGCCCAGCTCGCTTCTTGCGATGTCTACGCGGCGCGTACGGCTGACGGGGGCGCACTGCAGCCCTCGCCAGGCTCGCTTGTGTCGATGGCGACGCGGTTGCGACCCGAGGCTTTCGCTTGGTACATCAAGCGATCGGCGCGGTCGATCAAGGTCTGAGCGTTCTCGCCGGGGAGCAAGCGCACCACTCCGAAGGAGGCCGAAACCGTAATCTGCGCGCCCTCCGCTGATCGTACATCGAGCTCGGTGAGGGCCACGCGTCTACGCTCCGCTGCGACCTCAGCGCCGGCAACGCCAGTTGCGTGGAACGCGAGTACGAACTCCTCACCGCCCCAGCGTCCGACCAAATCTCCTTTGCGAGCGAGCTTGAGCAAGAGGGCCCCGACCGCCGAAAGCACGGCGTCGCCGGAGGCGTGCCCATGGCCGTCGTTGATCCGCTTGAAGTGGTCGACGTCCAGCAAAGCCACAGAGAGCGCGCGGTTATGGCGGTGGCAGCGAGCGGTCTCCGCGTCGATGCCGGCGAGAAACGCTCGACGATTCATCAAGCCGGTCAGAACATCGGTGGTGGCTAGCTGCCGCGACTCCTCGAGCAGCATCGCGATTCGAAGCGGCCCCGCGAGCTCGCGTGCAATCACTTCGACCAGTGCGGCGTCGTTCGGATGAACCGGGTGCCGCACGGCCAGCGCGACGTGACCGATCACATCCTGACCAAGTTCGATCGGTAGGACGATTGGCGCTGGACCTTCACGGTCTGCGTAGGCGTCGTCATCCTCGATCGGGGTAACGTGGACCTCTGCGTCGTAGCCGAAGGCTGAGCGCGCCTCCGCTTCGATCTCCGTGCGCACGAGTGGATTGACGTGCAGCCCAAAGCGCTTGGGAGCCTCGGTGGATACCGCCATCCAGCGATAGCTCGTGACCTGAGAGACGAACTGCGACAAGAGATCGAACAGCCGGTCGAAATCGGCGCACGAGCCAAGCGCTCGAATCTCCCCTGCGATCACCGAATCAAACAGCGCCTGATCGAGATGGTCTGCGATGCGGTCACGCAGATCGCCAGCAGATACGACGGACTCTGGGTTGGGAATGGCGCAGGCGGGCGTAGCTCCGATCGCGGTGGAGAGCGCTCGCACGAGATCCCCCATGCGACCCTTCAAGACGTAGGCGGCTGCACCAGCGCGGCCGGCCCAGAAGCGATTCCGCTGGCCCTCTGGACCACGCAGGATGACGGGCACGAAGCGTGAATTGGCCTCCGAACGCAGCAGACGACAGAGTTGAACACCCGAAATCTTGGGCATCCAAAGGTCCGCTACTACTGCGGCCGGCGGCTCGGTCAGCGCGAGTCGGCCAGCCTCAGCTGCGTCGGTGGCCTCAAGCACCGTATAGCCCTGCATTCGTAGCCGTCCGGCGAGGATGCCGGCGCCCTTGTCTTCGGGGTCAACAAGGATGATCGTTTGCCCGTGATTCATGGTTCGTACGGTGAAATACGTACCAACCACGGGCGGGAATTAGCGATTTCCACTGTCAGCCGGACAGACCATCATAATTTTTCCCCTGCGATTTCAGCGGCCAGCGGCGTATTTTTGGACACAGGAGCAGCGCATTGACTCGCTCATCAAGCGCGGAGTCACCGTCCAATCTCCCCCCCGCGGCAGTTTGAAGACGTAGCTTTCATCCCATAACGCGCCCTCTGCGTCTCGCGCCACGAGCAACACCCCGTCCACCAAGCTGCTACCAATCGGGGATGGCTCATGCCACCGTTCTTCTCAACCAAATCCGACAGCGGGCGTTGCCAACTGGCCTGGACGGTGTCTGGCGTGACCTCGAACACCGTCAGCACATCCTCTGTGGCTGCCGAAGCAATTGGCGGCTGTTGAACCGCCAGCAGCATGAGTTGCTGCTCATTGTCCGCGAAGCGGAGTTCGAGCCCGTAGCTGGGGCCAGCTCCTTGGGGCAAGCGAACGCTCTGCCAGTAGCGGTCATTCTTGAACAGGTGCAGCCGCCGTTGAAAATCTGCACCTAGGACACTGAGCTCGACACCCTCGTGAACTTTAGCGTCGTACGCCACCCCGGTGAGTCCGCGAGCCCGCATGCGCTGCGTGGCGGTAGCCAAGGAGGTGACACCTGGATCGAGGCCGAGTTGCTCGGCCCCAACGTCCTCAAGCTGAGATAGCCGCAGTTGCTCGGGCACGATGGTGGTGAACTGCGCACACCCCGTCGCCGACCACAGCGCACCGAGCAGGAACAGGTGACTCCACGCCAACGCTTGCACGCCGACTGTTGATGCACCGGGTGGACCGGATGTTCACGGCTGACTCGTGCTTACCGTCGCTAGCGCCGCAACGTCACTGGATGGTGATGCGACCGAGGATGCTGTTGCCGATGTCGTGAGGGTAGAACGTATATTCACCGGGAGCCGTCACTTGCCGTACAACCGGGTCGAACGCACCGGGCGGGATGTTCTGATTCCCGTGTCCGAAGCCGACGTCGGGATCGTCGGCGTGGATTTCGTGCGGGACCGTGTCCGCGTTGAAGAAGTTCACTGTGATCGGGGTCTCCGCCATGTTGGGCAGTGCCTTGATCAGCGTCGGGAAATCGCCGAAGGCGTTGGTGCTCGCAGGGTTCGACGAGAAGCTCGCGAGGTTCTCCGGGATGGTGATGGTGATGGTCGGAATCACGTTGACGGCGGCGTCTCCCGACTTCTCCCCGCCCGGTACGGTGCCCACCACGCTGATTACGAAAGCGCCTGTTTGCGTGTCGGACTTGGAGCTGAGATTCAGCGTGACCGTTTCACTGCTGCTGCCGTCGAGGTTGACCCCCGTGGTAGCAAGCTCCGCCGTGACATCGGCGGGCGTGCCGGTAAGGGACAACACCACCGGTCCGACATAGCCGTTGGGCGCGATGGTCACCGTTGCTTCTCCGCTATCGCGTAGCTCGAGCTGGCTCGCGCTGACCGAGATCTCGAAGCTCGCCGGCTGCAGCGGTGCACCGCCTTCTCCGCCCTGGTTGTTGTTGCCGGTGCCTGAGCCCGCTGTGCCCATCCCACCGCCGCCATCTGCGCCCGAGCTGCTGGAACTCGTGGTGTTGCCACCGTCCCCGTCGAGCAAGGAGGTGGGCTGCTTGCTGCAGGCCACGAGCAGAGTCAGCAAGGCGGCGTGTCGGAGGTACGGGAGCTTCATCACGAAGCAAGGCTAACCTGCGTGCGAAGCGGCTCCCAGCGTCGAGACGGATCCACCCGGGTATCCTACATCGCACGCTAGTCGTGCTATGCGCGTCGAACCATGATCGTGATGAAGTTTGGCGGTAGCTCGGTCGCAGACCGCCCGCAAATTGAGAAGGTCCGCAGCATCGTCGCGCTCGAGCAGGCCAAAGGCCACAGGCCGCTGGTGGTTTGTTCTGCGCACAAGGGGATCACCGACGCCTTGGTGAACGCCGCCAAGGAGGCCGCTGGAGGGCGGCTCGACGCAGAGGCCGTGATCGCCAAACAGGAGCGTGTGCGGCAAGAGCTCGGCGTGGCCGAAGCCGTGCTCGCACCGCTCTATCAAGAGCTGAGGGACCTGCTGCGCGGCCTCTCGCTGGTGCGCGAGCTTTCGCCCCGTAGTCTCGACTATGTATCGAGCTTCGGCGAGCGTTTCAGCGTGCGCGTGATCGCAGCCTTTTTTGCGCAGCTGGGCACTCCGTCCCAGGCCTTCGACGTGTGGGATCTCGGCTTTGTCACCGACGCCAACTTCGGCAACGCACGTCCCCTCGCTGGCTACGAAGCCAACGTTCGCGAGGCTGTAGCCAAGCTCGATCCCGAGGTGATGCCGATCGTCACCGGCTTCATCGGCAAGACCGCATCTGGCGAGGTCACCACCGTGGGCAGAAATGGCAGCGACCTGACGGCCACGCTCTTGGGCTCCGCGCTCGAGGTGAGCGAGGTCCAGATTTGGAGCGACACCGACGGCGTGATGACCGCCGATCCTCGCATCGTTGGCCAAGCGCGCAACATCCCCGAGATGCGTTTCGATGAGGCCTCCGAGCTCGCGTACTTCGGCAGTCGCATGTTGCACCCGGCAACGCTGCTCCCGGCGATGTCCGCCAACATCCCAGTGCGCGTGCTCAACACCAATCGAGCCGACCACCCCGGCACCGTGATTACGCGACAAGCGATCAACGCCAACCGCGTTACCTCGATCGCCTACAAAGAGAAGCAGTTCGTGCTAACCGTCAGCTCGACCCGCATGTTTGGCGAGGCCGGCTTTCTCGAGCGGGTGTTCGAGACCTGCCGCCAGTGTGGCGTCGTGGTGGACCTCGTTACTACGTCGGAGGTGAGCATCTCGCTGACCGGCAATGCCGAGGGCCCCATCCGCGCGGCCGCCACCAAGTTGGCTGAATTGGGCGAGGTTTCAGTCGATGAAGGGCGCAGCATCGTCGCCGTGGTGGGCCAGCATTTGGCGTCGCGACGAGGCATCGGCGCGGAGATCTTCGGCGCGCTCGCACGCGTGGCGGTTAACGTCGAGATGATCAGCTTTGCCAAGGGCTCGATCAACCTCTCCTTCGTGCTCAGTGACGCCGACGTTGGCAAGGCGATCGGCGCGCTGCATGAGGTGCTGTTCGAAGGGCCCGCCTCGTGAAGTCGCAATACCAGCCCGACGAGGCAGAGGCGTTCGTTCGGTCAGCAGGCTGTCCGGAGCATCTGGCCTTGCGCCTCTACACCTCGCGACTGATCGGTCGTGACCCAGCGTTGGTACTGCACGGCGGCGGCAATACCTCGGTCAAGGGCACTCTTCGAACGCTGCTCGGAGATGAGCTCGAATGCCTGTGGGTCAAGGGCTCGGGCTCGAGTTTGGACAAGGTCACGGCGCGCGATTTCCCCGCGCTCGATCTCGGCTACTTGCGGCGCTTGGTCGCGCTCGAGAGCTTGACCGACGAGGAGATGGTCAATCAGCTGCGCACGCACCTGTTCGACGCGAGCGCTCCCAACCCCTCGGTGGAGGCTTTGCTCCATGCCTTCTTGCCGCACCGCTTCGTCGATCATTCGCACGCTGATGCGGTGGTGACGCTGACCAACCAACCGGATGGAGAGGCGCTCATCCGCGAGGCGCTCGGCCCGGAGGTGATCGTCCTGCCTTACATCATGCCCGGCTTTCCCCTGGCGAAGGCCGTGTTCGAGGCCTACCAAGCGCATCAACCGAAGGCCGGTATTCTGCTGATGCAACACGGTCTTTTCACCTTCGGAGAGACGGCGCGCGAGAGCTACGAACGCCACATCGAGCTTGTGGATCGCTGCGAGCAGACGATCGCTGCGCGCCGCCGAAGCATTCAAACGCCCGACGTTGCTTACAGCGCAGAGCGGGCGCGCAAACTTGCGCCGCGGTTGCGTGGTGCGATCACCAAAGCGGCTGGCGTTTCCCTGGTGGTGGAACGTCGCTTCGGTCCTGAGGTGCTGCGGGCGTGTGCGCTCCCGCAAGCCCGGGCGCTGTTCGAGACCGGCCCGCTCACGCCGGACCACGTATTGCGGGTGAAGCCCTGGCCGTTGTTCCTTTCAGCCGAGGCCGAGGATGATACAGCGCTCGTCGCCGACCTCGCTCGTGCGGTCGCTCGTTATCAGGCCTACTTCGAGAGTCACCGGGCGCGCTCACCGCAAGCACGCTCTCTCGATGCTGCTCCGCGCGTGGTGCTCGACCGTACGACGGGCATCTGGGCCTTCGGCAAGAGCAAGCAAGAGGCGATGATCGCCGCAGACATCGCCGAGCATACGCTCACGGCGAAGGTTGCTGCGGACGCCATCAGCGGTTACCGCGCGCTCTCCGACGGCGATCTATTCGATATGGAGTATTGGTCGCTCGAGCAGGCCAAGTTGGGCAAGACCAAGCCGCGCCCGCTCGAAGGGCGCGTGGTGCTGCTCACAGGTGCTGCGGGGGCGATCGGTCGAGGTATCGCCGAGGTCTGCGCAGAGGCCGGCGCACAGCTGTTTCTGACCGATCGTGATGAGGCTGGCCTCGCTGCAGCGCAAGCCGCGTTTGCTTCGACTCAGGTTCGTGGGTGCGTGATGGACGTGACCGACCGAAGCTCGGTGGACCGTGCGTTCGACTGTTTGCTAGCCGATTACGGCGGCGTCGATGTCGTCGTCGCCAACGCCGGTCTGGCCCACGTCGCTTCGCTCGAGAGCTTGGAGCCTGGAGACTTCTCACGCCTCTTGGCCGTGAACGCCGAGGGCACGCTCGCCACGATCGCGGCGGCCGCGAGGGTGTTCCGCGCGCAAGGGTTGGGCGGCAACATCATCCTCAATTCGTCGAAGAACGTGTTCGCGCCGGGGAAGGACTTTGGCGCCTATAGCGCTAGCAAGGCCGCTGCGCACCAACTGGCGAAGGTTGCTGCGATCGAGCTCGCGCCGCTCGGCGTTCGCGTCAACATGCTCAACCCCGACGCCGTCTTCTCCCATGGCGAGGTCCCGAGTGGCCTTTGGTCCCTCGTCGGCCCCCCACGCGCAAAGAGTCGCGGTCTCGAGATCGCGGAGCTGTATGAGTTTTACCGCGAACGCAACTTGCTCAAAGTCGCTGTTACGGCGCGCGAGGTGGGCAACGCCGTGCTGTTCTTTGCTACGAACCAGACCCCAACTACTGGCGCATCGCTGCCGATTGACGGCGGTTTGGTCGAGGCGTTTCCACGCTAACGCGGCGATCGGCTGGCACTTCATCACGTCGAGGAAGTGCCAGCGCCCAACCGTCAGTGCTCGTGATCTGCGTCGTCGTGATCGTGGTCGTGGTCCGACTCGACCTCGGCTACGGCCGCCTCGGCCGTTGCTTGCCCACGCATAACCGCGAGCACCGCGTTGTCGTAGATCTCGCTCACGTCCATCAGCCCAACGATCAGATTGACCACAAGGCGGGATTCCAACGTGCAGCCACGGAAGTCCAAGGAGGCCTTGAGTCGCACGGCTCCACCGAGCGACGTCTCATACGAGCCCATCAGCAAACCCTGGTTCACGCGGGCAAGTACTTCAAAGATCTGTGCGCCACGCTCTTGCGGCCACTTCTCGCGGAAGGCGAGAAAGATAACGGCCTGCTCGCCGCCGAACAGCTGCACGCCAACGTCGAAGTGCTCTTCCGGCGGAACTTCAATGTTCCACTGAATCACCTCGCCGCTAGCGCCGGCATTGGGATCTTCATGCACGGTCTTCTTGAAGGTCCAGCCGGTCTCGACAAAAACGCTCTCGAGCAGGCTTGCCGCGTCTTTGAGCGGTGCTCTCGTGGCTGCGGACTTGGCTGTGGCTTTGGCCGCTGACTTCTTCGCGGGAGCTTTGGCGGCGGGAGCTTTGGCCGCGGGCTTCTTGGCCGCGCTCGGCTTGGCAGCCGACTTCTTCAGCGTGACCTTGTGCACGACGACTTTGGCCGCCTTCTTCGCCGCAGCGGGCTTGGTTTTGCTGGTGGACTTGCTTGCAGCGGGCTTGGACTTCGACTTTGCGATCGCTACGGTTTTTCGTGCAGCCAAGGTGGGCTCCTTCGTTGTGCCAATCTGTATGAGCGGCCGAAGACTAGCCCTCTCGCTGCGAACTGGTTAGCTCGATCGGCGTTTGGTTGAGGATCTCCTCAACCAAACAGTTTGCCTTTGAGGCGAGAGAGTAGCCCGCGACTCTCTTTGAGGCCTTGCGGCTCTGGGGCTGTTCGCTCCGGGACGCTTGGCTGGACGGGCTCTGGGGTGCTCGGTTTGTCCGTGGCGACAGCCTCCAACCCGGGAGCTCTAGCGATCAGGGACGCCAATTGCTCCAAGCTGGAGAGCAGCAACTCGCGCGGGGGAACGCGGATGCCCGTTTGCTTCTGCAGCTGGGCAATCACTACCATCGAGAGCAGCGAGTGCCCGCCGAGTTCGAAGAAGTTGTCGGTTGCTGAGACCTCCTCGAGCTTGAGCACGTCCTTCCAGACGTTGGCGATGAGCAGCTCGGCGGGGGTACTGGGCTTGCGTTGCTCTTTCGTGTGAACCACGCCCTGCGGAGCCGGCAGACCCTTCTTGTCGATCTTGCCCGCTGGCGTGAGCGGCAGGCTGGGCAGTTCGGTGAAGTGCTGCGGCAGCATGTAGTCGGGCAGCTTTTGGCGCAGGTGTTTGCGTAAGTCGCTGGCCGTGGGCGAGATGCCTGAAACAGCATAGTAGGCGCAAAGCCGAGCGTCCCCTGGCTTGTCCTCACGGACGACTACCGCACAGTTCTTGATGTTGTCGTGGGCGGCAAGAACGGTCTCGATCTCGCCGAGCTCAATGCGATAGCCGCGGACTTTGACCTGATGGTCGAGCCGGCGGTGATAGACGATCCGACCATCGTCACGAAACGCCGCGAGGTCGCCGGTCTTGTACATGGTCGCGCCGGGTCGCGTGCTGAACGGATCCGGGATGAAGCGCTCCTGGGTGAGCTCCGGCCGATTGAGGTAGCCGAGGGCGACGCCCAAGCCACCAATGGTCAGCTCGCCCGGGACGCCCACCGGCTGCGGTTGTCCGAGCGCGTCGAGAATGTAGACCTCGGTGTTGTCGATCGGTTTGCCGATGGTCAGTGGCTGGGCGTGCTCGAGCTTGTCCACGGTGGACCAAACCGTGGTTTCGGTTGGGCCGTACATATTGAAGACCTGATCGGATAGTGAAGTAAGCTGCGCCGCGAGATCGGCCGGGAAGGCCTCGCCGCCGCACAGAATCTTGAATGAGCGAGCGGGCGCAAAGCCGGCGTTGAGCAAGAGCCGCCAGGTGGACGGAGTGGCTTGCATGAAGGTCGCGTTTGACCGCTGGAGAAGCTGCAAGAGTTCGGCGCCGTCAGCTGCCTGGTCGGCGCTGGCGATCACCACGGTGGCGCCGACTGCGAGCGGCAAATGCAACTCGAGCCCGGCGATGTCGAAGGATAGGGTGGTGACCGCGACCAGGATGTCCTCGGCCTGGATACCGGGGTAGCGCCGCATGGAGGCGATGAAGTTGAGGAACGCTCGATGCGGTACTGCGACGCCTTTGGGCTTGCCCGTGGAGCCGGAGGTGTAGATCACGTAGGCGGTGCTGCTCCCGTCGCTAGCCGGGCTGGTGGGCGGAGCTGTGGGCTGGGCCTCGATGGTTGCCGCTTCACGATCGAGCAGGAGCACGGTGCAGGCCTCCGGCAGACTGCTGCGCAGCTCGTCATTGGTGATGACCAGGCGTGCGGCCGAGTCTTCGACCATATGGGCAATGCGGTCTACTGGGTATTCCGGATCGATAGGGACGTAGGCTGCGCCGACTCGCCAGACGGCGTGCAAACATGCCAGCATGTCCAAGCTGCGCGGTAGAAAGACCCCCACGAGTGCGCCAGCTCCAACGCCGTTGGCCACGAGCGTATGGGCTAGCTGATTGGCGCGCTGGTCGAGCTCGGCGTAGCTGAGCGCGTTGGTCCCATACCGCGCAGCTATTGTGTTGGGGGTGCGAGTGGCCTGTGCCGCGAAGAGCTCGCTGGCGAAGTTGTGATTGGGCGGCGTCTGCGCGGTATCATTGAAGCCACGTAGAATGCGCTGCTGCTCCTCGGGCTCGAGCAACGGCAAGCGAGCGATCGGAGTATCGACCTGGGCCGGGATGGCCCGGAGCAGTGTCGCAAACTGCTTGAGTAGCCGCTCAATCTCGCCTGCGTCGAACAATGCGGTTGGATACTCCGCCGTGGCCAAGAGCCCGCTCGGTTGGGCGCTAACCCAGAGCGATAGGTCCGTCCGAGCAACCTCGGCGGAGATGGTCTCGCGATCAACGATACGGATGGGCCCGCCACCCTCCACCCGCTTCGCCGATTCTGCATCTTCAAAGGCGAAGATGGTCTGGAAGATGGGTGAGCGGCTCAGATCCCGCTCGACTTGGAGCAGCTCCACCAGCCGCTCGAACGGCACTGACTGGTAGGCAAAGGCCTTGACGCAGCTCTCCCGGGTCCGGCGCAGGACGTCCAAGAACGAAGGGTCCCCGGAGGTGTCGATGCGAATGGCGACGGTGTTGGCGAAGAAGCCTTGGAGCTTCAACGTGTCTTTGTGTTCGCGATTGGCGACCGGCGTCCCGATGATGAAATCGGTCTGGCCCGTAAGGCGATTCAGCAGCACCGCGTACGCGCTAAGTAGCACCATGAACAGCGTGGATTGGTGCTTTTTCCCAACTCCTGCGAGTTGCTCAATCAGCTCCGCCGGAAGTGGGAGCCTGCTCGTGGAACCCTCGGTCGGCGCCATCGCGGGGCGCACTCGCGTGGTGGGGAGCTCGAGCACCGGCCTCGGTGCAGCCAACGCTGAGGTCCAGTGTTGCAACGCCGCGGGGCTCTCCTCCGCAGCTCTTTGCCAAGCGGCGTAGTCGACATATTCAATGGGCAGCGGATCGAGCGAGCCCTCTTGCTCGCTCAGCAAAGCCAAGAGCTCAGCCTCCATCAGCTCCTGCGACCAACCATCGGTGATGACGTGGTGGGCGGCGATGGCCAATACGCTGGCCTGAGCTTCGGTTTGCACGTGGAGCGCCCGCACGAGCGGCCCGCGCGTCAGATCGAACGGGCGCCGAGCCTCCGCGGCCAAGGCCGCGCGCAGCTCTTGTTCGCGCGGCGCCTCCGCGAGCGCAGTCAAATCCTTGAGCGCGAGCGGGACCGCCATCTCGTTCGCGATGCGCTGAACGACCTCACCCTCGCGGAGCTCGAGGGTGGTGCGCAGGACGGCTTGGCGCTGGGTGAGCCTGCTGAGCGCGCTGCGCAACCGCTCCTCGCTAACGGCGCCCCGGAGGTGGAAGGCCACGGTCACGTTGTAGACGGCAAGCCCGGGCTCGAGCTGGTCCAGGTAGAAGAGACGCCCTTGGCCGAACGAGGCGGGCCCGATGCGAGCGCCGTCCTCGGCCGTGAGGAGCTCTGCTCGCGGAATGTTGAGCGGCGCCCCAGCGCCCGCCTCGGCGAGCTCCAAGAAGCTGATGATTTCGGCCTTTCGCCCGCGGAGCTCGTCGCTCAGTTCAGGACTGAGTGCGCCTTTGGGAGCGTTGACGACAAGTCTGCCGCTCTCTGCGCGTAGCTCGATATCGAGGGCGCGCAGCCGGAAAAGTAGATTGGCGACGGTCATTGGCAGACACCTTTAGTCGGGAGTTGCTACAGAACGCAGAAGGAACTGCTCCGCGCGCTCACGTGGCAGCTTGACTGGGGGCTCGACCGAACATTGGTTTCGGTCCCCAGAAGACGTAGAGCGCTATCGCCAATACGAATTTGCAGACGACGAATCCGATGTACTGCGCATTGCCGCCACGCAGTGGCAGCACCGGTACGATCTGACTGGTGTACGCGGTGGTCAGCTGCATGATGAACACCAGGAGTGCGCTCTTAGTGCGGTCATAGAGCCAGGCGCAGATGGCTGCGATCAGCATGAAGTTCGCGATCAGCGGGATGATCGGAAAGCCTGGCGCGACCTGGATTTTGGCCAGAACGATGGGGATGTACCAGACCCCCCAAAAGAAGCCGACGAACATCGAACTTTGGAAAAGCCTGTAACGTTTGGCGAAGAGGGTGGTGAGAAAGCTCACCCACGCCAGCTCCTCAGAAGCAGAGACCTCGACGTTGATGCGGAAGAACTCGAGATCGGCGACTGACTCAAGGTCGATCTCGATCACCTTGTTGAGCCCGACCAGCCGCAGAATACCGAGGCTGATGATCCCCACCACTCCGGGGTAGAGCAGCGCAAAGGCGTAGAACTTAGGGTGAACCCGATAGTTGGTAAACGACTTGAGGAACTTCAGCGCTTGGGCCTTACCCATGGCGAGCCATGCCACCGCCAACGCCATGATCGCGGGAATGAAAGGACGCAAGATGGCGACTCCGTAGGTACGGATGTCCCAATGGTGCGTGGCCGCGAGGATGACCTGCAAAATGTAGGTAGGGATCAAGTACGCGAAGAACGGGCTGGCAACGGCAATACGCTTCAGCAAGCCAGGGGCTTGGTTATTGAGAGCAGTGGGTTCAGTGACATCCATGGGACCTTCCCTCTACCATTGGATTCTCGTTCCACGCCACCGCTCCAGCGAGTGAAGCGTGGCCGGCGTTGATGCCAGTCAACTCGAGATCCTCAACCCAGCAAGCTGACTGCTTGGGGTGAGTAACCTTCACGGCTCCGTGGGGCGAGCCGACCGAAACCTCACGCGCGTCGAGCGTGAGCCCAGTGCCCCAAACCTTGAGCACCGCCTCTTTCCGCGTCCAAAGACGGTAGAAGTTGCTCCTGGCTTCAAACGGACTTGCGGCCCCCAGCACGAACTCGAGCTCGAGCGGAGTAAAGACGGTTGGGGCCACCTCAAAGACGTTCACGCGGGGGTTGTCCTCTTCAATGTCGACGCCAACCTCGCGCTCCCACTCGAGAGCTACGGCCACGTAGTCCCCGGAGTGTGAAACGTTGATGCCGACGGCTTGCGGATGGACGAGGTACGGCTTGCCGAAGGGCCCCAGCCGAAAGCTGAAGCTCCTTCCATCCAAGCCAGTCTCCTCTTGCAACACGAAGCGGGCGAGGGCACGCGCTGCGAGGGTTCGCTCACGGTCGATGCTGAAGCGATACTTCTGGGCTGCTGCCCTCTCATCATCGGAGAGCAGCGCTGCGTACGTACCGGCTTCAACCAAGCGCTTTACGACCCTGCGGCCTCTCAGAACGATACCTCCTCGCGCTCCCCGCTCTTATCGACGGCCCCGCCGCTCCGCTGGTAGGCCAGGGCATCAATCCGCTCGGATAGTCCTGCGACAGTCGGCGTAGAGAACAGGCTGCTCAGCGATAGCTCTGGCACCCCGAGGGACTCGCGCAAGCGCACAATCAATTGAATGCCCATCAGCGAGTGGCCACCTAGCTCGAAGAAGCTGTCGTGCAGCGAAACGCGCGCCACGCCGAGCGCTTCGGCGAAGAGCTGAGCGACCTTGATGCCGGTCTCGCTGGTGGGTGCCACGAACGCGGGCTTGCTCGTGCCTGCTACCGTCGCCAGTTGGCCCTGCAGCGCCTTCTCATCGACCTTGCCGTTGTCGGTGAGCGGCAGCGACTCAAGCTCGACCAGGGTTCCTGGCACCATGTACTCGGGCAACGTGGAGTGAAGATGTCGGCGCAGCTCGTCGACCAGGCTGCTCCCCGCTTTGAGCATGAGCGGCCTCTTCGGCACGATGAAGGCGGTCAGCGTGCGCGACTCGGCGCTGGTCCCAGACGCTATCACCGCGGCGCTGGCGACCCATTCGGAGCTTCGCAGCACCGACTCGACCTCGCCGAGTTCGATGCGATAGCCCCGAATCTTTACCTGCTTATCGACTCGGCCCAGGAACTCGAGCTCGCCGCTCGACCGATACTTGACCAAGTCCCCAGTGCGATAGAGCGTTGCCCCTGATTCGAACGGGCTGTCGATGAAGCGCTCCCGCGTGAGTTCGGGCTGATTGAGGTAGCCGAGCCCAACTTGCGGCCCGCCAATGTAGAGTTCCCCGCTGACGCCGATCGGCACGGGCTGACGTCGGTCGTCGAGCACGTACAGCTTGGTCCCTGGTGCCGGCCGCCCAATCGGAATGGCCCCGCTTTGCGGCGAATCAGCGTTCACCAGGTGAATGCAGCAGCCCACGGTGGTCTCGGTGGGGCCGTACTCGTTCCAGATCTTCACGTTGGGGGCGTGGGCGCGGAAGGCTGCTACGTGTGCAGCCTCGAGCTGCTCCCCGCCGACCACGAGCGTAAGGGCACCGGTCGCCAGCGCCTCTTTGGGCAGCTCGGCTGCGAGAATGCCGAGGTGGGCCGGCGTGAGCTTGACCACACTGAAACCGCCTGGGTCTCGCAACACCTTGGCCAGCGCTGCCACGTCCTTCGTGTCAGAGAGCAGCTGAACGGTATTGCCTGCTGCGAGCGGCCCGAACAGCGACGTGATGGTCAGGTCGAAGCCGATGGACGAGTGCACGGGCGAACCGGAGCCGGACTTCATCTCGTATTGTACGATCGCCCAGCTCAGATAGTGAGTTAGCGCGCGATGCGGGATCATCACCCCCTTGGGTTTTCCGGTGGAGCCCGAGGTGTACGCTACATAAGCAACGCTCTCTTGAGGACAATCGCGCCCTAGCGGTGAACTTGATTGGGCGCTTAGCAGCTCGGAGGCTTGGTCCACGTAGAAGACCCTGCTCGCCGCTAGCCCCTCGACCGCGGGGTTTTCGGTGTGAGAGAGCAGAAGCTCGCAGCCCGCGTCGTCGAGCATGAAGCGCACGCGGTCTTCGGGTAGGGCAGGATCGATGGGGACGTAGGCGGCTCCGGTCTTGAGCACAGCAAGCAGCGAGATCACGAGTTCGGGCGTGCGCGGTAGGGAAACTCCGATGCGCTTTCCTTCGCTGGCTCCGCGGCCTGCGAGCAGGTGCGCGAGTTGGTTTGCGCGCTGCTCGAGCTCTCCGTAAGTCAGCGTTCTGTGGTCCCCGCGAACCGCGATGCTGAGCGGCGACCTGTCTGCATGCGCCTGAAACAGCTCATGCACGGGCAGTCTTGAAGCGGCCACGGCTTGGGTTTGGTTCCAATCCACGAGCAAGCGCTGCCGCTCCGATTCAGTCATCAGCGGTAGCTCAGCGCTCTTTTGGTTGGCATCTCGCACTGCGGCCTCTAGGAGGACGCGGTACTGCTCGAGCCGCCTTCGCACCGTCTCGCGATCGAAGAGATCCAGGTTGAAGGTGGCTTGCACCTCAACGCCAGTATTCGACTCCACCAGGTTGAAGAAGATGTCGAAGTTCTCGTAGCGCCGGGGCACCGAGCCCACCGTGCATTGCAGATCGTGGAAGCCGATGCCCAGCGAGTTCGGGTCAAGGTTGAACGCGACGCTCATCAGCGGAACGCGGCTCGGATCACGCGGGACGGCGAGCTGCTTGATCAAGGTGCCGAAGGTGAAGTTCTTGAACTCGAAGGCGTCGAACACTTTGCCGCGCACATGCTTCACGTGGTCGGCGAAGGACTGCTCGCGCCCCAGCTCGAGTCGCAACGGGAGGAACTGCACGCAATGCCCAACCAGCGCGCGCCCTTCGACGTCCGATTGGCCTGCGAGGGAGAAGCCAACGACGACGTCAGACTGGCCCGACAAGCGCGCGAGCAGCACATGAAAGCCAGCCAACACGCCGGCAAACAAGGTTGCGCCCTGCTTACCGGCCATCTTCTTGATCTCGGCTACGAACGGCTCGTCGAACTTGAGGCTAATGCGGTCGGCGGCGAAGCTCTTTACGGCGGGACGCGGCCGGTCTGACGGCAGATCCAAGACCGGGATTGGTCGGCCCGCGTATTGCGACACCCAATACGCCTCGGAGGTCTTGCGCTCTGCGCTTGCGGCTGCGCCCCGTTGTTGGTCGATCCACTCGGAGTAGGGCATGGCTTGCTCGAGCTCGGCTGGCTTGCCGTCACACACCGACGCGTAAATCTTACCGAGCTCGCGACAGATCACGCCGCACGACCAGCCGTCTGCGATCAAGTGATGCGCGGTAAGAATGATGAAGTGCTCATCGGGGCCGAGCTTGATGAGCTGCGTGCGGAAGAGCGGGCCTTGCTCGAGATCGAACTCGACGGTGACTTCGCGTTGCTTGATCTCCGCGAGACGCGCGTCACGGTCCGCTTGGCTGAGCGAAGAGAGGTCGGTGAAGGGGAGCTTGACCTCGCCCGGTGGCATCACGCGCTGGGTGAGGCCGTCTTGGTTGGGTACACAGCGCAACGCTTCATGGCGCTTGCTCAGTAAGTTGAGGGCGATCTGCAGTTTGTCGAGCGCGAGCGCTCCCTTGAGTTGCAGCGTGCTCGCGAGATTGAAGGCGCAAGAGGCGTCGCTGCCGAAGCGAGTGGCGAGCCAGATCTCCTGTTGGCCCTCGCTCATCGCGATCTCTCGCGGTTCGCGTTGCACCGGCGTGCCAGGGAAGAACCCAACGCGCTGCAAGACCTCGACGCTCTCGCGCATGGCCGCTTCGATCTTGGCGAAGTCCTCGTCGGTGTGTGCCGTGGTGAAGAAGGCCGGGCGCCCCTCGTAGGTGAAGATGCCGCGGTTGTGCAAATGGTAGAAAAGCAGCTGGGAGTACTCTTGGAACGAGGTGAACTTGAGTACGACGAAGCTCGAGAACCACTCCATCACGAGCGGCGCGCCACACTCTTGGAAGTACTCGTTCATGCGCTGACCAAAGGCGGCCGTGCGCTTGCCCAGCTCCTCCTGCAGTGAAGGCCCTTGCTCCTTGAGGTAGGAGAGCGTCGCGTAGGCTGAGGCCATCGCTACCGGATGACGCACGAAGGTCCCGGCGAACCAGGTCATATCGGCCTCCGGAACTGAGTTGTCTCCGTATTGCCAATGCCCACCGTCGAGCGCGTCCATCAGCTTGGCCTTGCCTGCGACCACGCCGATCGGGAACTCCCCGCCGACGACCTTGCCGTACGTCGCGAGGTCAGCACGGATGCCCCAGAGCGCCTGCATGCCGCCCGGATGAGCGCGGAAGCCGGTCACCATTTCATCGAACAAGAGGATGATGTTGAGCTCCTCGGTCAGCGCGCGCAGGGCGCGTACGAACTCGACCGGCTGCAAGTTCGGATTGCGGCTGCGAATGGGCTCGACGAGCACGATCGCGAGCTCGTCGGCGTGCTTGCGGATCGCGTCGAGCGAGGCCATGTCCCCGTAGTTGAGCACCAACGTTTTTTCGACGTGACGCTGCGGGATGCCCGGCGCGATCGGTAGCGTGCGGCGCTTGCCCGCCATCATCGAGCCTTTGACCAGCACCTCGTCGAAGATGCCGTGATAGTGGCCGGAGAAGGTCGCGATGCCGTCCTTGCCGGTGACGGTGCGGGCCAGCCGCAGGGCGGCCAGAACAGCCTCCGAGCCGGTATTGCAGAACGCCGCTCGCTCATTGCCGGTCATCTCGCAGAAGAGCTTCGCCAGCTTGCCGGCCAAGTAGTTTTGCGGCCCGATCTCGACGCCCCGTTCGAGTTGCGCCTTCACGGCCTCGCGAATGAAGGGCGTGTTGTGGCCGAGGAAGGTTGCGCCGTAACCGTTGACCAGGTCGATGTACTCGTTGCCGTCGACGTCCCACATCTTCGAGCCTTCGCTCTTGGCGGCGACGATCGGAAAGACCATGTCCTTCCACTGCAGCTTGAAGCCTTGGACGGTGCGCGGGTCGGCGAAATGACGACGATGCTCCTGGGTCATTTGTTTGGAGGTGGGAGCCCGTGCGACGACCTTGGCGATCAGCTCGTCCAGGTGAGCTTGTTGTTCCGGCGGGAGCGAAGAGATGTCGGCGTTCTTCTCGACTGGCGCCCACGGGGATTCCTTGTTGGCCTTCTTTTCCGGCTCGGGCGCTGCAGCGGCGACCTTGGGCGCAGCAGTGAGTGCTGCTGGCGCAGCTTGCGGAGCTGAGGTCATCGGGATCGCTGCCGCAGCCGCTTGCGCGACGACGGGCTGCGCGACGACGGCCTGCGCGGCGCTCGGCGCGCCACGCAGCACAGCCAACTGCTCTTGCATCACTGCCAGTTGGTTGGCGATCACCCGTTCGATCGCCGAGGCGGGTGCACCGGCTGCCGCGCCAACGAAGGGCAGGGCGGCGGGGGCGGCAGCGAAGGCAGTGGCCTGAGCCGGAGCGAGCTCGGCCGCAATCGGTGCGGCGGTGGGCGTGGGAGCCGCTGCTGCGGCCGGAGCAGGCGCGGCTTCCGCTTGTGCCTCGGCAGGAAAGGCGTCGGCCGGCATCTGGCCGTCCAAAAACTCGGCGAGGGGTAACACGCCAGGCGCCTTCTCCAGCAGCTGACGGACGGTGGTCTTCACGCCAAAGCGTTTGCGGAAAGAGCCGTTCGCCTGCGTCAAAAAGAGCGAGTCGAAGCCGAGTTCGAGGAAGGTCGCGCGCGGGTCGATCTTGTCGGCCTCCATTCCAGAGAGGTCAGCGAGGATGCGGGCGATCTCGGTGGCAAGACGGTCTTTGCGTGAACTCATGGTCATGACTCGGGCTGGAGGTGGGGGCGGTGCTTCAGGGAGAACGGGGGCGGGAACTGCAGCAGCGATGGCGGGTGCCACCGCGCTCGGAGGAGGCGAGGGCGGAGTGACGGTGAGGGCAGCGGAGGTCTTCGCCGGGCTGGCCGCGGTGGCGACGAAGCGACGCCGCTCGAACGGGTACGTGGGAAGCGACGTGCGCCGGGCATCGGGCGCGAGCGCTGCGTGGTTGAGATCGAGGCCGGCCAGCCACAATCGGCCGACCGTCTTCAGTAAGAAGCTGAGGTCGTCCACTGGTTCTTGCGGATGCCGCACCGTTGACGTGACCACATGGCGTGCGCCGGGGAGCGCAAGCCGCGGATGGCTCTTGGCCAAGGTCGAAAGGGTGCGGCCCGGTCCCACTTCGATCAGCGCCGTCCCCGGCGTCTCGAGCACGGTGTCGATACCGTCGGCAAAGCGAACCGTGCTGCGCAGATGGGCGGCCCAGTAGTTCGGATCTTGCGCTTGCGCAGCGGTGATCCAGGTGCCGGTGACGTTGGATACGAAGGGCAGCGTGGGTGCGGCGAACTCGAGGGTTCGAAGGTACTCGAGGAACTCCGGCAAAATCGGCTCGACAAGCTCCGAGTGCGCGGCCACGTCGATGTGAATGCGGGTGACCTCGATCTCGAGAGCCTCGAGCTTGGTTGCCAGTTGTTCGATGGCCTCCACGTGTCCGGAAGCGACGCACTGCTGCGGTCGGTTGATGGCCGCGGTCGAAAGGCCGGGCTGCAGATGCGCCGTCAGGTCTTTGGCCGAAAGCGGTACCCCCAACATCGAACCGCGCGGGAGCTTCTCGAACAAACGACCGCGACAGGTGACGATCCCGAGCGCGTCCTTCAGGCTCATCACGCCGGCCAAGTGTGCGGCGGCGTACTCGCCCATGCTGTGGCCGATCATGGCCGCCGGCGTTACGCCGTACGACTCGAGCAGTGCTGCGAGTGAGAGCTCGATCGCCAGTAGGGTGGGCAAGGCGAAGAACGGCCGCTCCAAGCTGGCTTCGCGGTTGCTCTCGGCTTCCGGGTAGATCAGCGCTCGAATGTCGAGCCCGAGCAGCGGCTGCAAATGCGCGGCGCATTCGGCGAGCTTGGCATCGAACACTGGCTGCCCCTGCAGCCCGCGGGCCATGCCGACGTATTGTGCGCCGCCGCCGGGAAACATGAACACGACGCGCGAGGCGTCTTTGCCCTCGAGCATGACCTCACAACGTTTGACATCGCTCGCTCGCAGCGCGTCTGCAGCTTCCTGATTCGTGCGCGCTACCACTGCCGCGCGCGCCGCGAAGCGTCGGCGACCTTGTCCGAGGGTGAAGGCGACATCCTCGAGCGGCAGCTCCGGCCGTTCGCTGAGGAAGGCGGCCAATTCCTCTCGGCCCTTGGCGAGCGCTGTCGCCGTCTTGGTCGAAAGCAGCAGCAACTGTGGCTCCAGCTTGTTCTCGCGTGGTTCGCGCAGCGGTGCTTCTTCCACGATCACGTGCGCGTTGGTGCCGCCTAGTCCGAAGGAACTAACGCCAGCGCGGCGCGGCTTCTCTGTGCGCGGCCAAGGCTTGAGCTTGGCGTTGACGTAGAACGGGCTGCCTTCAAAAGCGATGGCTGGGTTCGGCGTGTCGAAGTTGAGGCTGGGAGGAAGCTCTTCGTTTTCGAGCGCGAGCACGGTCTTGATCAACCCTGCCGCAAGCGCGCTCGCGTCCAAGTGACCGATGTTGGTCTTGACCGAGCCGAGGCCGCAGAACGGTGCGCCGTCAGCAGGTCGGCCGAAGGCGCGCGTCAGCCCGAGCACTTCGATCGGGTCGCCGAGGACCGTGCCGGTTCCGTGCGTTTCGACATAGGAGATGTCTTCGGGCGACAGCTCGGCTTTCTCGAGCGCGCGTGCGATCACCTCCGACTGGCCCTGTGCACTCGGTGCGGCAAACCCGATCTTGGCCCCGCCGTCGTTGTTGATGGCGGTGGCGCGGATGACGGCGCGAATTTGATCACCATCCGCCAACGCTTGTTCCAGTGGCTTTACGACCACGAACCCGCAACCACTGCCGCGGACCATGCCGGAAGCCTTGGCGTCGAAGGCGCGCACAACACCGTCGGACGCTAGCGCTCCACCGTCCACGTAGGGGTAGCCAGCCAAGGCTGGAAAGAGCACTTTGGCGCCGCCGACCAGCACCATGTCACAGTCGCCCTCACGCAGGCTCTGACAGGCCAAATGGAGCGCGACGCCGGCGGTTGAGCAGGCGGTCTGAACGTTGACTGCCGGACCGCGCAGGTTGAGCTTGTAGGCCACGTGGGTGGGCGGAAAATCACGTTCGTTACCGATCTGATTGCTGTGTTCAATCAGGCGGCCCGCGAGCTCCGGGTGGTGTGCCAGGTTCTCGAGCATGTAGGCATTGCGACCCACTCCGCCGAAGACGCCGATGCGACCATCGTAGCGTGAAGGATCGTAACCAGCGTCCTCGAGCGCCGCGTACGCGGTCTCGATGAAGATGCGTTGTTGCGGATCCATCAGCTCGGCTTCGCGCGGGGAGAATCCGAAGAATGCGGCGTCCCACGACTCGGCCTCCTCGAGGACGAAAGCGCGCGCGACGTAGTCGGGGTCGTCGAGCAACTTCGGATCGAGGCCGGAACTCTCGAGTTCTTCGCGCGTGAGAGCGCGAGAGGAGCAAACTCCCGCACGCAGGTTGCGCCAAAATTCGCGGCTGTTGCGGGCTCCCGGAAAGCGCCCTGCGAGGCCTACGATGGCGAAGGCGCTCGGCTCACCGCTACGACGCGAGGTGGGCTTTGGGTGCGCGGTAGGTTGCGTGGGAGTCGGTGCTGTTTGTAGCTCGCCAAATCGCTTGTGAACGGCGGCCGCAAAGTCTTGGCTGAGCACGGTGGCGATGGCCGCAACCGTCGGCGCATCGAAGAAGGCGACGATGGGCACCGCTACGCCGAGCTCACTCGATAGGCGTGCAACGAAGCGCACCGCCGCGAGCGAGGTCCCACCCAGCTCGAAGAAGCGGTCGTTTATTCCCACCGCCGCGAGCTCGAGCGCCTCACACCAAAGATCGGAAAGCAGGTTCTCCAGCGCGTTGCGCGGTGCCACGTACGCCTGCTCGAGCTCGGGTCGATCCGTGCCGGGTTTGGGCAGCGCCTTGCGGTCCACCTTGCCCATCGGAGAGAGCGGCAGTGCGCTCAGAAAGACGAAGGCTGCTGGGATCATGTAGCTCGGCATGCGTGCACCCAGCAGCGTGCGCAGCTTGCCTGCGGTGAGGCCTTCCGCCACGAGGTACGCAACGAGACGCTTGTCTCCGGGGTTGTCTTCGCGAGCGAGCACGACCACCTGTTTGACGCCCTCGAGTTCGCCGAGCGCGGTCTCGATCTCCCCGAGCTCGATTCGGTGCCCACTGATCTTTACTTGGTCGTCGAGACGGCCGCAGAACTCGAGATTGCCGTCTGGGAGCTTGCGCACGCGATCGCCCGTTGCGTAGAGCTTCTCGCTCGCCGCAAATGGGCTGTCGATGAAGCGCTCTCGCGTAAGCTCGGGGCGCTTGAGGTAGCCGCGGGCCAAGCCGTCTCCGCCAATGAAAAGGTCGCCCACCTCTCCGTCGACGACCAGGCGCTGGTCTGCACCCAAAATGTAGATGCTCGTATGCGCGATGGCCTTGCCGATCGGGATCGACGTGAGGTTCTCCTCCAACGTCTTCGGGATGCGGTAGCAGCAGGTGAAGGTCGTGCTCTCGGTCGGGCCGTAGCCGTTCACGAGCTGCGTGTTCGGCAGCAGACGCAGCGCCTTGCGAATGTGAGGTACAGAGAGCGCCTCACCCCCAGCCAGGACCTCCTGCACCGAGATGATGGCCTCGGGCGAGCGATCGATCATCAGGTTGAACAAGGAGGACGTGAGCCACAACGTGGTCACTCCGTTGCGTTCGATCACGGTCTTGAGCAGCGCCGCTTCGGGCACGCCGCACACAGGGTAGAGAACGCAGGTACCGCCTTGCAGCAGGGCACCCCAAATCTCCAAGGTGGCCGCGTCGAACGAGACCGGGGCCAACTGCAGCAGCACCCGCGTCTCGTCCAGCGGCGTGTAGTCATTCTCGCGCACGAGCCGCACGATCCCGCGATGCGGGACCATCACGCCCTTGGGCTTACCGGTCGAGCCCGAAGTGAAGATCACGTACGCGAGGTCGTCGGCGCTCGAGGTTGGCAATGCAAGCGAGCCGCTGAAGTCGTGACCGAAGTTCTCCCGCAGCACCAGCGGAACAGCTAGGCTCGCAGGCACGTCTTCGGTCGTGTTTGGCTGGGTGAGAATGACCTTCGCCTCGGTCTCGGCCAGCATGAAAGCCAGCCGTTCGGCGGGGTAGGCCGGGTCCAGCGGCACGTAGGCGCAGCCAGCCTTCAGAATGCCAAGGAAGCCAACGATGGTTTCGATCGACTTCTCGAGCAGCGTCGCCACGAAGTCGCCCGGCCTGACCCCGCGATCGAGCAGCGCCGCTGCTACCGCGTTCGCTCGCTTGTCGAGCTCGGAGTAGCTCAACGACACGTCGCTATTGCCGTTTCTCCCTGGAAGAATCAGCGCGGTTTTCCCGCTGAATCTCTCGACGACTTGACCGAAGGCAGCAACGACCGAAAGTGACGGGCTGTAGCGCAACATGGCTCGAGGTTGCGGAATATACGCCGATGCAGCTAGTCCCCAAGGGCCTTTCGCCTGGCGCAACGGCTGCCCTGCGAAGGGCAACGTTTCGCTGCGTAACGGGCGTTCGATTGCGCTAGCTCGAGACCAGGATCAGCAACTTGAGAAATCGGCCGCCGTCTTCGTCGCGCTTGACCTGGGCGGCCAATCCGAGTGAGACGCTGGCTTGATCGAGTAGGATGCGTTCGGGTTCATACTCGCTGGAAGCCACCATGCGGCGACCGATCACGGTGAGCGGCCGAGGGTAGCTTCCCAAACGTTCGAGCAGCGATTCGGAAACGTCGCGAACGCTGGCTTGACTGACCTCATCATCGAGGTCCTCGAGTAGCGCTGCGGCGGCGCTCTCGAGGGTGGGCTCTAGCCTGGGCGCGGCTCGTCCGAGCTGCTGGCGGCTCTGCGTGATGCGCTCGAGCACGCGCTGCTTGGCCTCGGTATCGGTTTCACGCGGGACTGGCCGAGCAAACACTTGAACGAACAACTGGTTCCTTGGGTCCGCGGCGCCCCCGCGCACCACGCCAACTCCGACGTGCGTAATGTCGGTGGCCATCAGGTTCGCGAAGTGGCCGGGGCTTTTGAGCAGGCCAGCTTGCGCGCGGTTCACGTCGAAGGCTTCGGCCAGATTTTCGCGTGCGGAGGCGGTTGGAAAGTCCGCGGCAGCCAAGCGATCTTCGAGCGAGCCGGTGTTCGGCGATTGGTGGTCGAAGAACCTGAAGCTGCGCATATCGAGGGCGTGCCCTCGGGCGATGCCGGCCAAGCCCTCGTCGTATTGCAAGGGCCCAAGGCCGTTGGCCGCGCGGTCCTGGTTGATGCGCACGAACATCGCCCGCTCGATCTCGAGCACCTCGGGCGGAGGCGGTCGAAATGAACCTGGGAGTGCGCGAGGTCCAGCGCAGGCAGCAAGCTTCGCTAAGCCGAACGCACCTACGGCGCGGCCGAAGCTGCGCCTCCCGCTCCTAGGCCCGCTGCTCACTTGCGGCCGATATCGGTGCCGCGCAAGGAGGCCACGTCGATGTCGATCTCGATGTCGACGTCGATATCGATGTCCCAAGGTTTTGCCGCGGGAAGGACGCTGGAGTCCCGCTTCACCGGCAGCTCGGCGATCGCCCGCAGCACGGTGTACATCTTGCCGACGCTGGCGAAGCGATCGGCCGGGTCTGCGCTGAGCGCCTTCTCGACCCAGCCGTCCAGTGCTGCCGGCAGCCCTGGTCGCAGCGCGCAAACCGAGGGACGTTCGCCGCGCGTGACGGCGATCAGGAAGCGGTCGATCGGCTGCTTTGGGTCGAAGGGCGGCTTTCCAGCGAGCGCGCGAAAGATCACGGCAGCAAGCGAGTACACGTCGATGCGGCGATCGGCTTGTTTGGCTTTGCCGCGCCAAACCTCCGGGGCGATGTAGCCGGGCGACCCCGCGATCATTCCTTCCTGCGTGAGCGCAGCAGCGTTCAGATCTTTGGCCAGGCCGAAGTCGAGCAGCCGCACGCCACCGCGCGTATTTGAGTCCAAGACGAAGATGTTCCCGGGCTTGATATCGCGGTGGATGATGCCCAGTTCGTGCGCCGCATCGAGAGTGTCGGCGATCGGAGCGAGCAGATTGACCAGCCGCACCAGATCGATCTTGGCGCCGTGCTTCTCAAGCTCGAGCAGGTACTGCTCGAGGTCCCGCCCGGCGAGCAGCTCCATGACAATGTACAGGTCCCCGTTAGGCGCCTTGTTGAAAGCGAAGATCTGCGTGGCGCTGGTGCCGGAGAGGGCCCCCATCGCTTTGGCTTCGCGGTGCATCCGAGTCTTGAACTGAATGTCGGACGCGAGCGCGCTAGTCAGGCACTTGATGGCAACCTTTGAGCCGAGCATCTCGTCGATGGCGGCGTAGACCACACCGTGTCCGCCTTGGCCGACGAGACCTTGGACGCGGTAACGCCCATCGATGGAGTCGCCGACTTTGTAGCTGCTCATGGTGCTTCATCCTACGGGCTAATGGCCGGCGGAGCGAGAAAACGCCCACCATTCCCGGGTAGGATGCGGTGCTCAGCGAACGGCACGGGCTTTGATAGAGGCTGCACCATGCGCTGGCTGCTGCTGCTCGCCCTCTCGGTCTGTTGGACGCCTGTGGCCTTTGCTTTCGAGCCGTTGACGATCGAAGGCTGGGCCCAACATGCCGACGAACGGCTCGCCGAGAGCTATGCATCGAGTCAAGAAGTTGCCGGTCCCGTCGAATGGTTGGCGGCGGCGCCGCCGAGCTTGACTGGTCGGACGAGTGAGCACGCCGGTTGCGAGCAATCCGGCTACTCGATGCGCACCACCTCGATGGGCGCCGCGCTGATCGTGATCTTTGCCTTGCTCCGCCGTCGTCGCACCAAGGCCCAACTTTCGGGTGGCCGTTACACTTCCCAGCGGTAGGTCGTTACGACCTCTACTTCAGGAGAAAGCGAAAGCCGAACAGGGCAGGTCTCTGCGATGTGTCGCAGCCCCTCACGCGAGGCCTCCGAGAGATGCTCGCCCTTCTCTTTGGGCAGTGAGATGTCCACGACCAGGCGGGCTACTCTTCGCGGCCTGACCTCGGTCATGTGCTTCTCGACCGACCCTCTCATGCCCACCACGTCGAGACCCTGATTGCGCGCGGCGATGCCCATCACCGTGATCATGCAGGTCCCCAGCGAGGTCGCCAACAGATCGGTGGGTGAGAAGCCTTCCCCTAGGCCGTAGTTGTCGCGTGGAGCATCGGTGGACAGCGTGCTTGCGGAGGGCTCGTGGCTCGCCGTCGTTCGAAGATTGCCCTGGTACTCAATGCTGACTCGGACCATGGGTGAACGCTACCCTGAGCCGAGGCACAAAGCTCGTCCGGGCTGGTTCTTGGCTCATCGGCGGTTGCCTCGGGCAAGAGTGAGCCCTGGCCGCAGGGATAGGGCTTCGCGAGCGGTACGAAGCTGCTAAAGGTCCAGCTCGATGTGGAGCAGCAAAAATCTGGCCTCGCCCGCCTTGCTGATCTCGGTGTTCGTGATCTCGACCAGCGGGCTCATCTACCAATTGGTGTGCGGCACCTTGGCCAGTTATGTGCTCGGGGATAGCGTCGCCCAGTTTAGCCTCGTGATCGGGCTGTACCTGTTTGCGATGGGCATTGGCTCCTACCTGTCGAAGTTCGTCGAGGAGGACCTGCTCTCGCGCTTCGTGCAAATCGAGCTCGGGCTCGCGCTGGTCGGCGGCCTTTCGGGGCCACTCCTGTTTCGCGTTTATGCCGCGTACGGCGCCTTCCGCGTGGCCTTGTATCTGAATGTGCTTTTGATCGGCACGCTGGTGGGGCTGGAAATTCCGCTGCTGCTGCGCCTACTGAAGTTCTCCTTGGACCTGAAGGACCTTGTCGCTCGGGTGCTCTCGCTCGACTACGTCGGGGCGCTCTTGGCCAGCATTCTGTTCCCTACGCTGCTCTTGCCGCGGCTGGGCGTTCATCAGACCAGCATCTCTTTCGGCGCTTTGAATGCGGTGGTGGCGGTGGTTGCCACCTTCTTGTTCCCGTTGCCGCGGCCAGTGCTCTTTCGTTTGCGCGCCAGCGGTGCCTTCGTCTTGGTCATCTTGGCGGTGGTTTCGCTTAGCGTGAATACGTTGGTGCGTTCGGCCGAGTCACTCTACTTCGGAGCGCCCATCGTTTACGTGAATCAGTCGCCGTACCAGCGGGTCGTCATCACCGAGAGCGCCAAAAGCACGAAGCTGTTTTTGAATGGCAACCTCCAGTTCAGTTCTGACGACGAATACCGCTACCACGAAGCGCTCGTGCATCCGGTCATGGCGCGCTACTCGGGCACGCCACGTCGTGTGTTGGTGCTTGGCGGTGGGGACGGCTTAGCGGTGCGCGAACTCTTGAAGTACCCATCGATCGAGCGCATCGATCTCGTCGACCTGGATGCGGCGGTAACCGAGTTCTTCGGTCAGCACCCGCTGGGTAAGCGCTTGAACGGCGGCTCGCTTGCGGATGCGCGCGTGCGGGTGCACAACGAGGATGCCTTCCGCTGGTTGGAGGAAACCAGCGAGCCCGCCTACGACGTCGCCATCGTCGACTTCCCGGACCCGAGCAACTACGGCGTCGGAAAGTTGTACACCGACGCGTTTTATCAACGCCTTCGACGTCAACTCGGTCTGCGTGGGGTAGCGGTGATTCAGGCCACGTCGCCCGGATTTGCGCGCAAGACCTTCTGGTCGATTGTCACCACGGTGGAGAGTGCTGGGTTTTCGGCTAACCCCTTCCATGTGTACGTGCCGAGCTTCGGCGATTGGGGCTTCATTTTGATTGGAACGCCAGGTCTCGACGGCGGCTCGCTCGAGCCACCACGCAAGTTGAAGCTCGAGGCGTCGGAGCTTCGTTTCCTCGACGATGTCGTGCTCCGTCAGCTGTTTGAGTTCCCCAAAGACCAAACCCGGGTAGACGGGGAGATCAATCGCCTCAACGATCAGAAGCTGGTCCCGCTCTACACCTCCGAGTGGGGAGAGTGGTCTCGCTGAAGATGCCGACTGGGCGCGACCGGGCCACGTCGCCGGCATGAGAATTCGGTGCGTTCGGCCGGGTTCGGTACTAGACTCCGCCGCGTGACCCAGGGGACTCCCTTCGACCGTCAGGCCGCATGCCCGAATTGCGGCGGGCCCATGACGTTCAAGTTTGCAGGAGCCCGTGCGCAGGTCTGCCGCTACTGCAAGTTCCTGGTCGCGCGGACTGATCGCGGGCTCGCCAGCGTTGGGCGCGTTGCAGACCTCGCTGAGATCCCTTCGCCCTTGAGCTTGGGCGTAACTGGCTATTGGAACGGCAAGCGTTTCGAGGTCTCTGGCCGATTGCAGATGGACCGCGTGGCGGCGCCGTCTGCGCCCTGGCAAGAGTTCGCCGTTACCTTGGTGGACAGCGGCGAGCTTTATTGGGTCGCCTACGCTCAAGGCGCTTGGCACTATTTCCGTGAGCTCTCCCCCACGCCGCCGTTGCCGGCGATTGGGCAACTTCGCCCGGGCGTTCCCTGGCAGGCGCCGGGCGTCGGCTCGGTGGTCATCTCCGAGGTCGGCAAGAAGCGGGTAGAGAGCGGGGAAGGGGAGCTTCCCAACGTCGCGGTGCCTGGCGCCTCCACCCGCTACGCAGACTTTGGCGGGCCGGGCGGCGTGTTCGGGACCATCGACTTTGGTGATGGGCAAGCGGTTGCGCCGCGTGTGTTCGTCGGCCAGCGTTTCGACCCGGCGAGCTTCAAGCTTGATTCAGGGCAGCCGCTGGATAAGCCGCAAGCGCAGGTCACCGCCTGCACCTGTCCGACGTGTGGTGGCAGCTTGCCCTTGGTCACGCCGGGCACAACCGAGCGCATCGTTTGCCGTTATTGCGGCTCGGTGAGCGACGTCGCGAAGACTGGCGTACTCTCGGCGGTTGGGCAGGCTCCGCCCCCGCCGCAACAGCCCTTCATCCCCTTGGGGGCCGAGGGCGATCTGCGAGGCAATCGCGTGATCGCGATCGGCTTTGTCGTGCGCGGCACCTGGGTGGAGGGTGAGCACTACAGCTGGCGGGAGTACTTGCTCTATGCCGGCCCAAACAAGGGCTACATCTGGTTGATGGAGGAGGACCTCAAGTGGCAGTTGGTGGTGCCCATTCCTCCTGGAGAAGCGCAGGCTGGCTCGGGGGTCATGTTCTACCAGGGCAACTCCTACGCTTTGAAGCAAAGCGTTGCGGCGGCGGTCGAGTATGTGGTGGGCGAGTTTTACTGGAAGGTCGCCGTTGGGGAAACCACCCAAGCCACTGAGTTTCAGGGGCCTGGGGGACTCATCAGCGTGGAGCAAGACCACAACGAGATGAACACCTCCTTCTGCTACCCGCTGACCGCCCGTGAGATCGGCCTCGCCTTCCGCATCGCTGCGCCGCCCGAGCAATCGGCGGTGGCGTTCAAATCCTCGTCGATCACCAGCTCTTGGGTGTTCTGGCTGGTCATCATCGTGGCGGTCCTCTTCCTACTGAGCGTTGCTACGTGTGACGACGACGGCGGAAGCGGCAGCAGCGGATCCTCCGGCGTCTACATCGGGCCGGGCTACAGCGGGAAGTAACGGTCGATCGCGCCGTATTGGCGTCGGCCGATGACCGTCAGGGCTGGTTGGCCTTCAGTTCGAAGTACGCGTCGAACACGTCGCGCGCGACTTCGTTGCCCTTGCGCCACCACTTCTCGTCGTTGGCCAACATCACCGCAACGGCGATCTCGGGCTTGCGTGACGGCGCGAAGCCGGCGAACCAGGAGACTAGCCGCTTGGGCTTCTCGAACATCAGCGTGCCGGTCTTTCCGGCGACGCTGAGGCGCGGCTTACCCTCCATCGGCGCGAAGGCTTTGGCGCTCGTGCCCGAGCGGGTGGTTGCTTCGAGCATCTTTACGAGCTTGTCCGCGGTCTCTTTTTTGAAGGCTTGACCGAGACTCACGCGCGGCACCTCGGCGGCGTTCCCGGTGACGTGCAGCCGCACCTTCTCACCGCCGTTGGCGATGGTCTGCATCATGAACAGGGCTTGCAGTGGCGACATCTTGGCGTCGCCGAAGCCGGCGGCTGCGCGAGCGAAACCCAGGTCGTCAGAGGGGAGCTTGATCGAGGTCTTGTCGGCTGGCAGATCGAGCGGCGGCTCGGCGCCAATGCCGAAGTTGCGTGCCGTCTCTCCCAGCGTGGTTGGGTTGAGGTGCTTGAGCGCCAAGCGACCGAACACCGGGTTGAGACTCCGGCCCAACGCGAATTCGAACGCGGTCTTGTTGTCTCCGCTGTGACAGCCAGGTTTGACGTCGGCTTCGGTGAGCCGGCTCTCTCCGCCTTGAAAGCAGACCGAATCTCCCAGCCGCACCTTGCCCGACTCGAGCAGCGCCGTGGTGGTCACGATCTTGAACAGGCTGGCCCCCGGGTACTTGGCCTTGCGGACCATGTCACCCTCCTTGCCGCGCGAGGCCCAGGCCAAAATGCGCCCAGTCTTTACGTCGCTCACGACCACCGCTCCACTCGGCGCTTTGCTTGCGTCCAGAATGCGATCGACCTCGGCTTGCAGCGCCGGGTCCACGGTCAGGCCGACCTCGCTCGAGCCCTCGCGGCTGGCCTTGGCCCGGCCTTCGCGAACCTTGATGTTCTCGAGCTTGATGTCGTCCTTGTCCCGCCCCTCGCGTTTGGCGAGAGCAACCGGAGCGGCAAGGGCCGTCGTCAGTCCTATGGCAAGAAGTCCCACGACTTTACGCATCACCTAGCCTTGTCTCAGGTGTAGGCAAAGGTGGACAAATTTGTGGCCGCGTTAGGCGACGTTCACGGGTGAATGAAAAGGATCGTGCCGGTGAGTGGCCTCAAGGCCGAGTGCCAGCCTGAAGGCACTTGAGGCTCGGTCCAGAAGAAGAGTCGGCGTGCATCCTCGGGCGCGAGGTTGATGCAGCCGTGGCTTTTCGGCGTACCGAACGAGTCGTGCCAATAGGCTGCGTGCAGGGCGTACCCTTCTTCGAAGTACTGCACGTAGGGCACATCGCGCAGCTCGAACTCTTCACCCACCGCATCGGAGTCCATGGTGTTGGTGAGGTGCTTGGTGTGGATGCGGTAGATGCCCTTCTTCGTGGCCTTATCGCCCTCGAACAGGCCGTCTTCTCCGGTTGAAACCAGCGTTGCAAATACGGCTGTTTCACCTTCGAACGCGACCAAGGTCTGCTTGGTTATGTTGATGTCGAGCCACTTCTCGCCGTTCTTGCCCCACTTCGGCATGCGCTTGGCTGGGTCGAGTCGGCTGGCGTGCCGATCATCCACCCACAAACCGTCTTTCGTCTCGTAGTGGAGCACGTTCTTCACCAGCTTCTGCTTGCCGGTCAGCCCGACGAACGCGCGGTAAGGGAGGTCTTCGGCCTCGACCATGGCCTTCTTGCTGGCGCTCCAGGTCCACTTTTTTGCGCCCTTCTTGCGCACCAACGCGAACGGAAACTCGACGTCCACTCCGATGCGAACGCCGTGGAAATCCGAGCCGCGAATAGGTCGAAAGCGATCGGCTGGCATCACCCGCAGGTCGGGCGTGACGTTGTAGCGCCGGCCTTCGGTCAAGTAGCTCGACACGAAGCTCATGCCTTGTTTGCGGTCGACTTGGCCGATCTTTACCTCTTGTTTGTGCGGGCCGAGCCCAAGCGGACGCGGCAACTCAGCATGGTCGGCCAACCACGGTGGCAAGGAGTCGGAACGTTTCTCCTCCCAGGCGTCCCAAGCGCCGGTCGTTGGCGGCGTCGACCATTTGAACCAAAGCTCATGCCCATAGCCAGCGCCGCTGACCTCGTCCTTCTTCCACTTCTGCATGTGCTTATCGAGGTTGGGCTCGAAGCGGTCGAGGTCGGCTTGCGACGGGATGCGATCGTAAACGGGTCCACCGCGCGTCACCGTCCCGTACATGTAGGGGAGCTTCTGCGTGACGTCTGGAGAACGACCGATCGCAACCGCGATGGGGTGCTGAAGATCTTCGCTGAGGCCGTCGGCAAGGCACACGAAGCCGGCGGGCTTGATGCCGCGGAAACCACCGCTGCAGCCGGCTCCGCTGACGTTCTTTTGGTCGGCGACGATCACCGAGCCTGCGCGTAGAAAGCCGATCTTGTTCGAGCCGTTGTCGGGGCGCGAATAGACCGGCACGATCATGCCGGTGACGGCCAAGCGTGGCTCGCTTGCGTCGGGCGCCGAGGGCGCCTTCACCGCGCCGTCGAGCGCCACAGGCGCCGAGCCTGCTGCGGCCGGCGGTACTTCCGCTGCGATGCTGGCAGCAGCCGTGAGCGGCGCGCTCTCGGTGGTGCCGCTAGCAGAGGTCGCAGCAGATGCTGACGGCGCGCCGTCGGCCGCGTCCTTCGAACTGCAGCTGAGCAGAGACGCCAAGAAACTGAAGGTCAACGCGGAGAGGCGCATGGTTCCGTCGCCGCAGCGGGCGGCGGGCTAAGTCCCGCATCGCCGCCGAATGGGCCAACTTTCTCGAGCCCGATTCGAAAGCTCAGGCGTTCTTGGGGAAGCGACCGAACCGAATCAAAAGACCGAGCCACCCTTGGGCGAGGTACAAAAAGTTGATGCCCACATAGAGGAAGAAGAACACGTCGAAGCGATCCAACAGGGCGAACAGGAAGATGTGGCTCGGGTAGTGATTGAGAAACCGTAAGAAGGTGAAAACCTGCCCAGCGATGCGCGCCACGAGCGAGCGCGGCTTACTCGTATCCACGGTCTCGTAGTAGGCCTCGACGCTTTGGTCTTTCCCGCTCATATCGGGATGACGCAGCAGCTTGGTCATCGAGATGCCGCCGGTGATCACGAACAGCGCAAAGATCGTGGCATAGACGAACCACTGCGAGGGCCAGGTGGCGTAGTCGGGAACGCCCCCGTTGCGCAATACCGGACCAAACCCACCCGTGATCTCGAGCCGGAGCCCGATCCCCACCACCAACGCTGCTGCTTTCACCTCGTCGGTGAAGAAGTCGAAGTGATGGCCGGTCTTCGAGGCGAGCTTCTTGTGGCGCGCCAACATCCCATCGGCGCAGTCGAGCAGGTAGGAGATCTCGAGCACCAGCACCGCGAGCACGCCGCCCTTCCAGTCGGGCATCAGCACGAACATGAACGCGGCGATCACGAACAAGATCAGGTTGATGATCGTGACTTGGTTCGGCGTGATCGGCGTCTTCGCTAGGATCGAGACGGTGTAGCCCGCGAGAACACGCATGAAGTAGTGGTTGAAGATCTGATCGTTCTTCTTCCGGGTCGCTAGGTAGATCTGGTAGCCCTGCCGAAACATCGCGCGCAAAGTAGCCTGGAATCAGGCCTGGCGTCTGCTTACCTGTGCAGGGCGGCCTTGATGCCGAGCGGTGTGCTGGCGCAACTCGCGCATCGGACAGGGGCGCGGGAACAAATTGCAACGGCGGACGAGTCGTGGTCCCCTTGTCAAAGCTGCGCGCGCTTTCACTCGCCTTTGGGGGTGACCGTGCCGTTGTGGCTCATCACTTGGAGTGAAGATGTCGAAGCAGGGAATTGACCAGTTCGGGAAGATCCGCGCGTTCTTCTTCGGTGTCGCCTTGGCCGGTGCAACGCTTGGCGCGGTCGAAGCCGAAGCCCAGAACTGCCTGAGTCAAAACCCCGCTGACTGGCCGGCCGCCTCCAAGCCCTACTTCATGCTGGTGATGGACACCTCGGGCTCGATGGTGTCAGAGGTCGCGGGAGCGGCAACCAGTTGCGGCTTCGGTACCAATCGCGCGGCTCACGCGCGTTGTGCGGTTCGCAATACGATCTTGGCCTACAGCGGCCAGGTCAACATGGGCTTGTCCACCTTCGCCGTGGTTCAAGACAATTGCGACGGTGGCACCTGCGGTTGTGATGCTGGCGGCTGCTTCACCAACTGCGATTATTTCTGCTTCCAGCAGGAGATCAACACAACCGGCGGTTGCAATGGCTGTGGACCGCGCCCGGGAAACGCTTCGACCCGTGCCGGCGCGCTGATTCGCGTGCCGATGCTTCAAGACCACTTTTGGAGCAATCCGCCCGACCCGAACAACACCAACAGCCTGCTCAGCTGGGTGGACAACGCCTGCGACGATTCTGAGGCTTTTGCCGTTGGCGCGACTCCACTCAACGGCACATTGCGCGACATGAGGCGCTACTTCCAAGCAAGCTGGACGGCTCCCGACGGCTCGTCCACCTTCAGCACGCCCCTCGCTTCGCAAGATCTTGCGGGCACGGGCGTCAACGGTTCAACCGGCTGTCGCTCGGTGAATGTGATTCTGCTGACCGACGGTGATGAGACCTGTGACGCCCAAGCCGACGCGGTGGCGGCAGCTACCGAGCTCTATCAAAACGGAGTCACCGTCGGCGGCAAGATCTTCAAGGTTCGCGTGCATGTCATCAATTTTGCGGGCGGCAACCAGGTCAACACCGATGCGATCGCCGCAGCAGGCGGCACCACATCGTCCTACTTCGCAACCAACGAGACGCAGCTCTCCCAAGCGCTCTCTACCATCATCTCGGACAGCGTTTCGCCCGAGTCTTGCGACAACATCGACAACAACTGCAACGGCTGCGTGGACGAGGGCTACGTCCACTATTGCAACGTGAGCCAGACCTGCTGCTCCTGGGCAAACCCAGCTCAGCGCACCGCCTGTCTCAACAACTACGCCGCGTCGATCACCAACGCCAACCCTGATGGGAATTTGGCTTTGCTGCCGTGCACCACGGTGGCCCAGCAAACCGAGTCGGCCAACTGGTTGTGTTTCAATCCCGGGGACCAGTGCGACAACCTCGACAACAACTGTCAGTCGGGGGTGGATGAAGGCGCAAACAAGTGCGGTAATCCTTTGCAATGCCCCTCGGCTGAGATCTGCAACAGCCAAGATGACGACTGCGACGGCGGCGTTGATGAGGGTGGAGTGTGCGGCGCTTGTGTGCCGACGCCCGAGGTCTGTGACGGCTGTGACAATGACTGTGACGGCACCGCTGACGATGGCATCGGCGCTGTAGCCTGCGGCCTCACCTCCCCGCCGAACTGCGCGGGCACCATCAGCTGCAACGCGCCGCAGGCCGTCCCGATCGGTGGGTGCGGCGTTGGCGGCGGCTTTGGTTCCTGCAGCAACTCGCCCCAAACTGAAACCTGCGACGGCATCGACAACGACTGCGACGGCATTCCTGATGACGGCGTAGTGCCAACGGCTTGTGTGCCCCCGGGAACGCCCGGTGGCCTCGTCTATGGCGGCACGAGTCAGTGCCAACAAGGCTCGCTACCCTGCGGAGGCACCTGCTCCGGCTTCATCGGGCCGAGCGCAGAAATCTGCGACGGTATCGACAACGATTGTGACGGTCAGGTTGATGAGCAGGTGCCGCAAGTTGGTCAGACCTGCGGCGTCAACTCAGCGCCTTGCACGCCCGGGCTTACAGCCTGTGTCAACGGCGCGCTCGTTTGCTCCGGCGGCGTCGGTGCCCAGCCCGAGCAATGCGACGGTATCGACAACGACTGCGACGGTCAGGCTGATGAAGCTCCGCTCGCGGATGCTCCGGCACCAGGCAACAACGGCTGCTGGCCGCTGGCGGGCAACTGCTGCAACCATGACAACCTGAGCTGGTGTCCGCCGCCCGGGGCGAGCTGCACCGACGTGGGAACGCTCACGGCTCCCTGCAACTCCGGAACGTTGCAGTGCGCTGGCGTGCAGGGCTGGGTCTGTCAGGGCGGCACCCCGCCGGCGACCGAGGTCTGTGACGGCGTCGACAACGATTGTGACGGCACGCCCGATGACGGCAACTTCCCGAGCGAGGGAGCTCCTTGCGGTCTTGCGGTTTTGCCCTGCGTCCAAGGCACGATCCAGTGCACCTCCGGCACCCTCGATTGTGTTGGAGACACGCCTCCGACTCCCGAAGTCTGCGACGGCATCGACAACAACTGCGACGGGTCGATCGACAACGGCATCCCGATCGGTGGGACGTGCACGCCGGTCTATGACACCGCCCTCTACCCCGGAGATCGTTCGGCGGCGCCGTGTCAGCCGGGTAACTTCCAGTGCGACGCGATGGGCGGTCTGATCTGCGTCGGTGGCGTCGGTCCGACGCCCGAGGTTTGCGACGGGATCGACAACGATTGCGATGGAACGGTGGACGAGTCGGGGGCTGCACCTGATGGTCTCGATGGTTCGGCGAACCCACTCGAGCCGCCGGTGGCCAACATCGGTGAGGCCTGCGGCGTGACCGAGGGCGCGTGTGATGACGGCAATTGGGGCTGCGTGAACGGGCTCTTCTTGTGCCTTGGTTCACAAGGCCCGACGCCGGAAGAGTGCGATTGCTCCGACAATGATTGCAACGGCTCAGTCGACAACGAGAACCCGGGCAACAACCCTCCGCTCTGTGGTCGCGGCAAGGATTGCATCGTCTCCGGGGACTCGTGCCAGTGTGCTGCGCCGTGCGGCAATGGCGAGTTCCCGTGTCCCACGGGCCAAGCCTGCGTTGAGGTGAACTCGAGCAACACCGGCGCGCCGCTCGGTGCCTACTGCGTCGCCGACAATTGTGGTGACTGCGAGAGCAAGACGGTTACCAACGCCGATGGAGACGTTGTTTGCGCTCCCAGTGGAACAGTCGGGGAGAACTGCTTCGACCTGCCCGTGTGTGTCTGCAAAGGACAATCAGGCTGCCAAGCGCCTTGCACTGGCGTGACCTGTGACGCTCCGCTCGTTTGCACCAACGTTGGTCCGGACGCCGGCACCTGCGTGGTGGACAACTGCTTCAACTTCGGCTGCGGTTGCGGTGAGTTCTGTGTGGACGGTGGAAGCTGTGTCGTCAACCCCTGCACCGAAGCGAGCTGTCGTTCGGGCCAGGTCTGCAAGCCGAGCGAAGACGGTATGAACGCAGAGTGCTTCGAGAGCTGCGCCGACGTTAGCTGCCCGTCTGGAACCGAGTGTCACGACGGTGAATGCACCGCGACGTGCGATCCCGAATGTGGAGCGAATGAGGTCTGCAACGAGACGGTGGATCCACCTGCTTGTCAGCCGAGTCTGTGCACCGAGGACTCCTGTCCCCAAGGTGGCTGTTGCAACGGCGTGGATGGCAGCTGCGGAGCTTGCCCGTGTGAAGGCGTCCTCTGCCCAGACGGTCAGAACTGCGTTGACGATGAATGCGTCGCCACGTCGATGGGTACTGGCGGTGCGGGAGGTGGCGGCGGTGCCGGCGGCGGCAACGCAAGCGGCGGCGGTGGGAGCAACGGCGTCGGTGGAGAAAACACCGGCGGCGGTGGCTCTGAGAAGGGTGTGTGGGGGTTGGCCACCGGCGGTGGTGGTTGCACCTGCAATGTCGCTACGCAGCCGAGCTTCGGTTCAGGCCTGTGGGCGCTCGCAGGGGTGGCTGGTGTGTTGGCGCGTCGTCGGCGTCGTCGGGGCGCCCTCCAGCGTTGATGCGCTTGCTCGGTCTTGCCTTGCGGGAGGAGCCCCGATAGCTTCTCCCGCGCCATGACCAACAATGCGCGCACGCTCGGGGAGAGAGCCGCGAGGCAACTCTCCAACACCACCAAGACCCCGCCGCAATGGCGTGGAGCAACTCCCCGCTGGCTCGTCCAGATGATCCCGTGGACCCCCGTCGAGGCGGGCGTGTTTCGGGTCAATCAAGCACTCGACGACAAGTTCGATCTGAAGTGCAGCCCGGAGCAGGGGGAGGAGCTACCCACCGGCTTCAGCGACTACGAGCCCAACCCGCGCGAGTACGTGCTCACCTCGGTGACCACGACGATCGAGGTGGATACACGCATCTCCGACCTTTTCCGCAGCCCGATGGATCAGGTCAAAGAGCAGCTGACCGTCGCCGTGGACAAGCTCAAGGAGCGCCAAGAGGCCGAGGTCCTACGCAACAAGAACTACGGTCTTCTAAACAACGTGGACCCGGACATGCGCATCAAAACGCGCAAAGGGCCGCCCACCCCCGACGACATGGACGAGCTGATTTCCACCGTGTGGAAGGAGCCCGCCTTCTTCCTCGCCCACCCCAAGGCCATCGCAGCCTTCGGACGTGAATGCACCCGTCGCGGTGTCCCGCCGCCGACGGCCACGCTGTTTGGCTCGCCGTTCCTCACCTGGCGCGGCCTTCCGCTGATCCCCAGCGACAAGGTGCCGGTGAAGGACAACAAGTCGAGCATCCTCTTGCTGCGCACTGGCGAGCGGAAGCGCGGCGTCATTGGCTTGTTCCAGCCCGGGTTGCCCGGGGAAGTAAGCCCTAGTCTGACCGTGCGCATGATGGGCATCAACCAGCGCGGCGCCGCGCAATACCTGCTTTCGCTCTATTGCTCTGTCGCCATCCTCACCCATGACGCTCTCGGGGTACTCGAGGACGTGGTGATCGATCACTACCATGACTACCCCTGAGTCGCTCTCCTTGGGCGGACCGTCTGAGTTCTCTGAACCTGGAGAGCTCAGACTGGCGTCTGCTCAAGCCCCGGTCCTTTCGGACGTGCCGCGCTCGCCTGCGTTTGCTTCCAGCACGCCAGGGCTTTCGAGCGCCGTGCTGCGTTCGCCCACGGCTCCAACGTTGCCCGAGTTTGATCCGGTCTCGCTGTCCAACCTGATCGGGCAGCTGGCCAATGAGCTCTACGCTGCGCCACACGCCCCTTCGGGCGCTTCAGTTCCCGGCGATGAGGAAGTCGCGTTCGCTCCGGCCGCCCCTGCACTGGTAACGCCCAGTGCAGCCGCAGCGCCCGGTGCAGGCGCAGCCCCCAGTGCGTCCGCAGCGCCTGCATCGCCGGCCACTGCTCCCGCATCGCCTGCGGCCACAGCACCCGTGGCGCCCTCTGCGGCGGCACCCGCCGTTGCGCCGGCTCCCACCGCACCTACCGCTGCGCCGTCGGCGCCCGCCGCACCTACCGCACCTACCGCACCTACCGCACCCGCCGCGCCGTCGGCACCTGCCCCTGCCGCGGAGGTCCGTTCACCCTTTGATACCCCGCTCGATTTTGCGTATTTCGAGCAGGCCTCGGTGGTTCCCGGGTTGGAGCTCTCCAGCCTGAGCTTTCCGCTGTTCGAGCCGCCCGCCGCCTCCGCTCCAACGCCTCACCAGCCCGCTCCACCGCCGCTCTCGGAGCCGGCCTTCGAGATCCGCCCCACCGAGGATCGGTCGGTTCGCTCGCTCCCCAGTACGCCGATCGACGCTCATTCGCTCAAGCGGCAGTTTCCGATCTTGTCGCAGCAGGTCAACGGCAGGCCGCTGGTTTGGCTCGACAACGGTGCTACCACCCAGAAGCCGCGCCGCGTGATCGACCGCATCACCCACTTCTACGAGAACGAAAACTCGAACGTGCATCGGGCGGCTCACACGCTGGCTGCCCGCTCGACCGACGCTTACGAGAAGGCCCGCGAGAGCGTGCGCCGCTTCATCAACGCCCCATCGACGAAGGACATCATCTTCGTGCGCGGCGCCACCGAGGGCATCAACTTGGTGGCCAAGAGCTGGGGCAAACGCAACCTCGGCCCCGGGGATGAGATCCTGATTACCTGGCTCGAGCATCACGCCAACATCGTTCCCTGGCAGATGCTTGCGAGTGAAACTGGCGCCAAACTCAAAGTCGCGCCGGTGGATGACCGCGGCCAGGTCCTGCTCGAGGAGTACGAAAAGCTGCTCAACGGGCGCACTAAGCTGGTCGCGTTTACCCAGGTATCCAACGCGCTCGGCACCATCACCCCCGCGCGCGAGATGATCTCCATGGCTCATCGTCACGGAGCACGCGTGCTCTTGGACGGCGCGCAGGGGGTCTCGCACATGCGCGTGGACGTGCAGTCGCTAGACTGTGATTTCTACGTCTTCTCGGGCCACAAGGTGTTTGCACCCACCGGCATCGGCGCGGTCTTCGGCAAGCAGGAGGTGCTCGAGAGCACGCCGCCTTGGCAAGGCGGTGGCAACATGATCCAAGACGTCACCTTCGAGCGCACTTTGTTCCACGCTCCGCCAGCACGGTTTGAAGCAGGCACCGGCAACATCGCGGACGCGGTGGGGCTAGGCGCTGCGCTCGACTGGTTGACCGAGCTCGGGATCGAGCGTGTCTCCGCTCACGAACACGCCTTGCTCGAATACGCGACCCCGCGTCTGCTCGACGTGCCGGGCCTCACGTTGATCGGCACGGCCAAGGAGAAGGCTGCCGTCATGTCGTTCGTGCTCGCCGGCCAAAAGACCGAAGAGGTCGGTGGCCTGCTCGACCGAGAGGGTATTGCCGTGCGCTCCGGTCATCATTGCGCCCAGCCCATTCTGCGTCGCTTCGGCGTTGAGGCGACGGTGCGTGCCTCGCTCGCTCCGTACAACACGCACGAAGACATCGACACGCTGCTCGCCGCGCTGCACCGTCTGCAAGCCGGCCGATAGCTCCGCGCAGGGCCTGGACCGAGCCGGGGTCAGGTCCTGCATTTACGCACGGAGCTTTGGTGCTCTCGGCGCCGGTGGGCGGCGCTCGGGCGACGCAGTTTGAAATACCTCAGTAGCGGCTCGCATCGGCCGAGCGCTTCACTCGCAGCCGATGCGCTCTGCATCATAGGCGAGCTCGTCGAACCAGACCGTGAAGCCTTGGCCGGCGTCTTGGTAGTTGGCTAAGCCCACCCCAAGCTGCTGAATACCGGCAGCTCGGCTGGGTGATTGGCGCCCGGCTGAATCGGCAGCTCGACGCCGTCGATCCAAAGGGTGCCGTCTTGCGTAGGCTCATCGTAGTACCACTCGATGCACTGCCATTCGCCGGGCCAGTCGTAGTCGTAATTGGTCCCTTCGGCGAACTCGGGCGCGCCGTTGGACGGCTGTACGTTGTAGATCCACTGGTACTTCTGCTCGGTGTTCTCGACCACGCCCCAGCGCACGTTATGGGTGCTACCGCCCGGCCCGGGGCCGAGCCCTTCAATGAAGTCGGCGTGCAATACGCCATTGGCCGGCCAAGGCGCAGGCACGGCTACCTTCATATAGACCCGGCCGTAATGGTGAGAAGCTAGCGCGCCCAAGTCCGACTTCCAGTCCATAAAGTGTTGACCATTGTTGGCGCCGTCGGCTTTGAGGCTCTTGTTGCCAAAGCGCGCATCATCACTGGCCACGCCCAACACGCCCTCGCCCCACTCGTCCCCGCGCGGACCCCAGCCGTCAGGGAACCCGCCGTCGCTCGCCTGTTCGAAGTCCTCACAAATGGCGAAGCGGTTGGCCGCGCAGGTCGGGCCAGCTGGCGGGCTACCACCGCTCGCCGAAGCTCCGCCGCCGCCACTTGCCCCTTGGCCCATACCGCCCGGCGCGTTGGAGCTCGAGCCGCCACTGCCTCCGCTTCCCGGGGCGCCAGCGCCTGAGGCACCGCCGCCGCTTGCGTCGCTCCCTCCCGAGCCGCTGTCGCCGCAAGCGACGATCAAAGAGAAAGCACCGAGCTGGACGAGGCCACGCAAGCTGAGCATTCCGCAAGGCTAGCTCGATCGTGTGGCCCACGTCGTCTTCGACGTGCTTACGGCAGCTCCAGCGTCAGCGCCGCTCGTGCGGCCAAATCATCCCCGCCCGTCGCGGTGAAGGTGAGCGCCGCTGCGCCCGGGTAGATAAGTAGCTCGGCCGAGAAGCTGCCAAGCTGCGGCAGGGCTTGTTGCCGGAGTGCCAAGGCCACAACTCCGGGGAGCAGCTCGAGATCGAGCGAAGCTGCGAGCGAGCCATCCGGCAGCGCAAGCAAACTGAGCCGAGTTGCCGTCGTTGTCTGCTCATTCGAGTCGGCGGCGGCCAGTGGAAAGGTCAACAAGGTTGCGGGCTCCGGCGAGCTTTGTTGCGCTTGTGCTGGTCTGCTAAATAATAATGCAGCCAACGTCGTGGCCACGGATATGCGATTATTCATGGTGGCCCGAGCCTCAACGTCCAGGAAGTAGACAACCCGACGCTGGGTGAAGGCCGAACCTGACCAGCTCAGCCGTGCGTGAGCGAATTCTTACGCACCGCAGGCTCCTCTGCGATAGTGCCCGAGTATGAACCACGCGTCCGAGCCTGTGCTAGCTGCGCGTTGGGACGCGTTGGCGGCGGTGCTCGTCGAGTACCGCGACGTGCTCGAACAGCGCATGGTGGATGAAGCGGTTCCGCCGGCTTTGCTCGCTCGCGGCTTTGCCCAGCCGCTGCTCGCCCTTTCGGAAGAGGCCGTGATCGCACTCGAGCTGGGGGGAGCCCAGGCGCAGCCTCCAGCGCAGTTGCCCCTCGAGCTGCAACAACTCTACGCGGCAGTCGGCGAGGCGTGCGCACTGCCGGCGTTGTCGGGCGTCAGCGAGCCGACGCGGGCGCTACGGCGGCTGGAGACTCCGCGCAAACGCGCGCAAGTGGAGGCCTTGGCGAAGCTCACTCCGCCGCTTTTGCAAGGTGCCTTGCGGGTGGTGGAGGTCGGCTCGGGGCACGGGCACTTGGCGCGCGAGGTGGCCGAGCAGCTTGACGCCCCGTTGCTCGGGCTCGAGCGTGACGTGGCGATCTCGGCGCGGGCCAACGATCTCGAGAACCGCGGCAGGCTCTCCTTTCAGGCGGTGGACGTGCTCCGAGAGGGTCTAATGCTCAATCGTGGAGATTGTGCATTAGGGCTGCATGCCTGCGGGGAGCTCGGAGATACAGTGGTGACGGCGGTGGCCGAGCGAGCCAAGAGCCTGCTTTTGGTGGGCTGTTGTCTGCAGAAGCAGCGGGCCGAAATGCGGCTATCTCTCAATCGAGAGCGCGCGCTCGCCGCCGAGCTTTCCTTCTCGAGCTCGCTCTTGGCGCTCAGCAACCTCACTCCGCGCCAGCAGGGCAATGAGGCCTCGCGGGCCGAGAATGTTCGGGCGCGTGAGCACCGAATGGCGCTGCACGCTCTGCTGGTACAAGAACTCGGATCGTTGCGCTTTGGCGCTGAGCTAGACGGTATTCCACGGAGAGCGCCGCTCGGCGAATTCTCGCATATGGTGGAGGCCGCCTTTCGGGCGCGCTCGCTCGTCCAGCCCTCGGCGAACCGCGTGCAGCAGGCGCTATCGGCAGCGACGGCGCTGCACAGCCGCATGCGGCGCTGCGCGCTGCCGCGGCTGGCACTGGGACGAGCGCTCGAGACGTTTGTGCTGGTGGATCGGGCGCTCTATCTCGAGCAGGCGGGCTTCGAAGTACACGTTGGCACCGCTTTCCCGCAGGAGATCAGCGCGCGCAATCTGACGTTGGTCGCGCGCCGGCTTGGTTCTTCCGCGTCCCAATAAATCAAGTCCGGCTGGTCAGGGTTGGGCGGCCCGCGCGTCGCTGGCCCTCAGGTCATTATGGTTACTCCCTCGCATAGCTCACTTCGGCGCTCGCTGCGCGCCGTGCCGTGCGTGCGGAGCCGTCTCGATCATTCGGAGTTCGGGCGCGTCGCCGCATCGCTGTAAGCCGCTCCGGCCTTGAAGGGCTAGCAGCGGACTGGATTGGAACGGGTCCCCGTTTTCAGCCCACTGACAGTCGCCGGCGCGGATCTCTGCCTTGCGCGATCCACCTCCCGAAGGCTGCAAAAAGCAGCCACTGAAATGAGACGGTCATGATCCCACGTGAACGTATACGACGTATCCGAAACTTCGGCGTCATCGCCCATGTCGACGCCGGCAAAACCACCTTAACCGAACGCATCCTGCACGCTACCGGCCGCATTCATACGCTCGGCTCGGTGGACGGTGGCACCACCGTAACCGATTATGATCCGCGCGAACGCGATCGCGGAATCACCATCGGCGCGGCCGCCGTCAATACCGTCCATCGCAATCACCTCCTTACGTTGGTGGATACGCCTGGGCACGTCGACTTCCAGATCGAGGTCGAACGTAGCCTGCGCGTGCTCGACGGCGCAGTGGTGGTGCTCGACGCTGTGGCAGGCGTCGAGGCGCAGACCGAGTCGGTGTGGGCGCAAGCCGACCGCTTCGGCATTCCGCGCATCGCCTTCATCAACAAGATCGATCGTGCCGGGGCCGATGTAGAGCAAACCCTCGCGAGCATCGCTCAGTCGTTCGATGTAACGGCTCTGCCGCTGCTCATTCCGTCACCCGTCGCTGGTCGACTTTTAGACGTCGTTCACGAACATGCGATCGTTCTCGGTAGTGCTTCCAAGGACCGCGCCGTCCCGCTCGAGCAGGGGGAAGGCGCGCTATTGCGGCCCTATCGTGAGCGTTTGCTGGAGCTCGTCTCCGAGGTAGCGCCAGACCTTCTGGAGGCCTATCTCGCTGACGAGTTCATCGAACCCAAGGCGCTCCTCGGCGCTTTGCGCAATGTGGTCTTGCGCAAGCGCGAGCGACGAATCGTGCCGGTACTCTCCGGTTCGGCCAAGGTGGGCTTGGGCGTTGATACGCTGCTCGACGCCGTAGTGGCGCTCTTGCCTTCTCCGCTCGAGGCAACCTCCCCCGAGGGCGTCAACTCCGAGTCCACGGCTTTGGTGGCCTACGCCTTCAAAGGGCTGCACGACGATCACGGCCAACGTGTGTTCGTCAGGGTCTACTCCGGAGTGCTGACAAAAGGCATGACGGTGCGGCTCGCTCGCTCCCAGCGCACGGTGCGTGTGGGGCGCCTGGTGCGGCTACTCGGTAATCAGGTGGAAGACGTCGATAGAGCAGTAGCCGGCGAGATCGTAGCGATCCTCGGCGCGCCTCTGCCTACTGGCGAGACTCTACTGAGCGAGGCCGGAGGCCCGGCGTTGGAAGGCCTCTTGGTCCCTGAACCTGTTGTGCGTGTGGCGCTCCTGCCCATGGACAACGTTTCGCGCAGTCGCTTGGGCCCGGCCCTCGGGCGGCTGATCGCGGACGATCCCTCGCTGTGCCTTTCCGGGGATAGCGAGACAGGCGAGACGGTATTGGGCGGGTTAGGCGAGCTTCATCTCGAGGTGAGCTTGGCCAAGTTGGCCGACCAGAGTGGCGTCAAGCTGCGGGTCTCGCCGCCCAAGGTGGCCTATCGTGAAACCATCACACGCGCCGCGCGCGGAGAGTGCAAGTTCGTCCGGCAGAAGGGCGGCCCAGGACAATACGGGCACGTCGAGCTGCTGGTCGAACCGGGTGCAACCGCGTCGGGCTTTACGTTCGTTGATGCCTCGGTGGGCGGCGTCGTACCGAAGGAGTTTGTGCCTTCGATCGAAGCTGGCGCCAAAGAGGCTGCTGCTCTCGGCGCACTCGCGGGCTATCCGCTGGTGGACCTGCGGGTCACGCTGCTGGGCGGCTCATTTCACGAACAAGACTCCAATGAACTGGCTTTCGCGACCGCGGCTCGCTTGGCCTTCGCCGAGGCCGTCAAGACCGCCGGAGCCATCTTCCTCGAGCCGATCATGCTTGTGGAAGTGGTGACGCCGGAGAGCCATCTGGGCGAGGTGCTTGGCGATCTCGGGCGGCGACGTGGTCGGGTGAGCGCTCTCGGGCGCAGAGCCACCATGCACACCGTCTCGGCGCGGGTGCCCTTGGCTGAGCTGATGGGCTATGCCAACGCGCTGCGCTCGCAAAGCGAAGGGCGAGCGAGTTTTGCTATGAAGCTCGCCGGCCACGAGCCGGTTCCAGCGGTTGTGGCGCACAAGGTGCCGCAGCCATGAACGAGGTCGGCGGGGTTGCGTTGTGCAGCCCTGCCGTTCTTATGGTTAGCGAGCCCGGTGAGCGAGCTACGCTGGGCCGATGAAGCTTTGGTGCGCTTGGGCGGGAATGGCGCTGCTGCTGACCGCCTGTGATTCGTCGGGTAGGGCCGACGCGGCCCAAGCGCCACAGCCTACTGTGCTATCTGCGACAGGCCCAATCGCCTCCAGTCACGCCGCTTCCGGTAGCCCTACACCCGTTGCCACCACCTCGGCTTCGTCCAGCGCTCCGGCCGCGTCGGCGACGGGGGCTCCACCGCCAGTCAAGCGTCGCTACAGCGTGGCCGCGATGGGGGATTCACTCAGTGATCCCAAAGCGCACGGTGGTAAATATCTAACCTATCTAGCGGAGCAATGCCCGCTCAGTCGCTTTGAGACTTGGGGCAAAGGCGGCAATATGGTGAGCCAAATGCGCAAGCGCTTCGCTCGGGATGTGCTCGGAGAGGGCCAAAGCGAGCCGCGGAGTTATACGCACCTGATCGTCCTCGGCGGTATCGCTGATATTGGCTCCAATGAAACAGCCAATCGCACGTTGCCGAAGATTCAAGCCGACCTCTCGGAGATGTACCGGCTTGCCCAGGAGGCCGGCCTCGAGGTGATTGCGCTGACCATCCCGCCGTGGGGCGGCTATCACACCTACAATGACGAGCGGCACCGCATGATGCTTGCGATGAACGCCTGGCTACGAGCAAAGCCTAAGGACGTGGAGCAGGTGGTAGACGTGTATCCGTTGCTCGTATGCGGCCAGCGTGAGCTGTGTGAGAAGTACGCCGCTGACACCATTCACTGGAACGCCAAGGCGCATAACCTAGTAGGAGGAGTGCTGCGCAAGCAGGTTTTTAGCGACTGTGAGTGAGGCCGGGGAGCGCAGGCTCAATCCCAAGCGAACACGACGCCCTCCGGCGTCGGCAGGCCAAGACCACGCACTGGATCATGGGTGAGGTCCGGGACTGCGTGCTTGAGGAGCAGCTCGCGAATGGTACTGAGCGGGACCTCAGCCCAGGCGTATTGCTCAATGTAGGAAAAGGATTCACGGTAGTCGCGACGCTTCGCGCGCGCGGCGACCAGGGCGGGGTTGGCCAAGGCCGCTTCGTACTCGCGTTGCCCCAACCCGATGGTGTGATGAAGCAGATCATTGAGGCTGTCGTCCCCGGCTGGAATCTGCTCCCCGGTGCGCTCCTCCCAGGCCTCCACCTGCTGCTTGAGCTGCCTCTTTAACTCGTAGGTACGGGCCGCGAAGGCAAGCTGTTCCTCGGCGTTCAAGAGTCGGGCGAGGGTAGGTCCGAGCTCCGACGGTGAAGCTCCGGCTTGCCAGTCAAGCGCTTGAACGATCGGCCAGAAGCGCGCCTCCGCTAACGGTGTCGGACTCGGTAGTGCGAGGCTTGCCGCCGTTCGAAACACGTCGCTCGGATCGCTCCAGGTTGCCTCGTGCGGGGCCAAGGTGCGCTCTCCGTCCGCAAAGAGGATGCGCAGCGGCTCATCGGGTTGGGATCGCACGACGCCGTAGCCAAAGCTTGGATGGCAGACGATGGTCAGTCCCTCGGGCGCGCTATCGACTTGGCGCTGGGCCACAACGACGACCAGCGCCTCGAGGTCCTCGTCCGTGGCTGCTCTAAGCAGCACCTCCACGAGATCGGAGAAGGCAAAGCCGGTCTCGACGTGCGGCTGGAAGCCAGGAGTCGATAGAAGCTCGAGGGCGAGCGTGGGGCTAGCCAGCGCTGCGCGATAGAAGGCTTCACCCTGCAATGGGACGTAACTCGAAAGGTGGTACGGGTTGAGCGTGCTGGGCAGCTTTTCTCGGTGAGGATCAAGGCCGAGGCCAAAGGCTTGCGACAGGGAAGCGTAGGTGCCCATGATGGCGAAGCAGTCGACGAAGCTGAAGCGCTCGCGAACACGCTCGACGGCCTCTTCCGCGTGTTCGAACAGTTCGTCCCACTCGGGTAAAGGATTGGGCCAGTCTACGAGCTCAAGGAACTCCCAGAACTCGGGTTCCTTGTCCTCGAGGAGTTGCCGATGGTTGAGGTGCAGGCTGGTGGCCAAGGCCTCTCGCAAAGGGGCCGTCATGAAGCGCATTTGCGGCAGGGTCGCATTGGTAGCGCACCGCGAGCAACCACCGTCGCCCTTTGAGTGGTAAGGATCAGCCATGCGTCTACGGCGTAGTTTGGTCTGGCTGCTCGCTGCCCATGGGCTCGTATCGGGCTGCGGGGATGACGGCGTCGGGGGCAGCGGAGCTGTAGGCGGTGCAGGGGGCTCGGGTGCGGGCGCTGCCAGCGGCGGATCGAGCAACACGGGCCTGTGCTGAGTTGTGAGCTGGGCTGCGGCCACGAGCTGGTTTGCGATCTGGAGTCGGGCCAGTGCAAGAAAGAGGGGCTAACGGTCGTGGTCGCCGCCGACGGTACCAAGCTCTCCACCTGGGTGGCGTTGCCGCAGGAGGTGCCGGCGGAGGGCGTGCCGGCGCTCCTGAGTCGGACGCCGTACGGTTCGCCCTACAGCGAGGCCAACGAGGAGTTTATCGGGATATGGGGCGCGTGCACACGGCGCGCGGTTACGCCTACGTACTGCAAGATGTCCGTGGGCGAGGCAAGTCGGAGGGGGAGTTCATTCCGGAGACGTACGAGATCGTCGACGGCCGAACCACCAGCGAGTGGATGGCCGCCCATCCCTGGTCGAACGGGCGGATCGGCACGATTGGCGGCTCCTATCTTGGCTATACGGCATTGGCGGCGGCGGTGGATAACCCGCTGGTGCAGGTGGTGATCGCCGATGACCCTTCCAACGACGAGCGCACCACGCGCCCGGGCGGGACGGTGTGGACGTACACCTTGGGCTGGGTGCACTACCTCGAGAACGCGACCTTCCCGCCGCAACAGACGTATCTCGAGCTGCCGGACGAGTTGGACCTGATGTCGGCTGACAGCTTCCTGCTCGGTCATGACCTACCCTACTGGAACGAGATCCTGCTGCATGAAGACATCGGCCCGTGGCCCGCCGGGTCGCTGGACTTGGTGGCGGAGGACGTGTGCGTACCGACGCTTTTCGTCTATTCCTCGACCACGCTTTGGCGCGACCCGTTGACCGCCTATCGCGCGTTCCGTGACCTCGGCTGCCCGGAGCGGGCGGCCGAGCAGCGCTTGGTGATGACGCATGATCCACACGTCTACCATCTCGCGTCGCTAGGTTATGAAGATACGCCGGTGACCGAGCTGATGTTTGAAACGCTGGATAATTATTTAAAGGGGGAGGGGGCACCGCTACCGAACGCTCCGGTGATTTACAATGCTCCGGGTGAGACGGAGTACCTCGAGGCGGCGGCGTACCCTGGAGCAAGCGTGCGCGAGCTCTTTCTCGGAAGTGGCACCCTGGCGGACACCGCGGCCGCTCCGAGCTCGGTGTCGCTCGAGTCGGACCCGGAGACGATGAGCCCATGCGGAGGGACGTACCCCTACCTCGAGTTCGCTAGCGAACCGCTCAGCGATTCGATGCTGGTGCTGGGCGAACCGACGGTCACGCTAACCTTCAATACCGCCCTAGCCGACTTCGACCTGTTTGCCTCGCTTTACGAGTTCAATCCGGCGATTGAGGGGGGCGCGCGATTCGTCCAGATCGGTTCGCAGCGAGCAACGTACCGCGAGGGGACTTCACCCTCAGCGTTGCCCGGCGAAGGGGTGGACTTCCCGCTCACGATCGAGCTTTTGCCGATGGCCCATCGGCTCGCCGCTGGGTCGCAGTTGGTGCTTTATCTGAGTACGGCGGATTGCGCCGCCTTCGAGAACCCGCAGAGCGGTGAGCCTGCCTGGGCGCAGACTCAGCGGGTGGCAGGCGAGCTCGTGCTCCGGCTCGATGCCAATAGCCGTTTGAGCCTGCCCCTGCTCGAGTAGTCGTGGCCTGCCTATCTGACGGTGGGCAAGGCGCGACCTTTGCGACCCGCGCGCGGAGGTGCTTTGGGCTCGGTGGCGATCAGCCGGGTGGCTAGATCAATCCCACGATCGACGAGCTCCTCGGCTGCCGCTTTCAGCTCGTCATTGGCCTGTACGCTCTCCACGTTGCGGGCCATATCCTCAGCCGTCCAGCCGCGCGAATGAGCGATATACGGAAACTGCGGGAACTGACAACCGAGCTCACCGAAGAAGCCGAGCATTTGACCGGCGACGGCCTGTACGTTGTCCTGCCCACCGGTGATGATGGCGCCGACGACCTTATTCTGCAGTAGCACCTTGCCGGAGATGGTGACCTGGTTCTGAATGCAGTTCATTCGCTCTACCATTTTAAAGTAGAGGCTGCTGGCTGCGCCCCAGCGGATGGGCGTGGCCACCATGAACACGTCGCCCCAGTGCACGAGCGCCTCATAGACCTGGTCCAACTGATCATTGGGGTCCATCTGCGTGATGGAACAGGGCCAGGTGCAGGCGCGCGCACCCTTGGAGTAAAAGCCCTCGCAGGCGCGAAAGTTGAGGTCGCGCAGGCGCACCATGCGCGTCTCGTGGCCTTGGGCCTCGGCGTGTTTGAGCGCTGCTTCCAGCAAGTGCTCGGAGGTTGAAAAGCGTGGATAGTCCTTTTGCATCACGGTGGTGGAGAAGCCGACGACGCGCGGCTTTCCTGGCAGCCGCTCGACGGGGCGGGCGAGCGGGTGCGGCTCGTGAGGCTTTTTTGCGCGCTTAACATGCGGCTTGCTGCCGACCTGCACACGGCCCTCGACCACCCTCACGTGATAGGCCGGTACCACGTCCTCCTCGAAGCCGCGCTCGCCGTGCCCTTCCACGCGGTGAAAGCGCCATTGATGCCACGGACACACGACGAAGTCGCCCTCCAGGGTGCCTTTACCGAGCGGTCCGCCTGCGTGATTGCAGGCCCCGTGGATGGCGCCAAACACGCCATCTTTGAAGGTCAGCGCCACTCGGGTGCTACCGACCGTTACCTGCTGAACCTCACTCAGGGCGAGCTCTGCGGCTGGCCCGACGTCGACCCATTCTTCAGCGCTGTCTTGCGTCATGCGGCGCAGGATAGGGCATTGCTTGCACTCGAGGTCGCGGCTAGGTCGCGTTCTGTGGTGAACACACCGTTGAATTCAGCGCTCGAGGCCGCCTTTGTTCGTTGGGAGCAAGAGGGCCCATCCGGAGATGAGGCTCACCGCGAGCGGTTGAAGAAGCTCGCGGACGCTGTCGATGAACAGCTGCGTGAGCGAGGCACGGTGGACCTCGTCTTCGTTTGTACGCACAATTCGCGCAGGAGCCATATGACGCAGCTCTTGGCGCTCGCCGCCGCACAGCGGCTCGGGCTCGGTTCGGTGCGCACCTTCTCAGGGGGAACCGAGGCGACGGACTTCAACCCGCGGGCGATCGCGGCGCTGTCTCGGCTTGGCTTCGACCTGAGCTCGGGAGAGGGCAAAAACCCCCACGTGACGGTGCGCTTCAGCCCGGCGGCCGAGCCCGTGGAGGCCTTCTCCAAGAGGTACACCGAGCCGCCCAACCCGGAAAAGGACTTCGTCGTGGTGATGACGTGTTCGCAGGCAGACGGCTCATGCCCATTCGTCGTTGGCGCTCTCTCACGCGTGGCCATCCCCTACGAGGACCCCAAGGTCGCCGATGGAACTCCGGAGGAAGCGGCGCGCTACGATGAGCGCGCCAACCAGATCGGTCGGGATATGGCCTGGGTCTTCCGCCAGGCGCGGCAGCCTCGAGAGTGACCGGAGCGCGCGCTTCGTTCACGCGAACGATCGGCTCTGCTACTTTGCCCGCGATGGTCCGAACGATTGGTTCGCGCGAGGCGCAGGCTCTGATGGACGCTGGCACGGTGGCGCTCGTGGACGTGCGCGAGCCGAGTGAGTTTGCGACGGGACACCTGCCCGGCGCGCGGCTGGTTCCGCTCGGTGATTTGAAGCAAAACTTCGCGGCGGCCGGTCTCAAGGGGCCGGTGCTGTTCGTGTGCGCCAAAGGCGGTCGCAGCAACAGCGCCGCTGAGCTCGCGCTGGCCAACGGGCTTTCGGAGGTCTACAGCTTGGCCGGCGGTACCTCCGGCTGGGTTGCCGAGGGCCACCGAGTCGAGACACCGGCCCAGCCGGTCGCGCCCGCCGCTCCGTCGGTGAGCCCCGAGGAAGTGCCAGCCGAGTTCGACGTGATCGTCGGCGAGAACGTACGCAAGCTGCGCACCCAGCGCGGCTACTCGCTCGACATCCTGGCCGGGATGAGCGGCGTGGGGCGGCAGACCTTGGGCCAGATCGAGCTTGGGCGCACGGTGCCGAGCGTAAGCACCTTGTGGAAGATCGCCACGGCGTTCGAGGTGCCGTTTTCGGTGCTGTTGGCGCAGCCGGGAACGACCGCAACCAAGGTCTTGCGGCAGGCCCAGGCCAAACGGCTGGTGAGCGCGGATGGGCGCTTCTCATCGCGCGCGCTGTTTCCTTCGGAAGGAAAGGGCAAGGTCGAGTTCTACGAGCTTTGGCTGGCTGGCTACGGCCGCGAGGACGCGGAGCCGCACGCGCCGGGAACCCGCGAGAACCTGATTGTTACGGCCGGCAAGTTGGTGCTCGAGGTGGGCAAAGAGTCGTATGAACTCGGCAAAGGGGACGCGATCGTGTTCTCCGCTGACGTCGCCCATTCCTATCGCAACCCGGCCTCCGAGGAGTGTTGGATGAACCTGGTGATGACGTACGGCTGAGGGAAGGGCTGGCCTGCAGACGCCCTTTTGCAGCGTGCGTCCTGCTGCAGGGTCAGCCTTGGTGACAGCCTTGGTGAAGCTCTGCTTTGGCGATCACCTCGAGCGCGGCGAGCTTGCTCGAAAGATCGAGGGCCAGGGCCGTTTGCGCCCGGCTGCGTGCGAGGTTGTGGTCGCCACGGGTAGCGTAGCGGGCAGCGTCGAAGCCGAAATAGCGCTCCTCCAGCGTGTCGGTCAAAAAGCGCAGGGCCAGCTCGACCGAGATGGTCAGCACTCCGCGCGGCAAGAGTGCAACCTCGTCGGCGGGCACGCGGGCACCTGAGGAGGCGTAGCCGCTCAGCGCCAAGCGAAAGGTGTCCGGGTTGAAGCTGCTGTCGCTCGAGTCTTCGGCGCCGCGGTTGCACCAGCTGCGCAGCGCATCTCCCAGCTCGAACACCCACATCATCGACGCCACCGTGTCGAGATCCACCAGTGCCAGCCCCTGTTCGCCTGCGAATAAGAGGTTGGCGGCCTTCAGGTCGCCATGCGCATGGCGGCTGGGCGTGGCTCCCAACTGCAGCGTCTGTTGCAGAAGCGGCTCGAGCCGAGCGAACACGGCGCGCACCTCGGCTAGCAGTCGATGCGAAGCGTGGGTGCCCTCGGCTTCACGGTAGCCGCGCTCGCGAAAGGCCAGATCATGAATGCCGGTGCGTACGTGCACGTACTCGTGTTCGAAGTCGCTGAGCGCCGCGTGAAACGCACCGACCATAAGGCCGGCCTCACGCACGTGGGTGGTGGAGGGGAAGCGCTCGTAGGAAACCCCGTCCAAGAAGCTGAGCATGCGCCAAACGTGCCCGTCTTCGTCGGTTTGCCACAGCTCCCCGCCGTCGCTCGGGATGAGGCGCAGCGTCGTCACGCCTTTGCTCGCGAGGTGCTCCGTCACCGCCGCGATATCCACGTGCACGCTGGCTTTGAACGTGGGGTGGAGCCGCTGGACGATAACCGTGCGCCCTCCGAGCTCCGCGCGAAAGGTCTGGTTGATGAGCCCGCTGCCGTACCGCTCGGCTTCGGCGGAGAGACCTTGCCACGCGCTCAGAATGGGGGCGGGGAGCTTGACCATGGCGGAACGTTACACCGGCCGGGGCGTGCTGAAACAGGGCAGAGTGGCCTTGTGCGCGTCGAAGCCGCGCTCAGGTTCCCGTCAGGGCGAGCCAAGCATCGCTCGAAGCGCCCGCTGGTCGACTCGAGCTGCGATCCTGGTTGACCGCGCGCGGGCGCTTGAGTGGAAGCTCGATGATGAAGGTGGTGCCGACGCCACATTCGGTCTCGAAAGTCAGCTGGCCCCCGTGGTGTACCGCGATGAAGGTATGTGCGAGCGCGAGACCCTGGCCGGTACCCTTGCCGAGCGGCTTTGTGGTGAAGAATGGCTCGAAGATCCGCGAGCGCACCGCTTCAGGGATGCCGGCGCCGTTGTCTCGGATGTGCACCGTCACTCCGCCTGCATGGCCCCGGCTACTGACGGTGATGCTGCCGAGCCCTTGAAGGTTGCGGTCCGCCACAGCATGGGTGGCGTTGATGATCAGATTGAGGAACACTTGGTTGAGTTCACCGAGATTGCATTCGACCAGCTGTAGCTCCCCGAGATCCATGGTTAAGCAGGCGACGTGTTTGTACTCGCCACTCGCGACGATTACCGCATCGCGGATCGCGCCGTTGACGTCTGCTCGTTCCACCACGTGCGACTCGGGATGAGAGAAGGCTCGCAGCGCCCGGACGATCTCGGCGACGCGCCCAACTCCGCGAAGCGTGCGCTGCGCAGCGAGAGGCGCCTCCGAGAACAAGAAGTCCACATCCGCTCGTTCGGCGGTCTTTGTGATCAGCTCTTCATCGGCGGGCGTGAGCGCACCGCGCGCTCGCAGCTCAGCAAAGAGCTCGTGGTGAATCGACCAGGCTTGCGCGAGATCTTTCAGTGCGTCCTTGAGAAAGACGACGCCATCGCCGATGAACTGGATTGGCGTGTTTACTTCGTGTGCGACGCCAGCGGCTAGTTGTCCGACCGCCTCCATCTTTTGGGCGATCTGCAACCGCTCTTCGAGCCGGGTTTTCTCGGTTACGTCGGAGATCGAGAACAGGATTTGCTCGACAGTGCCCAGATCACTGAGCACGGCCCGGCCCTCGACCAAAAGGTTCTTGTCTCCAACGTGAAAGCGCGACGGCAGGGCCGCGAGCGCATCGCCGTCCTTGTCTGGGCGCTCGAATACGGAGCGCAGCTGGTGCTTGAAGCGTTCGGCGGTCAAGCCGCTGGTTTGCAGCACTTCGATGAGCGGCTTGTCCACGATGTCGTAGCCGAAGATCTGCTTGCAGCTCCGGGTTGCCCCTGGAAGGACGACTCCTTCCCGGCCAACCAGCAAGATGCCGAAGGTCACGTTGTCGATGATTGAGCGGGTTGCCCGGGTCCGCTCGGTCACCTCGAGCTCGAGCCTAAGTTTGTGTGCCTCGAGCTCGGTGGCGCGTAGCTCCATCAGCTCTCGCCGGCGCTCGTTCGCCTCGACGCGGCGACGGGCTTCGTCGAGCTGAAGTTCGATTGGGCAGCGTGCTTCACCGCTCTGCATTTGTTGCATGCGTCGCTTCAGCACCGCCACGGTCTTCGCCGCTGCGATCGCGCGCTCTTCCCAGCTCATTTCTGCGTAGACGGGCACGTTTGGGATCCTTAGTGAAGGGCGACGCCAACCAGCGTCTGGTTGATGTGGAGGCCGTTACACTGCTCACCGTAGGTATCGAAGCCGATCGAGTCGCAGGCCAAACGCCGCCACGACTCCGCCACTTGCGCCGAGACGCCGGCGCCTGACATCTCGAGCGCGCGTAGTATGCAGTTGAAGCCGACGAAGAAGCTCGGCTTCCCGTAGATGGACAGGAACTCATCAACGCTCTTGGAGAGCGCGGAGACCATGTCTTCGTGGCCGGCAATGTCGAGCACCATGCCTTCCTCGAGCGCACTCAAGAAGGAAATGGTTCCATCCGGATGGATCTTCTGCACGGAGCGCAGAAATAGGTCGCCTTCGGTAGCGAGAATGATCGGATGAACGAACACTAACGCCTCGGTTAGCTCGTTGCGCGGGACTCCCAGCGCGTCAGCGTAGGCATCCGCCGGGTTTATGCCGTCGAGTTCGAGGACGCGGCGGCCGGTTTCGTCGACGGCGGTGATGACCACCGACGTGGTCGTGCGCAGAAAGTGCTGATGTTTGAAGACCGTGAAGCCATCTTTGGGATCGCAAAGAATCAGCACCGCGTGGTCTTTGAGCGCCTGACCTTGAAGGAAGACGTAGGTCTCTTGAAACTTGAGGTCATCTCCAGCTGAGCCACCCACTAGCGCAATGCCATCGAGCGCAGCGGCTGCCATCGCTGTGAAGGACTCCTGCTTGAGGGAGAGCCCGTCGATCAACAACAAGCAGAAGTACTTGCGCACGTCGAAGGTGGTGCGGTCGATCCCCAGCTCCGCATAAAGGGCGTCCACCGTGCTCCGAAGTTGTGCTGGCGTAGCCCCTTGCAGCGGCACCGCGCGCGCCGCCCAGCTGGTCCCCGGGCTCTCGACGGCTGCAACGCTCAAGCTCCCGGTGGCTCGGACCCCGTTGAGCATTTCCCCTGTCGTGGAGCAGCCGACGACCAAGCTACGCTCGAAGCGTCGCGCCATCGCGGCGCTGAGCGTCTTCGGCTCGAAGCTGGAGGAAGCGAAGTAGAAGACCACGTCCGGAGCTGCATTGGCTCCTGCGGTGGCCTCCGTAATGGCGGCGTCCAGATCTGAGTTGGTTGAGCGGTTTGAGTGGACCTTCATCGTGGCTCGCTAAGGTTATTCGGCCGCATTCTTCGTCGCCTCTTCGCGCCAGCGCTTGGCCTCGAGCTGCTGGTCAAACCGGGTTTTCCGGCTGCCGTTTTGTAGGTCGTGGACCCGACGTTTGAGCACGGTGACCGTTCTCTCTGCCGCGAGGGCGCGTTCTTCCCAGGTCATTTGTTCGAGCGAAGGCATCGTCGTCTCCTAGTGAAGGGCCACTCCAACGAGCGTCTGATTGATGTGCAAGCCACCGAACTGCTCGCCGTAGGTGTCGAAGCCGACGGAACTCTCGGCCAGCCTGCGCCACGACGTTGCCACTTGCGGGCCTAGCTCGCGACCGGCCGACTCGACCGCGCGCAGGATGCAATTAAAGCCAAAAAAGAGCTGAGGGCGCTGGTGGTGATCGAGAAACTCGTCCACCGAACGGTCGAGCGAGCTGATGAAGTCCTGGTGGCGTGCAACGTCGAGCACCATGCCCTCTTCAACAGCGCAGAAGAAGGAGATCGCCCCGTCTTCGTGGATCTCGCGCACCGAGCGAACGAAGAGGTCACCAAAGCTCGAAAGGGTGAGCGGACGTAGAAACGCGAACTCCTTCGTCAGCTCCGAGCGCGGAATGCCCACCGCGTCGGCGTAGGCGTCCGCCGCTGGGCGACCGTCGAACTCGAGGATGCGTCGCCCATCGTGGCCCACGGCGGTGACCGCGAGAGACGTCGTCGAGCGCAGGAAGTGCTGATGCTTGAACAGGTCATAGCCACGTTCGGGTTTACACAAGACCATCACCGCGTGGCCGCCGAGAGCCGCGCCTTGGAAGAAGACAAACGTCTTGCGAAAACTTAGGTCATCTCCGGCGGAGCCACCGACGAGCGGGATGCCGTGAAGAGCGTCAGCGGCGAGCGATGCAAAAGCCTCTTCTTGCGCCGAGAGTCCGTCGATGAAGAGCAGGCATACGTACTTTCGCGGGTCCAGCTGACTCTTGTCGATCGCAAGTTCGTCGAACAGTTCGTCGACCGCGGCTTGCGTAGACTTCGCCGTTGCGCCGGCCAAGAGCACACAGCTGGCTGCCCAGCGGGTCTCGGGACTCTCGATCGCCGTGATGGCAAGTCCACCGGTCTGCCGCTTCCCGTCGACGATTTCGCCTGCCGTCGTGCATCCGATCACCAGGCTCTCGGGAAAGCGAAAGGCCGTAGCCGCCGCTACTTGATCGGGGTCGAGCCCCGCGGACGCGAAACAAAAAACGACGTCGGGCTTGGGCGCAGCTTGTGCTGTGGCCTCGGCAATCGCTGCGTCAACATCGAGGCTTGTTGACATGCCCGAGATGATTTTCATGCGCTCGCTGTCTCCGAGGGTTGATCGAACCGGGCCATGGTGCTTGCTGGAAGCGATCGGCTCGCCATCCAGAGCGGCACTTCGCATGGGCAGCTTTACTTTGTGACTACCGGGGATTCGTTCAGCTAGCTGCTGCTGCTGAGTGAATGACTCGAGCCAAGGTCGAAAAGGGAATGGGGCCTACGGCCGTTTTGTCGAAGAGGGCCCGAGTCATTCACTTCGTGCCTACGGCACTCCGTAGACCTCCGTGGACTCCGTAGACCTCCGTGGACTCCGTCCACTTCGTGGACTCTGTCCACTCCGGTTCACTTCGTGCCTACGGCACTCCGTCCACTTCGTGGACTCTGTCCACTCCGGTTCACTTCGTGCCTACGGCACTCCGTCCACTTCGTGGACTCTGTCCACTCCGGTTCACTTCGTGCCTACGGCACTCCGTCCACTTC
>CAITIQ010000546.1 GCA_903892415.1 uncultured delta proteobacterium | reverse complement strand
CTCCGCCCGTCGGCAGCGACACGTGATGCGCGTGACGACGCGCCGTCGCTGGTGCTTGGGCAGCGGCGTGCGCCCCGTCGGCTTGGCGCGCGCCGTACGTGCTAGACGACGAGCGCGTCGAGCGACATGCCGTCCCGCCGGCTGCTACGCTGCAGCGGTGAGATGGGGGCAAGCATCCTGCTCGAGATCGCGAGGGTCACCCAGAGAGAGCAGCTCCTTGCTGCGGGGCGGCTCGTCGGCATGACGCAGCTTCCCGACAAGCTTGCGGCCTTGGTATCGGCGACGCGCATCTTCGAACGCGAGGGTGTGGCCTACGCGCTCATCGGCGGAGTGGCGGTCGGCATTCGAAGCGGCGTGCCACGCTCGACGCTCGACGTCGACTTCGCCATCCCCACGTCCGTGGACAAGGACGAGGTGACTCGTGCCCTGCTCGCGCACGGCTTCGTGCTGAAGGGTCGGTTTCCGCACAGCATCAACTTCGTCCACGCAAGTGGCGAGCCGGTGCAGCTTGCCTTCGATCCGGAGTTCGACCCCATGATCGAACGAGCTGGCGATGTGGCGTTCGGCGACCTCCGCATCCGCGTAGTCACGCGCGAAGACCTCATCGTGATGAAGCGGCGCGCGGCATCAGATCCGGGACGTCGTCGGAGCAAGGCGCTTCGGGACCAGGCAGACGTCGCCCTCCTCGAGGGGGACGTACCCTCGGACGACGACGGCTGGTAGCCGTAGCCACCTGCAGCCACTCGAAGCGGCGCCCTTGCTGCGCGGGTCCTCCCCGCTTCCGTGGCACCCCCGAAGGCGGTTTCAACCTCCAGGTACGCTCTCGTACCGCGTGAAGACGTCGTCAGCCTTTGCAGCCCATGAAGAGCATTCCAGGCCTCTCCGCGTGCCTTCGGCGGTACTCGACATGGACCGGGCCGGTGAAGCGCTCGGGTACGACGGCTTGCTGGCGGTAGGTCCGATGCCGAACTAGCATCTCGAACACGGTGATGCTTCTTTCCCCACAGCTCCGGGATCGACTACATCGGGTGCTCGCGGAAGGGCCCGCGCTTCGGCTCGCCGTGCTGTTTGGGTCTCAGGCGAGCGGCAAGGGCCATGCGGGAAGCGACTTCGACATCGGCATCATTCCGGTGAGCTTGGACCTCTCGCTGCACGAAGAGCTCCTCCTTGGCTCGGAGCTTTCCTCTGTGACAGGGACGGAGGTTGACGTCGTGCGCCTGGACGGCGCAATACCGCTGCTTGGCGCAGAGGTCGCCCGATTCGGTGTCTGCCTGTTCGAAGCGGTGCCCGGCACGTTCGCGGCTTTCCGCGCGAACGCCATCTCCGAGTGGATGGCCTTCGAGGAGGTCATCGCTCCCCACCGCGTTCGCTTCCTGCAGCGGCTCGCCAGTGGTGGCGGATGACCAACGTCGCGCTGGTCGCGAAGAAGCTGGCCGTGCTCGAAGAGCACCTGCGTCGGCTTCGCGAGCGTCGCCCAGCGAGTCTCGAGGCGTTCACCGGTAATGCGCTACTTCAGGATGCCGTGGCGATGGGCGTGCTCGTGGTGGTGCAGGAGGCGATGGACATCGCTCTTCACATCGCTTCGGACGAAGGCTGGGAGCTGGCGGCGACCTACCGCGAAGCGTTCGTGGTGCTTGAACGACACGGACTGCTCAGCACCAGCCTCGCGAACGCACTTGGAGGCGCCGCACAGCTCCGGAACCGCATCGCGCATGGCTACGCGTCCATGGACGCCGCACGGCTGTGGACGGAGCTGCCCGCTGGGATCACCGCGTTCAGCGAGTTCGCCGGTGCGATCGGAAGATTCTTGCAGCCGGGCTCCGCCAAGACGTGAGGTGACGCTTCCTACCTCCGCTAGAGCACCGAACAGGTTGATGACCGAGTATTTCCGACAAGTTCCGAGCAGCGCGAGGCGCTCCGACGATAACTG
>CAITIQ010000545.1 GCA_903892415.1 uncultured delta proteobacterium | reverse complement strand
GTCCGCCCGTTCGGGTCCGCCTGGATGTTGGCCAACAGCGCCGTCATCAAGGGTTCGTACTCAGCCTCCGTTTTGCCGTTGGCGGTGGTCGCATCAAAACGGAAGGTCAAGAAGCCAAAACGCGACGCTGGGTCGAGCGAGCGATTGAAGACGCGCAACGATTCGCCCGAGTTGCAGCTCTCGCAATCGGGTTCAACGCCCCAGATCGCCCACTTCTCCTCGTCCCCGTCATCAAGGAACCCCGGCGCTGAATCAATGATGCTGTGCACCTCGACTCCGAGCGCGTCGCGGATCCTCGAGTAGTTGAACGTGGCGCCACCACCACCCGCGCTGGTACCGACGAGATAGACGCGCTCGAGGTCGGGGAAGGTTGCTGCCAAGCGCTCGAGGTAGAGTTGCATATTCGCTGCGCCTTTGAAGTGGGTCGTGCGCGGCGTTCCCTCGACGTCCAGCTCGCGGACCGCGTTGCCCGCATGTCCGTCTCCGGTGCAGTAAGGCACCATGATCATGTTCATATCGGCAAACGGATTGGCGGCATCATCGGCAAACAAGGCGTAGCTGTTGGTCAGCGACTCCTCAGCGAACTCGGCGGAGCCGTAACCATTGACGTTCGCGGCGTTCTGCGTGCTCACCCAACAGGTCTGGCCCGTCGTGCAGGCGCCACCACCTTGCAGGTAGAGCAGCAGCTCGCGACTGTCCGACCGCAGGCGCACCCCGATGCCGGTCTGCGTCCCGCTAGCACAGACGGCACCCTCGATCGGGACGAAGGTCCACTCGTTTTCCGGGGCCTCGATCGGAAGCACGTCGCTGCCTCCCTGCCCAGCACCGCCGGCCGCGGCGCCCCCCATCGTAGAGCCGCCACCTTCGCCGCCGGTCGCACCGCCGGCACCGCCAGTCGCAGCTCCACCCGCGGCTTCGCCGCCTCCACCCTCGCCGCCGTCGGAGGCAGCGTTGTCACAGCCAAGGATCCCGAGACACAGCACCGTAAGCGAACGAACAAGCAACGTCATGCCGAACGCAAAGCAACGCATATGCCTGCTGGAGGCCCAGCAGAATACGTGAAGGTTGACTGCGGGTACGCTGCGTATCGTGGCGCCGACGCAGCGGCGCGGCGCGCACGCCCCGCTTGGATCGCACGGCCAGGCTCCCGCGCCGACACGAGCGTGGTCGCACTCCTGCGCTTCTTTTAGTAAGATGGCCCATGCTTATCGTTCGCGGCCGCTCGCTTCTGCTCAGTTCCATCCTCCCCTTCGCGCTCGCCTGCTCGGCCGGCGCTGAGCCCACCTCCGGTGCTGGCGCCAACTCGCAAGGCGGCGGGGACCAGGGGGCGAGCGGCCAAGGGGCCAACCAGTTCAGCGGCGGCTCCGGCGGTGGGGTGGTCATCCCGGCGATCGGTACGCTCAGCGGCAAGGTCGTCGCGCCCGAGGGCACCATCCCGATCAGCGGCGCGCTCGTCTACCTGAGCCCGACCCCACCACCGGCGATCCCGGACGGCGTCTTCTGCGATGCCTGCGTCGAACTCGACAACAGCGTGCCCAACACCTTCACCAACCCCGACGGCTCGTTCGAACTGCCGACCTATCTCGGTGGGGCGCAATACCTCGTGGTGCAAAAGGGCCAGTTCCGACGCGTGCGCTCGATCGATGTGATCGAGGGCCCAATGACCGCAGACCCCAACGCCACGCGGCTGCCCTCACGGATGGACAAAGCCAACGGCGACGACATTCCGAAGATGGCCATCCAAGCCGGCGCCTACGACGATATCCTCGCCACCTTGACCGGGCTCGGCGTGGACGAGGACCAGATCACCGTCTTCGAGTGTTCCGGCTTCAACTGCGACAGCGCCTTCGAGGACTACGCTACGCTCTCGCAGTTCCACATCGCCTTCGTCCCGTGCTCGTCGTGCGGCGGCGGCTCAGGCAGCGAAGACGCCAACATCCGCCAGTTCGTCGCTGAGGGTGGTAAGTACT
>CAITIQ010000544.1 GCA_903892415.1 uncultured delta proteobacterium | reverse complement strand
GAGGAGCAGCGACTGCAGCGCGAGAATCAGCTGCCGCTGCTCGGAGAGACGCGCCAGCTCGAACGTCGCGCTCGGCGCAAGATCGGCGATCGACGCCGTCTCGAAGTCTGCGGGCCGGCTCTGGTCTCGGACCTTGCCGCGAATGTGCTCGAACAGTACGTTGCGCGCGATTCCGAAAAGGAAGGATCGCGCACTGCTTTCCCCGCGATAGCCATGCGCAACCTCGGCACAACGCAGGAACGTCGTCTGTACGAGGTCGTCTGCGCGGTCGCCCGCTTTGGTCGAGAAGAAGCGCAAAAGCGCATCGAAGTGCTGCTCGATCAGGCTGGCACCGGCTGCCCGGTCGCCAGCGCCCCATTTGGTCAAGAGCTCACGGTCCTCGTCCACCCTCACCTTCGGCCACGCTTCGCCCGAGGCGTCAAGCGAGTGCATTGACTAGCGTGGGCCAATGCTCGTTCAGCCTGTAATGCCCCACGGCGTGCTCACCGAGGTCCTGCCAGAGATCTTTTTCGTTACCGGGACCTCGCGTCCCACCTTCATGGGTAGGAGCTGGCAGTTTTCGCGCAACATGGTGGTCCTGCGTCGCGCGCGTGAACTCACAGTCGTCAACTCGGTTCGCCTGGATGACGCGGGGCTTGCGACGCTGAGCGCGCTTGGGGACGTCCGCCACGTCATCCGCCTCGGTGCGTTCCACGGCATGGACGATGCCTTCTACGGCTCCCACTTCGGCGCGATCCTCTGGGGCCTCGCGGGCACCGCGCACGACCCGGCCGTCGCAGACAAGGCGCGCGAGCTCACCGCGACCGATAGCCCAGTTGAGGCCACGATTTTTCGCTTCGCTTCGATCGAAGCGCCGGAAGGGATCTTGCTCCTACCCGAGCACGGCGGCACCGCGATCTCGTGTGACAGCCTGCAGAACTGGGCCGCTCCTGATGAGTTCTTCGACGCAGAGTCCGCCCAAAAGATGCGCGAGCTCGGCTTCATCCAGCCATGCAACGTTGGCCCCGGCTGGCGCATGGCGACGCGTCCGGCGCGCTCGGACTTCGAGCGCTTGGCGCAAATTCCGTTCGCGAACCTACTACCCGCGCACGGTACCCCGATTCTTGGCAACGCTAGCGCGGCCTTTGCGCCGGCGCTGCGAGCCATGATGGAGTAGCCGGCCTTAGGCCCTTCCACTCGCACGCGCAAAGCTCGCGAACCGTTTGACCTTGAAGGTCACTGCACTGGTGCAACCCCCTCGCACCGGAGCCGCCGTGAACCCCTTCGCAAGAACGATCTCGCTAGCGTCACCGCTCGACCAAAACCACGAACGGAGCAGCGCCGGCTGTCCGTTTCATGCCTTTCGTCGAGCTTTCACGGCGGAGGACGCGCCGCGCGTCGCCCCCGTCGAGCACCACCTGGGCGAGCGCGAACTGGGCGTCCCCCGCGCTTCTCTAGCGCCGCTGGTGGCAGGACTGCCGCTGCTGGGCCCCAGCCTCGACCTACTGCGCGATCCTTACGGCTGGTGGCCTCACCAACTGCGAAAGCACGGCCCGGTCTTTCGGATGCGCCTGCCCACCGACCGCTGCACGTGGATTGCTCTCGCGGGGAGAGCGGCCAACGAGCTGCTCGCCACGGAGGGTCGCCGACTCTTCTCCCAGGCGCTGACGTACCCGAAGGCTGAGCAGGTGCTCCAGACGCCCCTGCACCCAAGCATCACCGAGGGCGATCTGCAGCGACACTTGCGCCGCCAGATCGCGCCCGGCTTTGCGCGACAGACGGCGGAGCCGCACCTTCGGCAGGTCGTTCAGGTTACTCGAGCAACGGTCAACGAGCTCGCTGCCGGACAGTCTTTCAACGTCACGCGCTGGACTTCCCGCCTCGGGCTAGACGCAATCTCGGTCGTCGCGACCGGCGAGCCTGTGGGGCACGACCCCGACCGCTACCGACAGTACGCCACGTTGTTCACTGGCGTAATCGCCATGGGCTGGCCGCTCGCGCTCATGCGCTGGCCCTCCGTGCGCAGGACCCGGGAGGGACTCGACACACTGATCGCGGAACGCTTCGCCGAACACGCGCGGCGGCCGCCCAGTGCGGGTGGCCGCCCCGCCGACACCTTTGATTGCCTGCTCCGCGGCACGCTACCCGACGGGAGCCCGCTACCCGAACGCGTGCGGGTGGTCTTCGGCCAGATGGCCTTCAAGAACATGGGCGTCTACGCCGGCCGGGTGCTGAACCATGTGCTTTACGAGCTCGTGCGTCGTCCCGAGCTGCTCGCGCGCGTTTTGCCGGAGATAAATCGGGTGCTCGGCGGCGAAGCCCCGTCGCTGGATGAGCTGGACAGCATGGTGACCTTCCGCGCTGCCATCCGCGAGACCCTGCGTGTGAGACCGATCGCCGTGGCCGTGCAGCGCACCGTGATCGAGCCCTTCAGTTTTGGCGGCTACCGTTTCGTGCCCGGCGACAAGCTCTTCTTTCCGATATCGGCCACCCACAGTCTCGCCGAACACTTCCAGCACCCCGACCGCTTCGACGTCGACCGCTTCCTCGGCAACGCACCGGAGCCCGAGCGCTACACGTATAACCCGTTCGGCCTCGGCCATCATGGCTGCGTCGCCCGCGGGTTGTTCGAGGTTCTCACGCTGATCACGGTCGGCATCATGCTGCAGCGCTGGCGCCTCGAAGCGCCCTACACACTGCGCACGATCGTCGATGCCCTACCCGGCCCCTGGCCCGGACACCGGATGCACGTGGTCGGCGAGCGAAGCGAGCTGAGTTGATTTCGTGAACCAACGGCTGCGGGTTGTCACTTCCAAGCAGGAGACAACATGAACCTGAACAACCTTCCCAGCGCTCGTCCCGGTCACTCTCACTTGGCGCTTCGCTCAGCCTTGCTCGGTCGCTGCGCGCTGACGCTTACACTGGTCGCATCGGTGGCTGCTTGTGTCGCTCCCGAGCCGAGCGCGAGCGAGGAAGTCGAGAGCACCTCCTCCGTCGAGCAAGCGCTCGATCTAGCCGCCCCAACTCCGCCGCTGGTGCACCCTTCGGCGGACGACCTCAGCGAGATGTTGGCCGAGATCGCTGGAGCGCCAGCCGACGGAAAGAAGACGCCGGGCATGATCGCGGCCGTGATCAAGGGTGAACACATCGTCGCGCTTGGCGCCGCAGGCTTCGCCGATATGGACGGGCTCATGCCGATGGAGACCAATATGGTCTTCAACATCGGCTCCAACACCAAAGGTATGTCGGCCCTGCTGTTGGTGACGCTCATCGAAGAGCACCCTTTTCTGACTTGGGACACCACACTCGGGCAAGCACTACCCTACCTGCAACAGAACGGCGTCAACTACACGGGCTCACAAACCCTGATCAACACGCCGCTACGCGCCTTCGTCAATCATCGCTCCGGACTCACGTGCCCGCAGCAAGGAGGCTTCGCTAACAACTGGAAGACGAAGACCCGCCCCGTGCTGCTGCGCGAGTTCCTGCGCGGGCCCACCGTCGCGAACAACCAGCCGCCGAGCGGGCTGCTCGCCCAGTGCACTGTGACGAGCGGCAATCCGTACAACTACGAGAATCAGAACTTCGCCGTCGTGCAGGCTGTGATCGAGCTCTGGTCTGGCAAGGACTTCATCGACTTCGCCAAGAGCAAGCTGATCGTCCCCCAACAGATGCAAACGTCCTTCTTGCCCTCGCAAGCCTGGTTCCTCGCCGAGAGCGGGTCCATCGCCGGGACCGCGTCCGAGCGCGCCTATTGGAACCCATTTTTCTTCCAACCCAATCATCCGCTGCTCAAGAGCGGTCGCTTCGTGACCGGTCATGATGAGAACTTCGTGCCGGTTGTACCGAACGACCCTGACCTCGAGCCCTGGGGCCTCGCATCCGCGCGAGGAGGCTTCGCCTTCACCGTGCAAGACTGGGCGCGCTACGCGATCATGCACCTTCGCGATCGGTCCGAGGCGGTGCTGAAGGTTCATGAGACCCCAAACGATGCCAGCGCGAACGACTACAACTACGGCATGAACCACAGCACGTTGACTTCGAGCGGGCTCGAATTCGACGTGTACTTTCACGATGGAGAGCTAAGCGGCGTCAGCTCTCGCATCACCTACTTCCCAGCCGTGGATATGGCCTACCTGTTCATGGCCAACGGGGGCATTGACAGAT
>CAITIQ010000543.1 GCA_903892415.1 uncultured delta proteobacterium | reverse complement strand
TTACCGTCATTCGCAGGAGTCGCTCGGACACCCAATCGATGACTCGATAGTGCAGGTCGATCCCGAGCTTCAGCTCGATCAGAAATTCACTTCCAACACCGAGTGGTTGCTTGTTCACCCTGCTTCCGCGAGCTACCGCTGGGTCCCACTCTTCGATATGTGAGAAGTCCGCGATGTAGGCGAAAACCTGCTCCAAGGGGCGGGCAACCTCGATGGTTTCGGTGAGGGTCAGTTTTCGATTCATCACCGCGCCATCATGCCACGCGAAGCACTCCTGTCGAGTGGGGGCTCACGTGCAAACTGACTGCAATTTGGAGCCGCTTTCGCGATCTACTGTTCGGGATAGCGGCGCAGCGCGACAACCTTGTCGGCGTTCTTATCGTAGTAGCTGACGCAAGACGCACAGCAAAAGTAGAGCGTTGCGTTGCCCCGAACACGGCTGGGGCTGTGCTCTTCCACGAGGAAAGGGGCCCCGCTGATAGGGCAATACGTGGCATCATCTGGTTTCGCGCCTGGCTGGGAACGGACCGCCGAACCGGCGGGTGGTTTGGTCCCTCAGCCTGTGCACTCAGTGAAGTTTGGATCCACCGGCGCGTCCGCTGCTAAGTCAGTACCAGGCCGTTCGCAGCCAACGAGGCTCAGCGCCGCAAGGCATCGGGTGAAGTCACGTCGCTTCATGACATGGCTGTAAACGGAATCAGCAACGTTGCCTAGCCTGACGTTTGCCTAGCGAGGTGGTTTCCGCGTCAGTCCCTTCAATCCAGAGATCCGCTAGACTCCGCCCGTGATTCTTCGCTTGGGCTTGCCGCTGCTTTACCTGCTTGCCGCGTGCTCGGGCGAGCCGATGCCGCCTCAGTCGGTGGCGCTGGGAACTCCAGGCGTTTCGACCACGAGTGTCCCACCACTCTCCCTCATAGAGCTGGGTCCAGTGGAGGCCAATGCAGCTTGTGAGCGCTGTCACAGCGCGGTCGCTGCAGAATGGCGGGGGTCTTTGCATCAACAGGCGTGGACGGACCCCGTGTTTCTGGGGGCCTATGCGATCGAGCCGTTGCCTTTCTGTCGAGGCTGTCACGCTCCCATGGCTGACATCTCGAATTCCAATGACCCGGCGCGTCTTCTCGGCGTCGGGTGCGTAACTTGTCACCTTGCGGGGGAGGACATTCTCGGGGTGAGTGACGTCGAGGCACGCCAGGGCGGACACGCTGTGGTTGGCTCGCCCCAGCTAGCGAACTCCAGCGCCTGCGAGAGCTGCCATCAGTTCGAGTTTCCGGTTCCTCAGGAGGCAGCAATGCAGAGCACAGCGCGAGAGCATGAGCAATCTCCGCAACGAGATACTGCGTGCCAAGCTTGTCATATGGCTGCACCGTCCGCGCAGGAGTCGAGTCGCAGGAGTCACAGCTTTCAAGTGCACGGTGATCCAGCACGCCTTCGCTCCTCGCTCCGTGTCACTGCGCGACGAACCTCGCCGAGTTCAATCGAGGTCTCTCTACGTGCTTCACCAGAGGTCGGGCACGCAGTGCCCACCGGCGATATGTTTCGCCGGCTCG
>CAITIQ010000542.1 GCA_903892415.1 uncultured delta proteobacterium | reverse complement strand
TGGCTCGAGGCGCTGCGCGAGCTGCCCGACGTCACAAACCTCATCCACGCCCTCCGACTCAGCGACCTGCGAAAGCTCCGGCCGCGGCCCGTGCCAAAGCGCATCATCGCGATCCGGCGCCTCGGCGAAGAGCGTGGTTTTGCCGCCGTCGAGCAGGAGAAAGTTGTTCTCCCGCGCGGTCGCCAAATAGAGAAAATGGCTGGAGGCGCGAAAGGGATGGTGGTTCGCCGGGTAGTTGCGTGAGAGCGGAAGGCCCGCTGCGACGAGGACGGCGGTGGAGCCTGCGGCCTGTGCGACCTGCTGCCGACGGGACCTGAAGCTCGAGCGAGTGGTGACGGGGAAAAACACGGGCGCAGCATACAGCGTGTAGATTGAGCCTGTGACAACGGCCGCTGAAAAACCTTCGCTGCGGATGGCGCGCAGCTCCGACGCGTCGGCTTATGCCAGCCATCTCGCGCGACATCTGGCGGCCTCGGGCAAAGACGGGGAGCTTCACTATGCGCCGGTGGAGGGTGTGACGCGCAGTGAGCTATTGGATCGAGCCGAGAAACGCTGGGCGACGCCGCTCAGCGCGCTCGGTTGGGGGCGCAGTTTCCTTTTGATCGCTCCGGGGTCTGCGGCGCCGCCGGCGTTGGCCGAGCAGGTGGTTGGGCACGTGGATGTACGCGGCAGTGAGCTGAAGGCGGCCGCCCATCGCGCCTCCTATTCGATTGGCCTCGACCGCGAACAGCGGGGCAAGGGCCTGGCAGAGGCGCTGACCGTGCTCGCGCTCGAGTGGCTGCGCGCCGAGACGGCGATCGAATACGTGGATCTCGGTGTTTTTACGCACAATCAGGCGGCGCGCGCGCTCTATCGCAAGCTCGGCTTTCGAGAGACGGGGCTGACCGAAGATGCCTTCCGTTTGAGCGATGGAACGCGCATCGACGACGTGAGCATGAGCTTGCGTATTCCGCGGTGAGCGAAGGCTCGACGTAGCGGTGGCACGGTTGTAGAGCTGGCCGGTGGCCTTGCGCGATTTATCGCCCGGAACCGTGATTCAACGCACCTGGTGCATTGATGCGCGTTTGGGCGGAGGCGGCATGGGCTCGGTCTTCGCGTGCACCCAGCTGCAAACTCGCGAGCGGGTGGCGCTCAAGATCTTGCATCGTCACATCGCCGAGGACGAGCGCTTGCGGGCTCGCTTCATCACCGAGGGTCGTGCGCAAAATCGCGTGCAACACCGAGGCGTGGTGCGGGCCCTGGCCGAGGGCGAACACGAGGGTGCGCCCTTCTTGGTGATGGAGCTCGCGCATGGTCAGAGCCTGAAGCTGCTGGCCGAGTCGCAGGGCGGGCGCTTGTCTTTGGAGCATCTCGCCCCGGTGGTCACGCAGCTGCTCGAGGTGCTGGCTGCAGTGCATGACGCCAACATCATCCATCGCGACATCAAGCCGGACAATGTAGTGGTCGCTGCGGATGGCAGCCTAAAGCTCGTTGATTTCGGCATTGCGCGGATCGAGGAAGAGTCGGGCAATACCACCACCGGGAGCACCTTGGGCACGCCCGCCTTCATGGCTCCCGAGCAGGTGCTGGGCCGGCAAGGTCGCGTGGATCGGCGCGCCGATTTGTACGCGGTGGGCGCGGTGATTCATCGGCTGCTGAGCGGCTTCAACTTGCATCATCCGGCGAGCGGCGCCGAGCTGCTGATCGCCATGGGCACGCAACAAGCGCCGTCCGTCGCACATGCGGTTCCTGGGCTATCGCCTGCGCTCGTGCGCGTGGTGGATCGCGCGCTCGCCTTCGATCGTGAGGCTCGCTTCAGTGACGCAAGCTCGATGCGCGCTGCGTGGCTCGCTGCGCTGAACGCTCCGGTGGAGGCTCGCGGACTGACCGCGATCGTGGACCAAACCGGGCCGCTGGCCGTGTCGAAGACCGTCGCCATGCAAGGGATCGAGACGAAGCCAAAGCTCACAACGACCTTGCCCCAATCCGCGTTAGCGCAGGTCGCAGCGCCCTCGCGACCACCTCCCGGGGTGGTGCATCCGCCTGCGCTGCGTCCGACTTCAGTGTTTCCGGGGGCGACCCAGTCGATGCAACCCCTGGCGGCGCTGCCTCCCGCCGCAAAGGCGGCCCGACGCTGGCCCTGGCCGCAGCAATGGACGGCGCCGATGCTGATCGTCGGGATGCTGGCTGCACCGGCCTTGGGAGCCGGCGCTTATCACCTTTGGCACATGCGCCGGTCAGCCCTCGTGACCAAGCAGGTGCCAGTCCGAGAGCAGAAGCTCAGCAAGCTGAAGCCCTTGTTGCGTAAAGAGGCTGACGGGCTACGCATCGAGCTGGTTGCGCTGACGACGTATGGCGCTAGTGGGGTGGGCCAGGACGAAAAGGGGCACGGCATCGCCTTCGCCTGCAACTACTCCATGGAAGAATGCACGCGGACCGATAGCGGCGAGCAGTCACCGCTATCGCGTGACAAAACCTTCAGGGTCGAAGAGGTACCGTGGGACAACCTCCCCGACTACATGGCCGACGCCGAGCGCCGTTTCGCTAAGGAGAAAGGGTTCTCCGGCGCAGCCGAGTCGGCTGCGTTCCAAACCCTCTTTAGAATCCGCTGCTGGTCTGTTCTGGTGAAGGGCAAAGGCGAGCTCGTTACGTATTGCTACGACACCGAGGCAGACAGCTTCGGGTGTGCACCGCAGTTTGGAGCGCCGGCGCCAGCTCCGCCGACGGTCGAGCCTGCTTCACCGCCAACTGCACGGCAGCCTCAACCGGAGCCGAAGCCAACAGTTGACCCAACGGCCCGTCCCAGAGGCCGACAGGTCGACTACGGCATCTTCTAGACCCCGAGCCGCTCCCGTGCGCTCTTCACGCCCAATAGCTCCTCACCAAACGGCAAGCGAATCGGCCCGAGTAGCGCGCGCGCAAAAAGCGCGGCGGCGAACAGCCCTGCGTTCAAGTCCGCGTACTCGCTGATTTGTATCAAGCTGCAGCAGCGCTTCACCAGCGCATCCATCCCCTGCCCGCCCATCGCGTCGGCCGAACGCAGCCCTCCTGCGACCAACGTGGGCGCACGTTCGGCGGGAAAGGTCCGCACCGTGGCGGCGCCCTGCCCAGCCGCGCCGCTCCATTCGAAGCGCGCGAGATCCGCCAAGGGCACGGCGCCGCTGGGGTAATGCTTCTCCGGGCTGACGCTGAGGCTCGCGCCCCAAAGCCGCGCAGCGTTCAGCAAGTCGAAGGAATGCAGGCGAACCGGCGCGGTCGGAATGAACACAAGGATGGCCTGGTCCAAACCGAGCGACGCGCACTGGCCTTGCAACCAGCCGCGCTCGTCGAAGCTCACCGGCTCTGCAGCGGTCATGGTCGGCAGCATAGGGCCGGCCTAAAACTTCCGCGAGGGAAGCGACGCAACGTCAGTTGGGCCGCGCGGCCTGTGGCCTGCTAAGGTCCCGCCGCTTTGCGGTCTAAAGTCCTCCTCACATACGCGCTCTTCCTCGTCTCTGGCGCCACCGGCCTGCTTTATGAAGTGGCCTTTTCCAAGGTGTTGGCGACCATTTTTGGGGCAACGGCCTATGCCATCAGCACCGTGCTCAGCGCCTTCATGGCGGGCCTCGCGCTGGGGGCGTTCTTTGGCGGCAAGGTCGCCTACAAGCTGACGCGGCCGCTGGTCGGCTACGGCGTCGCCGAGATCCTGGTGGGCGTTCTGGCGTTTCTGACGCCGCACATGTTTGACGCGCTCGAGGCCGTGTACGTGTCGCTGGCCTCCGGCTCGCTCGTGACCACCACCATCGTGCGCGGCGTACTGACCTTCACGGTGATCCTGGTGCCGACCACCTGCATGGGCGCGACGTTGCCCATCCTCTCGCGCACCGCGAGCACCCACGGTAGCAACGTGCTTCCGCGGCTTTACGCCATCAACACCTTGGGCGGCGCAGCGGGCTCGCTGCTCTCCGCGTACGTGGTTCTGCCGTGGCTCGGTATCACCGGCACCATGCACGCCACCGCGCTGATCAACGTGCTGATCGGTCTGACGGCGATCGTGAGCGGTCGAAATACCGTTTTGCCGAAGGAGAGCGAGTCGGTCAACGTCGACGATACAAAGCTATCCGAGGGCAACAAGCGGTCGGAGGCGCCGATCGTGCGTCCGCTCGGCGCAGCGATGTTCCTATTCGCGTTCGCCTCCGGCTACTTGGTATTCGCCACCGAGGTGGTGGAGACGCACCTGCTATCGCTTCTAATTGGTAATAGCGCCTACGCCTTCGGCTTGATGCTCGCGGTGTTCTTATTGTGTTTGGGCTTCGGCGCAGCGCGCGCGACCAAGCTGGTGCAACAACGGGAAGGCTCGCCCGACGTGACCTCGGCGGGCTTGCCGCGCGGGCTGGGGCTCGCTGCGCTGCTCTTGGCGTTGACCATCCCGATGTGGGACCAACTTCCGCATCTCTTCACCGCCGCCGGCAAACTCACCGACAGCTGGGCGCTGCGCGAGCTGTGCCGCGGCTTTGCGGCCTTCACCATCTTGGTGCTGCCCACCATCTTCATGGGCACCACCTTCCCGCTGTTGCTCTCGAGCGTGGCCAGGCGAAAGACTGTGGCCAACGATGTAGCGCGGCTGACCATCGCCAACACAGCCGGCACCATCCTCGGCTCGATCATCACCGGCTACGTGATCCTTCCGCTGCTCGGCTCGCAGCGCAGCCTGCAGCTCACCGCGATCGTGTTTGCGGTGCTGGGCGCTGTTGCGCTACTGGCGCCCGATTCGCTCGGTGGCTCGAGCAAGAACCCAGCGCCCAAGCGGCTGACGATGATCATCACTGGGGCGGCCATCGCCATCACGCTCTTCCTCCCACCGTGGAACCTCGCGCGCTTGACCAACGGCGCCAACGTCTACTTCGCCCATGGGCCGCCGCCCGACGAGATCCTCTTCGTCCGTGAAGACGTTCACGGCGGCGTGACCACGGTCACCAAGCGCGCCGACATCGTGACCATGTACACCAACGGCAAGTTCCAAGGGGACAACGGCCCGGAGATGGCTGCGCAAAGGCATTTTGCGCACTTCCCGGCGCTGTTCCTCAAGCAGGAGAAGCGCGCGTTGGTGATCGGCCTGGGCACTGGCGTGACGCTCGGTACCGTCGCCGCCTACCCCTTCGAGCAGATCGACGTCGCCGAGATCAGCCCGGCGATCGTCGAGGCCGCAGCGATGTTCTACGCCGGCCCTGCGCGCAACGGCCTGCAAGACAAGCGCGTGCGTTTGGCGATGAATGACGGCCGCAACGTGCTCTTGGTCGAGCCCAACAAGTACGATCTGATCACCATCGAGCTGACCAGTGTGTGGTTCGCCGGCGCCTCCAACCTCTATTCGGTGGAGTTCTACGAGCTGTGCAAATCACGTTTGGCCGAGCACGGGGTGTTGCAACAATGGGTGCAACTCCACCACATCCGCCCGCGTGAGCTCGCCACCATCGTGCGTACGCTGCGTAAGTCCTTCAAGCACGTGGCGCTGTTCGAAGGCGGGTCACAAGGCATCCTGGTCGCCAGCGAATCGCCGCTCGAGGCCTCCTCGGCTCGCTTGGACCGGCTCGATCAAATCCCGGCCATCCACGAGACGATGGACCAGCGCAAGCTCGGGACGCTGCTCGACGAGCTGCTGCTCTCCGACACCGAGTTGGATCGCTTCGTAAGCGAGATCGCCCGCGACAACGGCGGAGACATCCTCTCCACCGACGACAACTTGTTCCTCGAGTACGCGACGCCGAAAGGCAACGTGCTGAGCTACGAAGAGTCGCTCAAGAGCACGTTGACCCTGCTCGAAAGCTACCGCACGCCCAACGTGCGTGAGCGCCACCTCATCCCCTAAGCACCGGTTAGTCGAGCTGCAGCGCCGTGCTTCGCTCGGCGCGTTTGAGCGTGACCGTGCGCGACTGACCACGTTCACTGAGCGTGACGGTCACCGGCTGTTCCGCGCGGCCACCGACCAAGACCAAGCGCAAGCTGCGCGCGTTCGGCGAGGAGAGGCCGTCTCGCGTAGGCAATACGTCGCTCACCACCCGGCCCAAGGTATCGACGAAGATCGCCGTGGGGCATTGAGCTTTTGCGGCGCTGCATTCGAGCTTGAGCGTCAGATCCTCGGCCGGCGCTTCGTAGCCGAACGGCTGCCAGCTCTCGATCGCCTGCACCAGCTTGCTCACGCCACTGCGCGCTCGCAGGCTCTCCGCCTCGGCGAGGACCTGCGTCCGCTCGCCGCCCACCCGAGTACGACAACGCAGCGACTGCACCAACACGGCGTCATCGTGCGGGCGGAGCTCGTTCGCCGAACGCCAATGCGAGCAAGCCCTCGCCTCGTCTCCCGCGGCCTCGAGCGCTCGCGCCACACGAAGCTGCGTCGCAAAGGAGCTCGGGTCGAGCTCGCTCAGCTCCTCGAGTCGAAGCAACGCCGCCTCGCGATGGCCCGACGCCAGCTCGGCCTCCGCTAAGAGTTCGCGCGCCTCGCTCGAACCCGGATCGAGATCGACGAAGAGCAAGGCGGCCTCGCGCGCCGCGGCGAACTGACCGTGCGCGAGCCGAGCGCGGATCAGCGCGCGATGGACCGAGCGCTTTTCGCTCTGCTTTTCGGCCTCGCGTTCGATCGCCTCGAGGGCGGCGTCCTTCACCATCCAGGCGTCGTTACCGCTGCTGAAGGTGCGGCTCGAGAAGCCGGACATCATGCCGAAGGACACCGTCCCACCGAACTCCGGAGGCGTGAAGGAGATCGGGTAGGTCACCGTGACCTCGCCCGCCTCGGGGTCTGGAAAGCGCAGACTCACAAACCTGCGCGCTACGCAGGCGCCCAATGACTTGCTGTTGGTGGTGTTCGAAAGCACGGTGGCTGGTGGCGGTGCCGTCGGGCCGAATCACGAAGCGCGCCGTCACCACGCCGTTGAGGTCGGGCCGCGCGCGCAGCTCGTTTTCGTAACACATGCGAAACGAGCCGAACGTTCGGCGAATGATGCGCCGCACGATGTCCTTGGGCAGACCGCCGACGACCGAAGCTCCAAGTTCGCGGATACGCGGCACAGGGCTCTTGTGATTCCCGCCTAAGCGCCCTGCGCCTAAGCCAGCGCCAAGCGGATCCACCCAGGGGTTAGCGCTCGCCGCGAGCGCGCCCACGCTCACGCCAGCTCCCTGCCCCACGCCGTCGGGCTCGAGCCCACGTGTGCGTGGAATACCGAAGGCCGAAAACATCGCGTCGTTCTCGAGCACCAACATCGAGGTGTAACGCGAGAGCACGAAGCTCTGCTGCGACAGCTCGCGGATCGCTTGCTGCTTTGCTTCGCCCTGTAGTTCGAGCGCGGCGATGCGCGCTTGCGCCAACTGCCGCCCCACCATTCCCGGCCGCGCAGTCACCGGCGTAAGCGACTCACTGAGCGCGAACTCGGCGTCGCCCATACGCCCAACGATGCTGAGCAGCGCGCCCGGTTCGGCGCGGCCTTCGGTGAAGATCGCGAGCGACTCACCCAACCGCACCGCTGCCGGCAGCGGAGCCGCAAGTTCAACGCCGGACGGCAACACCAGCTCGAGATCGTGCACGAGCGGCGCTCGCATGATCGCAACAAGCTCATCCGAGCCCTCTTCGAGCGGCGGCACCACGCTGCCCGCGCCGGCCTCGGCGATCGCCTGCAACATCGGCCGATCGACGTTGTCCCCCAGCGGTACCAGGCGAAAATCCGTCGTCGGTTGCAGCGCGCGCTCGACGCGCAGTCCGAGCGTACGCGCCGAGAGCGCTCCTGCGGAAGGCACGCCGTCACCGATCATCACCACGCGCCGCGAGCTGCTTCGTTGCAAACGAGCCGCCGCCGTCTCGAGCGAAGCGGCGATATCACTGGCGCCCTCAGGCTTGCGTTGCGCGAGCCACGCGAGCGCACGGTCGACTTCGGCGGCGCCGCCCGCAGCCAAACCCTGAGCTGGAAACGACTCACAACGACTGTCACAAGCGAGCAGGACGAAGGACTCGTCGCGATCGAGACCGGCGAGCCATAGCTTCGCCTGCTGTTGCACCTGGGCGAAGGATGCGGACGTTTGACTGGCGCTCTTGTCGATCACCAGCGCCAGATCGCCCTGCACCGGGGGCGGCAACGCATCGCTCGCGTCGCTCGTCAGCGTGGCGCGAATCAGACCGGCGGCTCCGTTCGCGCCGGCTTCGGCTTGCGGTTCGAGCAACTGCGTAAAGCCCGTTTGCGCTGCCCCAGCGGCGCAAGCAGCGCCGCGCGCGTAGTCCACCCGCAGGCTCTCACTCGGCGAGTTCGTTGGCTGCTCGATCAGCAGCGTGGTGCCGGCGGCGTCTTGCTCGAGCCGCGGATTCAGGCTGAGCGGCTTCACGTCGCAAGCGCCCTCCAGACGAACACGCAGCGACATGAACCCGAGCGGCGTCGACTTGGAGAACGGGTATTCGTAGTGACCGCGACCGTTCACCTCCGGCAACACCGAGTCGAAGGCCAGCCGCACCTTGCGCTTGCTGCGCGCCGGGATCGGAAAGATCGAAAGCGAGATCAGCTGGCCGTTCTTCAGCTCGAGCAGCGCTGGATCACGCGGGCGTACGGTGTCATCGACGATGCCGGTGAAGATGGCTTTGGCCCGATTTTTCTCGACCATTTCGGCGCGCACCGGCTCGTCTCCTACCCAAAGCACGAGCTCCGACACGGTGGCGCCCTGCGGGATCGGAAAGGTGAGCGTGCCCTCCAACGTCTGATCGGTGGTGTTCTCAAACACCTCCTCAACGACTGTGCGTGCGAGCCCGTGCTCGAGGTGCGCCTCGACCGAATGCGAGGCCAAGCGCATGCCGTCGATCTCGGCGTTGGTGCCGGGCCGGCGCGCCTTCATCTGACCCAAACCGCGCGCGGGTCCCGGTTGAGCAGCTTGCGCGTGATCAGGCGCTGGGGAGGTTTGGTTTTGCGCAGACCAACGCAAGCCTGAAGCGCCGTAACGAACCTCCATTCGCTCCGGCTCGAGCAGCGCCGTTTGCCCGCGTACGAGTTCGAGCACACGCTCCCCTCGTTGCAACGTGACGTTGCCGCGCAACACCGTCAAAGCAGCCGTTCGCTCGCGGCTCTCGAGCTTTAACTCGAGAGCCTCCTCCGGCTCGAGGCGGATCACAGCTCCAGCGAGCACGAGTTCGTGCGCTGCCTTCAAGCCGCCCGGCGAAGCGATGTGCAGGCTGCCCTCGAGCAACTCCACCCGTTCATCGACGTGCAACCGCGAGTGCGGCAGCGCGCTCAGCTGCAGGCCATCATCCTCGAGCACCAACGTCTGCGGCCCAGCATCGATCAAGCCCTCAGCGAGCGACTGACCGGCGCGCAGCCCGACGCAGGTCTCACCACACAACGTTGCGCCTTCCCCGTCCACGCTCAGCACCCGTAGCTGCTCGCGACTCTCCGAGCTGGACTCGGGTTCACAACCCAACAAACCGATACCGAGCGCCACGCCCGCGAGCCGCCGCAATCGCATCCTGGAACCCTCCGACAAGAGGCCATGCACGACCGGGCTGGTCACGCCTGGGCCAAGACACCACTCCCGGCGCGAAGTTCCGCCTTCTACTAAGCGATCCGCGCCTCGGCGCTCATACGCAGCACCGAAACGGCCGCGATCAACACGCCGGCCAAGGTGAGCGGCTGGGCCGCCTCCAGCATACCAATCAGCGCCACAGCCTCGGAAGGCGCGCCCTGAATATGCAAGTAGACGGCCCAAAGATTGAAGCCAGAGGCGAAGAGCGCGAGGCCGAGCAAGAGCGAGGGCACAGCGCGGAGGAACTTCACCCGCGCCTCGCTCGGGGCCAGCACCGCTCGCGCTGCAGCGGCCAACATGCCGAGCCCAACCACCGAAACCAGCAGCATCCCGAATCCACCCGCCGTAAACCAATTGAGCATCGTGACCTCCTGCTGCTCCTTCAGCAGAAGCCATGCCAGCCGCTCAAGGCTCTCAGGGCCACGACAGACCGCAGCAAAGCCTACAAAAGCAAAGAAGGTGTCCGGCTGAGCGGACACCTTCAATCGGACACCGTCCGCTCGAGCGGACTACTTCTTCGGTGCAGAGCCGGTGGCCGGCTCGCCCTTCTTGGCCGCGTCTCCGGCGTCCCCCGGCGAATCCCCTACCGGCGCCGTAACCACCTCCGCCTCATCGAGCTTGCGGGGGACCGGCTTGAACATCTTGACCTCGTTGCCGGTGGCGATGAACGCCGTCCCGACCGGCGGAGCCACCTTGGGCGGATTACGCAGCCGCTCCAGCTCTTCGGCCGAGAGCACCGTCAACACGGTACCGCCGTCGAGCGCGTTGGTCGGCCCAAACGGACGCCCGTTGATCTCCATCACGTGGAACTCGGTGCGGCGGTTCTCCTGCCTACCTTCCGCGAGCTCGTTCGGCCCGATCGGGCTGCGCTCACCGTAACCAGCAGCGACCAATCGAATGTTGTCCACGCCGCGCTCGACTAGCCAGTGACAGACCGCGAGCGAGCGCTTGGCCGAGAGCCCCTGGTTGTACTCGTCATCGGCGCGGCTGTCGGTGTGGCCCTCTACACGCAGCCGCGTAACGTCGGGCCGGTCCTGCAGGAACTTCAGCAGTTGCTCCAGCGTCTTTTGGCTCTCCGGCCGAATCGTCGCGCGGGCTGTGTCGAAGACGATCTTGCCCTCGATGTAGACTTTGGTGTCCTGGGAGACGTTGAACTTTGCGTTTGGATCGAACCAACCGGGAATCGGGCGCCGCAAGTCGGCGTTGGGCACCGGGTTGGGCGGAAGATTGTGATCGGCGCAGGCCGCAGCAGAGAGCGTGACTGCGAGCGTCGCCGCAAGCGGGGTCGACCCAGTCTTCTTAGGAAAGTCCATCGGTACCCCGATCGTGTCTGAAGGATGGGGGGCGCTGCAAGTTCTCGTGCGGATTTTTTTCGAGCCTTCTTGCAGACCCGAGCGAAGTCCGCAAACATCCGGCGATGCTCGTTGTTTTCGAGGCTCATTTGGTCCCTGGCTCGGCCGCTGATGATCTGCTCTCTGCCGAGGCAAAGCGTGAAACGAATGCTCAGGTGATGACCGCGGCGGAGGCCAAGCAGGTAGGCTTCGGCGGCCTGCCCGATCTCGGCCCGGATGTGCGGCTGATCGCGGTGAATGCCCGGGATAAGGGCTGGATTCAGAACATCCTGGAGGCGAGCCCGGTGGTCGCTCGCTTCAACGTTCACCACGTGGATTGACCGGCTTTCCCCGGCGGTTGGGCCGTTCGCAGCGCCAAAGCCGTGCTAGGCACAAGCGATGAACGGCCCGATCGAAGCCAAGCTGGACGCGCTGGTCCGCTACCTCGCCGATCTTTCGAGTGTACTGGTCTGCTTCTCCGGCGGGGTAGACAGCGCCTTTCTACTGGCCGCTTGTCAGCGGGCGCCCGGCCTTCGCGCCATCGGGATGACCGCTGTTTCACCGAGTTTGCATCCGGCTGAGCTCGAGGCGGCGACAGCATTTGCGGCCTCCATCGCCGCCGATCATCGCGTCGTTGAGTCGCAAGAGATCGAGGTGGAGGGTTATCAAGCCAACGGCACCGATCGCTGCTTCTATTGCAAGACCGAGCTTTACGAGATCGCGCTCGTCAAGCGCGCCGAATGGAGCGTCGAGCACATCCTCAACGGCACCAACATCGATGATCTGGGGGACTACCGCCCCGGGCTCGAAGCGGCGAAACAAAAGGGCGTCAAGAGCCCGCTGGTCGAGCTTGGCTTCAACAAGGCCGAGGTTCGCGAGGGCGCCAAGCTGCTCGGTCTCGAGCTGTGGGACAAGCCCGCGGCCGCCTGTCTCTCGAGCCGAATCGCCTTTGGCACGCGCGTCACCCGCGAGCGGCTCGCGCGCGTAGCAGCGCTGGAGAGCACCTTGGCCGAGCTCGGTTTTCGGGGGCACCGCGTGCGTTATCACCCTGCGGGCCCCAACGGAGATCAAGCGTTGGCGCGCATCGAGCTGCCGGCGGCGGATCTCGCGCGGGCCTTCTCACCCGAGGTCCGCGAGGCCATCCTCAGCGCCGCCAACAAGGCCGAGTTCTTGTACGTGACGGTGGATCTGGCTGGCTACCGCATGGGCAGTCACAACGCCGTCATGGGACAAAAGCGCTCGCTCAACGTCGTGCAATGAGCTGTGCGAGCTAGCGGCCCACGGGCCGTCTGCTAAGCAGCTGCGTGCCCGAAGGACACACGATTCATCGGCTCGCGCGCGACCTCAACGGCGACCTCGCTGGCGACGTTTTGCGCGTTTCTTCACCGCAAGGTCGCGTCCCCACCGAGACGGTGGACGGTGCTCGCTTCGAGCGCGCCGAGGCCGTCGGCAAGCACCTCTTTCTCCATTTCCCCGACGCCTGTTTGCACGTGCATCTCGGGCTCTTCGGTCGCTTCCGCCGACGCAAGCTGAACGGCGCACCGCCGCGGGACACGATTCGTCTTCGGCTCGAGGGGCCTCGCTACGCCTGGGAGCTCAGCGGAGCCACCGCCAGCGACTGGGTGGATGAGCACGACATCAGCGCGCTGCTCGAGCGCATCGGGCCCGACCCACTCTCCCCGCGGGCCAAGCCCAAGCTCGCCTGGGAGATGATTCACCGCTCCAAGCGGCCGCTGGCAGCGCTGCTGCTCGATCAACGGGTGATGGCGGGCGTTGGCAATGTCTACCGTGCGGAGATCCTGCATCTGCTCGGCCTCCACCCGGAGCTCCCCGGCAATGAGCTATCCCAAGCCACCTTTCAGAAGCTTTGGCGGCTCACCAAGAAGCTGCTCGCGCGCGGCGTCGAGGAGAAGACCATCCGCACCGTAGACAAGCCTAGCGATCGCACCAAGCGCGAGGCCTTGCACGTGTACGGCCGCAGCAGCTGCCGCAACTGCAAAGGCCGCGTGGTGCGGGTGACGCTCGGCCAACGCGATATCCATTATTGCCCTCGCTGTCAGCCGCGCGAAGGCGAGTGAGTAGCACAGGCTCGCTCAAGCGTGCGCGCGGTTGCCTTGCAAATCTGGACGCGCGCTCCAGAGCGCGTCGCTCATGAACGGCCTGCGCGTCTCCCCTGTTACCACCATCAGCAGCTTGGTGATCTTGAGGTTGTCTGCGTCGGTGACCAGTAGAATCAACAGTTCACGGATGAAGTTGCTGTTGAGCGTAATGTCGTTGTCGGTACCGACGCCCAGCTCCACGCCCTTCTTCTCCCACCAGGTAAAGGGGTGAGCCTTGTAGGTCGCCAAGTTCTGCGTGAGCTTGACGTTGGAGGTCGGCAAGCTCACCAGCGAGACGTTCTTGTTGATCATGCGGTTGAGCACGTCATGCTGGTAGTGCTCGACCTCGCGCGCGGCGTGGAACTTCACCGTGATGAAGTTGCGAATCTCGTCGGCGCTCAGCGCTTCACCGCGCACCAACTTCTCGAGCAGGTCGCGACGGTCTCGCCAATCCATATCGTCGATCTCGCGGAACTCCGGGCTCTCCCGTGACACCGGGAGACGCTTGGTGTTGAGCGCCATCACCCGCTCGAACACCATATGGAAGTAGTAGTTCGGGTTCACGCCCAAGCTCACGCCGTGCTCCAGCGTGTCGATGTGCCATATGTTCATCGCATTATCGACCGCCTGCACGCCGCGACGCAGGCAGGACCAGGTCTCGCCGTGATGCGAGCGGATGTGAAAGCCGCGACTCGCTAGCTTGCGCATGCCTGGGCGCATCTCCTCGAAGTGCGCTTTGCGATAGTGATGTCGCTCGTCCCCCACGGTATCGACGTCGGTCATCTTGTCGCGCAAGAAAGGGTACTTAGCAATCAGCGCCAAGATCTCTTCAGCGTGATGCAGGAACGAGGCGCCCTTGTTCTCGTAACGCTCAGCATCGAAGAAGTCGGACTCTTTGCGAAAGCTGGGAGAGAGCACAAAGTCGAAGTCGGCGTGCTCGCGACGAAAGGTCTCGAAGCCTTCATAAAGGCCAAGCACGACGTCTTCGGGCTCCACTTCGGGGCCGGGCAACGCGTCCGCCGCGCTCTTGGTGGCGCGTGAGAACGTGAACTTCAGCCGTACCCGGCCGATGTTGTAATTGTGATAGAGGCGATGGGCCATGTGATAGGCGGCATCGCAGTGCGATTGCTTATCCACCAATACGAGCTTGGCCAGGGTCAGCACCTGCAAGTAACGCGAGAAGCCCATGCCGTCCTGCAGGCGCAGCAAGCGGTCCACGTCCGCCTCGCTGTTGATGGGCAGCGCGTCTTCACCATACGCCTCGCGGATCTTGGCCTCGTACAAATCTCGACTTGGGCCCTCGAGCAAGGCCTTGAGTCGGGGGTAGACAAAGTCCGCGGCGAGCGAGCCGGTTAGATGGATATGCTCCTCGCGAAAGCGCAACGGGAAAGCGCGAAAGATACCGCCGAGCGTCTGCGCGACTTCATGCGCCAAGAGGCCCCGGATGTCCGAGGGATCACGGTGGTAGCTGTAGATGAGCTCTTGAAACTCACGCAGCGAAGCGGCGACCTCCGGCCGCTCCTCCACCAACATCGAACGCAACGCCAAATCGAGCGTATTGGCCAGCGTTACGCCGTTGGTTTCGCTGATGAGCTTGAGCAGGACATGTCCGAGAGGCGATGCGTACGGATCGGGAAACACAAGCCACCTTACCAGCCTGTGCGTCCCCCTGCTCGAAGAGCTGCGTTGGGCTAGGTTCCCTCGGCCGGGAGCAACAAGCCTGCGATGTCACGTTGGAAGCTGATGCGCGTCCCGGCGCGCAGCCAGAGCGGCTGGCTCTCCACGTTGAAGCTCATGTTCGCGTTGGGCTCGTGCACGTAAATCGCGCCGCCGTGATTGACCACGGCGACTTTGTTGGGCGGGACTTGCCACTGTTGTTGGTGAGCAGGGACGCAGAACGGCTCAGCACGCGGATGCCAAAACATGATGCTACCTCCACGCGTAGCGTAACGTGACAGCACGATCCCGGCAGCCTTTCGTACAGCCGCTTGCGAGCCAGCGAGATCCCCTGCTCCGGTGAGCGAGCTGGTAGGGTGCACGCCATGGTATCGAGACGCGCTTGGATCATCGGTGCGACGCTCGGAGTTGCTGGAGTTGGCGCTGCGTTTGGCGTGTACAAACTAACGCGCAAAACACCTGAATCGGTTTTGGTCGAGAGCCGCGAGCTGCGTCAAACCGTGGTGAGCAGCGGCCAGGTGATGCCGCCGGCGGAGGTCAGCCTGGAGAGCCTGATCACCAGCAACATCGTCGAGATCGCCAAACGAGAAGGAGACGAGGTCAAAGCAGGAGAGCTGCTCTTGCGCCTCGACGACCGCGAGCTCAACGCGGCAATCGCTCAGGCGGAGGCGGCGGTGGAGCAGGCCAAAGCCGGCAAGAGCAGCATCAAGGCGACCACCTTGCCGCAGACCTTGGAGACGCTCAGTCAAATCCGCGCCAACCTCGGGCAGGCGCGCGCTGAGCTCGAGCGCAACAAGAAGCTCTTTGAGGCGGGCGTGATCACCAAGAGCGCCCTCGAGTCTGCGGACAACGCCGTGCGCATCTACGAGAGCCAGGAGAAGGCAGCTGACCTTCAAGTTCGCTCAGCGTCGCCTTCGGGCTCGAGCAGCCTCACGGCCTCAGCGGCGATCGCCGTGGCAGAAGCGCAGCTTGCGGCGGCCAAAGTTACGCGCGAGCGCACGCGCATCCTGGCTCCGATGGACGGCGTGATCACCTCGCGCTTCGTCGAGCTCGGGGAGACGGTCCGCCCGGGGCTCGCGCTGTTGGTGCTCACAGCGCGAGGGCGCACTCGCATCCTGCTCGAGCCCGACGAGCGCAACCTGGCCCTGCTCGCAAAAGGGCAACGCGCGGTAGTCTCCGCAGAGGCCTTCCCCAGCGAGTCCTTCGAGGCGACGCTCGGCTACATCGCGCCGGCGGTCAACGGCGAGCGCGGGACGATCGAGGTGCGGCTCGACGTAACCGACCCGCCGGCCTACCTGCGACCGAACATGACGGTCTCGGTCGAGCTGCAGATTCAATCGCGGCAGAACGCGCTCTCGTTACCGCTCTCCGCGGTGCAAGACATCCAAGGCCCGACCCCTTGGGTGGGCGTGCTCGATAAGCGCGGGAAAGTGAGCCGCAGAGAGATTCGGCTGGGCTTACGCGGCGACGAACGCGCGGAAATCGTCGAAGGGCTCGAGACCGGCGAGCGCGTGGTGTACGAGCCCGCACTGCCCAACGTACAGGCTGGGCGCTGATATGCCGTTAGCCTGGTTCATCGCCTTACGCTTTATGTGGGAGCAGCGCTCTCAGAACCTGCTGATGGCCTCGGGCGTCGGCGTGGGCGTCGGCGTGCTGGTGTTCATCTCGGCGTTGATTGGCGGCCTGCAGGCCTCCCTGATCGAGCGCACCACGGGCTCGCAGGCGCACGTGGTGGTGACGCCCGTCGAGCAGGAGGGCCGACCGCTGCTGAGCGACGACGAGCAAACCATCCACATCCGCCGCGTCGAGCGTCCGGTGCAGCGGATTCAAAGCATTGCCGATTGGCGCAAACTCGATCGCAACCTCGGCTCGGTGAGCGGCGTCGTCGCTTCGGCCCCGATCGCCAGCGGGCCAGCGCTAGCCGTGCGTGGCGCAACCGAGCAGGCGGTGCTCGTGCTCGGAGCCGACGCTGACCGGCTCGAGACGGTGATTCCGATCAACAAGAACCTCAAGCAAGGCAACTACACGACGAACGGCACCGACGTCGTGCTGGGTATCGACCTAGCGAAGGACCTCGGCGTAGGCATTGGAGATCGCGTTCGGCTGCGTACCGCCCGCGGCGAAGGGCAGATCTTCATCGTGCGCGGCCTTGTCGATATGGGGAATCAAGGACTCAACAAGACCTGGGCGCTGATGAGCCTGCGCAACGCTCAGACCATGCTAGGGCTCGGCGGAGCCGTCACCTCCATCCTCGTACGTGTCAATGACATCTACGCCGCAGACGTCGCCGCCGAACGCATCGGGAAACTCACAGGGCTAACGGCGCGCAGTTGGATGCAGAGCAACGCTCAGCTGCTGACAGCGCTCAAGTCCCAGTCCTCCTCGACCACGATGATTCGATTTTTTGTAATCGTGAGTGTGGCCATCGGTATCGCCAGCGTGCTGGTGGTATCGGTGATCCAACGCTCCAAGGAGATCGGCATTCTACGAGCGATGGGCACCTCGCGCGGAGGCATTCTGCAGATGTTTCTGATCCAAGGCGCGCTGGTTGGCGTGCTGGGCAGCGGGCTCGGCTGCGCAATGGGCGCCGGCCTCACCTTCCTGTTTCGAATCGCGGTCTCCAACGCCGATGGCACACCGCTATTTCCGTTTGCGCTCACACCCAGCCTGTTTTTGGCTTCGTCCGGCATTGCTGTTTTGGCTGGCGTCGTAGCGGCGATCATTCCGGCGCGCCGAGCGGCGCGGCTCGACCCTGCAGAGGCTATTCGTTATGGCTGAGCAGCAGGGCGCAACACCGGTCGCGGCCGAGGTCGTGCTCGAGATGCACGCCATTACCAAGGACTTCGGAAGGGGCGCCGTAATCACGCGGGTGCTCCACGGCATTGACCTGACCGTGAGGGCTGGAGAGCTGGTGGCCATCATCGGCCCTTCAGGCAGTGGCAAGAGCACCTTGCTCAACATCCTTGGTCTACTGATGCCGGCCACCTCCGGGTCGCTCAAGGTGAGCGGAGAAGATGTCGCCAGCAAAGAGGACGCCGAGCTCACCCGCTTCCGCGGTAAGCACATCGGCTTCGTCTTTCAGTTCCACCATTTGATCTCCGGGCTGACCGCCGCCGAGAACCTGATGGTGCCGCTGATCATCGCCAAAGGGCGCGCAACCGCGGATATGCGGGAACTCGCGCGCGCCTCCCTCGAGGAGGTCGGGCTCGCCAGCAAGCTCGACTCGCGTCCTGGTCAAATGTCAGGAGGAGAACAACAACGAGTGGCGGTGGCGCGCGCGCTGATCGGCCACCCACCGCTGCTGCTCGCCGACGAACCGACGGGCAACCTGGATACCGAGAACTCGGAGAAGATCTTCGAGCTGATGCGCCGCTACAACCGCGAGCGTAAGACGGCGGTGATCATCGTCACCCACGACCCACGCATCGCCCAACGTTGCGACCGAATCGTCGAGGTGGTCGATGGGCGCATCCACTCGGACAAGCCGGTTCTAGCGCCGACCATCCCTAGCTAAGCCGTTAGATAAAACCGCACCAACAAGCTGGCTTCCGGGGACTCAAACACCTTTAAAGTCGGTCCAAAGCATGCTCTCTTCCGGGCATGACCAAGCAGATCCTCGAGCACGTCTACGACAAAGAAGCCTCCATCGGGGACAACGTCTACTTGACCCAGCCCATCGGAAACGGCGACGTCAAGGACTACACCTGGAAGAACGTCGTAGGCGAGGCACGGCGCATGGCGACCCACCTGCAAGGGCTCGGCTTCGAGCCCGGGGATCGCATCGCCATCCTGTCGAAGAACTGCGCGCACTTCTTCATGGCCGAGCTGGCGATCTGGATGGCGGGCTTTACCACCGTAGCCATCTTCCCGACCGAGGGTCACGACACCGTCAATTATGTACTTACGCACAGTGAAGCCAAAGCGCTGTTCGTCGGCAAACTGGACACGTGGAAAGAGCAGGAGCAGGGCGTTCCCAGTGAAGTAAAACGCATCGCCTTCCCGCTAGCGCCCAAGAACGACTTTCCGAAGTGGGATGACATCGTCAAAGAGACGGCGCCGCTCGAGGGGCGGGTCACACGCAATGGCGAAGACCTCGCCATGATCATTTACACCTCAGGGTCCACGGGTCGACCGAAGGGCGTAATGCACAATTTTGACCGCCTCTCCTATGCAGCCGAGGGCTTCGTCAACGCCATCAAGATCACCAATGAAGATCGCGTGCTCTCCTACTTGCCATTGGCGCACGTATTCGAGCGAGCCGCGGTGCAGTGCACCACGATGGTCGGTGGTGGGCACGTCTTCTTCGCCGAGTCGCTCGAGACCTTCGTCAAAGACATCCAGCGGGCGCAGCCAACCGTATTCATCTCGGTGCCGCGCTTGTGGCTGAAGTTCCAGCAGGGCGTGTTCAAGAAGATGCCGCCCAAGAAGCTGGATCTGTTCTTGAAGATCCCGATCTTCAACAAGATCGTCGCCAAGAAGGTGCTCACCGGCCTCGGTCTGCAACACGTCCGGCTCGCCGCCAGCGGCTCGGCGCCCATCCCGGCCGAGTTGATTGCTTGGTACCGCAAGATTGGCCTCAACTTGCTCGAGGGCTACGCGATGAGCGAGGACTTTGCCTATTCGCACCTCTCCACGCCCAAGCACGCCCAGCCGGGCTACGTGGGTATCCCGCTGCCCGGCGTAGAATGCAAACTATCCCCGGAGGGCGAGATTCTCATCAAGTCCCCGGCTCGCTTGGTCGGCTACTTCAAGCAGCCGGAGCTAGACGCTGAGATCTTTACCGAGGATGGCTTCTTCCGCACCGGGGACAAGGGGGAACGCACCGCTGACGGCATGCTCAAGCTCACCGGGCGTGTGAAAGAGCTGTTCAAGACGGCGAAGGGTAAGTACGTGGCGCCCGCCCCGATCGAGAACATGCTCAACGAGCACCCGCTGGTGGAAATGTCCTGCGTCTCTGGCGTAGGCCAGCCCGCCGCGTACGCCCTGTTGGTATTGGCGGAGGACATTCGTCCCAAGCTCAAAGACCCGGAGACGCGCAGCACGGTGGAGCGCGAGCTCGCGCCCTTGCTCGAGCAGATCAACGCCAAGGTGTCTGGCTATGAGCAGCTGCAGATGCTGGTCATCGCAGACACCCCCTGGTCGATCGAGAACGGGATGCTCACCCCCACCATGAAGATCAAGCGGTCCAAGATTGAAGACCAGGTGAAAGACAAGCTCGAGACCTGGTACGGAGCCAAGGGCCCGGTGGTTTGGGGCTGAGCCCAGAAAATAGTGCGGTGAGCCCGATTCCGCCGAAGGCGGATGCAGCAAACAAAATGACTCGTGCCGTCTTCGAGAAAACGGCCGAAGGCCCCTTTGACCTTCGACTTTGGCACGAGTCATTCCGCCGAAGGCGGATGCAGCAAACAAAATGACTCGTGCCGTCTTCGAGAAAACGGCCGAAGGCCCCTTTGGTCCTTTGGGTTGGCACGAGTCATTCGCAACACGGCATCCAAGCGGATGGAGAGCCGCCCGTTCTTACATTGAACTATCACCGCAGTCTTGGGAGCCGGGTTTGCACACGGCGGCCTCGCGGGCCCGAGCCGCGCGCTCTTCTACTGAGCTACCCCAAGGTGACCGGAGACGCGTTTGGAGTATCCGCTTTCGGCGAACCTCCAAGCGCGTCCCGGGAAAGGGTCAATGGTCCTCTGGCTCCAAGGCGAGCAAGGCAAAGCCGTGCGCGTCACGAAGGATCCAGGCGTTTAGTTGCGCCTCGCTGGAGCTGGGCTTACCCGAGAAGTAACCGAGCTTGCGCATGGTCCTCGCGAGCGTTGGACTGGAGATGCTGACACCGTGCAGGAGCTCCGGCGTCGGCCGGAACGGGACGGCAGTGCGTGCACTGCGCGGACCAGTCCAACCCTCGACGGAAGCACCATGAGCCTCACAAGCTCGCTTTACACGAGCGCGTGAGCACTCCACCTCTCCACGAAGCACCTGCCACGGCAGCGGCAGATCGGAAAATACTGCTGTATCCGGATGAATGGTTCCACCCGAAAGACGATGCCAAGCAGCAACGTCTGCAGCCATCAGCCGCATCACTTTGCCCGGCAACATCCTGTCGAGTAGGCCCTCCATTCCGAGCGCGTGCAGCATAGCTATCCAGCTCTCGCGAGCCTTGTTCCACGCTCCCGCCGACTCGTTCCACGTCGATGAGTCATTGCCGCGTGCAACGATCATCGTTCGCTTGTCGATATGGTTTTTCTCCCATACCTCCTCGAGTAGGTCCGCGCTGCGAGCCATGACGTCAAACGACGTAGCAAGCAGCTGACCGCGCTCACGCTCCGTCGAGTGACGGAGAATCCGCGTCTCGGGCAGGGCGTGAGCTATTGCATAGTAGTTGGGTGAACCACGCTCACAATGAGCGAGTAGCACCTCCGCTACCTCGTCGTACGGACGCACTTGCGAGCCGCAGGTAAACTCGGAACGCAAGCTCATCCGTGAAGCGTAATAGGCAATGAAGCAGGCGCTATCCAGGTCACGGGCGAACTCTGCGCGCGTGAGCCGGGTAGCCAAGCTCGACTTGGAGATGCGAACCAGATCGAAACGCCGATCTGCGCGCACCATGCGGACGATCTTCTGCTCCAGCCGAGCGAGCAGCCTGAAGCGCTTGTTGTACCAGCGATGGCCCTTCATCAAGCCCAACGAGTAGCGCGCGCGTTTGTCCAGCTTGCGCCGCTCGCCAAAGGTTCGATGAATGAGCAGGCCCGTTTGACGAACGAAGACCTCGAGCCGCTGCGGATCCCGACATTCTACCGCCGAGAGCACAGGCATTGAGCTCGAACCTTCCAAACCGGCAAAGAGCACCTGCGCCAGCTCGACCTGCGGCGCCGCCGCGACCTGCGCGTGAAAGAAGCTCGTGGCCATGGACGAGTACGCTTGGTAGCTGTGCGCGTAGGAACCTTGCGCAGCCCGCGAAACGACCTTCAATGCCTTAGCGTCCAGCCGCGAACCAATCGCCCGAAGGACGCACTCAGCGACGTCTTCCGGTCGCGAGCGACCTTGCAAATGAGCAAACAACTCTGAAATAGCGTCCATACGAGCCTCCTTCCGCAACGAGCGACGGCGAGCTTCGTATGGACCTGACAGCGCTGTACGAAGAGCTACGGCAGTACGCAGAAGTTGCCACCGCTCGCCCCGGCGGCGGGCAGCGGAACTGCCACGGTGGTCTCGTCAATCGAGAGCAGATAGTGCACGAGCGCGTCCCGTTCCTCGCTTGCGTTGGCGCCAGAGAGAAAGCCTGAGTCGGCCAACGCGGCCCGATGCACCGCGAAGGTTGCCTCCAGCAGTTCCTCCAAAGTACGTGCATTGCCCGCGTGGAAGTAGGGCGCCCCGACCTGCGCCCCTAGCAAGCTCGGCACGTTGAAGCCTTTGCCCACGGTCTCGTTACCGAGGGCCGTCGTCAGCATGTCCTGGCGAACTTCAATCGCATTGACGCTGCTGGGGGAGACACCAAACGTACCAACCGGCCGCAAGGCGCACTGCATGACATCCCCGAGTCCCGAGCCTGAGCGCATGACCTGATTGCCGGCCGGTGCGGGCAGCAGGCCCTGCGGAAAGCCCGCCGCGACGAGAGCAGCTCCATCCCACGTTGCAGTTTTGAGCGACTCGTTCGTCGCAGAAGACGGGCTGTAGAACAGCGTGGAGAGCGTCCACTTCGCCCCGCCGTGACAACCGGCGCAACCGCCGCTCGAAACAAATAGCTCTTTACCAGCCTGAACCTTGACCGGGTCCAGGTTGCTCGGGGCCCGAGGCGACCTCAGCTGTTGCACGTACTGCTCTATCTGCGTCCAGGTCTGAAGCAGGCTCTGTTGCTCCATCGCGAGCCTGGCAGAGCCATTGAGCCCGCCAGCACCAAACGAAGGGAAGAGCATGATGTTGGTCAGATCCACCCGGTCGGTGTTCACGGGCGGGTTACTCAGTGTGTGGACGATTGCCCCTACCCCGCCGTCAAGCCCGCGCAAGACGCCCTCAAAGTCGGCCATCTCATCGGCAACCGCTGTCCAGTTGAAGATCCGTTGGTCGCTCGGGTCACTCGAAGAATAACTGCCATCCAGGCTAGTGGACTGACGAGGTCCACGACCAAAATACCAAGTAACATTGTCGCTTAGTCCCTCGAAGTGACAGGAAGCACAAGCGCCCCACCCTTGACCATTGAGACTGAAGCGGCCGAGGCCCGACTCGAACGCTCGTCGCCCCGCCATGAACGCGACCTCAGCCTCGGAGGTTGCTGGGAGGGTTGAAGGGAAAACCTTCGGCTCACCGGCTGAGACCCCCGCGATCTCCTCGGAACCTGAAGCGACGGCAAGCACCGTCACATTGCGCGAGAACTGGTTTGCTACATAGGCAAAGGGATGGGAATGAGCCGTAGCTAGCCCGATCGGGGATTCACCGCGCGCGGCCTGCGGAAGCGCGGCCGAGGATAGATCGAGGAAGGGCCTCGCCGCACCGAACCCGACCTGGGTCAGCTGACCGCTCTCATCGAAGCCGGCGCCAAACACGGCGTCGACTCCGCCAGCGGGAATGAGTGCTGTGCCCTCCTCCGTAAACGCGAGGTCGTTGGCCAGGAGCGGCATTCGCCTCGTAGCGTCGTCGGCGAATAACTGGGTATCGTAGAAGGCCACCATTTCGCCGTCGAGCATGAGCGGGCTCGGAGCGAGTTCCACCAAGGTATCCAGGTCCACGACGCTGAGCGCTGGGTGCGTCATCTGTTTGGGGTTGGTCGGGCCCTTGGGAGAGGCACAGATGCCCGCTACATAAGCCTGGTTCTGATGAATCGTGACGGACTGCGACTGATTGGGGAAGCAGCCTGTTCCGGCCGCTCCACTGAATCCGACGTCCACCTTGGAGCGCAACAAGATCGGCTCGGCTGCAAGCGTCGCGACCTCGACGCGATAAAGTATAGCGGCCCAGTTGCTGTCGACGTTGGAGCCGTCGCTCGCCTCGGGCGCCGTGCGTTGCGCAAAGAACTCGGTCACGAGCAACGTCTCATCGCTGTCATCGCCATCTCCATCGTTGGTCATCGCAAGCGACCGCGGATGCGCCAGCGCGGGACGAGCATTGGCCTCACCCACGCTAGGACCGAGCAGCCCGGTACTCGCTAGGGTCCCGTTCAGATCGATGGTCGAGGTGACCTGCAGCATCGCGGTGTCGATCACCGAGACGGTGCCATCGACCCAGTTGGCCACGAAGAGCTGCGTGTTGTTGGGCGACAGCACCAGCCCGGTTGGCTCAGAGCCCACGGCTACTTCACCCACCACCACTGGAACCGAGTCGAGACCGTCTATCGCGATTACCTTCTGCTCGCTGCGGGCAATGACATAAGCGCGACTACCACAGCCATCGGTCACGACCTGCCACGGCTCTCCACCGACCTCTAGCTCGGCCCGCTGCGTAAGCTCGGGCTGAGCTCCCTGATAATCAGCGGCGAACACAGTGATGGTGCGCACATCGCGATTGGCCACGACCACCGTCAGATCGTCGGAGCTTACGGCGGCTGCACCTCCCTTGAGCGGTCCGACCGAGGTCGTGCCGCACAGCGGCGCGCCGCCCCCCATACCTCCTTCTCCGCCGCCGCCACTTTCTCCGCCGCCGCCACCGCCTTGCCCAGCCTCACCGCCGGCGGCGCCTTGCGCACCGCTGCCGGCTTCGCCACCGCTGCCAAGGCTGGCCCCACCAGCTCCAGCCTGCCCACCGCCAGGGCCCTGCGAGTCCCCGCAGGCCGCCAATACCGTCGTAAGCGCCAAAGCTACGACCAAACGCTCGTGCATCGTACCCATGCAGTACCTCCCGTGGAGAGCTCCACTTGGCGGCCGCAAAGCATGAAGGAGGCCATTCACTCGTACTGCTTAAGCGCTTACTTCAGAAAGAACGCCGAGTTCCATCAGCGCGACATCGTCTCGAACTGCGCGCGAACTGCGCTAGCTGAGCGCGAAGTTGCACATTGTTACTCTTTAGCGGCAGCCAACTGCGACGCTCGTTCAAGGTTGCGCAACTTGCGCGCAAGCCAAACGTCAGCTTGCGCAATTAGCGACACGTGTGCGCATTACCCAGCAAACAATGCTGCATTTTTACGATGCATTCGCGAAGTTCAGCCTTGGCATCGAGCTTGCGAAGGGACTCATCGCTGCCCCGCGCAGCTCGAAGAGGAACATCCCATGAACATTCGCATCGTCGCCGCTATCATCGTTACCGCTCTCACTGCTGGTTGCTCCGCCTCGCAAGCAACGTTGACCAAGACAGCTGAGTGGAAAGCTCGTGAAGGTCGCGAAGTGCAAGTTCTGCTCGACGCGAAGCCGGCCACGCCCTTCCGCGTGGTAGCCGAGCTCTCCGCCGATACCATCGAGAGCCCGCGCAGCATTGCGCTCATGCGCGAGGAAGCTGCGCGCCAAGGGCTCGACGGCATTTACTGGATTGAGTGCGCAGACCGGCGCGGCGTCTGCCGCGCCAAAGGCTTCGTCTATTCGGCATTCGACACCGCGTCGGCGAGCGAATCAAACTCTCTCCGCTGAAGCGGCGCTGCCGTAAAGACGGGGAGTTTGACGGTGAACGTCGAGCCCTCGCCCTCCGCCGAGACGACGGAGATGTCGCCACCATGCGCAGTCACGGCGCGCTTGACGACCGCCAATCCGAGACCCGTTCCAGGGATGGTCCCGACGTTGGTACCGCGATGAAAGCTCTCGAACAATCGCGACTGGTCCACCTGCCCTATACCAATTCCGCGGTCCCGAACGACGAGCACCAAATCTCCACCGGCCGCCCGAGCGCTGACGTCTACCGGCCCGCCCGCTGGCGAGTACTTTACTGCATTGGAAAGCAGATTGGTCACGATATGCACTGCCAACTTTTCATCGATAGCTGCATCAGGGAAGCTCTCCGGCATGGTGAGCCTGAACTCGTGGCGCATCGAAGTGGAGGAAATGGCATCAACGGCTTCACGCAGGAATCTTCCAATGTCGAGCGGGCCAGGGGAACACTCGAGTCTCCCGGCGTCGCTGCGGTCAATCACCAGTACGGCATCGAGCAACTCTCGCATCGTGCCAACGGCGGTCTTTACCCGGCCGTAGTGATCGCTGCGTTTGGCCGGTGGCCAACGCTCACCGTACGCCTCGAGCAGCTCGGTCGACGAGAGAATCACCGAAAGTGGGGTCCGAAACTCATGAGAGGTCATGGTAACGAATCGCCCTTTGAGCTCCGAAAGCTCGGTCTCACGCTCTCGTTCGCGCAACAGAGCGTCATTGGCTGCAGCGAGCTTTTTGGCCGTCTCACGTTCGGTGCGAGCCGTTCTTCTGAGGCGGAGAATGATATCTGCCGCGAGCAAGCTGGCGATTCCCGCGAGGGTAAGGACCATGAACGCTCGGCGCCGATTCGCTGCATCACGAGCCGCCGAGACGCCCTGCTCATAGGCGACATCGAGTCGCTCCGCCGTTGCCATCGTAGGTGCGGTGAGGACCGCCTGCGTAAGCACCGCCGCGGACTCTGCGTGTCGCTCCAGCGCGTCAGCATGAAGCAATACCAAGGCACGGTCCGACTCCAGTTCACTCGCAACAGAGGCGCCCGCGAGCATCGCTCGAGCCTGATGAGCGCGTTTTTTCTCGGCCTCGCCGGGGACCTGGACATAGGCATTTACCGCCAACAAAAGTTCATTGACCATCGAGTCCTCCTTGGGGGAGCCCGCGTCCGCAAGCCGATCCCGCAGCGCCTGAGCCGCTACCGGAAAGAAGCGCGCAGAGTTGCGAAAGATCGCGTTCTGGCTCTTGAAGTCTTCAATCGTCCGCGTCTTCTCGATGAAGGCCGTCTGCGCCGAGACGGCCGCCGCCTTCACCTGGTCGGCGCTCTTCGCGTCCAGGAATGGGGGCGGCACCACGAGCCGAGAATAGGCAACGCGCAGTTCCGCTGTCGTCCGGCTGAGCGCATCATAATGCATTACCAACGATTGCCTGGTCTGCATCACCTGCTCATTCAAGCGAGCGTCACGCGTGAGCGCCGAGCGAACATCGCGCCCGTAACTATCGTGAGCGCGCCCGTCGATCCCGGCGCGGGCATCATAAGCCAACTGAGCGATGAACACCCCCGTTGCTAATACCCAACTAGCTCGCCAAAGCACGAAGGCTCGCTTCATTGCACCTGCTCCAGATCGCTGGTCAAGGTTCCAAGAAAGGCGACAATCAAGCGGGTTTGCTCGGCAGCCAGCGGCCTTCCTAATTGGTATTCGGCCATGATGCGGACGGCCTCGTCCAAGGTCTGAACAGAGCCATTGTGAAAGTAGGGCGCAGTAAGCGCCACATTGCGAAGACTCGGAACTCGGAAGACGTGCTTGTCCGATTCCAGCTTCGTCACCGTATAGAGCCCGAGATCCGCCTCTTCGATCGTGCGTCCAGCGAAGTAGTCCTTCAGCACACCAAATCGCTGGAGCAGATTCCCTCCGACGTTAACCCCTTGATGACAACTGGAACAGCCGTGACTCTTGAACAACTCAAATCCGCGTCGTTCATCGTCGTTAATCGCATTGGTCTGTCCGCGAAGAAAGCGGTCGAAGCGCGCCCCAGGAGTATTGAGGCTCCGTTCATAGTTAGCGATGGCATCGCGAAAGTTAGCCTCGCTCACAGCGCCGTAAATGGCATTGAAGGTGGGGGCGTATTCGGGCGACGCAGTGAGGCGCTCGACGACCTCGGCGAAGGTCATGTTCATCACGTTGGGGCTCATGATGGGAACGTCGAGTTGCGCCTCGAGCGAGTCGAACCGGCCGCTCCAATGGAGCTTGAAGCTGAAGCCGACATTGAAGATCGTTGGGGTGTTGACCCCGAGCTTCCCTCGCCCAGGAAGCTGCGAACGAGGGGCCCCGTCCATTCCGCCCGCCGCAAACGGGTGACAGTTGAGGCAGGTCGTGTCTCGCTCCCGCGACAGAATTGGATCGCGGAAGAGCCGACGCCCGAGATCGACTTTGCGCGCATCGAGCGGCACGGTCTCGGGGATCGGCAGGATGACCTCGTCCGACAAAAGCGGCTCGCTCTCGACGGGGCCAACGTCCAACTGTGCGACTCGCTCGTCTACGCAGCCCCAAAGGCCGACGATCGCAAGGGGCAACCAGGGCTTCATCGCCTAGCGCTTTCGCGGCCGCGGCAGCTCGTACTCCGCGAGTCGATTGACCAAGGTGCGCCGACTCATGCCCAAGAGCTCGGCAGCGGCCGTCTGATTGCCGTGGCACTTCTCGAGCGCCTCGAGAATCTGTTGCCGTTCGAGCAGCGCCAACTGGCCTTTCAAGGATTGTGTCTGACTCGGCGGGCTCGACTCCTCATTAGCGCTGGGCGGCGGGACCGATGCGGGAGCGACTTCCGCAACCGCCTTCTGGATGAAGTCCGGCAACGCCGCTGGTCGAATGACGTCTTCGGACAGCACAATCGCTCTACCAATGACGTTCTTGAGCTCGCGGACATTGCCTGGCCACCGATAGGCGAGCAAGAGCTCGCTAGCCTCCTCGGTGAGCCGGGGAGGGTTGCGGCCCAGTTGACTGGCAGCGGACTCTGCGAACCGGAGCGCGAGGGGGATGATTTCGCGGCGGCGTTCGCGAAGCGGTGGAATGGTGATGCTGAGGCCGTTGAGCCGGTAGTAGAGGTCTTGACGGAAGGTACCGCGTTGGACCTCGGCTTCGAGGTCGCGGTTGGTTGCAGAGACGAAGCGAACGTCGATCGGAACTGGCGTGCGACCTCCAACGCGCAAGATTCGGCGCTCCTCGAGCACGCGCAGCAACTTGACCTGGATTGCGAGGGGAAGATCGCCAACTTCATCCAAGAAGACCGCCGTTGGCCGACTCCAGCAGCCCGAGACGGGCTTGACTGGCGCCGGTGTACGCCCCGCGCTCATTGCCGAACAGCTCTCCTTCCAACAAGGACTCGCTGATCGCGGCGCAGTTGAGCGCCAAGCAGGGACCTTCACGTCGCTGGGACAGCTTGTGAATGCTCTGCGCAAGGATCTCTTTTCCAACACCCGTCTCGCCCAAGAGGAGCACCGAGATGAGCGCCTGCGCGGCCTTCGCCGCCAGCTGATAGACCCCTTGCATCGCAGGGTCCTCGACGACGATGGTTTGCGGCAAGACCTTCGCAGTGGGCTGCTCAGGAGGCCGCGACGCGTCTTGGCGGGCCAGCCGGGCGCGAACCGCCTCGAGCAGCTCCGCGCGAGTGAACGGCTTCGTCACGTAGTCGTCCGCCCCCAAGTTCATCCCCGCTCGCACGTCCGCGCGATCGGCCTTGGCCGAAAGGAAGATAAACGGCAGGTTCTTGGTGAGCGGGTTTTGACGCAGCGCTTGAAGCACGCCGAACCCATCGAGTTCAGGCATGCGCACATCACACAGTACGATCGACGGCGGGTCATTGAGCGCGAGATCGAGACCAAGCTGGCCATTCTCCGCCCCGATTGCCTCGAACCCTTCCTCGGAGAGCAGCTCGATGAGGTTTTCGCGAATCAGCGCGTCGTCCTCGATGATCAGTGCTCGTTTCACAGACATCCTCCCCGGCCACTTTCAGACCGCCACTCCCCAGAGCACACTTCGTGCCGAAGCAAAGCCCCCACTGACAACCTCAACGAATCCCTATGAACAACGACGAATTAGCAGGAACAGACTGGCAGGTCCGTAGTCAAGACTTCGACGCGCCCGAGCTACCCGAGTTGCCCCCCTCGGCCTTCTCGGTGATTTCAAAAGGAGCGCTACAGCGTGAAATTGCTCGAGCTACTGCAGCCGTTGAGCGCAAGTTTCTCGCTGCGCTCATGCTCCATTGTGCTGGCAATATCTCCGCCGCAGCCAAGGCCTCCGGCATCCACCGCAGCCACCTGCAGCGGATGCTCTCCCGCTGCAGGGCCTAGCCCATAACTTGCTTTGCCCTGCCCCTACTGCCTCTCGTAAGTGACATTGCGCACGTGTTGCGCAATTCGCGATCCTACCGACCTAAACGGGCGCCGAGTTGCGCAACTCGACGCCTCGAGGTCGATCAAGGACAGGGTGCGGTCCAGTCCTCGCTGAGCGTTGGAACCGACGCGGTCCCGGTCTTGAAGAAGGAGTCGAGGAAGCAGCTGTACTGCCGCTTTACGTCGTCCCGGCGCGAGTAGATCGCGTGGGGATCGTACGTGCCGTCGCCCTCGAACTGAGCCACCACCCCGGTGTACGACGCACCGGTTTCTGAAACGAGATTGTTGGTTACCGGGAAGTCGATCACGCCGTCGAGCCCTTGCAGGGCGAGCGCGTCTTGCATCTCCGTCCACACCACGTCGCCCGCCTGCTGATGACCGTAGGCCAGCGCCGCAGCGTCGTAGATGACAGTCGGAAAGTACGAATCCAACTCACCGACCGGCTCATAGATTGGCCGCACGGGGTGCCCTTCGAGCGGGCGCCGTGCGACGCGAGGCATGTAGACCATCGGGTCAGCGGCCTCGAGACCTGCTGCAGAAATCGAGAAGACCGGGTGGAAGAGCGAGAGCGGTCCCGAGCCCAACACGACCTGCAACAAGTTCGGGTAGGCGCCGTTCTCCAGCGTTGTCTCCATGATGAAGAACGTCCAGTGGCCGCCGGCTCCGGTTGGCACCGCTGCGCGCAGCGTGGGCTCGGTTGCACCAATGATATTGGTGTACATCCCGCCCATCGACTGGCCCATGATTACGAGCTTGTCGGGATTGAAGTGAAAGGCGGTCTCCCCAGCGGGGAGCGCTGCGCCAACACAACCTGCGAGCGCTTCCGGCGCGATCTCGAGCTTGGCCATCGCCTCGAGAAAGAGCCGTGCTTCCAGCGTTCCTTGCCGGAACGTGTCGCGCATGGCCCCGAAGTTGTTCACGTTCAAATACTCGGTCTCGCCTGCACCGGGCAGCCGCTCCGGATTTACCGGCATAGCAATTCCCGCTGTTGCAATACCCTTTACCGCGTGGGGAAAGGCAGGCCCAATCGGCTCGCCCGGCATCCCGTCATCACCAACGGGTCGCACCATCGCGATGCTGAAGCCACCCGAGCCGTGGACGTTAAGGATCAGTGGGAAGCCTCCCGCTGGCATCGTTTGCTTGGGGATGACGATCGCCACAGGAACGTCCTCCGTACGCTGCGAGACGAGCTTGCCGTCCACGAACTCAAAGCGACCCTCGGTGTCGAAGGGCGGTTCACCTTGTTGGAACTGCGGCAAAGCGACCGTTGCGCGCAATACACAGAGTTCAGGAAAGTCCTGCTCGGCATCGAGCGTGACGCCTTCGATCGGCACGTCGAAGTCCGCCACTACTTGATCACCGATGGCGCTCATCTCGGCGACGATGTCCCCGGTGGTGAAGACGGTCGCAGCGACCACGCTCTGAACGTCTACGCCGGCCGCCTCGAGCGCAGGCCAAAGTGGCGCCGCGAGCGCGTCGAACTGCTCCTCCTTGGGCGACTCGGCCTTGCGTAGGATCATCCGCTCGATCACGTCGTTCGTTGCGAGCGGCAAGCCGTCTGCGCGATTGGCCTCTTTCATGACGGCCACGCCGTACTTGGTATTGGGGCGCAGGATGAAGCCTGGCCGCGGTGCGACCGCCAACACGTTGGAGGGCGTGTAGATGTCCTCATCCAGCGTCTTGGCGATCACCGGAATCAGCTTGCCAAAGTCGGGTGAGTCTTCTTGAAGGTCCACAAGGTGAATCACCGCCGTCGCGTCCGCCGGTAGCACCACCGATGGATCTTTTGCTTCGAGCGCACCGTCGAAGCGGAAGTAGGCGACCGGAATGACTGGAAAGCCCTTCGCTTCAGCGGCGTTGGCCGCTAAGCCGCGCACCATCTCGAGCGAACTCGGATTCGGGAAGCCGCGCAAGTCGGGCGTGCCGTCCCCGGTCAACCGCAAATCAAAGGGATAAGGAGCGTCAAAGAACTTCGCCGGGTCGGTTGGATCCGCCTCGAGATCGATGATGAATTTGACGCCCGGCTCGGGCTCGGGCTTCGTCTCGGTGTCGTCCCCGCAGGCGAAGAGCCCGAGCGAAAGCGTCATTGCAACGAGGAAGCCCGAGGCTCTCATACGCTCACCGCTCCAACCGAAAGGACGCTGGGAGGAAGCCGCTCGCGCAGCGATTCGAGCACGATCACCGCCGACTCTTCAACGGCGCGACCGGTAACGTCCACCACCGGCCAACCGTTGTCCCGGAATAGCCCCTCGGCGTAGTCGAGCTCCTCACGAACGTGCTCGCGCATGCCGTAGTTGGTCTCCACGGGCATGCCGAGCTGACGTAGACGCGCCTGACGAATTTCGCACAGCTGCTCGATACCGATGGTCAAGCCAACACAGCGATCTTGCGGAGCTTCACGCAACTCGAGCGGGAGCGCCGCGCCGAGTACGAGCGGCAAGTTCGCCACTTTGAGCCCACGTTGCGCCAAGAGCAACGAGAGCGGAGTCTTGGAGGTGCGCGAAACACCGATCAGCACAATGTCCGCCTTGCGGAAGTTGCGCGGGTCTTTGCCGTCGTCGCTCTTGACCGCGAACTCCACGGCCTCGATACGACGAAAGTACTCGTCCGAGAGCGGCAACATGGCGCTGGGCATCCCGATCGGCGCGCGGTCCAAATAGGTGCCTAGCTTGCCGATCAGCGAGCCGATCACGTCGATGGCCTCGATCGTCAGCTCATTCGTCATCTGATGAATAAACTCGCGCAACTCGGGCGAAACGACGGTGAACACGAGCAGCGCATGCTCTTTGGCCGCGCGCTCCAGGATGGGACGCGCTACATCCTTGGAGCGGACGCGCGTATGTAGACGGATTTGAGCGCCACTCTTTGGGAATTGGAGCAGAGCGGCCCGCACGACCTTCTCTGCAGTCTCACCAGTCGAATCGCTCAGAACATCGATGTAACGGGGGTCTTCCACAAGCGAAAGCTAGCACCATCCCCCGCCAGGGTGCGCGTGGAGTTCGTCAGGAGAACAGGTTCTTCAGTCGCTCCATCAGGCTGGGCTCGGGAGCGGCGGGCTGAATCTTGTTGCCGAGCGTCTCCGCCAGCGCCTGAACCAGTCGGCGTTGCTCCTCATCGAGCTGCTTTGGCACCTCGACGGTGATCTCGACCAGCTGGTCTCCGCGGCCGCTAACCATGCGCTTCGGCATACCGCGCCCACGAATCCGCAACACGGTTCCAGGCTGCGTTCCGGCCGGGACGCGCAGCTTTCCCTTGCCGTCGAGCGTTGGCACCTCGAGCTCACCGCCGAGCGCGGCTTGGGGGAAGGAGACGGCCAGCGAACACACGACGTCATCCCCGGCGCGCCGGAAATACTCGTGCGGAGCCACACGAATGACCAACTCGAGATCGCCCGCGGCCCGGTCCGCGCGCAGGAAATTGCCAGCCCGCTCCACCACCCGGGCAGCACCGTTCTCCACGCCGGGAGGCACCGTGATTTCGATTGTCCGCTTCTTTGAGCCGAGCCCAGCACCGCTGCAGGTCTTGCAAGGGTCTTTGACGATGCGACCGTTGCCACGGCACTGCGGACAAGGACGCTCGATCGCGATCGGCAATACCCCCGCCGACACGCGAATTTTTCCACGGCCTTTGCATTGGCCGCAGGTCTCCGGCACCGAGCCGGGCGCCGAGCCGCTGCCCGAACAATCGTCACAAGCCTCGATGCGCTCGTAGGAGATCTCTTTGGTGCAGCCAAAGGCAGCTTCTTCGAAGCTGAGCTTCACCTCTTTTTGCAGCGGCGCTGGCTGACCGGGCCGAACGCCGAGCGCCCCTAAAAGGTCGCCGAAAAGGCCATCGATCGATACTTCCGAAAAGTCGAAGGGCATGCCACCGGCGGGCCCGCTGGCTCGGGTGCCGTCCCCGACGCCGAATCGATCGAACATTTCCCGCTTCTTCGGATCACTGAGAATTTGGTAGGCGGCGTTGAGCTCTTTGAAACGCTGCGGCGCCTCCGCATCCCCGGGGTTGCGATCCGGGTGGTGTTTGGCCGCGAGTTTGCGAAAAGCCGCTTTGATTTCATCCGCCTCGGCCGAACGCTCGACGCCGAGAACCTGATACGGATCCTTCATGCCGACAGAAACTCCTCCGCGCGAGCGTGGCGCGCCTTGTCGCCGTTGGCCAGTCGGATCACCAAATCGGCCATCTTATCGACCACCCATTCGAAGTGTTCCGGCCCGAGCGAGCTGATGTCGAAATCGGGTGCGGAGTTCATGAAGTCGATCGCGTAGGGCACGCCATCCCGAATGGCGAATTCCACCGTGTTCATGTCGTAGCCGAGCGCGCGGCACAGGGTCTTGGCGTCCGCGGTGACGCGGGCGAGCAGCGACTCGGCGAGCGGTGCCATGGTCTCGGCGGCCTTGGTATAGCGATCAAAGTGACCGAGGCGCGGATCCCAGAGCGCGACCTTCACTTCTTCTTTGCCGATCACGATGCAGCGGACGTAGGCCGACCACTCAATGGCCTCCTGCACGATCATCGTGCCGCGCGCGCTCTTGTCGTAGGCGCGAAACAGCTCCTCCAAATTGTCGACCTTGGAGACGTCGCGGAAGCCGCCTCCCCAGTGCGGCTTCATGAACATCGGAAAGCCAAAGTCCCTAACCAAGCCGCTCCAGTCGAGCGGATAGGCCAAGTTGGCCAGCGATGCGCTCGAGATGTCTTCACCGTAGGACTTGGAGGGCAGCAGAGCGGTCTTGGGCACGGCCACGCCGAGGGACGCCGCGAGCCCAGTGTTGAAGAACTTGTCGTCGGCGATGCGCCAAAACGGGTTGTTCACCAGCCGCGTGCCATGCAGTGCGGCCAGCTTCAGGATTGGTTGGTAGCAGGTGATATCGTGACTGATGCGGTCTACCAGTACGTCGTAAGCGGGCGGCGCGTCGATTCGAGTGATATCAAGCCGGGCGTACTCGCAGACAACGCCCTGATTGCGGCTGCTGACGCGAGCGATGAGAGCATCGGGAAATGAACGTTCTCTCCCCACCACGATCCCGACCCGCTTTTGACCATTCGACATGCCCGTTACTCTCCCTGTGGTGAACCCGGCGACGGATGATAGGTTACAGCTGTGACTGTGGACGACCGCCGACGGAATACTCGCAACGCGATTGAACTCAACGTGGAGTACAAGCGCATCAATACGTTCTTCTCGGACTACACGCGAAACATTTCCAAAGGTGGAACGTTCATCCGAACGACGCGACCGCTGAAGTTGGGAACGCAGTTCGTGTTCGCGCTGAGAATTCCCAATCTCGAAGAGCCGTTGCGGCTCCGGGGCTTGGTTAAATGGGTGGTTTCAGCCGAGGAAGCCACCGCAGAACAACCGGTGGGCATGGGCATTGAGTTTCAATACGCCTCCGATGAAGAGCGTCGCGCCACCGAGGAAGTGGTGGAGGGCCTCATGAGTCGTGAGCTCGGTGAAACCCTCTCCAGCCGACTGCTCAAGAAGCGTCTTTCCTGAGTGAGTTCGCCTTTCGTGCGCGGCTGGGCGTTCAGCGCTCTTCGGCTGGGGTTGGTTGCCGCCTCGCTGATGGTGGGCACGGCCTGCTCGCCAGCGGGCGCCAAAGATCCGTCGAGCGCGGCTTGGGCGGTTACGCCGTTACCGATCTCGGAGGAAGAGTTCGCGAACTCGCTCGCCAGTGTACTCTCACAAGACCTCGAGGGAGAGCCGCGGCAACGGCAGCTGCTTGGAGTGGTGCAACGACAACTGGCCCACGCGAACCATCGCTTCGAGCGTGGGGATCGAAGCGGCGGGACGGCCAGCGTGATGGGTGCCTTCTACTTGCTCGAGGCCACCGACCAACAGCAAGGCTTCCTCGATCGTGAGGCCCAACTTGCGCTGCGCGCGGCCATCGCCTCGCTCTCGGCCCGCGGTGAGATCGGAAGAGTCAGCATCTTGCTCGAGCTGCTTCGGCCAGCCGTTTCAGCACAAGAGCAGAGCGCCATCGACGAGCAGCTGCGCACCATCGCGCAGTTTCGCGAGGAGACGCTGACGGGGCACCCGCTGATTCGGGCCGGCGACCGTGAACGAACGGCAACCGCGCGCGCCCTGCTTTCCCCTCCGGAAGTCGACGAAGCGGTGCGCAGCACCAGCACGCTGATCGACCTGGCGATCGCCGGGAATCAGGAGTTCCAACAAACGGGTCGTCGTCCTGCGCCCGAGGTCGCCGACGAGATCATCCGCGGCCTGGATGCCGGCGCGTTCACCATCGTTGCGCACTATTTCCGCCAAGGGAGCTTCGAGCAAGCGCTGGAGACGGTGGAGGAGTCGAGCGCGCGGCTCACCCTCGACCCGGACTTTTTCGCCGACATGAACGCGGCGGTCAAACGAGACGACGCACGCAGCTATCGCAAGCTCTACGACGCTTTCTCCGGCAATACCCGTGCACGCGCAGGCGGCAACATGGGGCTCGACAAGGACCTCTTCGACGCCGCAACCTTCGCGCTGTTGCGCGCCACGCTCAAGCGGGCCCCCCACGATCGCGATACGGCGCTGGAGTTTGCTGACTTGCTCACCAAACTCGGACTGCCCGAGGCCGTGCCAGCCGTCCTCCGCGAGCCGGCGAAGGGTGCGTCCGAATTGGAGCTGGTGGAGATCGTCGACGCGGTGGTGGCCGCGGCTCAATCGAGGTCGCGCGCGGACGATCACCCGGGGGCGCTGCGCACGCTCGAGGCCGGCGTAGCCATCCTGGCGCCCCTGCGACCCAAGCTCGATCGCGCGAGAGCCTCGCTCTTCGAGTTGCATCAAGCCTACGCACAGGAGCTGCTGAGGGCAGGCCGGTTGGCGCCAGCCGTCGACTCCTTCTCGGCGGCCTTCGAGCTTTCGAACGACGCGCGGGTGCTCTTGCGCCGAGCCGAAGTGAAGCGCGCGCTAGGCGACTACGCCGGGGCTCGCACCGACCTCGAGCTGCTGCTGAAACAGACCAAAGACCCTCTGTTCTCGCTGCAAGCGCGGCTTTCCCTGGCGACCACCAACGTGGCGCTGAGCAACGCTAAGGCCGTCGAGGACGACCTGTCGCTTGCAACTGAGCTCGCGCAGAAGCTCACGCGCAGCCAAAGTCCAGCGAGCGTACACGCGCGCGCGTACGCGCTCTTGGGTCGAGTCCACACCATGCGGCGCAGATCGGCTGACGCCAAGATCGCCTTCGAGAGCGCGCTGCACGAGGCCGAGAACGAGTCGAACCTGCTGGGCCAAACCATGCTGGAGACGATCTCCTCACTGTGGCTGCTTGGAGAGCACGACGCGATGCGCTCCGCCTTCGATTTCGGTGCAGCCCACGACGCGCCTGCGGATGCAATGCTCTATGCGGCGCTGTGGCTTCACTACGAAGCTGCGCAGTCCGGAAAGCGACCTCCCGAAGAACTCGCCTCGCTGCTCGAGAGCGCCAGTGAGCTCGGTGGCTGGCACGGAAAGCTCGCGCGCTTCGCCCTCGGCAAGCTCAGTGAAGCCGAGCTCTCGGCCGCCGCCTCCTCCGAGGTAGACCGCGTCGAGGCACGGTTTTACTCGGCCATGGCGCGACGTGCACGTGGCCTCGACGTGCAAAAGGAGCTTACGGATCTTGCGTCGGCGCGCAGCGCAGAACTGTTCGAGACGCGGCTGTGCCAGGCCTGGACACAAGCCGGCAAGCCGTAGAAGATCGACCGGCCCATGGCTAAACGTGAGAACGCCGGCGCAAACATGCTTGAGGGCTGGCAGGCTGGTGCTGTCGCCGTCTTCGTCGCAGCGGTGGTCACGGCCGTGATCGTGCCCCGCTCTGCAGCGCCCCACGGCATACCTCCTTCATCGCTCACGCCCAATGATCTCGATCGGGCCCGGATTCGAAGCTTTCAACTTGCTCAGCCAGCGGCGCGCCATGAACTGCCCCAGGCAGTCGAGCTCATGGGTGCAAGGCTGCGAGCACTGGGAGCAGCCGAGGTAAAAGGCGACAGCGCGGCAGTGTCACGCTGGGCCGGCGAGCTAGACAACTCCGCCCGTCGATTGTTGGCCACCAACCTCCAAGACCTGGTTGCGTTGCGAGCCTTTCTTGCCCGTGAATTTGCGGCTGTCTATCTGCAGCGACTGAAGCGCGGCCAGTCGAGCCAAGCGCTCGTGGAGCTGGGCGGAGCGACCCTCGCGGAGATGGAACGCAACGGCTGGTTGCAGAGCTTGGAGGACGCGCCCAGCAACGCCGACATCGTGCTGATCGGGCTCTTCAGCCGACGGTACAACCTGATGGTGGCGCCCGAGGGCGGCGCACTATCGCTCGACCCGATCGAAGAGCGCGCCGTCCTCGACTACCTGATTGCGCACCCACCGCTCAGCAACCTGGCTGGTTCTCGCAGCGAAGCCAACAGCGGACGCGGTAAGTATGTGATCGCCCAGATCGAGAGTCTCAGCAAACTCGAGCCTTCTTACCCCACGCCCTTCGCCAAAGGCATCATCTACTTCGAGATGGGCCAGTTCGATTTGGCGGCCAACGCCTTCGACGCCTATCTCGAACGAAACCCGAACGGACCGCACCGACTGCGCGCGGTAAACTTCCTCAAAGCGAGCGTCGAAGAGGCGAACGCACTTCACTGAGGGTTGCTTAGCCCGCGCAGCTGCGCGACTCTCGCGCCCATGGCGGTCGACGAGGTCTTCTCAAACGCAGAGTTCTGTCTGCGGTGCTCGGGAAAGATTGCGTACGCCGGTTGGTTCGCCGCACCGCGGCTCGAGTACATGCTGATGGTCGAGAGGCTCTCGAGCACGCACCGTGGGGACCTCGCGCTGGCCAACATCGTCGTCGCGGGAAAAGCGACCTTCACCGAAGATGTCCGCGAAGCTGGCATCCGCATGACCAGGAAAAACGCCTACACCCTCGGCGCAGCCCACGTGGTCTTGGTCGACGGCTTGAAAGGCTCAGCTGTGAAAGCGTTCCTGAGCATGTTGATGCTGGTGGGCCGGGCACCCCCAAACACCAAGGTCTTCGGCGACACAGCAGCCGCCAGTCGGTTTCTCGCAGCACTGGTCGAGACGACAGAGGCCTCGGAGGTCGAGGCCCTAATCAAGCGAACGGCCGCGAATCAGACCTAGGAGGTCAAGTCTGCGTCACAGCTCAGGCAATGGTCGGGCACAGAGTCCTTGTGATAGACCTCGCCACACAGGCCACACACACGAGCGTCACGCTCCATCGAAAGCAGCCGATCGGTAGCCTTACAGCGCAGCCCCGCGGCTTGAAACGGCTCCAAAACGACCAGCTCGCCGACATCGCCTTTGGCGTTCACGTTCTCATCGATGTCTTTGACCCTGACCGGCAGACGGCGCCGGGCCTCCGCCAAAGCCAACGCTGCAGCTCCGGGGTTCTCTGCGAGATCGATCGTCACCAACTTGGCCGAGCCAGAGAACGACAAAACGCCCGAGGCCAACCGGATGGCGTCGATCTCGTTCCAGCCCAGCCGCTCGATCTGCTCATCCCCGCGCTCCACGCCAACCCCGGCGTCTCCAACGCGAATCGCCGGGCGCGAGCGCGCGCCCATAGCCAGACCGACCAGCAGGAGAAGAACACCAACCCCCAGCATATGCAGGGCGTAAGGATGCGGGATCGCTCGCAAAAATTGGCCAAACACGCCCGCACCGAGCAAGAGCGCCCCTGCCGATGACGCGACGATGGGCAACACCGACATCGCCCCGGAGTCAGGAGCAAACCGCCGCTCGCTGCGTGCAGCATCCACCGTCTTGAGGATTTGTCCGCGGGCCGACGCCTGCGATTCTGCGGAGCGACGCTTCGCTTTCGTTTTGGGCTTCGGCATGATTCAGCTGTCTCGTAGCAAAACGAGCACGGGGAGCAAAGAACCCTTTGGGCCGCAAAGCGGGTGACGCCCTGTCTCAGGCGTTTCACCATACGGACATGGAGCAGTTGTGGTGACCGAACAGCGTCCAAATCGCGGCTTGGTGGGAACCGCGCTGGGGCTGCCGTTTATCACCGCCACCATCGTGCTTGGGCTGCTGCTCGGACCGGGCAAGAAGCAACCGGTGCTGGGCGCACGGGTGTACTCGGCAGAACAAGCTCCTCGCTCGCTTCGCGTCGAAACGGTGGAGCGCAGCGGCGGCGTCGAGCGCCCGATCGCAATGGCGCTGCAATTCCAGGGCAACGGCGAGAGTCTCCCCTTGCAGACGAGCGAGCGCGGCACCGGCGAGCTGCGACTAAGCTCGCCGCTCAGTTCTGGGCACCAGGTTCAGCTGCATCGTGAAGGCCAGCTACTTTTGGATAGTCCCTTCAGCGCGGGTGAAGCCCAATTGGCCGAGGTGGCGATGTCTTGGAGCTTTGGCCAATCTGGTTTGCGGGTCTTTGTACGTGTCGTCAACGGCGACCTGGCTCCGCCGTTCCCCAGCGTTCTCGAGCTTGCAACGACGCGGGATCTTCAGCCAGTGGACGCTGAGGTCGAGATCACGTTCGCGTCCGCTGAGCCCGAAACCACCCGGCTCAACACAGGCCCCACCGGGGGCATTCGCTTGCCTTTCACGCCCATCGCGGCGCCGGTGCAACTCAGCGTCGAGGCGAACTACCGCGGCGAGCTCGCGCGCAAGAGCGGCACCCTGCTCACCAAACTCGCTGCGATTCACGCCCGTGACCTCGGCGATGCGGTCGAACTCACGAGTCCCTCCCCGCGCGAGGTCGCCTACTTCTCCGTGGTTGGTACGCTGGGACGCGAGTACGGCGGTGAAGTAGCGCTGACCCCGACGGAAGACGGCTTCTTTCGCGCTCGGATCGAGAAACCGCGCGGCGGCCTTTTGCTCACGTCGCCCACCCCGGCGGAGGACCCATCGCGAACAGCCGTATGGAGCTTCGGAGCGACAGCCCCGTATTGTGATCACGAGGCCACGCTCGTATCGAAGCTATGCGAGCGCATCCCTGAGCTGTTGACGCTCCGCCTCGACAGCCTGCCCGCAAACGAAGCCCGCGAAGATCGGCGCATCGCGGCGATCCGCGGAAAGACGCTCACCTTCCTGTCGCTCGCGCTCGCAGTGGAGATCGCCTTGGTTCTGCTCTTGGCCCGCGGCAGACGAGCACCAGCGCCGCAGGTCGGCGAGGACAACCTGAACCCGGACTATGCCATAAAACGCAGCAATCCGTTGGCCGAGCCAGCGTTCGTCGTAGTGCTGATTCTTGTCGGGGTGATGTTCGCGCTATGGGGCTGGGTGCTCCGCTCCTGAACTCGAGTCACGCCATCCGTGCTATGCGAGGTGCTCTCAAACGAAGGTCCTATGCTCGTTCTGTTCGTTGCGCCTTACTTCACTGAGAACGCGAAGCTCTATCTCCATCACGTGACTCGCCACGCGCAGGTCCTGCTGATGACGCAGGATGATCCAGCGCTTCTGCCGCCGGAGCTTCGCTCACGGATCGTCGGTGCGGAACGCGTGGGAGACGCTCTCGACAAAGGGCAGCTCGTCGCTGCCGCCAAGGAGTTGCAAAGGCTGTATGGGCCCGCCGCACAGCTACTCGGCGTCGTGGAACAACTTCAAGTCCCGCTGGCCGAAGCCCGAGAACAGTTGAACCTCCCGGGGATGCGGCCCAATGAGGCGCTGAACTTCCGCGACAAGACGCGAATGAAGGAACTGCTGCGCCAAGCAGGTCTGCCGGTGGCTCGCTTTCGTTTGGTGGATACCACCGAAGCTGCGCTGCGATTCGCGGCTGAAGTTGGCTATCCTTTGGTGGTGAAGCCCCCGGCAGGCGCTGCCTCCCAGGCGACCTTCTTTGCGCATGACGAGGCAGTCTTGCGTAGCGCTCTCGCGCTCGCCAGCGCCGAAGCGCGAGGTGCCGTGTTGCTCGAAGAGCTGGTGACCGGCCAAGAACACTCCTTCGACGCGTTTGTCCGTGACGGCCAACTACTGTTCTATTCGGTATCCAACTATCTACCATCTTGTCTTGAAGTGATGCGCAACCCGTGGATGCAATGGGTGGTCGTGCTTCCGCGTGCGTACGAGTCGCAGGACATCGCCGACGCAGGCGCCAAGGCGCTCTCGGTGCTGGGGCTGCGAACTGGGATGTGTCACCTCGAGTGGTTTCGCCGCCCGAACGGTGAACTCGTCATCTCGGAGGTCGGCGCGCGGCCACCGGGCGCCCAGTTTCCTACGATGATATCGCGAGCCCACGCTTGCGACTGCCTGGATAGCTGGGCTCGGCTGATGGTGGCTGGGGAGTGGCAGCCGTTAGCCGAGCGTCAATTCGCCGCTGGCACAGCCTATTTGCGCGGACAAGGCGAAGGCCGCGTTCGCACCGTTCACGGGCTGGACATGATCGAACGTGAACTCGGCGGCCTGATCTGCGATCAGCGGGTGCCCTCTCCTGGTCAGCCTAAATCTCCGTCCTACGAGGGAGAAGGCTTCATCATGGTCAAGCACCCCGAGACCAAGGTCGTTGAACAGGCGCTCAAGCACATTGTTTCAACCGTTCGCGTAGAGCTCGGTTGAGCCATGAATGACGCCCATAGCTTCGCCGAGCCGCAGAGCGCCCGCGTTACGCACCTGAAGCTCGACCTGCAAGTCGACTTCAGCGAGCGCCTGTTGACGGGCACAGCGAGCTTTGACCTTCAGCTCGCAGCAGGCTGTACGCAGGTGGTCTTCGACACACGCAAGCTGCAGCTCCAACGCATAACGGACGTGAGCGGCAACTCGCTTGATTACGTATTAGCGCCGGAAGACCCGGTCCTCGGGGCGAAGCTTACGGTCCAGTTACCCGCCGGCCTGCAGCATGTCGTCATCCACTACACCACCTCCCCCGAGGCGGAGGCACTGCAATGGTTGACGGCCGAGCAGACCGCCTCGGGAGAGGCCCCCTTCCTCTTTACGCAAGGGCACGCCATTCAGACGCGCAGTTGGATCCCCATCCAAGACAGCCCCGGGATTCGATTTACCTATGAGGCGCGGATCACGGTGCCCGCGCCTCTCATAGCAGTCATGAGCGCTGAGCACCTTGGCCCGCAGACAACCGCGGGCGCTAGCACCTTCGCCTTTCGGATGCTGGAGCCGATACCGGCTTATCTCGTCGCACTGGCGGTTGGCGTACTTGCCTCGCGCGAGATCGGCCCGCGTACAGCGGTATTTGCCGAACCCGTAACGCTCGAACGCGCAGCCTTTGAGTTCGCGGAAATGGAGCGAATGGTCGAGGCGGCGGAGGCCCTCGTAGGGCCCTATCGTTGGGGCCGCTTCGACCTCGTGGTGATGCCGCCGTCCTTCCCTTATGGCGGAATGGAGAACCCGCGGCTCACCTTCGTCTCGCCCAGTCTGCTCGCCGGAGACCGTTCGCTCACGACGGTGGTTGCTCACGAGCTCGCGCATGCCTGGGCCGGCAACCTCGTCACCAACGCCACCTGGAATGACTTCTGGATCAACGAGGGAACCACCGTTTACCTCGAGCTGCGTCTGCACGAGCTGTTGTGGGGCCGCGAGCGCGCCGAGCTGCTGCAAAGCTGGGGCTATCGCGAGCTAGCCGCCGAAGTCGCGCGCATGGGCGCAGACTCGCCAGATACCCGCCTCGCCTACGACATGCGCGGGCGTGACCCGGCTGAGGGGGTTACCGTGATTCCCTATCTCAAGGGCGCGGCCTTCTTTTGGACGATTGAGAAGGCTGTGGGACGCGCAGCGCTCGACGCGTGGCTGGTTGGTTGGTTCGGCCGCCAGGCCTTTTGCTCGGTGACGACGGAACAACTGCTCGCTGACCTACGAGCGCATTTGTTCGCACGGATCCCAGACCAAGCGGCCGCACTCGAGCTCGAGAGCTGGGTTCACGACCCGGGCCTGCCCGAGAGCGGAAGGCCACCTCCTTCAGCTCTGCTGCAGTTGGTCGAGAGCGCCGCCGCCGACGCGCTCGCTAATAAGAGCTTAGCCGAACTCGATACGGCGGGCTGGTCGCCACAAGCCTGGCGCCACTTCCTCGGTGTACTGCTCGCTGGCCGGCCAGCGCCTGCGCTCTTGAGCACGCTTGAAGCCAAGTTCGCCTTATCCAAGAGTCACAACGCCGAGGTGCTATTGCCCTGGCTGCGCCTGCAGGTTCAAGCAGGTAATCAAGCTGCTATTCCGGAACTGCGGAGCTTCCTGTCGGAACAAGGCAGAACGCGCTTCTTGCGGCCTCTCTACGCTGATTTGCTAAGCAGCAGTTGGGGTGCAGCGTTGGCCCAGCAGATCTACGCCGAGCGCCGGGCACGTTATCACTCATTGGTGCGCCTGAGCTTGGACAAGCTCCTGAACCCAGCGGCGCAAAGCCCACTATAACGCTGGCTCGATCGAGCGTAGTCCTGGCGACTTTGGCGGAGTGACCTTAGGTGTAGCGGGTTGCGGTGCGTCCTTGGCCAATTGAGCAAACGCCAGGTCGATCGTCTTGATAGCCGACCGCAACTTCAGCTGCGCTAGCCGGCTTTGGGCCAATAGCGCATAGGCCTCGACGCAATCGCGATACTCTTCACGCTTTCCGAGCCGGACAGGTAACTCGCGCTCGACTGGCCTGCCCGCCGACAGATCGAGCAGGGACTCGGCGATCAGGGCGCGCTCGTGCTCAGACTGAGCGGTCTTGCGCAACTTTCTCTCGGCAGCAGCGATCCGCGCATCAAGTTTTTCCGCTTCCGCTTCGCTCGACTCCAGCTGGGCGACCAACCCGAGCCGCTGCTTGCTCAGCTCAGCGAAGGGATCCGGACGCTCCGAATGCAACGTAAGCGTCGCTTCACGGAGCGCCCGCTCGGTGCGCTCAACCAGGTCCACGAGTTTTGGATCGGTTGGAGCGGGGACCGCCACCGCCGGGCACGGCAGCGAAACCGCCCTACGCGGGGAGCAAGCGCCAAGCGCCAGACCCGCACAAAGCATCCAGACGATTTTGAAGCTCACGTCGTAACTCTAGCGAAGAATCTCAGAGCAAACGATCCGTCAGTGCCAATCGTCAGCATTCGACTATACCTCGAGTATGCCGAGCGAATTTGACTACGACTGGATCGTGATTGGCTCCGGCTTTGGTGGCAGCACTTCAGCTTTGAGGCTGTCCGAGAAGGGCTACCGTGTTCTCGTTTTGGAGAAGGGGAAGCGCTATGCCCCGAGTGACTTCCCCAAGTCGAACTGGGACATAAAGCGTTGGATGTGGCGACCCGAGGTAGGGCTCGAGGGCATCTTCCAGATGTCCTTCTTACCGCACATAACTGTGTTACACGGCGTCGGTGTCGGCGGTGGTTCACTCGTTTACGCGAACACGCTGCCGACGCCCAAAGCCAGCTTTTTTCAGGCTGCTTCTTGGTCCCACCTGGCGAACTGGGCAGCTGAGCTCGAGCCGCATTACCAAACAGCTCGACGCATGTTGGGCTCGGCGCAGAATCCCACGCTCACACGGGGAGACCGTGTGCTTGCAGACATCGCCAAAGATATCGGCAAAGAGCAGGACTTTCACCCAACCGACGTAGCCGTCTTCTTTGGCGAGCCCGGGAAAGAGGTGCCCGATCCTTACTTCAAGGGACAGGGACCTGCGCGTACCGGCTGTACGGCCTGCGGAGCCTGTATGACGGGCTGTCGCGTCGGTGCCAAGAACACCCTCGATCGAAACTATCTCTATTTGGCAGAGAAGCTTGGCGCCGTCGTGCGCAGCGAGACCGAAGTAACAAGTGTTCGGCCTATGCAGAATAAGGGGTACAGCGTCTTCACCAAACGCTCGCTCGGCCAGAGCGCAGAGCACACCTTCACCGCAAAGAACGTGATTTTTGCGGGCGGGGTGATGGGAACCGTGCCGCTGCTGCTAGCGCTCCGTGCAGATCCGGCGGCGTTGCCCAAGCTGTCCGCACGTGTCGGCGACATGGTTCGGACCAACAACGAGGCGCTGATCGGCATTATCAGCGGGGAGCGGGACGCTGACTTCAGCAAGGGAGTCGCCATCACCTCGATCCTTGAAACCGATGAACACAGTCACATCGAGCCGGTGCGCTACGCCGAGGGCTCAGGGTTCTTTCGAACCATGGTGTTGCCACATGCACCAGGTGCTCACCTGCTAGCGCGCCTGGGCCGAGTTGCAGCCGGCCTATTGGCCTCCCCAGTGCGGTGGGCCCGAGCGCTGACGGTGGACGACTTTGCCAAGAGGACGCAGATACTGCTGTATATGCGCACGCTCGAAGGCACGCTCTCGCTCCGTTTCGGGCGCGGGCTGATGACGGGCTTTCAAAAGGGGCTGGTGTCGAAGTTGGATCCCGGAACGCCGGCACCGAGCGCCTTCATGAAAGAGGCGACCGAGCTCGCAGAGCGCTTTGCTGCGAAGGTCGACGGCGTGACCATGACGCTGCTTACCGAGACGGTACTAGGTATTCCAACGACGGCGCACATCCTCGGTGGAGCTTGTATGGGCAGCGACGCCAAAGCAGGCGTCATCGACCATCAACACCGTGTCTTTGGCTATGACGGTCTTTACGTAATCGACGGCTCGGCCGTGAGCGCTAATCCGGGGGTCAACCCATCCCTGACGATTACAGCGTTGGCCGAGCGCGCCATGAGCTTCATCCCTAACCGTTAGCGCCCTCGCTCTTCAACCACTTGCGAGCGCTTTCGGCGCTGAGCTTGAAATCCGGGGCAACTCGCGTGCGAGAAACCACGGCATCCGAGCGATCGAACACGGTCAGGATTGCGTGGGGATCCTCTTCATCCGGGACGATATCAAGATCGACTCGCACCCGGCCTTCCTCCCCCTCGGCCATGACGGTGCGGTGCAGCTGAGCACGACGCTGTTGGGCGTGCCGAGCGAGGATCTCGTTTGCTCCGCGCAGTAGCACCGCGAAGGAGCTCGCGTCGAGTGGCTTTGGGTTCTTCTTGTCCCGCCCCATGGTCCATGGGCCGACGAGGGACGGCTCCAAAGCGCCGTCGGCGGTCATGGCTACGGCCCAACCATCATCATCCTCGTTCTTGATCACCCGGGCGGTCCAGCCGTCAGCGCAAAAGACGCGCGCATCCTGAGCTGGCTCGTCGTGCGTCTCATCCGAATCGGTGGGCTTTGCACTCATTGCGCGGAACCCTACTCGCTCGTCGACTTGATCGATAGCCGCGGCAGCGCAGTGTTGGCTCGCACACGCTCGGTAACCGACAAATCTCCGGATGCAGGCTCTGCCGGCCGCTGCTCGGGCTTGGCGTCGCCGCGTAAAGCCGGCCCCAACACCGCCCACCACCAGCGCCCCACCGAGCAGGGTTTGCAAGCGGACCGTCTCACCTCCCAACGCGACCCCGAGCAGCGCCGCGATCGTCGGGTTGACGTAAGCATAGCTTGTGGCCACGCTTGGACGGGCATTGCGCAGTAGGTAGGCGTAGGCAGTAAACGCCACCATCGAGCCAGCGACTACCAAGTACAGCCATGAAAGGCTTGCGCGCAACGAGGCCCTGGCCGGCAATTGCTCGCCGAGCAGCAGTCCCAACAGGAGCGCGGCGAGCCCGCCAAGAATCATCGGTAAAGCCGCGCTCATCACGCTGCTCTGCAGGCGCTGGCGTCGCGTTAAGCGAGAACCGAGGGCCCAACCAAAAGGCGCCAATAGCAACAAAGCGCTGGAACCGTTAAACCTGGTGACCGAAGAGATCGGCCCCAAGGTCATCACGGCAAGCCCCGCAAAGCCCAACACCAGCCCCACCAGATCACTGCGCCGCGGACGCTCGCCCACGAGCAACCCCATCAGCACCATCACCAGTGGCATCGCCCCACAAACAATCGCCGCTTCAGCGCTCGACACCTCGCGCTCAGCGATCGATACGAAACCGTTGCCGACAAGGAAGAGCAAGATCCCAGGGAGGATGGCCCGCCCGACATCAGCACGCGAAGGAACGCTCGCGCCTTGCCAGCGAGCGATCAGAAACAGCACACTCCCTGCGAGCACGAAGCGAGCACCGGCCGAGAGCATGGGGGGGTAGGCCGCAACTACCCAACGCAACGCCAAATAGGTAGAGCTCCAAATGGTGTAGACCGTGAGCAAGGCCAACGGCACGAGCAGCCTCGGCCCGATCATCCGCGGAGCGAGAGATCGCGATGGGCCGACTTCTATTGACGTTGGGGATGACATCGCAGCCACCATGCCACGTCTTGGGAACCGCAGCCTGTACAGCTGACCAAACTCGAGACCGGTGCAGATTGCGCTCGCTCAGCCTACCGGTCCAGACATCGGCTTCGGGGCATGCTGAGTAGCCAGCTCCGGTGGAGCCCACTGCCAACTCACGAACCCCACAGTCGCGAGCGCCGCGTGGATGATCAGGAATGACAAGAGCCCGAACACGACTCCGTCTCCCGAAGCTTGACCAAGCACTGGAAAAACCTGGAAGTAGAGCGCCTCACGCAATCCCACTCCCGAAATGGAGATTGGAACCAAGCCGATGAGACTGCCAAGAATAACCAAGGCCGAGGTGTCTAGCGGCGCGATGTCCAATCCAAGGGCAGAAGCCACCAACTGGCCTTGCACGCAATTCAGCGCGAACCCTAAAATGGTATTCGGAATGGCGCGTAGTAAGGCCGCGGCCGAATAGGAGCGAACACTGAGCAAGACGTTAGCAATCAGGTTCCCCCCGACGGGCAATCGACGCGCGAGCCACAACAGCCCAGCATCGAATCGCGGCGTGACCACAAACACGACAGGTAGCATCGCACTTACGACGATCAAACCCCATACAGCCGACGGCAACGAGCCCAACGCCCCTAGATAGACCACCGCGATCGACGCCAGCAGCCCCAGAACGATCAGGTCACAAACCCTATCAACTACCACCGAAGCGATACCAACCGCATAGGGAGTGCCCAGGTGACTTCGCAGGTAGTGCGCTCGCAAGCCGTCGCCTACTCGGCCAGGGGTGACCATCCCAAGGTACATCGACGATAGGAACGCTCCCCACGCTAGCTTGCGTGGATAGGTTATCCCCTGAGAAAGCAGTAGATTCCGCCAGCGCTCGACCTTGGTGAATACGGACAGAACGTTTAGGCTCAGCGCAACCAGCAGCGGCAAGACAGCAGCATTTCCAATGGCCCGCGCGACCCCCGTGAGCGAGTCAGCGCGAAACAGCAATACAGCGAGGATCAAAGGACCCACCAGCCGAATCAACCATCGAACGGCGACGCGACCTTGGCCACCAGGCGCAGAAGCTGTCACGCAATGGCTCGCGGCCGTAGCAGTGCGACGATCCACGGGAAGGTGGTAGTCATCTGCACGACCTCGAAGTGCTTACTCAGCAGTTCGTGGAAGGAGCGCCTGCCCCAGTGGTTGATGTGTTCTTCATCATTCCCGAGCCGCCGAATATTTTTACCCCTTAGCAGGTTGCTAGCCATGAAGAAGGGCTCGTGGGGCACTGAAGCGATCACATACTTAGGACCGAGCGACAAGATCTCGCGCAACGCAAGCTCAGGCTGCTCCAAATGCTCGAGAACTTCACAGCAAAGAACAAGGTCAATGTTGCCGCGCTCACGCCACGTCGCAAGGTCATAGGCAGAACCGACCTGGGCCTCGATGCCTGGGAATTTGGTCCGCAGCCTGCGAACATCGGCTTCATTGCGATCGACCCCAATGAAACTGCGATCGGGAAAGCACTCCAAAAGGTAGCCGGACAAGAAGCCTTCTCCGACCCCAACCTCCAGAACGCTGCGACGCGGGTCGGCCGTTACGAAGAAGTCCTTAACCGCTGAACCGAACCTGCGGATGAGGGCGCGTTGGAGCGGGTTACGACTCCGGTACTTTGCAGTGTCGAAGCGCTCAAAGTAGGCGTTCGAGATCATAGACCGACCGCCTGAACCGCAACCTGGCTCGCGAGCCTCGATTCGCTGAATGGCGCTGAACTCGACCCGTCGCCTAGGCGTTCCAGCTTCACACTGCCCGAGTTATGGGCAGCGACGCTTCCAACCTCCATGCTTGGGCCAGGTACGCCGGAATCAACCATCTCGCGAATAGGAAGGTCCGTCGCCTTCTGACGCTTCTGCTGGAGATAGGTAAGAAACTCTCCGAGAAAGCCCATGGTAAATAGCTGTATTCCACCCAATATCATGAGCGTACCGAGCGACAAAAGCGGTCTGTCTCCAATCCGCTGCCCACTGGCCCAGAGCAACGTTAGATAACAATTGATTAGGACGCCCGCGAGCGCCATCGCAACACCAAGCGAGCCAAAGAGGTGCATGGGCCGCTTCGAATACTTCGTGAGAAAGAGCACTGTAACCAGATCGAATGAACCTCTGAAGATCCGTTCGAGGCCGTAGCGCGAAGTGCCGTGCTTGCGAGCATGGTGAGCGACAGGCACCTCCCCAACCGAGAAGCCCTCCCAAGACGCCAGCGCCGGCGTGAAGCGAAACAGATCTCCGTAGATGGGCACCGTCTCAATGACCGTTCTTCGATAGGCTTTGAAGCCGCAATTCATATCGTGGAGCTTCACCCCTGTCAGCCTGCGTACGGCTCCATTGAAGATGCGTGTCAGCACCAGCCGATTGACCGGGTCGAGCCGCTTGACCTTCCAACCCACCACAACGTCGAGCCCGTCGTCCAACGCTTTCAAGAAGGCAGGGATCTCGGTTGGATCGTCCTGAAGATCCGCGTCCATGGTCATCAAGACCTGGCCCCGAGCCCTGGAGAAGCCCGCCGAAAGCGCGGTGGCTTTGCCGAAGTTCTTCCGCAACTTTATCGCAGCAATGAACTCTGATTGGGCAGCTAGCGCACACATCACCTGCCAGGTGTCGTCGCGGCTCCCGTCGTCCACCAGGATCAGCTCGTAGCTGACCGTTCCCTTAAGCGTCTCCGCTATGCGAGTGGCCAACTCCGGCAAGCTCTCTGCCTCATTCAATGCGGGAATGACAATTGAAAGCGTGGGAGCTGCTCGCCGTGTCTCAAACACTCCCGAGTTACCTTGGTGCATCGCTAACGACCATAGGACCCCGCAACCAGACCAGCAATTCGGGATTGCTCATTAACGACAATGTCACGGTGTGGTCACCCACGAGGCCTCGAGTGTGACGTTTGCTCCCACTCTGCCGCAAGAGCGTAAGCTAATCGTCACATAGCCCGCAGATACTCGCCCGCGCAATGGCGACTCAGACCGTAGATCATAACGCCTCGTCGGCGAAACCGCTGACAGTGCGCTTCGACCAGCTACTCGCGCGTTTGTCGGAGTTTGCGAACGGCCGCGGGAAGACGCTCATCCTGTGCTTCGCAGCTGGAATCACCCTTGGGTCGGTCTACTGGTTCAGCGCGTTGGGCCGTCGCCCGCTGCTAGCCAGCAACAAGCTTACCTTCGAACAGCAGCTGTACGCCGTCGCGCCCCCTTTGGCGCTTGGCCTGCTCTTTACGTTGCTTGGCGCAGCAACTTCCTCGAACTGGGCACGACGGAAGAGTTGGGGGGAACGCGCTCAGCGGGCATTGGTCGCTATCTCCCTTGCGGCATTGTCTTGCCCACTGGTCATGATCCTTCTCCCTGCCAAAGTGGAAACGGACCATCCCTGGTTGACGCTCGCGGCATCGCTCGCTGCGGGAGGGCTGCTAGGACTGTCAACGCAGCAGTGGCTAGGAGCGAGGGAGCGCCCGGCGCAGCGAGTGGACGGGCGCGTCCTTGGCGCACTCGCGGTCGCGACCATGTGGGCTGGCTACGCGGTGGTCATGAGCAAGCTCTCAATCACCAACCATCACGCGATGAACACTCGCACCATCGACCTGGGGATCTACGACCAGATCTTCTACCAAAGCGCGCATGGCAACTTTCTCGGGTGCAACTTCGTTCGGGCGAACTATCACGGCTCCGCTCACTTCGATCCGATCCTGGTGCTGCTCTCGCCGCTCTATCGGCTTTACCCGCGAGCCGAAACGCTGCTCATTCTACAAAGCGTTTGGGTAGGGTCCGGGGTGATACCTGTTTACCTGCTCTTCAGACGCGTGTTCGACCGAACGCTCCCAGGACTGATTGGTGCTGCATGTTATGCGCTCCATCCAGCCGTTCATGGTGCCAACCTGTACGAGTTCCACTCGCTGACGCTTGCCACGGTGCCAATGCTTTGGACCCTCCTCGGCTTCCAGGGAGCAAGCAGATGGCGCTACTGGGGCGCACTTGGAATTGCGCTCTTGGTGCGCGAAGACGTGCCCATCATGCTCTCGTTCGTTGGCATAGCGGGGCTGCTTGGCGCCGAACAAAGGTGGCGCGTGAGAGGCGCTATGACGCTCGCGGTGTGCGTCGCCTACTTCGTGCTCGTCAAGACGGTCTTCATGACCTCGAGCGGAGTACTGATGAAGGGAGGAGCTGAGTCGTACTCCTTCTCCTACTACTACGCTGACATGATTCCGGCCGGGAAGGGCCTCGGGGGAATGCTGCTCACGCTCTTCAGCAATCCTGCGTTCGTGCTGCGCCACGCCCTGAGCGAAGCCAAGGTGCTCTATGCCCTCAAGGTCTGTGGACCGCTTTTGCTACTGCCAATGTTCGCGAAGGGACGCCGATGGCACTTTCTTTACGGCGCCACCTTTATTCTGCTGGCGACTCGGGAACCGGTCTTCTCAACTGGGTTTCAGTACTCGGCGTGCCTTTTGCCGTTCCTGTTCGCTGCCTTTCCGCACGGCCTCTCGTGGTGCGCAGAACGCCTCAAGGCCGGAGCGGTGTCGAGTCACTACTCCGCCCAGAATGCGCTGCTCGCCGCCTGCCTCGCCAGCTCGCTGCTCGTGTCGTGGAAGTACGGGGCCTTCGTCGCCAATGACTCCTTCCGCGGTGGATTTAGCCCCATCGCGCGCAGCCTCAACGAGGAGCAACAGCGTCGCTTCGATTGGTTGGGGGCGACGCTATCCCAGCTCGAGCCTGGTGCGAGCGTTGGAGTGACGAACCGCACAGGACCCCACGTGTCGAACCGCAAGGAGGCGCACTTCTACGGCAAACGTTGGACCGACTATGTCTTCATTGATGAGCGCGACCTCAAGAAGGAGCGCCTCGCACAGCATCGTTTGGCGGTGAAGCAGGGCCGGCTCACGGTGGTGGCCAAGCACGGTTCATTGGTGCTTCTACGGGCGACGAAGAAGCCGTCCGTACCAGAATCGGAACAAGACATTGATGTCCGAGAGCTCTCTTCGGACGAGCCGACACCTTGAAACCTCTCGCGCTTCAACTGACTGGCATGATGCGCCGCCTCATCGTCGGCATCGTTCGTTCAAGGAGTGTACTGGCCGCCATTGTGGTGCTTACCAGTATGTGGCTCATTGCCTCGCCCGGGTTGAGCAGTGAATCCCCGACCGAAGACGAGTGGGCGCATACCATCCGCGGGATTGCTTGGTGGACAGCACCCGATACGCGCTTGCACTATAGCCACCCGCCCTTCGCTAACGCGGTCATGGGCGTTGCGAACGCGTTCGACGACGACAATCCCGACCTATCCACCTTCAAAGGCTGGAAGACCGCGCACGTGGGGGATATCGCGCTCGAGGCAATCTCACGAGACGACAATGCCCACTATCCGGCGTTTCGTCGCAAGCTCACGCGAGCCCGTTATGTCTCGCTTGGGTTTGCCATGGCTGGCGCGCTTTACGCGCTCTTTCTGTTTCGGTCGCTTTGGGGAAGGTATGCGGGAGTGTTGGGCTGCGTCCTGATTGGCCTGCATCCCACGCTGCTCGCGCAAGCACGCTACGTGACCACCGACGGGCCGGCTGCAACGCTGACCCTCGTCACGTTGGGCGAACTCTTGCGCTTCTTACGCTCACCAACCAAGACGCGACTCTTCACCTTGAGCGCTGCCGCAGGAGTTGCCGCAATCACCAAACACAGCCTCATTCTACTTCCCGCCGTGTGTATCGCGGTGATCGCAACTGTTGCCCTATTGGGCCTCGGCGCGTTCAAGGGACTATCGACACGCACGCGCCTCACGCGAGCTAGCGGAGCTTTCATCGCCATCGCCTTCGCGTGCCTCTTCACCATCAACGCCGGTTACCGCTTTGAGCGCAGCTTTCAAACCGTAGCGACAATTTGTGCCGCGCCCGAGCCTCAGTATCAGGTATCCAAGAGCTACCGCGGGCGAGTGATCGAGGAGTCTCCCATTGGCAAGCTGCCCGGTTGGCTGCCAGTACCATTGCCCTACACGCATGTATTTGGACTAGCCTGCGTGCGCGCGTTGAACGCTGGCGGATACCCGTCGTTCTTCATGGGCGAGTCCTACCGCGACGGTCGGGCGCTGTACTTCCCGGTACTTACTGTACTGAAGAGCCCACCGTCGGTTTTGCTTTCCTTCGTGCTCGTCCTCTTGGCTTCTCGCTGGCGGAGAGCCCCGCCCAAACCGGAGCACGTCGTTCTTGGCGCCGTATTCTGTCTGCTGCTCGGCCTTTCGATGCTGTCACGACTCAACATGGGCATACGGCACGGGCTGCCAGCCATGATGACGCTCACGATGCTGGCAGCCTCGCTTTTGGGTAGCCGCATGGCTTCATCCCAAGAGCCCAACTCCGCGGAAACCAGCCGACCGCTTTGGAGAAGGCCGGTACTCGGCTCGATGGCGGCAGCGGCACTCGTGGCAACCACGCCCATTTCAACGCTGTCGAGCCGCGAGAGTCCGCTCAATTACTTCAACGGCTTGGTGGGAAGCTTGGAAGCCGCTCACCAAATCAGCGTCATTGGAGAGGACTGGGGGCAAGACCGTGCGGCCTTCGCTCAGTTCGTCAAAGAGGCCAACATTGGCCCACTTTTCTATCATGAGCAAACAGCGACGCGCCGCGCCGAGGCGCGCTATCTTGGTATCCGTTACAAGCCGCTCTCCTGCAATTCGAGGCCTCCCCCTGGCAGCTTCGCCGCAGTTCATCAGACGCCGCTAAAGCAGGCGGGCGGCCGGTGCTTTCGGTTTACGCAAGGCAGAGAGCCGGTGGCGACGATCCACGATGACATCCTCCTCTATTGGATTCCGCCCCAATCAGGTACCGCCTCGCCCAAGCCTCCAATCGAGGACGCGGCAGAGTCACAAGAGGCTGACTCAGCCGATAGCGAGTAGCCACAAGGTTGCGTCCAAATTCCCCAATCGTCATCGAAACGTGACCGTTGGTGGCAATACTCGTCGGGTGAAGAGTCTCATCGCTTCGCTCATGGGCCCCATCTTGTTGAGCAGCTGCAATTTGAGTGAGCCTGATGAATTGGTTGCAACAACACCAGGTTCGCAGCAACCCCGACCCTCACGCATCGTCGTTGCTCTCGTCGTCGACCAGTTGGCTCTTTGGCATGTGGAGGAGCGGTTTCACACCCTTCCGGAGAACGGTGGCTTCAAACGGCTCCTCCGAGAGTCCGAGGAGTTCGTCGAGCTTCGCTACGGTCACGTACAAACGTCTACCGCGATCGGCCACGCGGCGCTTTTTACTGGGCTACCACCGCGCGAGAGTCGCGTCGTCGCCAATGAGGTTCCAGACCGCGACCACAACGTGCACGCGATTGTACGCGATGAGCGGACGAAGCTCGTTACGGCCGAAGGCATCGTCGACCGAGCGGGGGCTTCGTTGGCCGTCTTGCCCAACCACGTCGAGACCCTGGCGGATGCATTGCGGCGCCAGCGCCCGGAGGTTTCGATTGCGTGTCTTTCGCTGAAGGATCGCGGGGCGGTCTTTGCCTGTGGGCGCACGCCGGACGCCGTCGCTTGGTTCGACGTTGGGACCAACGGGTTTGTAAGCTCGAACGCCTACGGCCCAACGATGCCTTCGCTTCTGTTGCCCTACGCAGTGCCGCTGATTGGGGAAGAGTACCAAGCAACCAATTGGACTCCCCTCGACCCAACCTGGTTGAACCGGAACGCGCCGCCGCATCCCGTCGGGCAAGGCAACTTCGAGGGGTTGGGGCGCGGCTTCCCGCATGAGCTTTGGAAGACCGACCGCCCCGCACGCGCCATGCTCGCGACCCCGATGGGAGATGCGCTGCTAACCGACGCAACCATCGCGCTGCTTGACCGACTGCCCGAACGGCAAGATGCCTTCCTCGCTGTATCCTTCAGTTCCTACGACTATATCCATCACATCTTTGGCCCGGACTCGGAGGAGGCATGGGATGAGCTATTGCGCCTGGATGGCCAGCTAGCTCGCCTGTTCGATAAGCTCGATTCGCTCTACGGGACAAACGGCTACTCCATCGTTCTTTCAGCAGACCACGGGGGGCCGCAAGCACCGTCCCAGGGTAACCGCTGCGGCGCTGAGGACCCGTTCGAGCGTGCCTGCGGACAGACGATTCGACTCCACGCTCGCGACCTTTATCGCATAGCGTCGACCGCTGCGGCGCGCGCAGTCGGTCCAGGACGGTGGATCGGCGCGGTGAGCGAACCGTTCGTCCATTTCTCCGAGGCCGCAGAGAAGCTTACAGCCGCGCAACGCACAGCTCTGGTAGCAGAAGTCAGCAAGGCGCTCTCGGCGACTCCTGGAGTGTCGCTCATCGTGGACTCGAGGAACGCGGCCGCCCAGCCGTGCCCTGGTTACGAGATTGACTCGATGTCAGCGTTGGTCTGTCGCTCCACCAATGAAAGCACCGGGGACCTACTCATTGTCCCAACGCCCGAGGCTTTCTTCGACACGGGTTACGTGGAGGGTGAGGGCTGCAATCACGGGTCGCCCTACCGCTTCGATCGGGCGGTCCCCATGTTCGTTCGGACGACCGGGGAACGAGTGCACAAGCTTGGTGAGGCCTTTAAGCCAAGCGGAAGAGTCGATCCGCGCGCGTACTCCGCAACCCTCGCTGCCTTGCTGAAGATAGGTCCCCCCGCGGGCGCAGAGGGCGGTGAGGACCTTTCATGGTAAAGCTCAATCGGGGGTGCAGCCGTCCCCGCCGCAGACGTCGATGATCTCGCCTGTGCGGAAGAAGTGGAACATCTGCTGATTGTGGCTCGCCAACTTGCGCGGCAAGCCGTGCGGATCTCCCACGTCGTCCGCTGGCGGGTAGTTGCCAGGCTCCGGCCAGGGATTGCCAAAGTCATAGTTGACCAGGCCGGAGCCGAAGTGGGGATAGGGCGTGGGATTGATCAGCGCCAGCTCTTTACCGTAACCAGGCAAGAGCGCGATTCCCACGTCGCTGCGCGCCGCGATTTCATTGGTCAGGTTTGCCACTTGCCAATCAGCCTTCGCTGAGGCGAGCAACACCTCGTGACTCGGGGTATTGGGGTAGAGCTCTGCTGAGATATGCCGATAGTGACTCACCGGATCCGTGCGATCCCAGAGCCCCTGCGCGGCCGCGAGCAGTAGCAGCCGGTCGCGCGCGTCGGTGTAGTTGATGGTGACGAGCAAGAAGAAGGGCCCAAAATCAACTGACCGTTGCAGCAAAGTTGAATAGTTGTTCCCAGGGACGCCGAGATGACCACGTTTGATATCGAGGCTCATCGCCATGTGCGTCGCGCCGAAGATCCCGCCCTGGGAGATACCGTGATAAAACAGTTGCTCTGGGTCGACGACCAAGCCCGTCTCGGCGATCTCCGGCAATTTATCGAAGCCGAGCTTCATGGCACGCACCAAGAACGCGTGGTTCAACACCCCTTGATGAAGGCGGTCCGCCAAGACAGGGAACTCGGAGAAGTCGGCGATCATCTCGAGAATGCCGGGCACGTCCTCGGAAGACATGCCGATCATGTTGCAGCCGACGACCACCACCTTCTCTTGGGCTGCCAACTCATCGAAGGCGTCGATCTGAGCGTGGGTGCCATTCAGCCCATGCCCGTGGAGCATCACACCGTGCGGGTCACCGCTCAATGCGGTGCGGGGCACACGTGCACGGAACTCGGCCTTGTAGGTTAGGCCAGTAGCCTGCGGCAAGCCGTCTTCTCCCCAATTGAGCACATAGCCAGTACGCTCCTCGAGGGGCCGTTCTACCGTATAGTCGGGAACGTCAAAGGTACCCAGCACCTCGTAGGCAATGCTGGGGTTCTCTGCTTCGCTATAGACGGTTAGGCTGCCTATCTCCATCGCGGGGCTTTTATCTCCCAGCTCCGCAAAGGCCTCATCCCGCATATGCAACAGCGGGCCGTGTAGAGTAGCCCCCGACGCGGTGGTCCAATCCCATGTTAGTAACAAGTCCTCGCGCGGGACCCCGGCGGTTTGCAGCTCGCCAAAGAGCTGCTCATAGTGAGCCACGCGCCCCTCGACTGGGGTGCCCTCGGCGCGCTTGTCACGCAGGGCGACGAAGGCATCGCTCGGGGGGACGTCCTTCCCATCCCGTTGCTTGAGCCCGCGAAGCGCCACGACGTAACGTGTGGCTTCTTTCAGCAGGACTGCGGGCCGAATGATGAGCCCTTCCTCCCCTTCGACTTTGGTGGTTCGGTCGAGCTCTGCGAAACACGGGATCCGCTTCAACTCTCCATTCACCTCCTCGAAGAACATCACCTGGGCGTCCTCCTTCAGCGTGTCCTCGATGTGCTCCTCATCCGGCAGCAAGGCCCCGTCCACGTTCGCAAAGTACGCAAGCGCTGGGGAGCCAACGCCAAAACCGTCGAGACGCTCATAGGGCTCCTTTGCGACGTGCACCCCGGCCAGGTTTGCTGGCAGCGTGCTGTCGCCGAAACGCAGGCGATAACCGGTAACTGTGCCTTCATCTGGAGCGAGCCAAAGGCTTGATGGGAACGGCATCCCACACACCTCCGGCACCAGAGGATCACAGTTGGGATCATCGGGAATCTCGAGCGGCCGTGGCTCATCCACAGGATTGGGAGGCGCCTCTTCGTTGCAACCGGTTAGCGATCCAAAGAGACACAAGCCAAGCACGAACGAACAGGCCCAGTTCATGAAGCAAGATTACACCAAGCCGCGATCGCTGATGCAGGCGGCGTTGCTTCAGCCGCCCCGTTTGGTGCGCCGCCAGCCGACGGGAGCCCAACTGAACGAGCCCGCTCCACCTTCGGTAGATGCCGCGATGCCGCCGCGCTAAGGGACCTTCATGAGATTCACGAGGGTCCTGCTTTCTTTGACGGCCTTGTGTGCGGCCGTGGTGATTCCGGCGTCTGCTTCGGCTCAGGTGCTCCGCTACACGACCACCGCTCCTGGCGGCATCGTGACCACGGGCAATACGCTCGGCTTGTCGAAGGCGACGAACGAGAACGGCCCCGGGACGCGCGACTCGATCGGGACCTTCTTGTCCCTCGGAAACTCGGTTGACGTCCTGCCGCTCAACCCGCTGAATCCTTGGCCGCAAGGCACCACCAACAACTGGCTGATGAACGGCTCCAGCGCCGAGCTGACGTTACCGGTCGAGGCCCAGGTGCTTTACGCAGAACTGCTGTGGGGCGGTAGCTACCAATACGGCGAAGAGGACGTCTCCGCCCTCTTGGGAAGCTCGGTCACCCTCACGCAAGGGGCCTCCTCGATGCAGGTCACGCCAGCCGCGGCGACCGCCATTACCACGTCGGGCAACGCAGCAAGCGGGTTCGCTATTCGCTATTACTTACGCTCCGCTGACGTTACCGACTTCGTCAAAGCGGCGCAAACGGGCACCTATTCGGTCTCGGGCGTCCCCGGCACCCAGACCACCAACATCAACAGCTTGAGCGCGGCCGGCTGGACGTTGGTAACCGTCTATCGAGATCAATCGGTTACCACCAAGAACTTGAGTGTGTTCGTGGGTGGGGCCTTCGTGGACGAGGACTCGCAGCAAGACTACGCGGTCACTGGTTTCTGCGCTCCACCAGCGGGCGTGGTCGAGGGGACCGCTGCGGTGAGCGCGATCGAAGGGGACGCCAATTTGACCGGCGATCAGTTCCTGATCGGCGCTAGCGCTGGAGGCCCATTCGCCTCGCTCAGCGGTCCCAATAACCCAGGAAGCAACTTCTTCTGCAGTCAGATCAATGACAGTAGCGGCCAGCTCGACACGAGCGGCTCCTTCGGCCAGGACAACCACAACGCGCAAGCTGGCGTCAACATCTCCGGAGGTCGCCAGGGCTGGGACATAACCACCATTCCGCTCAGCTCCCAAACGGGGCAACTCGCCAATAGCCAGACGGCCGCGGTGCTAAGGACGATTACGACCGGGGACTCTTACATGCCTATCCTGGCGGCGTTGGCGATTGACGTCAACTCGCCCGACTTCGGCGGAGTTGCGTCGGATACGACGGTGAGTCCCAGCAACGTGACAATCGGCGATCAGTACACGGTGTCAGTGACGCTCGCCAACGATGGTGCTGTTACCGCACAGAACGTCGTGCTGGACGTGGATTTGCCGGCGCAGGTTTCGCTCGTTTCCTTCACGACAGACGGCCAGCCCGGAGACATCAACGGCAACGCCGTCAACGGTGCGCTCTTGGCCAGCGGGGTGGACGAAGGGGATATTCCAGGCGGGGGAGCACGCACGGTTACCTTCACCTTGGAGGTGAACTCGGCTCCCGCTGGCAGCACGCTCTTCGGCCTGGCCAACTGGAACTACGACTTTGAGGTATGCGCTAATGCATCGCTGTCCTCGGAGGTCTTCTCGCAATCTTTTGCGGCATTGTTTAGTGAGCCCGTTGGCACCGGCGGCAATGGCGGAGGAGGCAGCGGCGCGAGTGGCGGGGGTGGTGCCGAACCGAATGGCGGGGGCGGCGCAACTACCCAAGGCGGAGGCGGCGAGGGTGGAGGCCTTTTGCCGCTCGGTGGCGGCGGGAGCGGAGCCGCTGGCGGCGCCGGAGGCGGCGGGGAAGCAGCAACGGGCGGCGGGAACTCGAGTTCAGGGGATGTGCCGGAAACGGGACTAGGCTGTTCGTGCCGCGTGAATGCGCCCAAAGAGCCTGGGTTGGCTGCGTTGGCGTGGGGGCTGGTTGGTATCTTGGCATTGCGTCGTAAGCGGGGAGGTCGAGCTTGATGAGGACTCGTAACATTGCAATCTTGGTCGCAGCGCTAACGGCAGCCTGCGGGGATGACGCTGGCTCGGGTGGCAGCGGTGGTGAGGGCGGAGCACCCGCGGCGATTGCCTTTAGTCCACCTGGCTCGCTGGTCAGCGCCGAGGGGAAAGGCAGCTTTCGGTTTGGCGCGGCCACAGCGTCGACCCAGATTGAAGACCAAAATCAAACCACGGATTGGTGGGCGTTTACTGCGCCCGTCGCCGAGGGAGGCCTCGGTAAGGGGAAGGCCCCGGTTGGAGACGCTTCCAACGGCTTCTCGCTCGCGCTCGAGGATATTGCGCTGCTGAAAGAGCTGGGCGTGGACTCCTATCGTTTCAGCATCGAATGGGCTCGGGTAGAGCCGGAGCGCAACGTGATCGACGAGGAGGCGCTCGCTCACTACGACGCAGTAGTTGATGCGCTGGTTGCCGCTGGGATCCGGCCGATGATCACGCTGCACCACTTCTCGAACCCCATCTGGGTTGCCGACCCGCGCGACAATGAGTGTGTGAACGGGCCGTCCGACACGAACCTGTGCGGGTTCGGCAACAGCGAAGGCGCGCCGCAGATCGTCCAGGAATTTGGCGAGCACGCAGCGCTGTTGGCTGAGCGATTTGGCGACCGCGTCGATGAGTGGGGCACCGTCAATGAACCGGTGAATTACTTGTTGGCGGGCTACGGCATTGGTAGTTTCCCCCCCGGGCAATCGAACATTTTGACCGAGGAGAAGCTGCTAGGGGAGTTCATCCCTATTGTGCAAACCTACCTAGAGCTCCACGCTGCGGCCTATACCGCCGTAAAGATGAATGACGTCATCGACGCCGACAGCGACGGTAGCGCGGCGGACGTCGGGTTCACCCTGAGCATCGCAGATTGGGTGCCCGCGCGGGATAACCTAGTAAGCGAGGATCCGGAGGATCTGGCTGCCCGCGATCGCGTCGTCTACATTTATCATCATCTCTTTCTCGACGCAGCTCGTACCGGTGAATTCGACACCGACCTCGACGGGGAGCCTGACAAGACTGTACCGGGCGTGGCCGGCACAGTGGATTGGCTCGGCCTACAATACTATTTCCGCTCCGGCGTAACGGCGAAGAACCCTGTGCTGCCAGTGGTCGCGCTCACGCCTTGTTTCGGCACCATTGATTTTGGCGCCTGCCTGCCGCCGGTGGGAGGCGACAAGACCAAATGCATCCCGGCGATGAAGTACGAGTTCTACGAACCTGCCGTGTTCAGTCTGTTGTCGGACTTCTCCTCGCGCTACCCCGACTTGCCGCTGCTCATCAGTGAATCGGGCCTGGCCACCGAGGTCGGCGAGCGACGCGCAGAGCACGTCGTACGCAGCCTGGAGCAGATCGCCCTGGCGCGTGAGGCGGGGGTTGATGTACGCGGCTATTACCATTGGAGCCTGTACGACAACTTCGAATGGGCCGAGGGCTTCGAGCCTCGCTTCGGGCTGTTTACGGTCGACTATGCGAGCTACGAACGCACGCCGACCTTGGGCGCAACTGTATTGGGCGAGGTGGCCAAGAGTCGCGAGCTGAGCAGTGAGCAGCGCACGACCTACGGTGGGCTCGGACCGATGACCGAAGAGACGGGTGCTGTGATCGGCGAGCGTTGCAACCTTTGAAGGACTGATACCAAGTTACTAGCGGCTATTCAGCACGTGTTCTGTGAAGCGGGTACGCAAGTAAAAGCCCCGGGGCACTGTGCTGATGTGCTCGCCTTCACGCCCAAAGGTTAGCGTTCTGGCGCTGCCGTCACGCGCCTTTGGGCGGATCTGAAGGTGCTCACCGAGATGAGCGGTTACGTCTTCGATCCGGCCAATCCCGACGAGCCCCATGATTTCGTCGTAGTCGGCGGCGAGCGCTGCATCCTCCTCGGGCGTCGGCTCAAAGAGGACGGCGCGGCCCACCGTACGCACGGCAGACGCCGAGCGACGCTCGCCGATCACAGGCAGGAACAGGACTTTTCGCAGCTTTCGAAACACCCATGAGTTCGCGTAGTCGACCTCCTCGTTGAGATCGACAGCGCATACGAAGGTGCTCTCCAAGGGCTTACCGCGCAGATCGATCGGGATCGTCTTTAGCTCCAGCTCGAGCTCGGGGAAGTCGCGAACGCGCTGGCCCGAACCGCCCGTCGCGCCAAGGACGTGCTCGAACAGCTCACCGATCCGCCCTTTGGCGTGAACCCCCTGCCCAGGAGCGACGAGCTTGTACTGCTCGACCACCTCGGCCAAGGTCAACCCCTCGAGGCTCCGTGCCCGCTCCAAGACCTGCAAAAGCGAGAGCATGCTCAGCCTCTCGGCAGCAGAACCCCTGGGTTCATGATCGCGTTTGGGTCGAGCACGCTCTTGGCGGCTCGCAGCGCCTGGTAGAAGAGCGTTGGCACTTCCCTCGCCCAAGCCGAGGCGAGTTCCTTGCCAACGGCGTGATGATGCGTTGCGGTGCCGCCTTCACTCAGAATGGCCTCGGTCAAGGCGTGCTTCACCTCCAGCCAAAACGCGTCCGGGTCGGCCGGGTTCCTACAAATGAGAGTGTAGTAAGGCGCACAGCCATCGCGGTAGACGTGCGTGATCCGCCGAGCGAGCGCGTGCGGACCAAGCTTCAACGTCGAGAGCGCCGCACGCACAGCGACATCGAGCGCTTCAACCTTGCTCCAAGGAACGGCGGTCTCATAGGTCTCGGCGAAGACGTCCATCAGAGCGAGTTCATCGCGCAGGTACGGCGCACGGAAGAACGCGGACTTGTAGCTGTCTGCTGTGTCGTCGCGACCGCCTGGCTGAACTCGCACATGCTCGGCGGGGATCAGACCGCCGTGCGAGCGAGCGATCTCACAGGCGGCTTCGAGCAAGGGCGCGAAGTCCACCCCGGCCGACTCGAAGGCCAACAGCAACAAACAGGAGTCCCCGGAGCCGGCGCCGCTCAGCAGAGCCTCGAGGTTGTCGAGCAAGCGTGCGTTGGTCGGGGCAATCCCCGCTTGAACGATGGAGCGCAGCGCCGTGAGGCCGGCATTCATGCTGCTGAAGCGAACGGTGGCCGAGCAGCGACGGGTCGGCCTTGGAAACACGCGCAACCACGCTTCGGTGATGACGCCGAGCGCGCCCTCGGAGCCGATGAACATCCGCTCGGCTTGGGGCCCTGCGCCGGACCCCGGCAACCGCCGTGTTGCGAGCGAGCCACTCGGGGTGACCACGGCGAGCGAGGCCACCAAATCATCGATGTGGGTAGGGCCAGTGGCGAAGTGCCCGCCCGCTCGCGTAGCGATCCAACCGCCCACCGTGGAGTGCTCAAACGATTGCGGGAAATGACGCAGCGAAAGACCGTGCGGTTTGAGTTGCGCCTCGAGCTCCGGGCCCAACGTTCCCGCTCGAACGCGAGCGAGAAGGCTCTCGCGATCCACCTCGACGACGCCGCTCATGCGTCGCAGATCGAGCGACAGGACAGGACCTTCTCCGCGGGTCGGAGTCACCCCGCCGTGAACGCTGGTGCCACCGCCATAGGGGATCACCGAACAACGCTGCTCGCTGGCGAAGGAGAGCAGATCCACGAGCTCTTGCTCGGACGCTGGAAAGGCGACGGCATCGGGGGCCGTCGAAAAATCGCCGCGCACCGCTCGCGCGAGATCGCGGTACGACTTGCCCATCGCGTGGCCCAGCCGCTCGCGTGGCGAACGGTCAATCAGGGCCTCGAGCTGGCTTGGAGCCGACGAGAGCGAAGACGGCTCAAGTTGGACTTGGTCGAGCGAGGGTGGTTCGCGCCGAACCAACGTCCCACCAAGCAGCGCGGAAAGCCCTGACTTGGCCATCTCCAGCTGCGCGGGCGAGGCCGAAACGCCCTCGTAGCCCCAACCCCAGAACTTACGTGTTTGCAGCAGAGAAACCTCCAACCCGACGTTCCGCCGAAGGCGACTACGGCAAGGGGCTCGTGACCATGTCAAAGGACACCGAACTCTCGGTACCGCTGTCGAGCTTCACAACGTAGCGCAAGCCATCTTCCTCCGACTTGAGCACCGCGCCGGAAGTCAGCTCTTCTCCCTGCAGAACCATCACCTTGTCCCCCGTCTTGTGCGTGTGGTGGATGGCCATCGGCTTGATGAAGCTCGCCGGGAGGCGGAAGGGCCGACCCGACCAGGTTATGAGCCACGACTTTCCTTCGGCGGTCGAAACAAACTGCCCGCCTCGCCAGACCACCTTCTCCTCGCCCAGGGAGTTGTGCGTGCTGTCGCGCGCGACCGCCACGGCACCAAACTTCAACGTGCCGTCGAGCTTGATGACGTCAGTCTGAGGGATCGACAATTCCTTCAGCTCGCCCGCATAGCGAAACTTCACTGACACCGCATCCGCCGCCACACTGACGACGCGGGCAACAGCGCGGCTACCCATGGCCGGCACCACCACAGCGTCCCCCTTCAACAGGCCCTCCGGCCGACGCAGAGGCGCGGTAAAGGCGCCAGGAACGAAGATGTCACCGCGCTCGCTTTGCACGACAGCAAACGGCGCCTCGACGCGCGCCACCGATTCGACCGACAACTTCAAGGTCTCCCAGCCGCTGCTCATCGGCACGACCAACCAGCCACGGGAGCCGGCGCTAAGTTCAGAGGGCGTATTGGGTCCGGAAAAATCGGCCCATTTACGCACGGTGCTGACCGGAACGCTCGAGGCGAGATTGGTCAGCACCAAGGGAGGTTCACTCGAGCTCGAAGCCTGCGACGAGGGTGCACTCGACCGTACCGGGTTGACCACTGCGCTGGGTTCCGCCGAGCTCTCGGGCGCAGCGGGCACGGTGTAGACCTCGTCTTCACCGCAGCCGATGACCTGCGCCAACACCAAGAACCAAACATCGGGCCTCGACCTCTGAATCATTGCAACCGATTCTGACCAGAAGTCGCGGCCCGCGGAAAGAGCTTCCTGCGCTAGGGCTTCTTGGCCGGGCTCGGGGCTGTGACATCCAGTTCTTGGATCAGGTCCGAGAGCTCGCTCCTCGCGTCGAGACGTTTGGCCTCGAGCTCCGCCAGTTGCGCGCCCAGCTTGTTGCCCTCGGTGCTGAACTCGTCGAGCTGCTTCGTCCATTTTTGGCGCTGGGCTGCTGCCTGGTTGTTCTTCTCGATCGCTTGGATATTCGCGCGGAGCTCGGAGGCTCGCTGATCGAGCTTGTTGCGCTTCTCGGTTAGGCCGAAGAGCTGCTCCTCGAGCCTCCCCAGCTCCCTGCGCTTATCGACGACGGGCTGCAGCTTCTTTTTCAGCTCGGGCGTTAGGTCGGTGTAGGTGAGCAGCTTCTCGAGCAGCTCGAGCGCAGGCCGCTCCCAGATGCTTAGCGAGCTGCGGCTCGGCGTTTGCTCGATGACGGTGATGGTGCCTTCACGCGCGCCTGCGGCCACGTTGACGGGCACGAGGTAGCCATCCGATAGGTCTTCAGTGCCTGCAGGTCGCTCGGAGAGCGAGTAGTTCCAGCCGGTCTTGCTGTGGCGAATGAGGACGTTGAAGCCCTTGTCGTTGGTCTGACTCTTGACCGTGTAGGTGGTGACGCGGCGCGCGAACTGCTCGACCTCGAGCACACCGCGCGACATCTTGATCAGTCGCATCTCCTCGCGATCGTCTTTGACCGAAGAGCTGACCATGATGTCGGTCTCCACCGCGAAGGGGATGGTGGCGCTGGTGCCGGCGCCGACCGTTTCACTGAGCCCTTCACCCACGAAGCTGCCGCCTGCGTAAATGGAGATCGGCCCCGGCTCGAGCACGAACGGGGTGCTGTTGCGGAAGCGCACCACGCGGTACGGATTGGCCTCGTAGCCCATGCCAGCTCCACCCGGTCGGAACAGGAAGGTCTCTTCGCCTTCAACGTCGGAGTTCACGATCGCCACCATGGTCGAGGTGCCGTCGGGGACGGTTACGCGCGAGTCGAGATCAAAGCGCGTTTGACCCGAGACCGTAGCGGCCTTGGCTTGCGCCAACGTCGAGCGACGCAGCGAATCGAAGTCGATGGTTTGCTCCTGCTTGAGCGACTCGCCACCACCGTACCCATACCCCCGTCCTTCACCGGTCTTCGGGGGAGGAGCCGGGCTCGCAGCAGCGACGCGACTTGGGCGGCCCTTGGATTCTTTGCGTGCGTCTTTCACACCATTGAAACCGCCTGAGCTCTCCTCCTCCAGGTCGAAAGCACCATCGCCTGCTTCAGCGGCCGCCATTGCACCCGGGCTGGGCATCCCGGCCATCAGCCCCTGATCCGGCATCGGCTGATAGGTGGTCTCGCCCACCATGGCCTGCGCCTGCTTGCGCACGCCCGTCTCGGTCAGGTCGGCGCGGAAAACGTCGCGCGGCGTGTGTAAGTCATAACGGAACGCGATCGGCGCGCCGCTGGTGAGGCCGAGCTCGACGTTGCCCCAATCTTCTCCGCTGGTGTTGTCCACCACGGCCCACGCTTGCAGCAGCGCCTTCCCTTTGCCCTCCTTTGGTAGGACCACGCGATAGGTCGGCTTCCACATCGGCGCCTGCGCCACGTAGCTGACGAGCAGGTCATGCGAACTCGCGCCCACCAAACGGATGCTGACCGCGACCTGCTGGAACATGCCCTCACCAGCGCTCGCGTCGAGCGTGCGATTGAACTGCATCGCGAGGTCTCCGTCCTCGAGCTTGATCGAGCGCACCTTGGACAACTTCACCACGCGCATATTGGAGCCGTCGAGCAGCGTCACGCGGTGATCGGTGGAGCGCGGCTGGGGCATGGGGAAGGTCCCGCGTGCGGCAGGCATGTCCTCCGGTGCGTCATCGAGCTGTTCCACCATGATGATGCGGCCGGTGATGCTGCCGTCGGAGGTCACCAGCGTCACGCCCGAGCCGCGCAGATCATCCAGCACCTGGGCCAGGTTTCCGCGACCCGGTTGCAGCGTCGCCAGCGCCGCATTGGCCCAGGTCGAAGGATCGAGCGGCATCGATACGCTGACCGCACGACCGCTGGCCTTCTCAACCACCGTCAAACTCTTGAGCAGGTCATTCACCTGGTCCTTGCGCACCTTGATGGTCAGGATGTCGCCGTCCACCTCACCAGTGCGCTCAAAGTAGCCGACGCCGTTGCGGTAGAGCACGACGCGGTCGAGTTTGAGCGGCGAATCGGCGGTGGGGTAACGCAGTCTCGCTTCGCTGGCACAGCCAAAGAGCGTCGAAGCAACTAAGAACAGAGCTGACAATGGGAGGCGCTTTCGAAACATGCGGGGATACTCTCCGTTGAGCGAGGGGTCGTCCAGACGGAGCAGACGTACGACAACGGAATTCGTTCTATGCTTTCTCCGGTTGTCTTCGCCCTCCGGCTCGGACACATTGCGGGCGTTGCTCACTCTTGCTCGGCGAGTCGCGGTCGACGGACCCCTCAAACCACGCGAAGGCGTTCGTCTTGGAGCTCGCCTCGCGCGAACGCTGAAGCCGCTGCATGCGAGCGGTGAGTGCCACGGCCGCATCAATGCAGAGGCGATCTTGCTACCCACGCGGTTGCTCGCCGACGCGGTGCTGATTCAGCCGCAGAAGCCTCGAGCGAGGCCGCTGAAGAAGAGCGGTCCGGCGGGGCTCGCTGCCGACACGGTTGCTGTCGCGCGGCTCGTGCACTTTGCGATCACCGCGCATGAGACAGCCCCCGGGGACCGACCTCCGTCCTTGGCCGTTTTCGATTCGGGGGATGACGATCTCGACCAAGCGTTGAACGACGTATTCCTTCGCGCGAACACGCCCGCGCCGGTCACGCTGGAGCAGCTTTGTGATGCGCTCGACCGTTGGTTGGAAGCCGAGGGGGCCCTGGTAGACGAGCCGCTCGCGTGGGAGGAGGAGGCCGCGGAACCGTCGCTTGACCTCTCCACGCTGCCACCACCGCCCGCCGCACCATTGAGCCAACACGGCGCGAGCTTGGAAGACGGCGCGCTGGATTTTGAGGAGGACGGGGAGCGTCCAACCGTGCCGGGAAGCGTTGAACAACCGCCAAGGCGCATGCCAAAGCTGGTTCCGCCAAAGCTCAGTGCTCGTCCTCCGAAGGCCCGCAGCGCAGAACAGGCCCAAGCCGATGACGCCAAAGCACCGGACTCCGAGCCCTTGGCGACGAAAGAGCCCGCGAGTCCGCGCTCAGGTTGGCCCTGGCTCGCAGCCATAGCCTCGTGCGCTGCGGTCGTGATCGTCTGGTTCGTGAGCAGAGGCTCGACGCCGAGCACGAGCGACGCCCAACCTTCCTCCGGTGCTGAACGGCCTGCAACCTCGCTGGTTTTGACTTCGCAGAGCGGCGCTCCAGCGCACTCGGCGGGCGAGCCGGCCCAGCCCCTCACCGGTGTGCGCCCAGCGGCCAACCCAGCCAGCGCGACGCCATCCAGCGCGACGCCAACGGCTGCGGCGCCCGCAAGCGCAGCAGCCTCCACGCCCGTCGCGGACGCGCTCGATCAATGCGTCACGCGAGCGCTGCCGGCCGACACCTTCGAGGGCACCTTCACCGACTTCAGCCCGGTTTGCACAGCGAGCGATGTGCTCGAGGGCTCTCAGCGTTTTCGCGAGATGATCGTGAGGGCGGGACATGGGCGCGCCGTCACCAGCGGGATGAAAGAGTGGTCGCTGCTCGGCTACTTCGAGTTGGCGGCCTTCGCTGTGATCCGACAGCGCTGTTGCAACGCCCAACCCATCAGCGTGCCGTCGTCCCCCGAGAGCTGCCCAATCTCGATGGAGAAGGCAATCCGACAGCTCGAAGCCGCGGACTTCTCGGCGAAGAAACAGGTCGGTGCCGCGGTCGATCAATTGGAGAAGGCCGCTCGCTGCATCGCGCGGTCCGGAGCCGAAAAGCGCTTTGGTGGGCATCCGGCGCTTTCTGGTGGCGAGGGCACACCGCTCAAACGCATCGTCAAGCGGCTGAGTGCGCCCACATCTGCTCACAAGACACCGTGACCACCTGCTGCGGCAAAAGCAGCTACTACTGGGCCGGGGGCCAAGCAGTGGTATCATCGACCTTCTTACGCGCGCAGCCCCTGCGCCGCCCTTGCACCTTGCCATGACCGAAGTCTCCTCTGACACCAATCAACGCGACTCGCTGAGTCACGAGGGCAGCCCCGTGAAGCCGCAGATGAGCGTCGAGATCGGGGAGGTCATCCGCGGGAAATACCGGGTTGACCGAGTGATCGGTGAAGGCGGGATGGGCGTCGTGGTTGCAGCGACCCACCTCACTCTCGATAGGCCCGTGGCGATCAAGCTGCTCAACGCCAAGAGCAGCGAGAGTGATGAAGCGCTCGAGCGCTTTACGCGTGAAGCGCGAGCCGCCGCGCGCATTCAGAGCGAGCACGTCGGGCGCGTGCTGGACGTCGACACGCTGCCCACCGGCGCGCCGTTCATCGTCATGGAGTACCTCGACGGGCACGACCTGGCCGGCGAGATGCGAGGCGGCAAGAAGCTCGATCGCCGCCAAGCGGTGGTCTACGTGCTGCAGGCCTGCGAGGCCGTCGCCGAGGCGCACGCAGGCGGAATCGTGCACCGCGATCTAAAGCCGGCCAATTTGTTCCTGGCGCGCACTGGCTCCGGGACGACCACCGTCAAGGTGCTCGACTTTGGCATCTCGAAGATCACGCGACGCGAAGCCGGTGCCGACATCACCGCCAACAAAGCGCTGACCAACCCCACGTCGATGCTTGGCTCGCCGCTGTACATGTCGCCCGAACAAATGAAGGCCTCGACCGAGGTCGACGCGCGCACCGACATTTGGTCGCTGGGCGTGATCCTCTATGAGCTGCTCACGGCGCGCTCGCCCTTCGACGCCAAAACCATCCCAATGATTTGCGCCGCGGTGCTGAGTCAGGAGCCGGCGCCCTTCGACGATGGCACCATCCCTGAGTCGCTCGAGAAGGTCGTTCGTCGGTGTTTGGAGAAGGACCCAGCCAAACGCTTCCGCGACATCGCGCATTTGGTCAGAGCCCTCACGCCGTTCGCTCCGGAGCAAGCCGCGCTGACGCTGGAACGCATCACGAGGCTGCGGGATGATCACGGGCTGCCGGCCGCAAGCCCGGCCTCGCTACCACCGCCCCCCTCGAAAGAAGGGTCGCTGACGATCACCTCCTGGGGCGAGAAGCCCCAGTGGGAGACGCGCCGCAAATGGTGGCCGCTCGCGCTGGCCGGTGTTGCCGTCGCAGGGCTTGGAGTCGCGCTGATCGTGCAGCTCAACTCGGCAACAGCGCCGACGCCGGTAGCCCCCGCCGCAGCCGCGGCCCCAGTTCCAACGTCGAGCGTCGTGACCCCGACGGCGCTGACGGCGGCTCAAACAAGTGCGAGCGCCGACACGACACCAAGCGCCGCAGCAGCTCCTTCGGCGGTCGCGTCGGCATCTGCAGTAGCATCAGCTTCGGCGGCACCGGCTCTAACAGGCGTGCGACCCCCGAATCGTTTTCCAGTGCCGAAGCCCTCATCAGGGCGAACAACGGGGTTTGGCGGTCGTGAATAATCGTCTCGTGGGTTTTGTATTGCTGGCGAACCTGCTGGTCGCTGGAACCGCGTTTGCACAAGCTCCAAGCGACTCGCCCGAGGTAAACGGCGCTGAGCCAACGAGGGACACGAAGGCGAACGCCATCCAGTTCTTCAACCGCGCCAAGGAGCTGCACGAGGCTGGGAAGTTCTCCGAGGCATGTCCTTTGTTCGAAGAGAGTCTGCGGCTCGACTTCGGGCTTGGTGCGTTGCTCTACCTCTCCGATTGTCAGGAGCAAATCGGGCGAACGGCGAGCGCTTGGGCCGGCTTCAAAGAGGCCTCGGAGTTGGCCGCGCGCTCGGGACAGAAAGAGCGCGCAGCGATCGCGGCTGATCGCGCAGCCAAGCTCGAACCAACGTTGAGCTACCTGCGTATCGAACTGGCGCCAGAACACGCCGAGACCAAGACGCGCCTAAAGCGAAACGGCGCTGCGATCAGCGCGCTCCTGTCGCTCGATGCCTTGGCCGTCGATCCGGGCGTGCAGGAGATCATCGCCGAGGCCGACGGCTTCAAGCCGTTCAAGACGTCGATTGAGGTCCCCAAAGGAACAGGGACCACCACACTCAAGATCCCCGCGCTCGAGAAAGCTCCCGTCGTCGCAGCGCCGCAAGAGTCGTCGGGCATCGACGGTGATTCGATGCGCATCGCCGGGGTCGTGGTCGGAGGTGGAGGCTTGGTTGGAATCGCCATCGGCACCGGCTTCGGCATCGGCGCCATCAAAAGCTACGACGCAGCGTTGGCCACCTGCGAAGGCGGCGCGCCCAATCGCTGCACCGACGAGGGCATCGCGCTGCAAGAGTCGGCTAAGCAATCAGCGCTGATCTCGACGATCTCCTTTGCGGTGGGTGGCACGTTGGTCGCGGGCGGTGCGCTGCTCTACTTCCTCGCGCCCGCCAGCGAGCCGGCCCCGGCCGTTATGCTCAGAGACTTCCGTATTGGATCTGACGGAGCTTACTTATCGATAGGAGGTGTCTTGTGAAGTTCATCGTGACTGAAGCAACTGCTCTCCGCGCCCTCGCGCAACTTGGACTCCTGTCCGGCTTGCTCACGGGCTGTGATGCGCTGATCGGAATTCAGGATCTGAGCAAGCCCACCAACACGGGAGGGTCTGGCGGCCAAGGGCCCCAATGTACCGTCCCCGCCGACTGTCCGGACACCGGAGATCCGTGCATCGTAAGGGCCTGCGCCAACAACCAATGCGAGCTGCGCGAAGTTCCGGACGGCCCCGTAGCCTCGGATCCCGTGGGAGACTGCAAGCAGCAGGTCTGCGCCGCGGGCCTGCTGGTTGAGACGCCCGACGCAACCGACCTCCTGGTCGACGGCAACCCCTGCACCCTGGACGCCTGCTCGGCCGACGGTCCCGTGCCTGCGACGAACACGGCGAAGGGTGAACCATGTGAAGGAACTGCGGGTGTGTGCGACGGCGACGGCGCCTGCGTCGAGTGCTTGCCGCTCGGCAACCAATGCACCGGCCTCACTGTGTGCATCATGAACGAATGCGTTTCGGCCAGCTGCGACAACAACACGAAGGATCCGATGGAGACCGACGTTGATTGCGGCGGCTCCTGCCCAGCCTGCGCAGACGGCAAAGACTGCGAAGTCGCGAACGACTGCGAGTCTTTGGTCTGCGAAAGCGCCGGTGGCGGTGCCATGACCTGCCAAAAACCGACCTGCGACGACAGCAAAAAGAACGGGCTCGAGACGGCCAAGGATTGTGGCGGGCCGTGCCCAGCGTGTGACGACGGCAAAGGCTGCCTCGAGGACTCCGATTGCCTCTCGTTGCAATGCAAAGATTGCTCGGATAACGGCTGCGTCTGCTCGGTGCCCAGCTGCACCGACGGCGTAGAAAACGGGCAGGAGATCGACGTCGACTGCGGCCCCGGCCAGGACTGCATCGGAACGTGCGAAACGGGCAATGCTTGTGATCAGCCCGAGTGGTGTTTCTCCTTCAATTGCGTGGACAACGTCTGTCTCGCCCCCTCTTGCGACGACAACATCCTCAACGGCAACGAAGTTGAAACTGACTGCGGCGGGGATTGCGACGCCTGCGGTTAACCCGCCGGAACGACGAGCTTGGCCAGCGTTAGCTCCTGACCAACCAAGAGTTGGTCGAAGCGCTCGGCCTCGCCCTCGAGCACCGCGGCGTAGGCCGTCTTCATCTCGACCCGCGTCTGGGTGAGCACGCTGACGAGATCCTCCCAGCCCGGATTGTGCCCAACGATCATCCAGGTTTTGACGTCGGCGGGGAGCTCGGCAGCGAGCTCGCGTACGGCGTCGAGATCGGTCAAGTAGAAGCGCCGATCAAACTGCACCGGCACCGAATCGAAGCACGGCCGCATCGCCTCGAGCGTCTCGCGCGTGCGCGTCGAGTCGCTCGAGGTGATGTACTCAGGCCGATAGCCTAGCGCGAGCAGTTGGGCAGCCGTGGACGGCGCTTCACGCAGCCCGCGCTTGTTGAGAGGCCGCTCGTGGTCATTGGACGCGCCGGCGTCCCAATCGCTTTTCGCGTGCCGAAGTACGATGAGTCGCCGCATGATAGCGCTCAGGGAGCCGTCGGCTGCTGCTGGGGACCGATGCCGGGCACACAGGCGAAGACGGTATCCGGGTCCCCGTCGTCGATCGACGCTATTGGGTCGTAGTCCGGCACGGGCGCATCGTTGAGAGGCTCGCATTCGTCACGCGTGCAAATGTCGTTGTCTGCGGGGGTGAGCGTGCGCCGAACCTCGAGGTCGTCGATGTTCCAGCCACCAACCGAAGGCAGAGTGGCGGTCTTGCTAAACGAGAAGACCAAGCGCAGCGAGTTGCCCGTCGCAAGCGCGTCCGCTGCTGCGGCCGTGAGATCATGCCTGACCTCAAACCAACCGGTACCGAGCGGAGGTGCGTCGTTCACGACGCCGGCGGCGTTGTCCCAAATGGAATAGCTGTTCGCCCCAACGGTCGCGGTGATCGAGGCGCCCATATCAGCGGGCGCGTCACCAGCGAGCCAGCGCCAGAAGACCAGCGTTACGAACTCTTCGGGTTGCACCGAGCTGACGTTGATGCTGGGGCTCGTTAGCGGGCTGACGATTGCCTGCGGTGCCACGAGGGCGCCTTGCGCCGTGCCCGCAACGCCATCCCCTTCGTCGGAGTGATCGGAGACCGGATCATTCGCGCCGTTCTTTCCGCCGGAGCTCGCAGCCGCCGAACCGATGAACCACTGCGGCCCGAGCACCCAGCCGGCGGCGTTGCTGGTGAAGTCCTCAGCAAATATGGTGGAGTACGGCAAGTTCGACGGCCCGGTTATCGGGTCGCAAAAATCGTAGGTGCAGGGGTTGTCTACGATTGGGGTGGCGATGTTTTGAATGGTCCCGGTCCGGGGATCGCACGAATCCATCGTGCAAATGTTGTCGTCTTCAGCCGCATCAAACTGCACGCACTTGTTGGTGTCGGGGTTGCAGAACTCGACCGTGCACAGGTCGTCATCGTCGCAGTCCGGGTCGCCGAGACAATCCTGGCCGTTGACGCCTCCTCCGGTTCCGCTGCTTCCACCGCCGCCAACCAGCCCGGTACCAACCGAACTGTTGCCGTTGGGCGTGGGCACCTCGGTCACGCCATCCTTGTCTTCGGGCGCGCCACTACCGTTCACGTCGTTGCAGCCAAAGAAGGCGAAGACGCCAAGCAATAAGGCAGCGTTGGAGCCGCGCGAGAAAGAGGTGCGTGAAGTTGAAGCTAGGAAGGCCATGGCGGGAGCGTATCGGGCCTGCGCCGGCAAGCCAAGATTCCGAAGAAGGAGGTGCGCTGAACGCAATGACTCGAGCCGCTGCAGTCCGCTGGTGCAGCGGTGCACTGGTTGATCTATCCCCCCTCGCAGTATGTCGATGTTCTCCGACCGTTCTGCGGGCCTCCTTCTCCACCCCACGTCGCTCCCAGGGCCCTACGGCTCGGGAGATCTAGGCCGAAATGCGCGGGATCTCGTGGATTTCTTGGCAGCAGCCGGGATTCGATTTTGGCAGGTATTGCCGCTGGGCCCGGTCGGCGCTGGGGATTCACCCTACTCGGGGACCAGCGTTTTTGCGGGTAATCCTTGGTTGGTCAGCCTCGACAGCCTGGTCGAGGCTGGGCTGTTGCCAGCCGACGCCGAGGAACTGCAAGCCAAAGACTCAACGCGCAATTGCGACTTCGGCGCGGCCAAAGAGCTGCGTGAACGAGCGCTGCGACGGGCTTTCACCCAGTTCGAGTCGCTACCGCGCAGCGCCGACTTCGAGTCCTTCGTCGCAGGCAACGCCTATTGGCTCGATGACTTCGCCACCTACGCCGCGCTCAAACGGCACTTCAACGATGGGCCCTTCTTCGACTGGCCCGAGCCTTATCGGCGGCGCGACCGGCAGACGCTGGAGCGCTTCCGACACGAGGCCGCACGCGAGATCGCCTTCCAAAAGTTCGTGCAATGGCGCTTCTTTCGCGACCTCAATGCTTTAGCGGCCTACGCCAAGTCGCGCGGCGTGCGGCTGATGGGCGACGCTCCGATCTACGTGGCGCACGATTCGTGCGACGTCTGGGCGCATCCCGAGCTCTTCCTGCTTGGCCCTTCGGGCGAGCCGCGCAGCGTCGCTGGCGTGCCCCCGGATGCCTTCAGTGATGAAGGCCAGCTATGGGGCAATCCGCTCTACAACTGGGAGGTCCTCGAGGGCACCGGCTTCGGCTTTTTCCTCGCTCGCCTCGCGCTCATGTTCAAGAGCTTGGATTGCGTACGGCTCGATCACTTCATTGGCTTTACGCGCTACTGGGCTATCCCGCGCGAGGCCAAGACGGCCAAAGATGGCGTCTTCCACGACGTCCCCGGCGAGGCCTTCTTTGCCACCGTCTTCCGCGAGCTCGGCGAGGTGCCCCTGATCGCCGAAGACCTCGGCGTGCTCACACCGCGGGTGAAGGCCATGCGGGATCACTTCAACTTGCCGGGCATGAACATCCTGCAGTTCTCCTTCAGCCCAGATCGCGGCGCAGAACCTTCACGCCCCCATCGCTATCGCCGTCACAGCGTGGTTTACACAGGCACCCACGACAACGACACCTCGGTGGGCTTCTTTCAAGGCCCGCCCGACAACGCCTCGGCCAGCGCTGTTGCCAGCTATCAAGGTGAGCGCGCCTTTGCGCTCGAGTACCTCGGCCTGCCGAAGACCGCCGACGCCCGCGAAGCGGCTCGTGCGTTGGTTCGCGCCTGCTTCGCCAGCCCCGTCAATACGGCGATCGTTCCGGCGCAAGATCTGCTCGAGCTTGGCCGTGAAACGCGCATGAACCGCCCCGGCATCGCCTCAGGGAACTGGGGCTTCCGCGTACAACCGGGAGAGCTGACGCCCGAGCTGGCCGCACAGGTGCGACGGTCGCTCGAGCTCTACGGACGGCTGGGCTGACGCTGGGCTGATCGATAGGCTGGCGCAGGCGGCCCGGCTTACGGGCTTGCCTGCTTGCCCGACTCGGCGAGCGCCAGGTTCGCCAGCTTGCGCAAGCGCACGTAAGGGACAGCGCCGGAGACGCGATAGCCATTCACCAAGCTCATCGGCGTGCCGGTGAGCCCGAGGCCCTCGGCGAGGGCGATCTCCTCGTCGAGCTGCGCCGAATACGACTCATTCTCGAAGGCGGCTGGGAGCTTCGACGCGTCGAGCCCGGCGTCGGTGAAGGCCTTCGAAATCACGTCATCGGTGAGCGCGCCCTCCAAGCTGAAGAGCTTGTCGGAGAACTTCCAAAAGCCGCTTTGGCCCTTTTGTTTGAGCGCCTCGAGCCCTGCGAGCGAGGCGCGTCGCGCGCGTGCCCCACGCAGCGGATGGGGGTGGAACACGACCTGCAGCTTGCCTTTGAACTCCTGCTCCAAGCGCGTCATCGTCTTGGCGTGCACGCGGCAGTAGTGGCACTCGAAGTCGGCGAAGATGTGCACCACGAGCGGCGCGTCCGTCGGCCCGCGCGCAGCTGCCGCCTTGCCGATGCTGGGCGCTTTCACGCGAGCGGGTAGCGGCGCGACGAAGCCCTCGCGGATGATGTTGGCGTAAAGCTCCGAAGCTGCGACGCCGGTGGCTCGCAGCTGTTCGGCGTGCTTGAGCTCTTCATCGATCGCCGCGCGAAACGCCGCTTCGGGGACGGCGCCAACGAGCGCACGACCGTTGATGAAGAAGGTCGGCGTCGAGCGAGCTCCCACCTCATCCGCAGCGAGCAGATCCGCCTCGACCGTGGCTAGCTCGCGGCGCTCCGCCACAGCGCTGACAGCCTCGTTCGGATCCAGACCGAGTTTGCGCGCAATGTCGAAGAAGGTCTGCTCGCTGAGCTCCCGCGCGAAGAGCTCATCATGCGCCTGAAAGAAAGCCTTTTCACCGAGCTTTCGCTGCACGAAGGCGGCGAACAAACTCGCCTTCAAGCCGTCATCATGGGACGGCAGCGGGTTGTGCTTGAACACGAAGCGCAGCTTCCCAGGGTAGGCCTGCTGCAAGGCCACCATTGTCGGCTGCACGTCGCGACAGTGCGGGCACTGAAAGTCTGAGAACGCCACGATCGTCACCGGCGCGTCGCTCGGCCCGAGCGTGGGCGAGCCATCGATCGGTACTTTGAAAACCGACTCGGAGGCCCGCGGTAGCTCCTCCTCCGCTGCTCCTTCAGCGTCGCCGTCCGAAGCCGCATCGGGGCTGCCCCACAGCAGCGCGTCGTTCTCGGCGGCGACGCGCATACGCGCAACGTTGGCCTCCGGGATCGACATGCCGTTGGCCAAGAGCGGCGCTACAGCGGCGCGCTCCTCGGCGATCGCCGCGCGGATCGTCTCCAGGTCCTTCGCTCCGACCATGCGACGTCCATTGATGAACAGCGTGGGCAAGGCGTGGATGCCGAGCGCGGAGCCCATCTGCACGCTCGAGCGCACACGGTCCACCCCGAACTCTTGCGAGGCCTCGGCGATCGCGCGGGTGTCGGCGTCGAGCAGAGTACGCGCCTTTTGCAGGCCCAAAACGACGCGGGCGTGCATCGACTGACCGATCAGTTCATCGGCGTAGACGCTGTCGTGGAAAGTCCAGAAGGCGGTATCACCTCCCAATTCACGCACGCCGTGCGCGAGCACCGCCGCCGACACAGCGTCCTCGTCGTTCATCGGCAAGTGCTTCCACACCACGCGAAAGCCGCCGTCTTTGTTCTCGTCCAGCAGCGTGCGCAAAAAGCCGTTGGCGCGCCGACAATGCATGCAGGCGTAGTCACCAAACACGACCACCGTCACCGGCGCTACAGCCGGACCGCGCGCCGGATCCTCCGCGGAGACCGCGAGCGCTAGCTGCTTCTCTGGTGCGGCTTGCTCAGCGTCGGGGGCACGCGAACCAGCGGGGGCCGGCTGACAGCCGAGGCCGAGGACGATCGAGGCAAGAAGGAATCGAAGCTTCACGAGGAGAGGGCCTTTCGTTGGCCGGGTTTTGGTGCGCGTGGACCGCCGCCCTTGCGCGTCACCGTCAACAGGGAGGTACGCGTGTTGGGCGCCAGTTCCAAGGTATCGAGGTCTCCGGCCGCGAACTTCACGGCTCCGGCATAAGCGATCATCGCCGCGTTGTCGGTGCAGCTCGCCAGCGGAGGAATGAACACCGAAATGCCGAACGCCTTCGCTCGTTCGCGAAAGCGCGCCGCGAGCGCCGAGTTGGCGGCGACGCCGCCGCCCACCACCACGCTCGAGAGGCCCTCAGCGCTCGCCGCGCTCAACGTCTTCTCGACCAAGATCTTCACCACGTGCCCTTGGAACGCGGCGGCGATATCACAACGCGCTTGCTCGGTCTCACAGCCGTGCAGCTCGACGTAGCGAGCCACGGCGCTCTTCAGCCCGCTGAAGGACATCTCGTAGCTGTTGGGACCGCGCAACGCTGGTTGAAAGGTGAAGCCAGCGCGCGACGCATCTCCGAGCCGCGCCAAGCGATCCACCACCGGCCCACCGGGGTAACCAAGCCCCAACAGCTTGGCCACCTTGTCGAACGCCTCGCCTGCGGCGTCATCACGCGTGGCCCCGAGCTCACGCACCGCGCTGAGAGTCGGACCGTCCACGCGATAGATCGCCGTGTGGCCGCCCGAGACCAACAACGCTGCGAAAGGAAAGCTCGGTCGCTCTGCGCTGAGGCCGGGCCGTTGCAGAAAGACCGCCAACAGATGCCCCACCAAGTGATCGACCCCGATGAACGGCTTATCGAGCGACCACGCCAGACCTTTGGCCGTCATCAAGCCGACCAGCAGCGCGCCCATCAGCCCCGGCCGATTGGTCGCGGCGATCGCGTCCACGTCCTGCAACTTGACTCCGGCGACGCGCACGGCCTCGCGCACCACCTCGGGCAGGTGACGCGCATGATCGCGAGCGGCGATCTCCGGCACCACACCGCCGTACGGAATGAACGACTCGACCTGGCTCTTCACCACGTCGGACAGCACCGTGCCGTCCTCGGCCACCACCGCGGCAGCGGTCTCGTCACACGAAGTCTCGATCCCAAGAATGATTCGTTTCATGGAGCAATCAGCGTCTGAGCGGCCTTGCGTACCTGCTCCTCGGAGTCTTCGGTAGCGCGGGTACGAATGAAGGTAGCGGCGTCCTTCCCTGCAACACCGTGCAGCGCTTGCAACGCCGTCTCGCGCACCAACGCATAGCTATCACCGGCTGCGAGCTTCTCGAGCGCGGCCACCGTTTGCGCGACCAGCGCGTCACCACGCACCGAGGCGAGCGCGGCGGCCGCACGCGAGCGGATCGACCAACTCGGGGCTGAGTTGGCCAGCGCGATCACGGCGTCGCAAAGCTCCTTGCTGCTGATGACGTTGATGGCCGAAAGCGCGGCGCGCTTTTGTTCATCGTCCCCTTCGCTGAGCGTCCGGGCCAAACCGCGAGCGGCCTCGTCGCTGGTCGACGAAGAGAGCACGCGAGCGGCTTGCGCCTGCACCTGCGCGTTGGGGTGATTGAGCAGTAAAACGAAGCCCGGAATGACCTCGGCGCGGATCGAATCGGTGGCAGTTTTGGCGCGCTCCTTCGACCCTTCTGCGAGCTCCACCGCCTTGCTGAAGCTCTTGAACACCTCACCGCTCGTGAGCGCGTCGGCGACGGCGCTGGCCCGCTCGGGAGAGAGCGCCACCGCCGATTTGGCCACCTCGCGCAGCGTGGGTGCAAGCGCAACCAACACCGAGATGCGCAACTCGGGCCGAGGATCGGCAGGCAAGAACCCAGCGAACGCGGCTTTGAGCTCGAGCTTGCCATCCGGCGTCATCAGCGGCTCTGCTGCTTGCCCAAGGCCCTTATCCAACATCGTCGCGGCCGCGCGAATGGCCTCTTCCGCCAGCATGGCATCCGAGTCGAACATCGCCTCGGCCAGCGCGCGCGTGACCGTCTGCTCGAAGTCCTTGCCCTCAGCTCCGTCGGCGCGCGCAAGCCGAGCCGCCGCCACCAGCGCCGCTCGTCGCAGCTGTATATCCGTGCTGCCCAGCGCACCGCCCACCGCGTCGCGCAGCTCCTTGCTCACCGGCGCGCCGCTGGTCTCGACCAAGTGACCCAAAGCGAGGAACGCCGCTGCACGAGCCGAAGGTCCGCTCTCGATCTCACGCGCGAGCTTGAGCAGCCGCGCGACGTGCTTCTTGTTCTTCGAAAGGCCCAAACCGAGCGCAGCCATCCCGCGCACCTCGGGCGAGCCGGAGTCCAGCAACTTGACCAGCAGCTCCTCGGCCTTGGTTCCGCCCATCCGCGCCACCGACCAGGCCGCAGCCAACGCCAATTCATCCGACGGCAGCAGCGAACTCCCCGCGTCACTCGGAGCGAGCAACGCGCTCAACTTGGGCAACATCTCCGGCTCGCGCAGCGCGCCTACCGCCACCATCGCGCGCGTGCGCAACGCCTTCTCCGATTGACCGGTAGCGAAGTTGAAAAGCGTCGCAGCGGCGCTCTTGTTTTGGACGTACGCCAAGATCTCGATCGCGATCCGCTGTTGCGATTCGCGATCGTCAGCGAGCGCGTCCAGCAGCGGCTTCAACGCGCGGCTACCGACCAACGCCAGCTCTTTACGCGCCCCGGCGATCTCCTCGGCCGATTTACCGAACTTGACCTTCTGCACCATCGGCAAGGTCAAAGCGCCGTAGATCTCGATCAACAGCCGGCGATAGATCGGCCGCTGCGGATTGCCGACGGCCACCGGCAGGAGCTCGCGCTCGAGCGACTCGAGCGTGCCTTTGCCGAGGTTGATCTGAATCGACATGCGCGCCGCTCGCGAGAGCAGCTCTTCATCTGGACTCGAGCGCGCGACCCGGCGAAACAGCTTATCCGCCTCGGCGCTATCACCCGACGCTAATAGCAATTCGGCCAGGGTGAAGTACACCGGGAACAGCCGGTCATTGCGCGCGATCGCCGCCCGATACTCGGCCATGGCCTTCTCGGTGTCTTGGCGCTTCTTGTACATATCGCCGAGCTTTTGATGCCCGTGCGCGTCCTCCGGGGCGAGCTCCACGGCCTTGGCCGCATAACGAATCGCGTCGTCATCACGGAAGCTATCTACGGCGTATTGCGCCATCCGCTGGTAATACTGGCGCGCCGACTTGTCGTTGCGATCGGCCAGCTTCTGCAACACAGCGATAGCGCCCTCGAGATCGTGCTGCTGCACGCGCACTCGCTCGAGCGCCAACAAGGAGGACTCATCGCCCGGGTCCTTCTCCGCGACCACCGAGAGCGTGGCCTCGGCCTCGGTCAGCTTACCGAGCTTGCGTTGCACCTCAGCCAGCAGCCGGCCCGCCTCGAGATCCGGAGGGTCTGAGCCGAAGCGCGCAGCGAGCGGAGCTACCCGCGCCGGCAGCTCCTTCTGCACCGACCATACGCTGACGATGTGCGTGCGTGCTTCACGCGCCAGGTTCAGATCCGTACCAGCCGCCACCAGCAGCTCCTCCCAAAGTGCTACAGCCTCGGCGAAGCGCTCACGCGGCGCAGCACTGCCCGGCGCCGTACGTTCGAGCGCGATGGCCAGCGCCTTCTTGAGATGCACGCTCTTTGGATCGGCGCTGACCGCATCGCGATAAGCGGCGATCGCCTCGTCGGCCATGTCGTGGTCGAGGTAGACCTTGCCCAGCGCCGAGCTCGCCTGCGCCCGATTGGGCACCACCGACTTGATGCGTAACCAGGTATCAGCGGCCTTCTTCTTATCGCCCTGTTGGTAATAACGGTCCCCGAGATCGACCAAGAAGGTTGGGTCGGAGGATTGCGAATTAGCGACTCGCTGTAGCAGCGCGAGCGCCTTGTCCTTCTCCTCGACGCGCTCGTAGAAATTGGCCACTGCCGCCAGGATGTCCGGCTCTTGCGTCCTTCCCTCGAGCTCCTTCAGCACCTTGAGCGCCTTCGGTCGGTCACCGCGCTGAATCAACGTCTCGCACAGATCGAAGACGAAGTTGGGGTTGCCCGGCGCTGCGCGCACCAGCGCTTCGGACTCGAGGATCGCCTCTTCGAGCTTGCCGGCGGTCTGCAAGAGATGAACGACGCGCACCCGCGTATCGATATGCGAGCCATCCGCCGAGAGCGCCGCGCGGAAGGTCTCTAACGCCTTATCGACGTTGCCCGTCTCTTCGTAAAGGCCGGCGAGCGTCGACAGCCGCTGGAAGTCCCGGCCCTTCTCCTTCTCGAGGATCTCCACAAGCTCGGCGAGCTTACCGTCCGCGCGAAAGGCCTCGGTCATCACCGAGAGGATCTCCGCGCGGATGCCGGATGCACTACCCGCCGCCGAGAGCGCCTTCTTCAAGGTCTCCAGCGCCTCGCCCGTCTTCTTCTGCTTCGCTAACGCACTACCGAGATCCTTCAGCGCTGGAGCGACGGCGCGGTTGTCGCCTTGGGCCGCCTTCACCACCGTCTTGAACTCGGCCTCGGCCTCTTCATAGAGGCCACGCGACATCATCTCGCGGCCGAGCTCGGCTTGGATGAAGAGCGAGTTCTGGCCGCCTTTGACCAGCGCAGCGTGATGTTTGCGGGCGCCCTCGAGATCTTTGAGATCGAGCGAGAGCTGCATCAAGAGCCGGGTCGTCTGTTCGACCTCGGCGCTCTCTTTGAGCAGCGGCAAGGCCTCCTCATAACGAGTGCGCGCCTCGGCTTTGTTGCCGCGGTCTTGCTCGAGTTGGGCGAGCGCGAGCAGCGGCACGCTCTCTTTGGGTTTGGCCGCTACAGCGGCCTCATACTTTGCGACCGCTTCTGGCAGCTGCCCGTCGATCTTGAGGATGCCGGCCAAAGCCACCGTCGCCGCCCAAGCCTCGTCTCCGGTACCGGCCGCCCGCTTCTCAAAGTCCTCGATCAGCTTCTTGAGGTTGCCGTCGCGATCGCGATGCAGCTGAGCCAGGCGCTGCAACGGAAACGGCGCCGGTTGCGCGAGTACGATGGCGGTGTAACGCGCAATCAGCGCCTCCGGCTTTTTGCTGCCGTCTTCCCCTTCCCCCGGTTTGGCCGTGGGATTGCCGTTGTTGGGATTGCCGTTGTTGGGCTTACCGGCGCCGGGCTTGGCAGGCTTGCCGCCTGCGCCTGGCTTGTTCCCGCCCGGCTTCTTCGGCTTTCTGCGGCCGCTAACGTCAAAATCCCCGGCCTGCGCCGGGTTTGCATCGAGCAGACAAACCGGCGCGAGCAGGGCCCAAGCCAGGGCAAAGACAGGAAGACGACGCACAGCCGAAGCCTACTCGCAGAGTGACCCCTGAGCCAGCTGGGACCTCAAACGATTTCCGCGCTTTTCTCGCGGTTAGCCGCGCAAGCGAAAATGCAGACCTCGAGCGGCTGTCTCCACCGCCGCGGAAAACTCCGGTGCACCAAGGCTTTGCTTCATCCGTTCGCTCACGGGAAGCACAACGCGCGCTGGGACGTACTTCACGATCTCCTGCGTACTTGTATCGATCACCTGGCCGCTGAGCGCCGCCATCGCCGCCTCGACCGGCAGTAGCGAGGAGGTCGCTTGGCTCAAGGCGAGGAACCGCGCTTCGTCCATCGGGGACTGAAAGCGAAACAGCCTGCGCGCCTTTTGCGCCACGTGGAAATGCGAAGGGATCGCCGAAAGACCGTCGAGCTCCAAGCGCTCCGCGGCCATCACCAACATACCGACCACGATGTCCAAACAGCCGAGCCCAGGGAACTTCTGCCCGGGTAGCAACGGGCGCTCGGCCTTCCGCCGGGGGTCCTGCAGCAAGAGCCACTCAATCGATAACAGCCGATAGTCGTCTACGACGACCGACTCGAGCACCAACTCCACGAGCAATTCGCGCTTATGCTCATCTGCATAGTAACGCAAGCTGTGCCGGCCTAGCGTCTCCGGCTCTGGATCGACATAGGGTCGCGCGTAGCCGCGCTCACGCAGCTTGGCCAATAGCCCGTAACGCTCCGAGGCGACCTCCAAGCCGAAGGAGGAATAATAACCTAAAAAGCCCGGACTCGGGGTCTTGGCGACGAGATCGCCGAACAGATCGCGCTCGCTGATACCGTAGTTGTCGCCCGGCGCATCATCGGATTCGCGCAGCGTACGCGGTGATAGCTCGTCGCGAATCGTGCGGAAGGCGGCGAGCTTGACCTCTTCGGTGCTGGCGATCGCGCGGTCCTCCCCCGTCAGCTGCCACACGACGGTGCGCGCCGGGTGGCGCCAGGCCTCACTCCCGTAACCGCCTGCCAAACAGACCACCGTGGGGATCTTGGACACCGCGTCCAAGATCGTTCGGTCCCTGCGAGCCAGCGCGTCATCCGATACGCGAAAGGTGCCGATCGCGTCGGACGCAGCGATATCGGCGCCGGCTAAATAGAAAACCAAATCCGGTCGCGAGCGTTGCAACGCCTCCTCGAAGGTCTCGCGCAGGGCCCGCAGATAGGTAAACGAGCTCGTGCCCGGAGAGAGCTCCACGTCGAGGTTCATCACCGCCGGTTTACGCGACAGGGCCTCCACGTGAATCGAGTAGGTAAAGACGTCGGGATCATCAGCAAACAGCTCGCGGTTGCCATCCCCCTGATGCAGATCCAGATCGATGATCAACACTCGCCCGGAGAACCCTGCTTTGCGCAAAACCGCAATCGCGATCGGGATGTCCGCCAAGGCGCAAAAGCCCGAGCCGCTGTCTTTGTGTGCGTG
>CAITIQ010000541.1 GCA_903892415.1 uncultured delta proteobacterium | reverse complement strand
GGATCAGATTGTCGACCTTGGGCGTCGATACCAACTCTTTGAGGCATGGGGTGCCGGGGCGTTCCACGCCAAACTCTGCATCAAGCTGTCGCCGACGGGGGCACTCGTGGCGTGCGGCTCAACCAACCTCACCTGCCCAGGTTGGCTCGGCGTTCAGAATGCCACGACCAAGGCTGGCAACCGCGAGGTGTCTGGAGCCTGGCGCGTTGAGCCCGGCTCGGCGCAGGCCGCAGACCTGGTTGCGGCGCTCCGCTCGCTGTCTCAATCAATCACGGGTGCGCACGGACGGCAGGTGATCGAGCATGTCATTTCGAGTGGCTGGCTCGGTGGAACAAATTCGCAACCGGAGGGGCGATTGATGGTCGGGGCCAGGGGGAGCACGCTTGCCGCCCAACTCGCGGGTCGCTGGCGCGAGCGACGGTTCCAAAGAATGTGGATGGCGACGGGATCGACGGATGTGGGCGGGGCCATGCTGGACTGGGCGCAGCGCACCTTCGGGATTGAAGAGGCCATCGTGGAGGTTGACCCCTCGATGGCCATCTTTGATCCGACGGCGCTGGCAGCGCTGCCTCTACGGGTGCGTATCCGGCCATGTGCACCGCGGCCCAGAACCCACATGAAAGTGGCGGTCTTCGAGGGCGAGGATGGACTTGCGGCGGTCTATGGCTCTGCCAACTGTTCGGCTGCAGCCTGGCTTCGATCGCTCGACAACGGCGGCAACGCGGAAGCGATCGTAGTTCTTGATCGCGTTACCAGGGAGGAGATGGCCGGCCTCATCACCCTCGACGATGGAGGAGCGGTGGCTCCGGAAACGGTGTCGTTTGCGGCACACGCGGATGAGCGCCCGGAAACACCGCACGACTCGCAGAGACTCTTGCATGCCTCATTCGTTCGCGGCAGCGGCCAGTTGACCTGTGTGTTCCGGAATCCACTCCCGGCGGGCACCCGAGTCCAGGTCATCGTCGACGACCGCAAGGTGCATGCTACGGCTGCGTCGGGCGATCGGTGGATGGTCCGGATGGAGACCCTTGAGCAGCGCGCACGGACCCGCTTTGTAACAGCCGTCGTCGGCGAAGGAGATGGAGCGTCCTACACGTGCTGGCTCGAAGATGTCGAATCTCTGGAAGCTCTTCGCGCGAAGACCATCGACATCAGCGCGATCACGGGACTGGCTGGCGGTTCGGGCGCTGGCGACCCCGGACAGACCCTACGCGGCATCTCCAAACTCAGTCATTGGCTACTCGGTCATTGGACGGCGGAGGAGGAGCGTCTGGTGACCCCAGAAGCGCCTGAGAAAACGGAGCCGATGCAGCCCGCCCTCCCGGTGACGCCAGAGCAGATATTTCGCTCGCTGGATGACATCCGCGAGAATCGGCATCCGCTTTCCTCAGTGATGGGCGCTGGAGGGATTTCGTTGGCGGGGATCATGCGCCTTGTGTTCGGTGACGCGGACACGCGGGCCGACCCAACCGCCGACGATGTCGTCGGCGACGAGTTGCGCGACAAAGGCGTCGCACCTGAGGAGCCGGCGGACGACGAAGGAGGGGAGACCAAGAGCGACGATGGCAAGGAAACGCCACCGGAGGTGTCCGACTCGGACCGCTCGCGCCTTATTCGGCAAGTAGAACGATTTGTCGATTCGTTGGCTGAGCCGGGCTTCGCCGGCCGCTGTACTGCACGCCAACTCCAACAGGCAGTTGCCTTTCCTCTTGCCTGCTCGCTGCTG
>CAITIQ010000540.1 GCA_903892415.1 uncultured delta proteobacterium | reverse complement strand
CGGGAAAGGCCGCCAGCTCAGGGTCAAGGGGGTCGCGGAGCAGGCCATTTCGCTCGGTGCGTGTTGTTTCATACTGAAACGGAAGGCCCTTGCTCCGCGCGTCCTGCGCAGCGCCTTGCCACCAGTCGAGCAGCCGCCTCGCGCGCGCAAGCACCTGATCATGCAGCGCCTGCTCCTCGGCCGGAGTCGTGGATGACTTCGCGCGGCGCGCAAGTTGCTCCGCGTATCGGTCGAGCCTTGCGCGATCGAAAATGACCTTGTCGGCTGCGCCCGACGGGTTGAGCGAATCCTCCGCCTGCCGCACGAGGCCCACTAGCGCGGGCGCCAGAGCGCGATCAAGCGCCCTGGGCGCACCCGGCGTGACGCTCGTCGCTTCGACCGAACGGTAGAACGACGCATGGAAACTCTCGAATCGCTCGTAGTGCGACCGGTCACGTGGCTTGTGGATGTTCAGGAGCACCACAACAAGCCCCGGCTTCGCTCGGTCGCGGCCGACGCGGCTGCTTGCTTGGATGTACTCCGAACTCGTCTTCGGCTGGCCGAGCATCACCATCAACCCGAGTCGGGTGATATCGAGACCGACCGAAATCATGTTCGTCGCAAGAGCAAGGTCGACGCGCTTGTCACTCTCGCTGAAAGACTTTCCGAGCCGTTCCTTGGCGGCCGCAACATCGTCGGTCGCCACGCGCGATGTGAGCTCGAGCATGTCCTGCTGGATGTTCCGCTGCTCGAACATCGCTTCCGCTGGTTCGATCCGCCTTCGGGGGCGGTTCTTCAGCTTGAGCGACACCTCGTCTTCGGCGATGCGCCGGCTACCGCCTAGTTCGCGAAGGCTGTTGAAGTACCCGACCAGTGTCATGTACGGATCGACGGGATTGTTCGGGTCTGCCTTACCTTGCGCATACAGCGCCTGCGCGCCGCCCATGAGCGCAACAAGCGCCCGCAGGTACACGACCTTCAGGCTTCGTCCCTGCGCGGCGATGCCGACGTACTCGCGGCCTGGAGTCTCGCTCTCGGGCGTCGTCTTCGCAAAGAACGAATCACGGCGGTCGGGGCCCGGCGGCGGGAAGACCACCACTTCGGTTCGATCAAACAGTGCCCTTATCTGCGCTTTGGCGCGGCGCACCGTCGCGGTGCTTGCCACGATCTTCGGTCGCACGGTCTTGCCGCCTACCTCGCGCGAGGCGAGTGCGTCGATCGCGCCCTCGTAGATTCCCGCAACCGTGCCGAGCGGACCCGAGATGAGGTGCAACTCGTCCTGGATCACCAGTTCAGGCGGGAGGATCTTGACGCTGCCACCAGCGGGGTCGCGCGAGAAGCCGACGGTTGGACCATGGCGGTTCACATGACCGAGCAACTGGCCGACTTCAGCCGTCCAGGGCAGCGCGGCAAACTTGTCGACCGTGGAAATCAGGAAGCACGGGAGCCGCCTATAGATCGGTTCATCGACCGCGATAATCGGAAGCCGCCGGTCGCCCGTAAAGGCGCACGACGGATTCGCGCACGATACGAAGAGATCTTGTGGCTCATTGATGTTGGGCTCGAGTCGGAAGGAATCAGTAGTAAATCGATGTCCGCACCACGGGCAGCTCTCGAGCGGGATCGGCGATCCGCCGCGGCCCCGTCTGAACTCGAGCGTGCGCTTGAGCGCTGTGCCGTCGGGAGCCTGTGCCCCAGGACGCCGCTTACCCATCTTGTTCGGCGTCGCTGCGCTACCAACCCACAGACCGATCTCAAACGGATGATTGCCGAGCCTGTCGACGGCCTTCTCG
>CAITIQ010000539.1 GCA_903892415.1 uncultured delta proteobacterium | reverse complement strand
GGGGCGGCCACGGCGAGGTCTTGCAGGAGCACGTTGCCGGTTAGTACGGTGAGCGTGATTGCATTCGCGCTACCGGTGAGTTGGGCCTTCGGGTTGGCGGCGGCATACGTCCAATTGCTACAGCTGAGTCCGCCATAGACGGTTAGTCCGCTGGGGATGGTGAGGCTGCCTGTGAGCGGTGCATCTCCGCATATATAGACTGCACGTGCGGTGCTCGGATTCGCGGCGGCTTGGTCGAGCGCCTGTTGCAGAACACCGGTTGGCGAGGCTAGCGTGCCGTCGCCTGCGGCCGCCCCGGGTTCGACGAACACGCCGCAGTTCGGGCCAATGGGCTCGCCTTCTGTTGGGGTACACGTTGGATTCGGGCCGCCGCCCTCTCCGCCCTCTCCGCCGTTTCCACCATTGCCACCGTTGTTACCACCAATCCCACCGTCGCCGCCTTGGGCTCCTGCTCCTGCTGTGCCGCCGGCTCCGGCTCCGCCGCTGGCCTCGGCGCACGGGGCGTAGTCACACAGCGGGTAGCTGCAAGCGTTTTGCAGGCCAAGGGCAAGGACGGTGATCCAGAGGTTCGAGCGCATTTCAGTAGACTCCTTGCATCAACAGGCCGGCGCTGCCGGGCGCAACCCAGGGGGCAATGCTCACGGTGGGCGCATCGGGTTCATTGGGGATAACGAGGTAAATGACGCCGCCGATGAGCAGCGCGCCGCCGGCAATCAGCATCACCACACCGCCGGTGGAGAGGCTGGCAGCGGAGTCGAGATCGTCGGCGAGATCAGCACACTGCGGGGAGCCGCCACCGCTGGCGGTGCACTTGCCACCGGCTGTGGAAATGCTGGCGCCCGTCGTTTCGGCATCGGCCAAGCCGGACTGCCCCACGCCGAGCAGCCCCGCGCCAACGCCGGCCGCAGCAAGCCCGACGCCTCCGAGCAGCCACCCCGGCCAGGAGGGCCTCGGTTCCGCCTGCGGCTTGATCGGCAGCGGAATCTTCGTTCCGTCGGGACCAGCCGCCACTTTCTTGAGCTCGATCAGAACCTTGGCCAAGCGCCCGGCCTCCACCACCACGTCCATCGTGGTCGACTCGTAGCCCTCTTCACTGCATTCGAGTTTGTGCGCCCCCGGAGCGAGGAAAAACGGTACATCAGAGCGCAGCACCCGCGAGCCGACCTTCACGTTGACTACGCGCGGGCTCGCCACCTGCACCGTGCCCACGTTCGACTTCGCTTGCTCGTAGCGTTCAGTCAGCGCCTTTTTCTGCGTGGGAGTGGCCAGGCCGCCAATATGCGTGACCGCGTAGTCCAGGTGCTCGGCGGCCTCCTCCCACTTGCCCAGCTCCGCCTCGGTCAGCCCCAGGTTGCCCGCGATATCCCAGCTCTTACGGCCCGCCCAGGCCTGCTCAAAAGCCGCCTCTGCATCGGCGATCTGCCCCTCCTTCGCCAGCCTCTGCCCGCGCGCAAACGCTTCATCCACGCCGTCTGCGTGGGCCTCGTTCGGAACAACGCCGATCCCCAGCGCGCCGAGCGCCAGGGCGATCGCCACGGCTCGTTTGCCAATCATTGATTCTCTCCTTCTAAGACGTACATACCGGTTGCGGACGGTTTGGCTGTCGCGGCGGGTGGCCGGGCGGACACCGTCGCGGTCGGTCGGGGGGAGGCCGCTGTCCCGCTTGCCGAGCTCCCGCCGCTCGTACCGCTGGGCTGCGCGGCGACCGAGGGCTGCGCTTGGCTGGTAGCGCTCGGGGTGGCGGGGCGGGTGCTAACGCTGGCTGGGACGATCGTAGCGCTGCTCGCAACCGCCGAGCTTTGCGAGCTGCCCGCAGACTTCGGCAGCTCATCGCTCGCGAGCAAGCTCCGGCCCGCCAACCAAATCAGCGCTCCCAAGGCTGCGAGCGCCACCAGCGCCAAGACGATCAAGCCGTTCGACATGCGGCGCTCCTCGCGCGACAGCGGCGGAGCGGTCTCCTCCTCATTGCTTGGTCTGGACGTCGCCGCCTCTGGGAGATCCGCATTCACCGACGGTTGCGTCAGGCTGCGCCCGCGACGCTCTGGCGCTTCGCCCTCCGCGGTAGCTTCCCCCTCGGAGATGGGAGGCGCGAGGTCACGAACGGTGTCCTGACCGAGGGCGATCTCGACGGCTGGAAGAACCGGTTGCGCCTTCGCATCCAGCCGACGCAGCAGCTCTTCGGCACGCACGACGCCGACGCCGGGCATCTCGTTTTGCGCTTCTTCTGCGACTTCATTGCGCTTCTCGATCGCGTGACGGAAGTCCACGTCGGACTCGAGGCGCTTGACCAGCTCGAGCTTGCGCGCCGCATCTTCGGCGCTGGGCTCCGCAAGCGCGGCTTTGACCAATCCGAGGGTCTCTCTGGAAGCAGGCTTACTTGTCATCGCGCACGACTCGGTAGGAAAGGCAGGACAATCACGCCGTAGGTGTGCAGCAAGAGCAACACAATCGCCACCAGGCCCAGCACGATCAACGCAATGATGGTCGTCAACACGTGCTCGCGCGCGCGCTCCCAACCACCGTCGCTGCTAGGCCTTGCAGAACCAGCGCGCTCGGTGGGTGGCAGGCGCTCCTCCGAGCGGCGCGGGGCGGGCACCACGCGCGAGCGCCCCGTTGGCCGAAACACTCCGCTCGGCTCGTAGTGCCCCGGCGGGAGGAGCTGCAGTTCCACATCGCCGAGCGTGAAGAATTCTCCCGCAGCGATGGTGTCGTATTGCACCGGCTCGCCGCGCAGCTCGGTCCCGTTGCGACTACCGAGATCCGCGAGCGCGTACCGCATGCGCTGTTCATCCTCCAACTTCAACTCAGCGTGCTTGCGGCTCACGCTTGGGTCGTCGATCACGATGTCGGCCTCGTCCTCTCCGCGTCCGAGAATGGCGCCGCTCGCGACGACAAAGCGCCGCAGCGGCTTGCCCTGCTTGCGGATCGCCAAGGTAGTCACCGCCATCGTCGAGTCGAGGCTGCACTCGGGGTTCTTCAGCACCTGACCGGCGGATCGTCGCGGCCCGGTGACGCTCGGACCAAGGTGATCCGGAAGGTCCACCCGACTGCGTGCGAGCACGAGCGGCCTCGATGCCGGTAGCGCGACGCCCGATCGGCCCACGGCCAACTCCGGTCTGACGCCAGCCGTATTGGAGGTCGGCGTCATTTGCGGGTGCTCGGTCAGGCTGCGCAGCAACTCGTCGCTGCGGTTGGCGACGAGCGAATGGAGGTGCTGTTTCATCGTCGCCGCCGCAGCCCCCATCGAGGGAAACCGGTCCGCCGGCTCGCGTGCCAAAAGCCGCGCAATGATCTGCCACAACGGCCGAGGACAGACGCTCTCCGGCGGAGGATGAATGGTGGCATACAGCTGCCATGAGGCTTCAATCGCCGGACTTGCATCCCCCGCGTTGCGCCGCAGCTCCTCGAACGCGTGCTCACCAACCACCATCTCGTAAAGCATGTGGCCAACCGCCACTTGATCGCTAATCGTTCCGGCCTTCTGACCGCCGAGCTGCTCCGGACTCATGTAACGCACCGTGCCCATGGCGTGCGCGCGATCCGTGGTCCGCCCAGAGTACGGCGCCTTGATGCAGCCGAGATCGAGCAGCACCAGGCCGAACTCGTCGTTGGGCTGGTTGACGATGAACACGTTCTCCGGTTTGAGATCGCGATGAATAATCCCGGTTGCGTGCAAATCATCCGTGATGTTGGCGATCAGCACGGCTAGCGAAAGCGCGCGTGGGATTCCGAGGGCGCCACGAACGGCAAGGATCTCCCGCAGCGTGTTGCCTTTGAGTAGGTCCATCACGATGTAAGGCCCTACCCGCGTATCAACGCCAGCGGCGTGAACCTTGACAATGCCAGGGTGATTGCCGAATTCGGCGAGCGCCCGCGCCTCGGTCTCCATGCGCTGACGCACGTCCGCGCGCAGTTGGTAGCGCCGCGAAAGCACCTTCACCGCAAAGGTCTTGTGCAGCATCTCGCTCTTGGCGACATAGACCTCGCCGATCCCTCCGCGCGCAAGGAGCCCCTCCACCAGCAGATCGGCGATGCGATCGCCGGGCCGCAACATCAGCGGGTCTTCGTGGCCTTGCGTTGCGCGGGGATCGAAGCCGGCATCCACCGCCACCTCGCCCGAAGCTTGCTCCGACGAAGGGCTGGGCGCAGGACCAGTCGGCTGGAAGCCGAACTCGAGCCGCTCCAGTTCGCGCACGGTATCCGGCACTCGAGCGCCGCTACCCGCGATGACTTTCAGTGTTCCCTTCGGCCCCTTCACGACGTTCGCCTCCGCTTGTACCACACGCTTTCGAGCTGCGGCCGCGCTCATCGGTTCATCCGCTGGAGCAGAATGGCGATCACCAAGAGCACGGCGACCAACGCCAACACGCCCACACCGACCTTGGCCCACGTCAGCGCCGCTCCCCGGAGTTCATAAGGGTGCGCAGACCTTACGCCGCTGGCTTGTGGCTCGGACAACACTCGCTCGCTGCGCGCCCTACCCGAGCGCTGCGCCGCCTGTGCCGCTTGCGCGTCACTCATGCGTATCGTCGGTCGCACGTCGGGCCGAGCGGCCGGCGAAAACACCGGCAGGCCAGGCACCGTAGCCTCCACCGCAGTGCTTACAGGAACGACGCTGGCGCTGGCGGGCGCGACGACGCTCGGCTCGAGCTTGGGCAGGGACTCGAGCGCAGCCAGCATCTCGCTGGCCGAGCCGAAGCGATCTTCCGGCTTCTTCTCGAGCGCGCGCAAGATGAAGGCGTCCAGCTGCGTGACGTCAGCGCGCCTTTGCGCGTCCACCTCAGCCGAGGGCGCGCTGGGTGCATCCATCACATGGGCGCGCAACAGGTCGAGCTGGGTCTCCCGTTGAAAGGGCGCTCGGCCCACGAGCAAGAACCAGAGAATTGCGCCGGTGGAGTAAAGATCTGCACTGTGCCCAACACGCAGGCCAATCGCCTGCTCCGGCGCCAGATAGGCCGGAGTGCCCACCAACATGCCCTCGGCGGTTGGCGCGACGTGACCAAGCTTGGCGCGCGCCTCGTCTTCCACTACGCGCACAATGCCGAAATCGAGGATTTTCACCAGCGGAACGCCCACGGACTTGTCCCCCGCGGAACGGCAATAGAAGACGTTGTCCGGCTTGAGGTCGCGGTGGACGATGCTAAGGCGGTGAACCTGCTCCAGCCCCAGCAAAATCTGCCGCGCAATCTCCTTGACCTGCGCGGCCGAACGCCAGCCCTCGGCTTGTACCAGCTCCTTGAGCGTGCAGCCCTCGAGAGCCTCCATCACCAAATACGGCCGCCCACTCTCCGTACGCCCGAAGTCATAGACCCGCACCACATGCGGGCTATCGAGCTTAGTCAAAACACGTGCCTCGGTGCGCATACGGAGCGCAAGGTCCTCCACCCCTGCCAAACTCGAGCGCAAGAGCTTCATCACCCGGCGTTCACCAAGCTCCACGTGCTCCACCAGCACGACCTCCCCCATCGCCCCGCCGGAGAGCTGTTTCAGAAAGCGATAGGGCGTGCTCTCGACCTCCACCCTCAGGGCAGTCTCTGCAGCGGAGCGTTGGGCAGCCATACCGGGGTTATCGCCGCAGGCCAGCCAACGTGGCCAAATATTTTTAGCCGGCCAAAGCAGGCATTGGCTCGTTACGGCCTGGAGTAAGAACTGCCGAACCGGAGCAGATTGTTTGCTCAGCAGCGCCCCAAAGTCTGTCCGCGAGCAGATTGTTTGCTCAGCGGCGCCCCAAAGTCTGTCCGCGAGCAGATTGTTTGCTTCCCAATGCTCAAACGTTTGTCCGGGAGCAGATCGTTTGCTCCTCAGCGCTCAAAAGTCTGTTCCGGAGCAGACCGTTTGCTCCTCAGCGCTCAAGAGTCTGTTCCGGAGCAGACCGTTTGCTCCCTGACACTCAAAAGTTTGTCCCGGACCAGTTCGTTTGCTCCTCAGCCCGCCTCACGCTCGCCTAGCGGCCGGATGCCCAGCTCGCTGCGACACATCGCCCGCTGTCACCGCGAGACTCGGCGCAATGTCGCGCCCGACGCTCGCCTAGCGGCCGCATGCCCAGCTCTATGCCTGTCCATGGTTGGCGTGGGACGCCGATAACTCCTTGACCCCAACCACCTCCAGTTATTCGACTAGTGGGAGCAAGACCATGAACCGAGCCGCTACACTGATCCTCGCCCTTCCCCTAATGACCCTCGGCTGCGATTTCGACGCTTGGACCAAACGGAGCAAGTCCGAGCGTCGCAGCGACCAAACTCACGAGAGCGACGAGAGCGACGAGCCCAGTCGTCGCAGCAAACGCAAGGCCACAGCCCAAGCGCCAGAGCCGACAATAAGCCTGAGCGCGTTCCCCGCGACCGAGCTCCCGCCGCCCGTGAACTACTTTGCAACGCCGCAAGATATCCTTACCCGCCTGCGCGAAAAGACCGGCTGCAAGCCATGCCGTGTGACGAGGTTGAGCGTCCGCCCAGACGGCGCCTGGTTGCAACTTCAGGACCCGCGCGAGCCCCTCAACCTGGATGAATACTCGCTCCTCGGCCGTCACTTCAACGAACCCAGGCCCGTCAAAGTCGGTAGCAAACCAACGCTCGAGAAGCTGCGCAACCTGACCTTCGACTTGGAGCAAGACATCAACCTGGCGTCGCTCAAAGGCATGATTGAGGCCGCGCCTCGCCACAGCGAGATCGAAGGGGCAACGGTCTCGCACGCTAGCCTCAGCCGAGACGGCGACGGAGTGGTCGTGATCGTCCACGTCGAGACGCCCCGACGCTCGGGCCACATTCGCTACTCCGCCAACGGCAAAGTCCTGCGCGTACACAACTGAGCTCCCGTCGCAAAAATGACTCGCGCCACACTTTTGCTGTCCACGTTTTCGACCTCGACTCGATATCCCTTTTGAGGAACGCGGCAGTTCGCGGACCTCAAGAGAGGTTGCATGTCGAACGAACTCCAAGCCGCGCTCCGAGGCAATCGCCCGGACTATGTATTGGGAACTCCGCTTGAAGGCTGGGCGGGACCGCAGGTCGTACGCTGGCGGTCGCGCGAGGCCATCGGCGAACTGTTCTGCTACGAGATCGTGCTTCGTCGGCTCGTCGACGAAGGTCCCTTCGCCGCCTATTCGCTGCTGAACGGGCCAGCCACCTTGCGCATCGCGACCGAGACGCGTTGGCGCGAGGTGCACGGGATCGTGGCGTCGGTGGAAGAGCTGACCGCACCAGCGAGCTCGCTCTTTACGGCGTGCGCCTGGTGCCCGCCTTCTTCCGCGCAACGCAGCGGCTCCGCAGCCGCACCTTCGTCGATCAAACGCTGGGCGACATCCTCGCGCACGTGCTCGAGAACCGCTCGCACGACGAGCCGCTTGGACGCGGCGGCCTGAGCGCAAAAGCGGCGGCGGCGCCGGGCAGCCTATCGTGGGATCGCTTCGAGCCGCCGGAGGAGCGCTACCGCATCGACGTGGCGGACACCGCGCGCTTGCAGGACCCAAAGCTGCGGGCGTTCACGGTGCAGTACAACGAGTCGGACTTTGCGTTCCTGAACCGCTTGCTCGAGGAAGAAGGCCTCTCCTTCGTCATCGACCAAGAGCCCGGAGCGAGCACGCTGCGCATCACCGACTTGCCCGGCTCACCGTCGGCGTTCGAGGGCGAGGCCGTGGTGCCCTTCCGTCACGGCTTCAAAGGCGTCGGGGCGAAGAGCCGCGAGTGCGTGCGGGCGCTCAAACGACGGACCTCTCTGCAGTGGGGCTCGGTCGAGGTGCGCGACTTCGACCCGGCTCGGCCGCAAACGCCGCAGCTCGGGATCGGGCTTGATACGCCGCTCGCCGGCGGCGAGAGCGAACCCGATCCGAGCATCTTCCTCGAGCGTCGTTATCCGTCGCGCGACGAAGCGGTGAGCCCCCCGTGCGTCACGCCGGCCGCCCTCGCTCAACAACGAAAGGCGGTGCAACGCTCACTGCAGGAGGCCATCGGTACACACCGCGCGCTCGTCGCTGGCCTGCGCTTCCAACTCCGCGATGACAGCGGTGTTCACAGCGAACAGGAGCTCGTGTGCATCGCCGTTTCCACCTTCGCGACCCAGCTACTCCCGGAGGAAACCAGCCTCGACTTCGAGCCGTTTGGTCTTTTTGGTCGCAAGCACGATGCACCCATCTACGAGAACGCGCTCGAGCTATTGCCGGCCGAGCTCACCTTTCGGCCCGAGCTGCGCACCCCGCGTCCACGCATCGACGGCGTGCACACGGCCGTCGTTTCAGCCGAAGAGGCGAGCAGCCCGCCGGAGATCCATCGCAATGAACGTGGTGACGTGCGCCTCCGCTTCCCCTGGGATGAACGGGTCGAGCCCGGTCGACCGTCCTCCACTTGGGTGCGGGTCTCCCAAGCGTGGGCCGGCGCAGGCTACGGGCACATCTTCACTCCGCGCGTCGGCCAGGAGGTGTTGGTCGCCTACATGAACGGCGATCCGGATCGGCCGCTGGTGGTCGGGCGCGTGCACAACGCGATTCAGCCCGTCGAATACGAGAAGCCGACGATCAGCACGATCAAGACCAAGTCGAGCCCGAACAGCGACGGCTTCAATGAGCTTCGCTTCGATGACGACGCGGGCAAAGAAGAGGTCTTCATCCATGCCCAACGCAACTTGAACGAGGTTGTGCTCGCCAACCACTCGACGTCGGTCGGCGGCAACCAGAGCAACTCGGTCGGCGGCAACCAATCCGACGCTGTGGACGGCGATCAAAGCAACACCGTCAAGGGCAAGCGGACGCACACCATTACGGGCACCGAGGACGTCACCGTGACCGGAGACGTAACCACGAGCTACGCGGCTCGCGAGCTGCATCTTGTCGGTGAAACGCGCTCCACCGTGATTGTGGGCGTCGAGTCCTTGTGGTGTGACAGTGGACGCGTCTCCACCATCAAGGCTTCCGAGGTGCTCAACGTTCAGGGTTCCCGCAACATGGTCGTGAACGGGTCCAACAGCGAACAGACCGTCGGGCCGCTGCTGGTGACCTCGCCGCTCTGCACGCACATCCACAGCGCGCTGTTCAAGGTGACGGTCGGCGGAGCGAGCCTCACCATCACCCCTGGGGCGATCAGGCTCAAGGTCGGCGGCTCTTCGATCTGCATGATGGCTGGCTCAATCACGGTTGATGCCAGCGCCATCGAGGTCAGCGGCGAGAGCGTGGGCGTCGAGTCGGAGGGGACGCTGACGCTCAAGGGCAACATCGTCGACCTCATCGCCCCTGCGGTCTTCAACGCCAAGTCCGGCGCAATCAAACTCAACGGGTAGCACCATGAACAAGCAAGCCATTTCGCGACCAGAAGAAATCACCTTCTCCATGTGGAGCAAGCTCGCGGCCTCCATGCTTGGCCTCACCCCAGACGCACGAGCGACTCGGCTCGAGCAGGAGCAGATCGACGAAGAAGCCTGGTATCAGGCGCAACGCAACCATTTGCGCGCGCTCGCCAAAGGCGTCAGTGCCGGGGATGAAACGCTCGCCGACGAGCACACGCGCAACGTCGAAGAGCAGCTAAAGGCGCCGTTACCAGGCGCCATCAACGTCGATGAGACCCAGCTCCCGATGCCCAACCGCGCCGCGGCCTTGCCGTTTGCTCAAGCCGCCGTGCCGAAGGTGCAAAGGCCCGCCCTCCCCTTTCAAGCAAAGGGGACGGAGTCCGCAGCGACCGCGAACGTCGCGGCCTCGCCCAGCCCGCTCGCGGTGGACCCGAGCGGCGAGACCTTACCGGTGGTCGGCGGTCTCGCCGCGACCATGCCCTTCAACGCCGCGGGTGAGCTGCGCTTCTTACGCCTGGAGCCGTTCGCCGAGCTCTCAGCACAGCTCCGCAGGAAGCCTGCCGAGCGCCTGGCCATCTTGCAAAGCCACGGCTTTGCAAGCGAAGCGGCCTTCCAACAGTTGACCCAGCTGTGGGCCACTCGCTTCCAGGAGAGCCCACAACTTCGCGTTCGCTTCGAAGAAGCCGTCGCAAAACGAGGAGCCGACCGATGATGCAACCTCAAACCACGTCCAGCGCCTCGCTTGAGTTGCTAACCGAAGAGCCGGCACAAGAGGAAGAGAGCACGCTGCTCTTGGCGCACGGTCGGCGGCTCAGCGTAGGCTCGACGACGGAAGGCGACGTACTCCGCGTCCGCTCGCGCGAGGGTCAGATCGAACTCTCGATCTCGCTCGGCCAGGGCGGCGCCAAGCTGCGCTTTGAATCGGCGGAGCTCGAGCTCGTGGGCACGCGCTCGCTCTCGCTCGCAGCCGATCACGTGAGCGTCAAAAGCCGCGGCAACCTCGAGCTGGGCGCGGCCGGCGATCTGCGCGCGGTGATCGGCGGGGACCGTCACACCACCGTACGCGGGGTCGACCGCAGCGAGGCCAACACCATCGAGTCGCAAGCGAACGAGGGCGAGATCGTCCTGCGAGCCCGCAGCGACGTGCGCGTCGACGCCGAACACATCGGGCTCAACGACGACCCCTGCCCTGGTCCGCTTCCTTGGACGACCGCGGCGCGAACGACGGAAAGCGAGGCATGAAGATGTTCGTTCACAACGATACCAAGCTACGAGTTCACCTCGGTCGTGCCTCGCTCGAGGAGAACGCCGGCTTGTCGTTTCCACTTCGCTTCGAGCCGCAGCCCGCGCCCGAACGAGTCCAGCGCTTTGCCACGCTCTGTGTGCACGAGGCCTACCGCATCGAGCGGGATACGCTGGCGCCGGTCGAAGTGCCGTTACCGGCGGAGCTCGAGCGCAGCTTTGCGGCCACGGCAACCAACGGCACCAGCGTGACCGTGAACGGTCTCGTGCACGCCACGCTGCGGGGCGAACTGGCTCGTCGGGTCACCCTGCGCGTCGGCCGCGAGCAGGTCGAGCTCGTGTGTCGTTCAGCCCGTCATTGGCTGCGAGGCCCGGCCGGCTTCGTGCCCAGCCAAGCAACAGCCTTCGAGCCGTTTGCTTTGCGCTGGGAGGACTCGTTCGGCGGCACCGAGCATACTCCGCCGGGGATCGAGCCGCGTACGCGGCTTCCGCATCCCGGCTACGACTCGATGGACGCCTACAATCCCGGCGGCACCGGCTTCATGACCGAAGAGCGCCGCGCCGAGGGCAAAGCGCTCCCACGCATCGAGCTCTTGCACGACCAGCTGCTGCACCCGCTGGCGCGTCCGATCCCGGGCAACCTCGCGCCGTGCCCCGAGCTCGCGAGCATGCGCTGGCGCAACCCACTCGACGCGCGCACCGACCTCGGAAGGGCTTGCCATCGCAGCCCGTTCGTCGGCTTTCACGCGGGGTCGCTGCACTGCATCTTCGACGACCTCGCGGCCGGTACGGAGCTGCGCGTCGATGGGTTGCTCGCAGGCACCGTGCAGCTCACGCTGCCGCAACCGCGCTCCTTCGTCCGCTGGGACGCTCGCGGCCGAGGCGCGTCGGGGACGCGCTTCCGCGCCGCTCACCTCGAGGCTGAACAAGGGGTGCTTCACCTGCTGGTTCAACACGCCATCTTGATGCCCGGAGAGGAACTACCTCGCGCGGCCGTGCTTGGAGAAAAACGATGAGCAGCAATTTCTACAATACGTCGGGAATCCACCTCAACGGGCTGGAGCTGCATGAGTACGTGGCGCTCGCGGGCAAGATCGATGGGCACCCGCACGCCTCGGGCCAGTACAACTTCTTCCGACCCCTCGCCACGCTGGGGAAAAAGGCGGACAGGGTCACCGCCGACAAGTGGCCGATGATGCAACAGGGGTATGACTTCTACGTTATCCCGCATTGCCCTGTACCAGCACCCCCGCCAAACCCTGGAGCCGAGGCGGTCACACTCGCCAAAGTCATCGCGAACTCTGGCTCCAAGTGTCAGATGGCGGTGATGAGCGTAACCAGCAAGGGCAACCCGCTCGCCTGCTGCATCTCCAACATGCTCTCTGCAAATCAGAACTGTTCTGATCCCATCGACGTCGAACTGAACCTTGTGGTCAACCTCAATTCGGTGGTGACGAACCCAACGCTCGGCGACTACGGGGCGGCCTTCTTGTCGGGCTTGGTCGACAAGGCGCTCGGGGTCGCCATCGGGGACAGCGCTAAGTGGGCTGTCGGCAAGAAGTACAAAGTGCCGCCGGACAAACTCAAATTGAAGCAGGAACTCATCGTTGATGCGGTGAAGCACGCCTGGCGCCGCGCACCGGACCACATTCCCATTATCGAAGACTTAACGACCAAACCAGTCGCCGAGTTCGTCAAGCAGATGGTCGACGGAGACGCCCAATGACGCCGCTCGAGACCACGCGCACGGCGCAAGTCCAAGCCTTTCGCGGCCTCAGCCTGGGGCCTGACTCGTGGCTTTGTGTGCTGGTGAAAGAGGCGCATCTCCTGTTCGGCAGGCCCAAGCCGGAGCAGCCGCGTGCGCTCGCGATCCTGAGCGAGCGACGCTACCAAGGCGAGCTCTTGGTCGAAGAGTCGGAGCTGACGGCGGCGGCACGCGAGAGTTGTGACGTCTTCCTCAGCGGGTCGGCCTACCCCGGGTCGGAGGCGTCCTTCGCTGACACGTCGTTAACGGTGGGCTCGCTCGCACGCAGCGTGCGGGTGCACGGTGCGCGACGCATCGAGTTCTGCGGCGGCTCGCTCGCCTACTCCAACGCCGAGCCGTTCGAACGCGCGCCGCTATCGAAGGCTAACGCCTACGGCGGCTCATTGCCGCGCCCACGCCCGAAACGCAGCGCCTTCGGCGCAAACGCGCGCGCGGTCGTCCCAGAGGACGAAGCCTTCTACCCGCGCAACGCTGCAGGCCGCGGCTTCTGCAGTGAAGCCACAGCGCAGCTACTCAACGGTCGCCTTGCGCCCTCACAGGAGGACCCGAACGACCCGGCCTTGCCCGAACGGCTCGCGGTGAGGGACGTGCGCGCCTGGCTCGATGCGCCCATCGCCGCAGACTACGGCCCGGTGGACCTGTTCGAGTTTCCCCGCGCTCAGTTCCTGCACCCGTACGTCGTGCCGAAGGATGCCCAACCGCTCGAGGCTCGCAGAGGTTGGTTGGGTGCACCGTCAACAGCGTGGTCCCGAGGCGACGTGGACGCGCGCGTCGCTAGCGCTGCGGCGCCTGGCCTGAGCGGCGCCGTGAGCGTCGGCGATCGCTGTGTTGCCCGTAATCTGTTCCCGGGCGGCGGCGAGGTTGCGTTTCGCGTCCCCGGCGGACCGCGAACGGTGGAGCTCGCGCTACCCGGCGCAGGCCGATATGGCGCCGCGCTCGAACTGCGCACGCTCCACCTTCGTCCCGACGAGGGCCTCCTGGAACTGACGTGGGCCGCCCGTATCCCCGTCTTCTTCGAGTACCCGAGCGAGCTGCTCACCGGCCTCAAGGCCGACGTCAGAGACTAGGCGCGCAATGCGAGCAGACCTCGCCGCCCTTCAGCTCGCAACCAGCGCAGCAAACCCAGCGAGGTCCCCAACCGCGCTGCGCTTCTCCGTCGACGAGGTCGAGGCGGCGAGCAGCGCTCCGACGTCGAGCCCGTCCACCTCGGCGCTGAGCCCGCCACCAAAGTTGGGTGAACGGACCTTCGCCTGTGAAAGCAGCGCGAGCACCGTGTGCTGAGCATCCAGCCGAACCAGATCGGCGTCGACCGCCGAAGGCTCTGCACGCGCGGACCACGCCACCAGCGAGAGCTCACCCAACTGGCCGACCACAGCGAAAGCCGTGGCCGCGTGGTCCACAGCGCTCGCGAGCGCGTTCGGCGCCAAACCGCGCACCAGCGCTACGAGCAATCCTTCCGCCTCGGTGCTGAGCAGCGCGAGCCGCGCGAGGTTCTTGCGCGCGGCCATGCGCAGCAAGACCGTTTCCGAGAGCACGGTGGGCTCGGACACCATCAGCGCGGCCTCCATCGGCTCGAGCCGCCGCGGCATCGACTGGGCGAGCGCGAGCTCCACTTCGCTCGCCGCATTCAGCGTCGGAAGCGACTCGAGCACCCGCTCGACCAAACCGAGCGAGGCCAAGGTTTGAGCCGCTCGCCGTACGCGCAACAAGTCCACCGGCTCGCTGGAGAGCGCAATATCGCGTTCAGCCAACGCCTGCCCCAGCGGCAAACGCTGTTCGCGGAAGATCGCCTCGGCGGCAGTGAGCGCCGAGAGCCCTGTGCGATCGCCGGCGCGCAGCTTGGCCCGTCCGAGCACGCGGTTGGCGTAGGCCATGAACGTGGTCAGCTTGGGTTCCACCGAGCCGGCGACGGTGAGCGCGCGTTCGGCCAGGCCCATCGCGTCATCAAGCCGGCCATCGTCGAGCGCGACCTCCGACAGCCAGACCAACGCGCGCGTTTGACCGAAGGCATCACCGACCTCGCGCGAGAGCCACTCTTGGCGCGAGAGCGAGCGACGCGCAGCCTCGAAATCGCCTTTTCCAAGCGACGCGGCGCCGAGTTGGCCCATGGCGATGGCCTCGCCGATCACGTCCTTGCGCAGGCGACAGACCTCCGCGGCGTGCTCACACAAGGAGGTCGCTGCGCCGAACGCACCGAGCGTCACCGAGATGGTGCCGAGCGAATTGAGCACCATCGAGCGGGTCTCCGGGAAACCGCGCGATAGCTCGAGCGCCACCACGAACGCAGCTTGCGCAGCAGCGGCCTGGCCCATCACTCGCAAAGCCGAGCCTTTGACCAACAGCGCGCGAACCCGCACGCCCTCGAAGGCCGACTCGAACAACGGCGTCACCACCGTCAGCGCCTCCTCGGCCAGCTCGCGCCGACCGCGCCGCGTGCGTGCCACCGAGGCCTCGATCAGACAGTACTCGCTGGCCTCCGCTTCGCCCAACGCAGCAAACGCTGCGGCGGCTTGTTCCAGCTTTTGTTTGGCCTCTTCGAGGCGTCCATCGCGCAGAGCAAGCGAGCCCTCGGCGAAGCAAAGCCCGGCGCTCGCGGCGGGCTCGAGCGGCTCCGCAGCCAGCTCAGCGAGCACCGCCGCGACCTCCGCTGCAGGCCGTGACAACAGCAGGCGTTCGAGATCGGGGCGCTGAGGCAGTGCGTTAAGCGGATTCACGGAGTTCCTCCTTCATGGGCTCGGACGCGCGAGCTCGAGTCTGAGCACGTGCCAATCGATGCAGCTCGGCGCGGATGGTCACTGCATCCACGCTGCCGAGCTCGCGGCGCACCCGCGCGACGTGGCCGGCGACGTGCGGACAAGCGAAGCTCGTCCCCGACCACTTGCGCTCGCCTCCACCGGCGAGCGGCGCTGGCACGTCCATCCCAGCGGCGATCACTTCGTAGTCGCTGGTGAAGGAGAGTTCGAGTCTCTCCGGGTCGTCGAAGGAGCCGCGGCCGACGCCGATCAACGACTTGGCTTTGCTGGGATAGGTGCGCATCGTGCTCACGTTCGGTCCAGCGGCGACCATAATCACGCTCTTGACGAAGGCCTCGTCGGCGACCTCGTACAAGTCGAGCAGCGACTTCTGATCGGTCGGGCGCGGCGGTGAGCTCTTCGGCATGTCGACGCCGAGGCTGAGGTTGACCACGTCGAAGCCTTCGCGGACGCAAAAACGCAAGGCGGCGATCAGCGCGTCGCGCGAGCCGCGCCCATCCGGGCCGAGCGCACGCACGCTGATGATTTCGGCGAAGGGCGCGACGCGATGAATGATGCCCGCGCACGCCGTGCCGTGACCGCTGCCGTCTCCGGGCTCGCACGCTTCTACGCTGAGCCCAACGCCTTTGGGGACCACGCCGAAGGTTCGAATGGCGAGCTCGGCAAAGGCTGGGTGTGCCGTATCGACGCCTGAGTCGACCACGGCGACGCGCACGCGGGGCTCGTTCACGCCGGCTCTCCGCCTTCGAGCGAGGTGACGTACCCTTCGAACACCCGCAACACTTGCTCGGCCAGCTGGCCCTCGAGCGCACTGCGACTGGTCAGCTTACCGACCGTGGTCGCCAGCTTGATGCGCTGCCGATAGGTCTCGGTCACGCGCATACTGCGCAGATGCGAGAGCAACTTTTGCGGCAGGCTGGTGGCCGCATCTTTGCCGAGCAGCTCGGGCAAGGCGCTAGCAAAAAGCTCGAACAACATCCGCTCGGTAAAAAAGGCCTCCGCCGTCAATCCGAGCACTTCGCTGAGGCGCTCACCCATCTCGATCTTTTCGTCGCTGAACGGCGCTTCGTCGGCGAAGAAAACGGCACCGCCGACCACCCGCTCCCCCACCCGAATCGGCACCGTGAGCGCGCTCACCGGCGCGCTCTCGAGCCAGCCTTCGAAACAGCGCAGGCTCTCGTCCCCAGGCTCGATCGACACGGCGTAGGTGCTGCCGCCGGAGAGGACGTGCGAGAGCACGGTACCGTCGAAGGGCAGCTCTTTGCCCAGCTCGCGATGGCCCGAGCGGCTCGCGACCACGGGCACCCACAAGTGAGTGGTCGCCGACGACTCGAGCGCGGCCAGCCCTTCGGACGCACCGAGCGCCAAACAAGCAAACGCCAACTGCTCGCCAAGGCCGCGCACCCGACTCTTCGCCAACCCGATGAGAGCGCTCGACTCGAGCGTGGAAAGCAAGTCGAAGAGCCTAGCGGCGAAGGCAGTCTCCCAGCCGGTGGGGGTTTTCATCGGGGGCCATGGTAGACCGAGCGAGCAAGTGGAAGGCTGAAATCTGCCGCAACCTCTTGCGCTTGAGCACTCCTGCCGCGAACATCCCGGAGCTTGCGTAGAGAACTGCTTTCGCCTGAGCTCGTGAAGCTCCTTCGGCGCTACCCCCTCCCCGATCGGAGGGAGGCCGATCGCTTGCTTCGAGGCGACGTTCAAGCGGGCATCGCCGGCTATCTGAACCATGCAGTCGCGGGCCACGCGGACCACTTCGTGGTCTATCTCGCGCTGGTTGGGGAAAGCGGGGCATCCATCCCCAGCGCGATCGAAGCGCTTCCGGCAGCCGCGAAGCTTGTGTTTGCTCGCTGGTGTTTTGGGGAAGGCCGCTTCGACCTGGGCGTGATCGCCTTCAAAGGAGCCCTCGCCGACTCGAGCATCCAGGTCGAGGAAGCGGACTTCGTCGAGTATCTCCGGCAAGTGGAGGCGGCCGTTGGCCTACCCGGCGTGGTGGCAGCTGCAGATGAGCTGCTCCCGCTGAGCCACGAGCCAGTGCTGCTGCGGACCTGCGTGCAGGCGCTCAACGCACTGGGAGATCACGAGGGCGCGCAGCAGCGGCTGCAACGCTTCGGCGACGCCAGTGCCACCATGGGCGCGGGCAACCTGAAGGCGGCCGACGTGATGGCGCAGCTTGAGCGACTTTCTCAGGCCGAACTCCCAGCGCTGGCTCGATCCCCCGAGCCGCCACGGGCGGCTGCGGCAGTTGCGGCTCCACCGCTTCCGGCGGCAATTCCAGCGCCTCCGACAACCCTGCCGATGGCGCTCGCCCCTTCCAAGGCCCTACCGGAGCTGCCCAAGCCTGCTCCGCCGTTGCCCGTTTCACTGACCCCCGTCCTTCCGCCACCCTCCCCGCGAAGGCCATCACCGCCGCGGCTTGCGAGCGCCCACCCAGCGATCGTCGGGACCACCCGCGGCCTCGCTCCGCTGGTCGGAGCCGAGGCGAAAGCCCCCGTGATCCGGCAACGTGTCCCGCCACCGCTTTCGCCCACGCTCGAGGACGACACCACCGCCAACTCCGACCGGCGGACCGGGGCGAAGGCCGGACATCCGCTGATTGGAAAGGTGCTCGCGGATCGCTTCACCCTTACGGCGTTTTTGAGTGAAGGCCGGATTGCGCAGGTTTTCTCGGCGGCGCAACCCACGGGGCAGCCGCGCCAAGTCGCGGTGAAGGTATTGCTTCCCGGCTTCGCGCAGGACCTGGAGGTAACCCGTCGCTTTCTCCGCGCGGCGGAGAAAGCGCGCAGGCTGCAGCACCCCGAGATCGCCACCATGTTCGCGGCCGGCGAAGAGCACGGGCTCTTGTATGTGATCGGCGAGCTGATCCTGGGCGAGAACTTGTCGTCGTACATCGATGCGCGCGGCCCGCTTTCGCAGCTCGAAGCGGCGCGCGTCGTGCTGCAGATTGGCACCGCGTTGGAGGTGGCGCTGACCTCTGGCGTAATTCACCGCGGGCTGCGGCCGTCCAACGTGTTCATCACCCGCTACGCCGATCAACCCGACGTCGAACGCATCAAAGTGACCGACTTCGGCATGGCCGACGTGGTGGACGCTCTGCGCCCGCTGGACGGCTACGTGGCACCGGAACGCCTGCGCGGCGAGCTTGGAGACCCGCGCGCCGATGTGTATTCGCTCGGGGCGGTGCTCTACCAACTGCTGTGCGGCAAGACGCCCTTCGGTGAGCTGCCGCCCGATCGCTTGGTCCACGCGATTCGCAACAACCCGCTGCCGGCTCCCGCGGTGAACCTGCATCCCGGCCTCGCGGCGCTGCTCGAACGCGCGGTGCGCAAAGACCCTTCCGAGCGCTATCAGAACGCGCGTGACTTCGACGCGGAACTCCGGCTGCTGCTCGAGGAGCTCGAGCGTGAAGAGGAGCCGCCGACCCGGCAAAACCAGCCGTATGAGCTTTACAACGTCGAGGAGTCCACCGACAAAACCGAGACCAAGTTGCCCTCGATGTTGTGGGCGCAATCGGGAGCACCTCATCCTCGCGCCAACCACCCGCTGATCGGCCGCGTGCTGGCGAGCCGCTTTCGCGTCACCGGGCTGATGCGCGGTGGCGGGATGGCGCAGCTCTTTTACGCCGCTGAGCTGAACCCCGCGCGGCGTGTGGCGATCAAAGTCATGCACCCGATGCTCGCCTCCGAGCCGGAGCTGGTTCGCCGCTTCGCCCGGGAGATTCGGCTCGCGGCCAAGCTCTCGCACCCCAACATCGTGGAGCTCATTCACGTCGGGGATGACCCGGAGCTGCTGTTCATCGCCATGGAGCTGCTCTCGGGTGAGGATCTCTCGATTCGCATCAAACAACGCGGTCGCAGCCCTGAAGCCCAAGCAGCCGAAGTGGCGATCGACATCTGCAAGGCGCTCGCCTACGCGCACGAACTTGGCGTGGTGCACCGCGATATCAAGCCAGCCAACGTGATGATGTGTTCGGGCTTCGATCGCGATGTGGTCAAGCTGCTCGACTTCGGCATCGCCAAGTTGCTCGAGGGCAGCAGCGCGCACACCGTGGCGGGGGGTCCTCGCAGCGCGATCACCATCGCCGGAGATCTTGTCGGAACCCCGCGCTACATGGCCCCAGAACAAGGTCGTGCAGACAAGGTGGACCATCGCACCGATCTGTACGCGCTCGGAGTGGTGCTCTACGAGTTGGTCACTGGCGTGGTGCCCTTCAACGGGGAGACGCCGCTGCAAATCGTCGCTCGTCACGTTCATGACCCGCCGAAGCCACCGAGTCAGCTGATCCGCGATCTGAACCCCGAGCTCGAGCGGATCATCTTGGCGCTGCTGGAAAAGCAGCCGGAGAACAGGCCTCAGAGCGCCGGAGAAGTGCGCGCGCGGCTGGAGGCGATCTTGCCGCAGCTGGCCGTTACTACGGCTGCCTCCACCACCCGTTGGCTGGCCAAGGAGAGCAGCAGCGGGCCGGTGGCGCCAGTGCTCCCGGGAGCGAGCGCAGCGTTGGCCGGGACGCCGCCACGTTCCCCAGGGTTCGCACTGCCCGTGCCGCTCCCCGACGACGGTCCGCCGACACGTGAAGCCGCGAGCCCGCAGCCGTTGGCAGTCAAACCGATTCCACGCACGCTGGCGAGCGACGCAATGCCGGCGCAAGTCGCCGCTTTGCTTGCCAAACCGATGCCGCAAGTGCCGCAAGGCAGCAGCACCGTGAAGATGGATCGGGAGCAGCTGCTGCAAGAGGCTGGACAGTTTCTGCCCCGTCCGCGCCCCGCTGAGGTTGGGCCCGGAAACCCGGTCAAGATCACCGCACCCATGACCATCGAGGCTCAGCCTGGACGCTCAGAAGCAACGCCAGAAGCACTGCCGGCGGCGGGCCTCGCCCCGGACCGTACGGTCGTCCAGGCCCAGCGTGGCGTCGCGATCCCGGTTGCACCGCAAGCGAACATCGCTCCCGCGCCGGACCCCGCCAAGCCGGCGCTCGAAGCGCAGATCGCCAAGCTCTACCGCGTGGTGCTGTTCCTGATCGTGCTGGTGGTGATCGCCCTGATTGCCATCGCCGTCATGGCGCTCACTCGCAACAGCTGACCCTGCGGATCGGAACATTGTTCGAGGTTCGCTGTCAGTCTACCTCCTGTGCGCCAAAACCTATTGCCGGTCCTCGCTCTTTGGTCGCTCCTCAGCGCATGCATCAGCGTCCCCGAGGCGAACGTTCGGTCGTCGCTCGAGCTGCTCGCCCCGCCCGGCGATGAGGACCTTTCCGGGCCGCTGCGGGTGGCCTTTGCAGGGCCTGTGGGGGACGCACCCAGCGAGAGCGAGATCGCCATCGTTTTCAACCGGCCGATGCGCGCGCTCGGCTCCCAAGAGGCAAAGCTCCCCGCGTTCGAACTGAGCCCCCCGATTGAAGGGCGTTGGGAGTGGATCGGTAGCCGCGCACTGCGCTTCGTGCCGCTCCGCGGGCTACCAAACGCCACGCGCTTCACCATCAAGCTGCCGGCCGGCGTCACCGATGCGAGCGGCCATCCGCTCGCGTCCGACTATCAATGGGAGTTCACCACCCCCTCCCCGACGCTGATCGCACACCAACCCGTTGACGAGCAGGCACGGGTGACGAACGACGAGCCGATCCGCTTGGACTTCGACCAGGCCGTCGGGCTCGAGGATCTGCGCAAGGCGCTGACCGTGATGGCCAGCATCCCAGCCGAGGACGCGACCAAGCCGAACGTGGTCCGCGCCCTCGAGTTCGATCTCAGCGCTGAGGCTGAAGGACGCAGCTTTCGCGTGAACCTGCGTTCGCCTCTACCCCAGAGCGCACAGCTTCGAGTGACCGTGGGACCGATGATGACGAGCTCCGGCGGACACCCGTCTGCCCCGCGCAGCTTCGGCTTTCAGACGTGGGGCCCGTTTGCCGTGCTCGGAGCTCAGTGCTTACCCGACAACGTGAGCGCGGAGGGCGAGCTAGCAACGGTCGCGGGCGCACGCTGCTCCCCCGACGCCGGGGCGCGCCTCTTGTTCTCGAACTACGTCGATGCCGAAAAACTAGCAGGCTTGGTCGAGGTCACGCCCGCGCTGAAGGGACTCCGCTTCGAGAATGAATACCTCGAGAACGGAGCTGCAGGCGTACGCGTCCGCGGCGAGTTCGAGCCGGCCAAGCGCTATCGACTGCGACTGCGCAAGCGCACCGGCAAACGCACGCTGCGCGACTATGAAGGAGAGGCGCTGCTGCGCGATTTCGAGACGACGCTCGAGTTTGGAAACCGCACACCTGTAGCCGAGCTGACGATGTCAGGGACCTTCGGTCCGCAGATGACCTCGCTGCAACTTCCGATCAAGCGCGTCAACGTGAAGAACGCCACGCTCAAAGCCAGTGCGCTATCGCGCGACGCCATCATGGCCAGGCTGCGGGGCAGCGCAGAAGGCCTCAGCTGGTCGAGCCCGCGCAAGCTCAACGATCCTGCGCTGAACCAGCTGGACTATTCGCACGAGCCCCTACAAACCCTGCTCGGGGTCAGCAAGCTCAGCGGGCCCATCGCTGTGCGGCTGGACTACGAAGCGTTTGGGGTGGCGCAATCGGACAGTCAAGAAGCCCAGTTCTCCAACCTGGCGGTGATGGCCGAGATTGCACATCAACGTGTGCACGCTTGGGTCGTCCAGCGCGAGACTGGCGCAGCCGTCGCCAACGCCGAACTGGAGCTGCGGGGAACGCACGCGAGCAGCACCATCAAAGCCAAGACCGACGCCTCGGGACGAGCAACGCTCTCCTTTCCGGAGAGCGTTGACCCCGGAGCCGAAGCGCAACAACACGTGCTGTTCGCGCAACTCAGCGATGACTGGAACTATCAGCTGGTCAGCCGCCGGCCCGCCGCCCCCGAATGGATGACCAGCGTGTTCAACGATCGCGGCCTCTATCGGCCGGGCGACACGGTGTTCTTCAAGGGCCTGGTGCGGACGCCCAGCGAGCACGGCTTGGCCACGCCCAAGGACGTACCGCTCGAGCTCGAGGTGCACGGCCCCAAGGACGAGGTCGTGGCGCGGCTCGCGGCGCGGCTGACGAAGTTTGGTAGCTTCGCCGTGAGCTACAAGCTCCCAGCCGAGGCCCGACTCGGGCGCTACCGACTCGAGCGCAAAGGAGATTCCCCCTACTCCAGCCTGGTCTCGAGCTTCCAAGTCGCGGAGTATCACCCGGCCGACTTCGCCGTTGGCGTAACGCTTTCGCGCCAGAGCCTCAAACGCGGGGAAGCTCTCGAATGCAACGCTAAGGGCACCTATCTCAACGGCGGTCCACTCGCTTTCGCAAAGGCCACCCTCCGCCTCGAACGTAGAAAGGCGTACTTCTCGCCGTACGGCTTCAGCGGATATTCGTTCGGAGAACAAGCGCGGCCGGAGCCGGAGCTCTCGCTCACGAATTCAGCGGTCCAATTGGACAAGAGCGGCGCTGCAGCCATCCACGAGACCCTGATGCTGCCTGGAATGACCGGCCCAGAAGAGGTCACCTGCGTGGCCGCCATCCACGATCTGAGCGAACGCGCGCTGCAGAGCGCCGAGACCGCGTTCGTCCACCCCGGTGATTTTTACTTGGGTATCGACGCCGACCCGGCCGTGATCGGCGAAAAGTTCGACGCCAGCGCGATCGCCGTGACGATCGACGAACGAGCGACCACCGCCAACATCGAGCTGGAGCTGCGACGGCGCGTGCGCAAGGAGCCAAACGGCCCGTTCGAGGAGTCGCGCGTCTCCGGCTGCTCGCTCGCCGAAGACGCGCGCAGCTGCACCTTCACCGCCCCTGAGGGAGAGTACCGTTCAGGGCTCGACGAGCTCTACCTGTTTGCCTCGGCCAAAGACCCGAGCGGCAACCGCATCACCGCGAACCGAGAGGTTTGGACAACCCGCTACCTCGAGCCGGCTCCGGAGCCCCAACCCGCCACTGCAATCGTACCCGAGCCAGCAAGACTCACCATCTCCGGTCTCAAGGACAAGCTGGAGCTGGGCGAAGAGGCCGCTTTCGAGGTGCGCTCACCGTTCAAGCAAGTAGCCGCGCTGCGCGTCTCAGTCCGTCGCGAAGATGTGATCGAGGAGCAGATGCTGCAGCTTCCGCCCTCGGGAACGCGCGTAAAGTTCAAAGTGACTGAGGCCATGCTGCCGAACATCGACGTGATGGTGACGGCCATCGCCGGAGCGGAGGCCCAACAGGCAGACGAGTCGGCGACCGTCTCGGTCGAATCGCGCCGGCTCTCCGTCGAGCTTACGCCCGATACCGAAGCGGCCAGCCCGGGCGACCAGCTCGAGTTGAAGCTGGAGGTCAAGGACGCGGCCGGCAATCCAGTGCCGTCAGCGGAAGTGACCCTGTGGGGTGCGGATGAGGCCACGCTGATGTTAGCGATGTATCCAGCACCCCAGCCGCTCCTCGAGCTATTCGACTGGCGCAGCGGCTGGCTCGGGCACCTCGATACACGCAACCATCCGCTGCGCATCGGCGAGCGGTCGCAGATCGGGCAGAGCAAGGTTCGAATGGGCGCAACCAGCGTGAGTGGTCGAGATCCACGCGCGGACTTTCGCCAGTCGGTGATGTTCGAGCCGGCGCTGATGACAGACGAGAACGGCCAGCTTCGTCATCGCATCAAACTGCCCGATAGCTTGACGAAGTATCGTTTCTTCGCAGTCGTGGCGACCGAGGCGGATCGCTTCGGCAACGCTGAAACTGCCGTGACTACCAGGCTTCCCCTGATGGCGCGGCCAAGTCTTCCGAGCGTGGTGCGGGTTGGAGACACCTTTCACACCACCGTGGTGCTAACGAACCTCGACCTCCCGGTAGCTCCGGCGCGGGTCGAGTTCGAGGCCGAGGGCGTGAACATCGTGGGTGAAGCCAGCCAAGCGCTCACGCTCTCGCCAGGGACGCCCGCACGCTTGCGTTTCGCCTTGTCGGCGAAGCGAGCGGGGCCGTTCAAACTGACGGTGCACGCTTCGACCACTGCCGGAAAAGCTGCAGAAGACACCTTCGTCGTACGCGGTGAGGTCGTGCTTCCAACGTTGCTCGAGAGCAGCGTGGTCAGCGGGGAAGCCAAGCGCCCGGTCGCCGAGACGCTAGGCGATCTTTCGGACGTGCGGCCCGACGTCGGCGGCCTGACGATCTCGCTTTCGGATTCGGCGTTGGGCGGCGCTACCCAAGGCCTCGAGTCGCTGCTTCGCTATCCGTATGGCTGCACCGAACAGACGCTGAGTCAGCTGTTGCCGCTGGTGGTCCTGCGCGAGTTCGCCCAGCAGTTCGCGCTCGAATTCGACGGCGACCCGCAGGCCCTAGCCGAACAAGCGATGGCCCGGCTGGCCTCCCATCAACGCGACGACGGTGGCTTCGGCCTGTGGTCGGCCTCGCGCCAAAGCGCGCCGTGGCTCACCGCCTACGCGGTGCTCGTGCTCAGCGAGGCCAAGTCGCGGGGGATGGCGGTCCCGGAGCAGGTGCTCCTCAGCGCCGGGAACTACTTGCAGGGTGAGCTGGCCGCGGCCGATGCTGAGACCGCGGCAGCGATGCTCGACGCCTTGGCGACGCTCGATCGCCCCATCAACGTACGGGCGATGCAGCTGGTCGAGCAACGCGAGCAGCTCTCCCCTGCGGGCCGCGCGTTCTTGCTGCACGCGCTCGTGCTCAGCAAAGCCGACGCGCAGCGACGCGAGCAGGTGCAGTCGGCCCTACTCGCGTCACTGCGCTTGAATGGAGACACCGCTCGGGTCGTGGCTCCCAGCGAACGAGCCACCCCGACCAACTTCACCGAGCGGCTGGATTCATTGCCGCGGGCCAGCGCGCTCGCACTTCGTGCCCTTGCCGGAAGCGATCCCGAGCACGTGCTGTTGGCGCCGCTCGCCAAAGGACTGCTCGCAGATCGAGTGGGAGGTCGTTGGGCCACCACGCACGAGACCGGCTGGGCGCTGCTCGGGCTCAGCGACTATCAGCAGAGTCGCGGCGAGCGACCGCAAACCTTCGAAGCGCGAGCCTTCTTCGGCAACGAGCTGCTGGCGGCGCCCGAACTCGGAGCGGTCAGTGGACGACAGACCACCGTCAAGCTGTCGATGATGCAGCTGCTTGACGCCCAGTCGAGCACACCCTCGCCGCGCCTCACCTTCGACGTGAAGGACGGCGGCACCCTGCACTACCAAATGCGCCTCGATTACGCGCGCAAGACGCTTCCGAGTGAAGCCACCGAGCGAGGTCTCACGGTGGTGCGCAACGTGCGACGCGTAAGCCCTTCGGACGGCCCGTTTGTCGAAGGCGAGGTCGTGCGAGTCGACATCGTAGTCGCGAGCCCAGTGGCCCGCTTTGGTGTTGCAGTCGAATCGCCGCTGCCCGGCGGCCTCGCGGCAGTGGCTCCCGAGCTGATGGACGCCGATCCCGAATACGCGCTGCCCCAAGCCGATCCCAAGCGGGTTTGGGACGGTCGAGAGCTGCGCGAGGACCGCGCCCTGTTCTTCGTCGATCAATTGCCAGCGGGGCTCTCGACCTTCAGCTTCTATGTGCGAGCGCTGCACCCCGGCGACTTCCTGCTCCCACCAACCTCAGCGTTCGAGATGTACGCCCCCGAGGTGCGCGGCGCGACAGCAACCGAGCGCGTCATCGTGAAACAGCGCTAGCAGCGCCCAATCAAAGTCGCGTCCTCAACCGCTGGAATCCGTCGCAGCGACAGCCACGGTCGCCTGGACGTGATTCCGTTCAGTCCCAGAGCGGATGACTACGTGCCGATCGGCGTGAGGCTTGTTACTTTGCAAAGCGATGGACCGCCCCTCCACGGAGCCATCCGAACAGGCCAGCACCGGACCGGATTCGATTCCGTTCTTGGTCGGTACTGTTTTCCATGATCGCTACCAAGTCGTGCGCTGCATCTCCACCGGCGGTATGGGCGGCGTCTACGAAGCCATTCACGTCGAAACGCGACGGCACTGCGCGCTCAAAGTCATGCTCCCGGGGCTCGTTCGCGACCCGGAGATGCGGGCGCGCTTCAGCCTCGAGTGCACGGTCGCCTCCAACGTCGAGAGCGAGCACATCGTGCAGGTCTTCGACGCTGGCGTAGATGCGAGAACCGGCCTGCCCTTCCTGGTGATGGAGCTGCTCAAAGGCGAAGAGCTTTTCAGCATGCTCGAGCGTCGCAACCGGCTAACGCCGCTGGAGGTCGTGACCTTTCTCTACCAAGCCTCGCTCGCGCTGGAGAAGACCCACGCGGCAGGCATCGTGCACCGCGATCTCAAGCCCGAGAACGTATTCATCACGGCGCGTGACGATGGTTCTCCGCGCGTGAAGATCCTCGACTTTGGCATCGCCAAGGTGATCTCGCGGCAAGACCGCATCACCAGCAGCTTCCTTGGCACGCCGCTCTACATGGCCCCCGAGCAGCTCGCGCTCGAAGCGGAGATCAGCTCCCGCACCGATACCTACGCGCTGGGCCAGCTTGCCTTCGCCATGTTGGTCGGTACGCCCTATTGGGACCTGGAATCCGCTGAAGAAGGCGGGTTCTACCGCCTGATTTCGAAGGTCTCGCGCGGAGCCACCGAGCCGGCCAGCGTTCGCGCTGAGAAGTACGGCGCAACCTTACCCCCGGGGTTCGATGCTTGGTTCGAGAAAGCCACTGCGAGCGAGCCGAAGAACCGCTTCGCACGGGCGCTCAACCTGGTCGCGGCCTTGGCGCCCGTCCTCGGTGTAACCGCCCCCGGCGGCATCCTGACCGAGGAGGCCGAGGCTGCGCGCGCGCTGCAGCGCTCGAGCGTGAGTGCAGTCGCCGCACCCCAACGAATGAAGACTGTCTCGCGCCCACGCTCGAGCTGGGTGTGGACCTTGCTGCTCATCGCTATGGCGGTAAGCGGCGTCATCATCGGGGTGTTCGCCTACTCCCGGGTCCCCCCCGGCCGTCAGCCGGCTCCCAATGCAGCGGAAGCCGCCCCAGCCACTGAGAACGCCGACACTTCGTCGGACCTTTCGAGTCAAGCTCCGCTAAGCTCCTCGCCGAGTTCGGGACCAGCCGTCTCGGCGCCCCCGATCGTCACTGCAACCGCATCTGCCCCTGTGGACAGCCCGCTTAGCTCGGCCCTCGTGGCGAGCTCGTCCGCCTCGGCCACGCCCAAGGCTAAGTCGCGAGGACCAAGACCCTCGTCGAAGAAGCCCAAGGATCCTTTGGACACGCGCTAATGAACCTCCGGTCCTATCTGCTTCTAGCCTTGCCCCTGGCTTCCCTTCTCGTGTTCGTGTCCCCGGCAAGCGCGCGAACCCCAACTGAACCCCCGGCACAACGCGCACCCCGAGATCCAGCAGCAGCCGAGGCGCTCTATCAAGCTGGGCGAGAGCTGTTGACCAAGAATGACTGGGAGGGCGCGTGCGCCAAGTTCGACGCCAGCATGCAGCTCGATCCTGTGGCCTCCACGTCGATCAACGTCGCCAACTGCCTCGAGCACTTCAACAAGCCAGCCTCCGCCTGGTCGGAGCTCCTGCGAGCCCGAACGCTGAATCAGGACACGCTCGGAGATGAGCGCAAAAAGACGCTGGACGAGGTGATCACCAAAACCATCGCAGCGCTCGAACCGCGCGTACCAAAGTTGCGACTCGGGCTCTCGCCTCGGGTCGAGGGGACCGCGGTCTTGCGTGACGGAGTGGAGCTACCGCGAGGAACGCTCGACGATCCGATTCCGATGGACCCGGGGGACCACACGCTCTTGATCCGTGCACCGGGCTTCGAGCCCTTCGAGAAAACCGTCACCCTGCGCGAGGGAGAAACCTTGGCCTTGGAGGTCGCGCTGGCCGCCTCGCCCAAGGTCACCACCGCGCCTCCGCCACCGCCTGCCACGCGGCTTCCCATTTGGCCTTTCGTCACAGGCTCACTTGGGGTCGTCGCGGTCGGGGCTGGGCTAGGCTTTCGCATCGACGGCTTCGCAGCCGAGAGCGCGCTGGACGAAGGCTGCGGTGAAGACCGCGTGTGCGACCCGACCGCTGCATACGATCCGAGCGACGACAACCGGCGCAAGAACTTCGACTTCGGCATGTTCGTCGGCTTGAGCGTCGCGGGAGGCGCCACCATCCTCGGGACCGTGGCCGGGGTTTTGATCGAACACTTCACTCAGTCGGAGGCCGCCGGCGTCGGGCGCCTCGTGCCTTTCACGCAGGGCTCCGGCGCGATGTGGGAGCTAAAGTTTTAATATGTTATCGATTGCTCGCTACCAGCATATCGGCGGCATCGTCGCCACCGTCTTCCTGCCGCTCGCTTGCAACTCGGAAGACGGACGATTTGCCGTTGGGGCTGGCGGCGTCGGCGCGAGCGCAGCCACCGCGGGTGGAGGCTCCGGAGGGACAGGAGGGACAGGAGGCTCCGGAGGCAGCAACAACCTACCGACCTTCGACGTGACGTGGGCGCGCCGTTTCACCGCTCCCGACGACCAGCGCGCTTCGGCGCTGAGCGCCCGCTCGAATGGAGTGGTCGTGGCGGCGAACCTGCAAGGCGCGCTCACCGTGGACGACGTCACGGTCACCAGCGCAGGCAGCGATGACGTTCTGCTGCTTTCTCTGCGCGATGACGGCAGCGCAGAGTGGGGCACCGTCAACGGAGACGCGAACCTGCAGGAAGTGTTCGGCGTAGCCGCGTCTCGGCAAACGGAGCAGGTGGCGATGACCGGCTCTCACAGCGGCTCGCTCTTCGGGCTGAACGCCAACCAAAGCGACCTTTGGGTAGCAAAGTTCAGTTCGATGGGAGTTCTCGAATGGGGCAACGCCACCAGCCCAAACAGAGGCCTCGGTATCACCTTCGACAACCTCGGTAAAACAGTCACCGTCGGCAACTTCTTAGGCTCGGCTGACGTGGGGTTCAGCGCGACCTCCGTTGGTGCGCAGGATGCCTTCGCGATGTGGCACAACGACAACGGCGGCCGTTACGGGGGCCATGCCCTCGGCTCAGAGGGGGATGACTCCTACAGCGCGGTGGCCGCCACCGATACGGGCGCAATCTACCTTACCGGCTGGGTCGAAGGGGATCCGGTTCCGGCGCTCACGGACCGCTTCAGCGGTGGGCATGACGTCGTCGTCACCGGCTTTGATGCCCAACCGGCTAGCGGCCAAGCTCCTGCGAGCTTCACCCGCCTCTTCGGAGACCCCAGCGAGCAGTTCGGTCGCGCCATTGCGGTCGTCCCCACGACCGAAGCCACGACCGAAGAGTTCGTGGTGATCGGAGACTTCGAGGGCATGATCGACTTTGGTACCGGTCCGCTGCAAAGCAGTGGAGGGTTCGACGTGTTTGTCGCTCGCTTCGATGCCACCGGACAGGCGCTTTCGGCTTTCGCCATCGGCGACCCGCTCGACCAGTTCGCCAAGGGCGTCGCCGTGGACAGCACGGGGCGGGTCGTAGTCAGCGGGGACTTCGAGGGGACGTTGCAAGTCGGCGCAGCGTCGTTACCCAGCGCCGGGAAGAGCGACATCTTCGTCGCACGCTTCGTGGACGACCAGCTCGAGACCATCGAGCACTACGGGGACGCTGAGAGTCAGACCGCTGTGGACGTGGCCATCGGCGATGGGAACAGCGTCTACCTGCTGGCCAACGTACAAGGGGCGATCTCCTTCGGCGAATTGCAGTTTCCGGCGGAAGACAGCTCCTTCGACTTCGTAGTCGCGCGGCTCGCTCCGTAGCGGCTTCCGCGTCGGCGCAAGCTTGCCTCACTGTGCGATAGCGCTCAGTCGGCCGTGCCCTCAGCGCCTAAACGGCGCTGGATAGGCGTCGCTGCGTGGGGCACACATGTTGCGGAGTGCTGCTCGAGGCCGCGAGCGCGGCCGAAGGAGTAGCTCAATGGTAAAGAAGACGGTCTTCGGAATTTTTGCGACACGTCAACAGTCCGAGAACACAGTGCACAGCTTGCAGCAGGCTGGCTTCGGAACGAACGATATTTCGGCGCTGCTGCCCGACCAAGGCGGGTCGCGCGACTTCGCGCACGAGCAGCACACCAAGGCCCCCGAGGGCGCACTCATGGGTGTTGGCGCGGGCGGAGCAGTGGGTGGAACCTTGGGTCTACTAGCGGGCCTTGGCCTACTAGCAATTCCTGGCGTTGGTCCGTTCCTCGCCGTAGGTCCAATCTTCGCGGCGCTCGGAGGAGCCGCGGTCGGAGCTGCAGCCGTCGGCATTGTCGGCGGTCTCGTCGGCATGGGCGTGCCTGAGCTAGTGGCCAAACAATATGAAGGTAAATTGCGCGGCGGTAACATCTTGGTGTCGGTCCACTGCGAGAACGAAACCGAGCGCCTCCTAGCCAAGCAGGTCCTGGAGACCAACGGCGGCAAACACATCGTCTCGACCGGTGAAGCCCGCGTTCCCTCGGCCGAACGAAGTCTCTAAATCCGCTTCCGAAAGGAGCCTGCGATGGGTTTACTTTGGTTTCTCGTTTTCGGTTTGATTGTGGGATTGCTGGCCCGAGCAGTGACGCCTGGAACCCAGAACCTGGGCTGGGTGATGACGATGTTGCTCGGCGTAGCCGGGTCCTTCATCGGAGCCTTGTTTGCGAGCTTCGTGTCGCCACACCCTTGGTCGGAGTTCAATACGGTCGGGCTCGTCGGTAGCGTCCTCGGCGCGGTCGTACTGCTGCTGCTCGGAGGGCTCGCCTCGCGCCGAGGCACGTTCGCCTAGGGCCTCACGGGCGCGGGTGGTTTGGGTTTCGCGCCCTCCCCCGCGACCAGCGCCTTGTAGGCGTCGCAGCGCTCGAGCAGCGTGGCGTGGGGCCCCACGTCCTTCACCTCACCAGCCTCCATCACCACGTTGAAGTCGGAGGCAAAGAGCGCTGGTGAGTGGGTCACCGCAATCACGGTCCGCCCTGCCCGATTGGCGATCACGGCGTCGAACAGCTTCTTCGCCGTATCGTCGGGCAGACCAGCCTCCGGCTCATCGAGCACGATCACCCGTGCGCTGCTTGCGAGAGCACGCGCCACGAGCACGCGCTTCTGTTCACCGCCCGAGAGATTCGGCGGGACTGCGACGAAGCGCTTGGCCAATCCCTCGGCCGCGGCCAAGCTCGGGATCTGCGCGAGTTCGAGCGCTGAGCGGGCGCGCGCGGTCGCTTCTTGCTCCGCCAGCGTCGGCTCGAGGCTCAAGGCGTGAAGCAGCACGTTGTCCCGGATGCTCCGGCCGAGCAGCTTGCCGGATTGCAGCTCGGCTGCGAAAACCTGCGACAGATCCTCGGGGCTCAGCTGAGCGATGGGATGCTCACCAACTCTGAGCACGCCGCTCGAGGGGTCGTCGAGTCGAAGCAACAGCCGGAGCAAGGTGCTCTTGCCGCAGCCGCTCGGCCCACAAAGCCCAACCACGCTGCCCTCGGGAATGGTTAGGCTTACCTCGCGCAGAATGGTCTTGCTCCGGCCGTCCGCCGCCAGTTCGAAACCCACCTTATCGAACACGAGATCGAGCCCTTGCTTCGGCAGCGCGACCGAGGGGGAGAAAGCCCCCGTCGCCGCGGGCACCTGCAAGATCGCGCCGATCGACTCGAGCACGCTCTGCTTCTCGATCACCGCGACCCGCAGTCCATCGAGCGCGCCCAAGCGCCCGACGATCAACGGCAACGACACCAAGAGCTGTGCGATCTCAGGCGGACTGACCGTGCGCCCGGAGAGATGAAGAAAGATCAACACCAGCAAGGGCGCCAGTGTGGTCACCAGGCTCGCGATCTGACCGCTCTCGGCCACGACCTTCGCGACCTCCTTCTTTCCCTCCGCCGCTTTGCTCAGGGCCTCGTCTGTTTCTTGTCGAGCGAGCGACCCTGCCCCAGCCAGACGAAAGTCATCGAGGCAGGCGAGCTTCTCTGAAACCTCCGCGAAGGCGGCGGCGTCCGCCTGTGCAAGGGCTCGTGTGCGCTCGGCCATGCGGCGCGATGAGCGTGCAGAAAGCAGCCTTGACGAACCAAAGACGAACACGCCGATCAAGGCGACCAAGCCGGTGCCGCTCAGCGCGAGATCCACCCCTAGCGTCGCCAAACCCACGAGCGTTTGCGGGAGGCTGGAGATCGCCGAGACACAAAGCTCCGCGGCCATTTGGCCGTCACGTAATACGGCGAGCTTGATGGCATCCGCGGACGGTGGGGTCTTCAGCACGATGCCCGGCGGCGCAGGGCCCGGCTTGGCCCCCGCGAGCTCGGCGCCGAGCGCGTCGATCGCTCGAGGTGAGGCTACTAGCAAGCGAGCCATCATCAAGCGCCGCAGATCGCGGGTCGCCTCGGCCGAGAAGACTGCAGCCGTGCGACTCGAGGCAAAGCCGAACAACACCGCTGCGGCAACCAAGAGGATGGCCAAGGTCAACGTCGCCCAGCCGGGAAGCGCAAAGCGCTCGATGAAGGCCAACATCCCG
>CAITIQ010000538.1 GCA_903892415.1 uncultured delta proteobacterium | reverse complement strand
GAGGCTGGCTTCGTGCCGCGCCCCGACCCTCGCGGCGACATCGCGGCGACCGACCCGGATGAGCGGGTTGCCGACCTCCAGTACCGATCGACCTACGAGTTTGCGACGGGCCACGGCGTGGCGACGCATGCCTTGATGGTCGACGGCAAGTGCCCAAAGGTGCAGACCGAGTGGATGCCGAAGGCGACGGTCGAACGCGTTGATCCCACCGATGTCGCAGGCGTGACTTTTGGCATGGAAGACCTCGGGGCGCTGGCCGATGGCGCGGCCGTGCGCGCCGCGCTGGGGGCACTTCCGGCCCGCTACGCGGAGTGGATCGCAGCGGGTGCGGCCGTCGGCGGCCTGAACGCCGCGCAGGCGGACACCCTGCGAGATCTGGTGGTCGAGCAGAAGGCCGTGTGCAAGCGGTTGTCGGACGGCATCGAGTTGCTTGCGACCAAGCCCGAGGCACTCGAGGCGTTTCGTGTCGCGAATCGGGCGATGGCCGCGCAGGCGCGGCGGCGTATTGCGTACGAGCCGGGCAAGGCGCCGACATGGCGCCCGTTCCAGCTGGCGTTCATCCTGATGGCGCTGCGCGGAATCGATGACCCCAAGCACGCCGACCGCGAGACGGTCGATCTTCTCTTCTTCCCAACGGGCGGCGGCAAGACGGAGGCGTACCTTGGCCTTGCCGCGTTCACGCTTGTGCTGCGGCGGCTGCGGAAGCCCACGATTGAGAGCGCTGGCGTGACGGTGCTGATGCGCTACACGCTGCGTCTGCTGACGCTCGACCAGCTTGGCCGCGCCACGGCGTTGATTTGCGCGCTGGAACTCGAGCGGGAGAAGGCTGAAGCGAAGCTTGGCAAGCATCCGTTTGAGATCGGGCTCTGGGTTGGTAGCGCGGCCACGCCGAACAAGATGGGCAAGAAGGATGCGAGGGGCCGAGTGCCCGATGGGACCGCACTCAAGCGCACGCTTGACTTCAAGGGCGGCCGCGGAGGCTCGCCGATCCCACTCGAGAGTTGCCCGTGGTGCGGTGAGCGGTTCACCAAGGACTCGTTTCGGCTTTCGCCGGATCTCAAAGAGCCGCAGGACTTGTTCGTCTACTGCGCCAACCCGAACTGCGACTTCACCGGCGATAGGCGGCTTCCCGTGTTGGCGGTTGACGAGCCTATCTACCGCCGGCTTCCCTGCTTCTTGATCTCGACGGTCGACAAGTTCGCGGCACTGCCGTGGACGGCGGAAGTCGGCCAGTTGCTCGGTCATGTGAACCGGCATAGCCCGACGAACGGCTTCTCACGCGACCCCGCGGGTGGCAGCGTCAAGATCCTTCCGCCCGAGCTGGTGATCCAGGATGAGTTGCACCTGATCTCGGGGCCGCTCGGCACGGTTGCAGGAATCTACGAGGGCGCGATCGATGCGCTCGCCTCGCGAGAGATCGACGGCAAGATTGTGCGGCCGAAGATCGTGGCAAGTACGGCCACCGTGCGCCGCGCGCAGTCGCAGATCAAGGCGCTGTTCGACCGGCACGATGTGGTGGTGTTCCCGCCACCCGGGCCCGACCGACGGGACTCGTTCTTCGCGCGCACCACTCCGGAGGCGCAGACGCCTGGCCGCTTGTATGTGGGAGTCGCCGCACAAGGCCGCAGCCTCAAGGTTGTCTACCTGCGCGCGCTCGTCGCGCTCATGGGCGGTGCGCAGGCGCTGTACGCCCGCGGCAAGGCCGATCCGAACAATCCCGTCGACCCGTACATGACGCTGATCGGCTACTTCAACAGCCTTCGCGAACTCGGTGGAAGCCGACGCATTGCCGAGGACGAAGTGTCGCTCAAGCTAAAAAACCGACCTCGTCGTCGCATCGAGCCAGCGGAGGCAATGTTCGAGGTCCGAAAGATCCAGCAGGACATGCTTGAGCTGACCTCGCGGGTCGGGACGGACGATGTCGCCTACGCGAAGGATCGCCTCGGCAAGCCCTTCAGCGAGACCGACAATCGCGTCGACCTCGCGCTTGCGACCAACATGATCTCGGTGGGTCTCGACATCACCCGGCTCGGCCTCATGGTCATGCTCGGGCAGCCGAAGACGAGTTCTGAGTACATCCAGGCAAGCAGCCGCGTGGGTCGTGATAAAGCGAAGCCCGGGCTCGTGGTCGTGCTCCTCAACATTCACAAGCCGCGCGATCGCTCGCACTACGAGCGGTTCGAGAGCTTCCACGCATCTTTCTACCGCTCGGTCGAGGCGACGAGCGTGACGCCGGGTGCGCCACGGGCGCTTGACCGCGCTTTGGCGCCGGCGCTGGTCGGGCTTGTGCGACAGTCCGAGGATGAGTTCAACCCGTCGGGTGCCGCCGGCAAGGTGCTGACAAGCCCGAAAAACCTTGACCGATACGCAGAGATGCTGGCGCAGCGCGCCAAGTCGTCTGCTGCGCCCGGTGAGGAACAGGCGCTGCATGACCAAGTGCTGGCGCGGGCGAAGCGGCTCCTCGACTGGTGGCGGGGCGCGGCACAGGCTGCCAGCGCCAAGGGGATTCAGTTCCAGTACGACAACAGCAAGGACGGCGGCGATCGGCTGCTGCGCGAGGTTCTTGATCCCGACCTCGCGGCGCTACCGCTTGAGCGCCGCGCCTTCCGAGCGGGTCGCTCGATGCGCGATGTCGAGCCACCCGTTGACCTGTATCTCCACGAGCTCGAAAGCTGACCGAGGCTCCCCATGAAGAACCAGATTCGACAGACACAGATGGTGATGAGCTTCGGCCCCGGGTCGATGATCGATCTCCCCGACACTTCGGTGATGATCGCGGGGCTTGATCACTGGTACTACGACCCGCGCGAGCGGCAGGCTGCGATCATTCAGGAGCCGAGGCTTCTCGCGCGGCTCGGGCTGCGGTTTGGGAATCGCGAGCTCGAGCTGCGGCGACCGCCACGCGGCAGCGAAGACCAGCAGGAGTTCGACAACTCGGTGCG
>CAITIQ010000537.1 GCA_903892415.1 uncultured delta proteobacterium | reverse complement strand
GCGCACATCCGACGCGGGCACGACCTGGGAACGGTACTCGCGCAGTTCGTCAATCGGCAGATCAAGCCAGGCCATGTCACGTCCTCTCCGTCAGTACCGGTGTTACTTGCCTTCGGCCGAGCTGGTGCGTCTACTTGCCGCTTCCTGCGAAAAGCCCGGTCACGATGTGCTTCTGCGCGTAGAGAAAAATCGCCATGACGGGCAGCGCGGTCAACACAGCTCCGGCCGCGAAAGCACCCCAATTATCGTTTCGGAACGACATCATCCCGTAGAGGCCAACGGCCGCAGTTTGCATTTCTGTATCGCTCAGGAGGACTGAGGCGATAACGAACTCCCCCGAGATACCCACGAAGACCAGCATGCCCACGATGACGAGGATCGGCGCCACCAGCCTCAAGATGATGGTGAAGAAAATCCGCGCATGCCCCGCGCCGTCAAGTTTTGCCGCCTCGTCGATCTCACGAGGGATCGTGTTGAAGTAGCCGTACATGAGGTATGTGTTTACTCCGAGAGCCCCACCAAGGTAAACGATGATGAGGCCGAGAAGTGAGTTAAGGCCGAGAGCGGGAATGGCGTTGCCGATCGTCGCCAGCATCAAGAAGATCGCCACTACCCCGAGGAATTGGGGAAACATCTGCGTGAGTACGAGTGTTCCTAGTCCGAATCGCCGCCCCATGAAGCGAAGTCGCGAGAACGCATACGCAGCCAGCGCACACAGGAACACCGAAGCAACGGCTGTAACGCTCGCAACGAGGATCGTGTTGAACCACCAGCGCAGGAAGGGTCGCCCCGGATCCGTCAGGAGATCGACAAAGTTCTGAAGAGAGAATGCCCTGAACAGCTCATTGGATCCGGTCAGCGTTCCGGATGGATTGAGGGAAGCGGACAGGACGTAGAGCAGGGGGAATAGCGCGACGATGCAGGTAATGAGTCCGACAGCGTGGCGCCAACCCACCGTCTTGAGCCACTGCGCCGGAGAGGGGCGCCACGGCTTGACGAGAAGCGACTCCTGAGTCGGCCCGCTTCGCGCGACTTTCTCGAGCTCTTGCAGTTCGATGCTCTCCATTAGTAGACATCCTCCAGGGACTTGGTACGGCGGAAGAGAACAACGGAGATACCGACGACGATCAAGAAGATAAGGGTGGAGAAGGCACTAGCCAGTCCATAGTCCTTCGAATCGCCTTGGAAGGCGAGCTTGTACACGACAGTAATGAGGATGTCGGTCGCGCCGGCTCCGATCGGTGATGCCGGGTTCGCGGGCCCGCCACCGCTCAGCATGAAAATGGTGGTGAAGTCGTTGAAGCTGAAGGCGAATGAAGCAATGAGCAGTGGGCTGACCGCCACGAGCAGCAACGGCAGCTTGATGTGCCGAAACAGCTGCCACGGTGAGACGCCATCCATCTGTGCAGCCTGGACGACGTCCTCGGGGATGGACTGCAGAGCTCCGGTGCACACGAGGAAGAAGTAGGGAGCGCCGAACCACACGCTGACCAAAATGACGGTCACTCGCGCCAGCCACTCGTCCTGGAGCCAGGGAATCTGGGCACCCCCCAGGAGTACCTCGTTGATGAAGCCGTATTGCTG
>CAITIQ010000536.1 GCA_903892415.1 uncultured delta proteobacterium | reverse complement strand
TTGCATCGGGTAACTTCGACGGAGCGTGGTCCGCCGACGGGGAACAGCGGATCACGGCGTCTGGACTGTGGGCGCTGCACGCAAAGGGAGCCGCTGCGCTGGTGCATACGCCACTCCCGGTCGCCGCCGACAAGGAGGCAATAAAGCCTCTGGAGGAGGGCGCTTCCGGAGAGGTAGTGAGCGGGCACCTCTGTCTGATTGGGACGTTGCTAGCGCCCTCTGGGGTGTGCCGGAGCTGACTCGGTCGCTGCGGTGTGAGCGAATGGGTCCCATCGCCGATCGAAGCTGGTAGCGTCCGCTCATGCCGAGCAACGCTACGAAGCCAACACCCAAGAAGAAGGCCGCTCCCAAGAAGGCCGCTCCCAAGAAGGCCGCTCCGAAGAAGGCCGCTCCGAAGAAGGCCGCCGCACCGAAGAAAGCCGCTGCGCCCAAGAAGGCCGCTGCTCCGAAGAAGGCCGCTGCTCCGAAGAAGGCCGCCCCTAAGAAGGCCGCTGCTCCGAAGAAGGCCGCCCCTAAGAAGGCCGGTCCGAAGCGGGTCGTGCCCAAGCAGTCGCACCTCTATGGCATGGCGCTAGCCGACTTCGCGAAGCGGCTCCCTGAGTGGCAACAGCAAGTGCTCGAGCAGCTCGCGTCGCTCATCGGCGAGGCGGCGCCGAACGTAACCTCGACCATCAAATGGGCGCAGCCGGTGTTCGAACACAACGGGCCGCTCGCCTTCGTCAAGCCAGCGAAAAAGCACGTCACGTTCGGGTTTTGGCGCGGCAGCGAACTTAGCGATCCGCACGGCCTGCTGCAGGGCGCCGGCTCGCGCATGAAGCACCTCAAGCTCGCACAAGAGGACGCCATCCCGATCACGCTGCTGCAGCGGCTGGTGGCAGAGGCTGTGCGCCTCAACGAGAAACACGGCGATCCGACGCGCAAGCGATAAGGGGCACCATGAACGAGCAACCGTTTGACCCCGTGCTGAACGTTGACGATGCACCGCGCGAAGGTGGTGAAGATGCAGCGCCCTGGGCCTCCCACTGGAAGGTGCTGACCCCTCACATGCGGGCGGCCGGAGGGAAACTCGGGGTCGTGCAAAACACGTTGCCGCCGGGCAGCGTGGGCTGTCCGTTTCACTGGCACGCGCGCGAAGATGAGGTGTTCTTCGTCCTCTCGGGGCGAGGTCGGCTGCGCTACGGCGACACGACCCGAGAGCTCCGAGCAGGCGACTGCATCTCCTGTCCGGCGGGCACGCGCGTGGCCCATCAGATCGCCAACCCCTACGACGAAGACCTCGTGTACCTGGCCATGGGTCCCTACGATCCGCATGAGGTCTGCGGTTACCCCGACTCCGGCAAAGTGATGGTGAGAGCGCTCAAGAGCGTCGGCCGCCTCGAGAAGACGGACTACACCGAAGGCGAACCCAACCCGCCGTTGATCCTCGCGCCGATGACCGACTCCGCAAGCGAGCAATAAAGACTCGCTGGGACATCAAGACAACACATTAGAATAATGTCCAACGTGATGGCATGACCAACCCGCGCTGAGGTTTGCGCACCTAGCGTGTCTCCATGACCTACCTCACGCTGCTACGAACGCGACCGGCCTACCGGCGCCTGTGGGCCGCGGAGCTTGTATCGCAAGTAGGCGATTGGTTCAGTCTCGTCGCGGTGAGCGTGGTGTCGCTCTCGGCGCCCGGCGGCGGGGTCATGGTGCTCGCGACAGCGCTCGCTGCGCACCTTCTTCCGCAGACGCTCGCGGCGCCCTTCGGCGGATGGCTCGCGGACCGACTCGATAAGCGGCGGGTACTTGTCGGCAGCGCGGCGCTCGAAGGCGCTCTTACGGTTGGGATGGCGTTTGCGGCTGCGGCCGGGTCGGTGCTGCCGCTCCAGCTGCTGCTCGTGCTGCGCTCGATCGCCTCCAGCGCTCGAGAGCCCGCCGCGGGGGCTGCGTTGCCGCGCTTGGTCGAGCCGTCCGAGTTGCGAATGGCGAACACGCTCGGCGCCGTAACGTGGAGCGTCTCGTTCGCAGTCGGGATGGCCCTCGGCGGGCTCGCGACCACGGTCTCTGCGACGTTCGCGCTAGCCTTGGATGCAGTGACGTTCGGCGTCGCTGGCGTTCTCCTTGCGCGGCTTCCCCCGCTGCTCGCGAGTGACCCCAACGCTGGGCGCGCAGCCACGCCGCTCTCGGACATTGCACGCGCGTTTCAGATCGCATGGCGGCCGGAACTGCGCCGGAGCGTGTTCGCCTTTGCGCCTATCGCGCTCGTCTCGGGGGCCGGTTGGATCGCCTTGAACCTTGCGAGCCAAGCGCAACCGCTCGCCGCAGGAGCCGCCACGACCTTGGGCGCGCTGCAGGCCATTCGCGGGATTGGCACGGGCGTGGGACCGATGCTGCTACGCAAGCGCGCTGCGCGCTGGGGAGCCGTAGCAGCCACTGCAACGGCGGCCGGAGCGGGCTTCATGGCGTGGGCTCCCTCGTTCTGGCTGGGGGCGTTCTCAGCCTTCTTGTGGGGGGCTGGTGGCGGCGCGATCTGGGTGCTGCTCACGACCGAGATCCAGGAGGCTTCGCAAGAGCAGTTCCGCGGGCGAATGATCGCCTTCGCTGGGATCGCCTTTGCGACGTCGATGGCCGCAGGCGCACTCGTGACCGCGCTGCTGTATGAGCAGGGCTTCAGCATCCGTGCGACGTCGGCGTCTATCGCTCTTTTGAGCCTGCTCGGGTGGACGATGCTTCGGCTGCGCTGAAGGTTGACGTTGGAGTCGTGCCGGCTTCGGGGCAACGATCGATGGGCCGTCTTCAGGGAAGGACGAGGGCGTCAGGGAGCGGTTGTCGCTGTCACTTCTCCAAGGAAGATCCCGGGGGATTGACCCAGCGTTCCGCCTGCGATGCTGGGTGTTGGGTCAAGCTCCGCTCCAGCGTCCATAACGCCTGTGATGATCACGTTCTCCCCATTGGTTTGCACCGTTGAGACCTCGGTATCGCCCTTCGTGGTGCCATACACTTTGAGGTAGAGCGGGGTGATTGGTTGGTCATCGGTGACGCGTCCGCCCGTGGTGAGCTCCCCGATCGAAAGGTTGGCAAGGAAGGCGCGCTCGTGCTCGTCCCCGTAGTCAGCTCCAAAACAACCGAAGTTGACCGTGCCCTTGAGTGAGCCCCCGAAATGGACGGCATAGTTACGGGCTTCGCCGTTTCCCGATCCGCGCACATCGAAGTCGTTCACTCGAATTTCCCCGCCCCCGGCAAAGCTCGCAAACCGGTTCAGATTGAGGTCCTTGTCGAAGATCGCGATAAACGCTGTCTGACCTGCCGGGTTCTCCTCCGCCAGCTGCGTAACATCGCCGTTGGCGCTAACCATGGTGAGCGGTCCTGCGAAGGTGCCCACCACGACAAGCCAATCGGCAGCCACCCGAACCCCGGCGACCGAGGTTTCCGTTGACGTGAACTTGACCTCGGTTTGGGTTCCGTTTGGCAAAACCTTGAAGACGAAGCCCTCGCTGGAGCAAAGCGACCCTGCGAAGTACGCTCCGCCCTCCGACAGGAAGGCAGCACCGCGAGCCATCACCTTCTTCGTGGGGTCGGACAACGCCGAATCGAGCGAACAGTCGGTTGGGGAGTGCGACCTCAGAGACCGGCTCCACGAAGGCGTCGAACCGAAGGGCTGCGAGACGGGGGTAGCCCGTGGTGGGGCCCTCCCCATCCCACGGACCTTGCTCGAGGGCCAATGCGACGAGATCGTCGTTCGCCTTGAAGTCCGGCGACACTGCGGCGCCTGCAATCAAGCGCGATGCGGACTTGGACGTTCCCGTTTGGGACGTCACGAACGAGAGGTCGGCGCCCATCACGTTCGTTGCAAAGCGAGACGCGTACGCGACGGCCATCTCGCCCGGGCATGCGAGTCCCTTCGTTTGGCCGGAACAAGTACCGAGCAAAAACCCCACGGTTGCTCTGCTGCCGGGTGGCGGGAGGACAAGCACATCTCCCGTGGTTCGCCCAGAGTCCATGTTCGGCCACTGGGCCGAGAAATCGTATTGGAGGGGCCCGTTTAGATTCAACCGTTGGAGCTGCGCGCCAACTTCTCCCTTCGGCCCAAACACGTTTCCCCAGGTGAGAAGGCGACCGGGGACGGTTCCGGTAGCGTTGAAGCGTTGAGACGTCGTCGTGTCCGGCACCACGACAAACGAGTGGCCCTGCGCCACCTCACCACAAGCCTGATTGCCTGCGGGCGTCTCTGAATCGAGCGTAAAGCAGTCCTCGATGCTGAGGCAGCAGCCCGGGGGAGCTCCGCCAGCTCCACCAGCTCCACCTTGGCACTCGGGTTCACTCTCCGGCACGCACGCCACGGGAGGGGTCGGACATCCAATCTGCTCGCTGCCACCGCTGCCACCGGTCGCTCCCCACCGCCTCCAGCGCCACTTGCTCCAGCGCCACTTGCTCCAGCGCCACTTGCTCCAGCGCCACTTGCTCCAGCGCCACTTGCTCCAGCGCCAGTCGCTCCAGCGCCGCCGCTTCCACGCTGCGTCTTGTAGTCGCCGAAGAGGCTGCAGCTGCAGACGAGGATCATCGGTGCCCAGTGCGTTCGACTCACCATACGAAGTGGACCTCCGCGCCGGCCACGCTCGGACCAACGATGGGTAGCACGAAGGCCGCGCTCGGCGGCGCACCAGCCGTCGCGAACAGGATGGCTCCAGTCGCGACCAGCGCGGCTCCGGCTGCGCCCGTAATCACACTGACGGTGAGGAAGGTCGAGCCCGAGTCGCTCGCGTCGTTCGCGGTGAGGGTGTCGGCGTCGTTGGTACAGACGTAAGGGTCTTGCCCGCAACCGTCGGGGATCTCGCCCGCCTTGGCTCCCGTCAAACCGGCGAATACGCCGCCCGCCGCCAGCGATGCCCCTCCGAGCCCAAGCAAGACAACAGCGGCGACGGTTTGGCCTGAAGGTCCACTCTCCGAAGCCGATTCCAATCGGGGAGGCTTCGGCTTCTGCTCGCTGCCGACTGGTCTTTCGGGCTTGAGCGACGGGGCCGCCGGCGCCTCCGCTACGAGCTCAACGATCACTTCGCTGGCCTCGGCTCCACGCACCGAATAGGACCGTTCAACGGTGCGAAAACCAACCGCCGAAACCACCAGGGTGTGCTCGCCCGGATCGTGCGGCAGGCTCTCTCCGAGGGAGGACGAAGGCAGAGCCGAGCCGTCGCGCGTGATCGTGAGCGCCTCTTTCGGCGCGCCTCGTACGACCAGGCGCACGCGCGGAACGCGAGGACTCATCTCGTCGGAGAGCTTCTTGATGTACGCATCAAGCTGCCCCTTCCGTGCTCCTTCCGGCGTATCAAGGTTCAGACGAGAGGCCTCCCCAAGCTGGCCGAGAGCGGTGGCAACCTTGCCGCTGTGCTCACTGCAACGAGCCAAGTTGATCATTGTCGAGACCGAGCGGTCGAGATCAAAGCTAGCTCTGAATTTTGGACAGGCGCCGTCCCAGTTCCCCGCGTCCAACAGCGCAAGCGCCTCGGTGAACAGAGCGTCGGCGGCAACCGGATCACCCGCCCATGCTACGTGCGGGGTCAGCGCCCAAAGGCCGCATATCGCGAGGTTAGCCGCGCGCACAAACATGCGCGCCATGCTCTCACAGTCACCTTTTATCGGCAACGTGACGGATCTTTTGCGCAATCAGAAGGAGCCGTCAGAGGCTTAGCGCTTGGCCGCGACACCGGCCGCGGAGGGCCCGATGGCTGACTTCCGACCGCAGCGCTCGGCGCAACGGCGCTCGGCGCAACCGCACTCGGCGCAACAGCGCTCGGCGCAACAGCGCTCGGCGCAACAGCACTCGTTGCGAGCGATAGCGGGCCAGAAGGGCTTACCAGCGTATCTGGACGCTGCGTGTGGAAGCCTGGGGCTTCTGCACGGAGCTCGGCGCTGGCCGCTGGCTCGGGAAGGCGGGTCGCAACGCTGGGACTTTCGTTGTGCACAATCAGGACGATGACAAGGGCCACCGCAGCCGCGGCAGCGATGCCGAAAATGATCCAGCGACCGTGCGCAGACTTTCTCGTCGGCTGCGAGTCGAGAGCGACAGTGAAGTCACGCGACGGAGGCGCTGGAGCTATCAACGTGGGCGCTGACACAACCTGCAATTGACTTGGTCGGTCCTCGGAGCCAAGTGAAACGGCCGTCTTCGCTCCGACTTCTTCGGAGCGGGCGCTCATTAGCGCGCTCGCTACATCGAGTGTGTCGGCATCCGGTGAAGCTGTGCGAGCGATGGCAAGCATCGGAACACGGACCGCGAATGCCGGCCGTTCCCGTTCGAGCACGTTCACGAGCGCTTCGATCTGCTCACGCGACGTTGGGAACCTGGCCGCCGCATCCACATGCGTCGCTCGAGCGAACCATGCGTCGAATGCGGCTCCGAGTGATAACCCCGACCGTTGCGCGCGCACGCTGGGCAACTCAGCGGCTCCTGCCGCCACCATCGGTAGGAGGCCCAGCACCGAGTCCACTTCCCTGCCCTCCGTCTCGAAGTACGCTTCGCCCACGAGCAGCGTGTAAGCGATGTGCCCTAGTGCGTAGCGGTCCACCGCCCCCGACAAGTTCGCCGTGCGTCTGCCAAGCATCTCCGGCGCCATGTACAAAGGGGTACCGAGTGAGCGAGTGCTCTTTCGGCGCTGCGAATCGCTCAGCACTTTGGCAATGCCGAAGTCGAGAATTTTTACGAGCGGCGATCCGTCTTCGCGTGCACAAACGAAAAGGTTCTCCGGTTTGAGATCCCGATGCACGATGCCAGCCGCGTGCGTTTTGTCGAGCCCGCGCGCGACCTGAGTCAGCAGAACAGCCACCTCGGTCCAAGGCACAGCTCCGTCGCGCAGACGACCCTCAAGGTCCTTTCCGCGCAAGAGTTCCATCACCAAGAAGGGCTGCCCGCTTGCGGCGTCGATGCCAGCATCGAACGTCTCCACCAGATTCTCGCTGGCTACGTCAGCCGTGACGCGCGCCTCGCGAAGAAAGCGGGCCCGCATGTCGTCGTCGCCCAAAAGGTTTGGCAACATCACCTTCAGCGCCCGGCGTCTCGCCGTCTCGCGGTGGATCACCTCGTAGATTGCCCCCATGCCGCCTTGGCTCAGCATGCGAACAACTTCGTAGCGTTCGGCGAAGATCGCTCCCGGAGCGAGTAGGACGCTCATCGTTGGTGAGGGCTCCGGACCATACGCGCGACCCAAGACGATACCGCCTCTCGCGACCAAGAGCACGTACTCGCTCCACGGGCGATCAGCTTTGCTGTGTTTGAGCCAGTCTCGTCGGGCACCTCGGGAGTTCGAGCCACCTTCTGTGCGGGAAGGCTGGACTGGAGTTGGGCTGGTCAAGAGGCGCTCTCTTTGCGCCCAAAGGCGCACAGCGCAGCAAACTCCTCCCTTGTTATTGTTGCGTCGCTACGAAAATGCCGCAGGCTTCGCCTCCACGCTGGTCTCGACCGCACGCCGGCCGTGTGGGCAGCGGACGGCTCCGGCTTTTTGCTCGACCCTGCGAACGTGGAGGAGCCCGGCGAGGTGCTCTCGATCTCCGAGGACGGCAGCGTGCTCGGCGGGACGTGGGGCAATCAAGCGTTCGTGTGGACCGAGGCAACGGCCGAACCGACCTGCCCCGGCCGGACAGCTTCCTCCCCTCCGACCCGTGCTACGCGAACGCGATCAGCGCAGCAGGCGAGCTCGTGTTCGGTGGTTGCGGCAATCCGTTCTTTACGACGCCCGCCGCCGTCGTGTGGAAGGACGGAGCCGTGCGCTTGCTGACCGATGTGGTCGCCGAGAACGGCCTCGAGGTCCCCGCCGATCTCGCGCTCACCACCGTGCTCGCCGCCTCCAACGACGGCTCGGTTCTCCTCGGCGCGGCGCTCGACCTCGTCACCTTCGAACAGAAGTCCTTCGTGGTGAGGCTCCCAGCCCCGATCGATTGACCCTCGCCCAGGTTCCGAGTCTGAGACCAGCTTGACGCATACGACCGTAATACATACGGTCGTATGCATGAACGTCGATCGCCTCTCTGTAACGCTGGATCCGAAGCTGGGAGCGGCGGCGCGCCAAGCGGCCAAGCGCGCCAAGGTCAGTCTCTCGGCCTGGATTGCTGAAGCAACCGCCGATCGTGTGCGCAACGAGGCGCTCGGGCGTGCCCTCGACGTTTGGGAGGCAGAAGACGGCGCCTTCACGGCAAAGGAGCTTGCAGCCGCTGCCGAGGCGCTCAAGCCCGCTTCGCGTGGCAAGGCTCGCCGCCGATGAAGGCCGTGCTCGACGCTGGCGCGCTGCTCGCGGTGGAGAAGCGAGACCGCGCGGTCGGAGCGATGCTCCGCGTGCTCCAGGAGCGCCGGGTGCCTGTCTGGACAAGCGCGGGGGTGGTCGCTCAGGTGTGGCGCGACGGAAGCAAGCAGGCGCTCCTCGCACGCGTCCTCGCAGGGGTTGGTGTTCGCGGGCTGACCGCTGGCGACGATAAGAGCACCGGTGAGCTGTTGGCGTCCGCACGCACACGTGACGTGATTGACGCGCATCTGGCGCTCTGCGTCGACGCGGGAGACCACGTCCTCACGAGCGATCCGGAGGACGTGGGGCATCTACTAGCGACGCGCAAGGTCGGGGCAACCCTCGTCCGGACGTGATCCAGCGGCGCACCTCGCACGCCCCCTTCCCTTGCGGCCTCTCGGTGCCTACGTGAGAAGGATGGCGGGACGGATTTGTATCGCGCTCATGGCTCGGTTCAGGTTGGCAGCGCTCGGAGGTGCGGCCTTCTCGGTGGCGGCGCTCGGGGGAGCGCCAGCGTGGGCTGCGCCCCCCGGGAACGAGTGCTCACCCGAGAGTTGGTTCTGCGATGAAGAGGAGGCCGATCCAGAGGGCGAGTCCGAGCCGTCGGAGGATGTCGTGATCGTCGTGGAGGAGCCGGCTGAGACTGATGGTCCACCGAGGAGGCGCAAGCCCAAGCGTGCGCCCGAGCCGCCCCCGGAGGTGGCGCCCGAACCAGAGCAAGTTCCGCGTCTCCCGGAGCTGCCGGTGCCGCAGCAAGAGGAGGAGACCTTCAGGGCGGTGGGGCTCAGCATCTCGCTGCTGCTCCGCAACCTCGAAGGGACCGACGATCGTGAAGGTACGCTGCTTGGCGGCGGGACGCTCTCGCTCCGCTTTCGCCCGGCGGAGGAGGTCGCGTTCGATTTCGGCTTTGCCGCGATGGGCGGTACCGATGACCGCGATCGCAACCGCGGGGAGCTGAGCTGCTTCACCGACCTCCTGTGGTACCCGATTGTCGGCGATCTCAGGCCCTACTTCCTTTTGGGTGGAGAGTTCGTCGGGGCGACGTCCAGCTGGCAGGCGCTCGACGGCACCGAAAACAGCGTGTCGTACGAGTACCTCGCACCGCGCGGCGGGATCGGGATCGAGATCGGGGAACCCGACTGGGGCGTGTTCTTCGACGGGGTCGTCGCCCCTCGCTTCCCGACGAACGAGGCGGCGGCTTACGAGCTGCGCGGGGATGACTTCCGCACGACGGGCCAGCTACGAGGCGGGCTCGTTACCTACTGGTGAGCGAAGCGTAGGCGCGTGCACGCTCCCTGGTCGGCGGTACACTTCGCCATACACGAATCATCTAACGAAATTTTCCGTATGGTCGAAGTATCTGTGGGCCCCATGCTCTGGGAATGAACTGTCCCAGATGTGGATCGGAGCCATTGGATGAACGCGTGCGCGAGGGCGTGACCATCGACGTGTGTGGCGCATGCCGCGGAATCTGGCTAGACCGTGGAGAGCTCGAGAAGCTGATCGCCCGGTCGATGGATTCGAACCCCGCCCAATACTCTCACTCCACCACGCCCGCGCGCGCTGACCGCCGCCCGCACGACGACGGTCCACCGAGCAGTGACGCCCCCGGCCGACACCGCAAGAAGCGCAGCTGGCTCGACATCTTCGACTGATCGACAGCCGCCGCAAACCAGGCATCAACCCACGACCGCCAGCAGTGGATCCAAAGCGAGACCCACTGCTGCGCGCATCGAAAGACTCAGGGAGAGCTCACCTGAACCGTCGTGTGACTCCACTCGTTGCTATCCCACGTGGACGCAGCCGTGAGAAAGCCGCACAACCCGAAGTTGTAAGTGCCGGCGGGAAGGTTCTTGAAGATCGTCGACATCGTGAACGGGATGCGGGTGTTCTGCGGGACACGCAAGTTATCCATCGCGTCGCCGAAGCCACTGGTCGCACCGGCTGAGTCCGTGGGGACGCCACCAACGGCCGTGGATTGCCGGCAAACCGTGAGACGCAGATTGTTGCCGCCACCAACCGCGTTGGACCCGAGCGCCTTGGACGAAACCACCGTCACGCTCTGGTTCGCTGCGACTGTTGCCTGGGCGGTCACGCCGATGAAGGCAAAGTTGGTTCCCACAGCGGGGGTGGTGCCGAGCCCGTTCGCATTGACGGTCACAATGATTCCGCTCGGACCCGTAGGACCGGCAGGACCGGCAGGACCCACAGGACCCACAGGACCGACTGGACCAACGGCGCCATCAGCACCGGCTGGCCCGACTGGACCCACTGGACCCACAGGGCCGACGGCACCATCTGCGCCCGCTGGGCCGACTGGACCCACTGGACCCGCAGGACCTACGAGCCCTGTCGGCGAGCCGACCCAGTTACCCGCAGCATCGATCACGGTCGCGCCGTTCACCGAGACGGAGGACGGGGTGATATCGCCCGTCACGTTGTTCGCGGCGAGCGCGAACGGAACGCTACGGATGGTCGAGCGCGGCGTCATCTCAGCGTCGGAGCCGACGGTGACTCCGAGGTGCAAGTCGCCTGCGTCGAGCAGCCCCGCGAAAGGCGAGGTCGCACCGAGTTCGACGGAGTAGTAGCCTTCGTCGAAGCTGACGGTGTGCGTCTCAGTCCAGAGTTCGTTCCCGTTCGTTGCAGCGTCGTAGATGGCGAACGTAAGCGAGACCTCTCCCGTGATAGGCGCATCCGCCGAATCATAGAGCCGCCCCTGATGCGTCAACGTCGCCGGGACCTGAGCAACGGCTACGCTTGCGGTGGACACTGCGACCGCAGTGGAGGCCATTGCAACCAACGTACGAATCGAAAACATCTTCTTCATGGCAAGCTCCCCGTTGCTCCAACGATGCCGCCTTGAAGGCGGTAGTTTTGAGAATTGGATGACGATTGGTTGGGTGTGGCTTGGCCGAGGGTGAACACCATCTTGTAGTTGGCGCTCGTCCCGACCTCCCCTGCGCTCACGAACTCACTGGCCGGTGGCCCAAAGTTCTGCGCGCTACCTCCAGCACCTCCAGCACCTCCAGTACCTCCAGTACCCCCGGATCCACCCGAACCGCCTGCTCCTCCAGCAGCACCTGCGGCGCCCGTGCCGCCTGTACCGCCCACTCCACCTTGACCACCACCACCTGTGGTGGCCTGCCCCGCTTCGCCGCCATTGCCGCCGCTAGCGCCTACGCCGGTGTCATCACCGCAGGCGGAGAGCGCCAAGATCGGCGACACAATCAGAAGCGAAACTCGCAACCGTTTCGCAAAAGTCATGATGCCTCCAAGCTCATCAGGCTCTCAGGAGGGTGGGTGCATGTCAATCGGGAGCGGGCCCACCACCAGCGCCCCGAGCTGCGCGTTCTTCTTAGTTGGCTAGATCAGCGACGAAGGCACCTTGGAGCTTGTGCCCATCTTCAAACTCACCCTTCATATCGAAGGTTCCGCAGACCTTCCCGTCGGACATCTTGACGAGCTTCACGCTACCCTCGAGGGCCCAGCCGATCGCCTGCTTTTCGGCATACAAGCTCGTGTCGGCATGCGCCTTCCCGAAGGTGGCTGAGCCGCTTCGGTAGACGCCGGGAGCGATGGGTTTGTCCTGCTCGCGGATGGTGATCTCCACGATCCCGTCACCCTTGACGAGCTGGCCGAGCGGCACGAGCTTGTTGCCGATGCGGATCGTGAGCTTCTTGCCTTCCTTGTCGAGGGTAGCGCTGCTCAACGTGAAGCCAGCAACGTCGTGCGGCCCTGTTGTCGCCCAACCCTGGACTGTTGTTTCGAGCGCGGTGACCTTCGTAACTGCGGGGCACTCGACGCTCGTCGTCTCGGGCTTTGTGGCTGCTGTCGTCTCAGCGCTAGGCGCAGGGCGAGGCGAGGTCTCAGGCGAAGCGCTAGCCTTGCCAGCGCTGGGGGACCCAGTTGAATTGCTAGCGGAACAGGCAGCAGTAACAGCGAAGGCCCAGACCGCAACAAAGTTGGAAACTCTCAATCGGTTCTCCTTGTACTCGCATCGTCTTGACGCAGGAGGAGGGTACAGCCGCGGGTGGAGCCGAGGTCGAATATTGTCAAGCCGATCGATTGTGACGGCGTCGAGGCCGACGACAGCACGCGTTTACAGCTACGCTTATTCGCAACTACGGCTTCGCCTCGCACGCCTTGTCGGTCAGATCGCTCTTCGGGCTAGAGCCATTGGGCTTCAGTAGTTCGGCCTTGAGCTGGGCAATCACTGCATCCTTGTTCGATGTCTCCGAATGGGCGTCGAGCAACGGCTGCAGCGCTGTGCTCGCAAGTACCCACGGCGTGCAGGCGGTTGACCTGCTGCTACCGCTCTCGCCTCCGTCAGGCGGGGCGTGCCCTACGAACCATTGCTCCGAGCGGGTTCGAACGCTCCAGCCGCTCTCGCTCGGCGCAACATCGAAATGCTCGAGCTTGCCGAAGTGCGGGTTGTCCTCGCGAGCGTAAAGAAGCTCGAACGAGGCGCGCGACTTGGTTGAATCCACCGTGGGGTCGGGAGGCCCCGAGCCGGGACCGTCCGGAGGTGTGCGCGTTGAAGTGCTCGCGCAACCAAGCGCAAAGGCGATCAGGAGAACGGGCACGCAACGGCGGGTCGGCATGCAAGCTCAAACGCAGACGTGGTTCGCAGCTTACACTGGGATCGCTGCAACGCGTGGGTAGGGCCAGCGGGCTTTGACGTTGCAAGCTCAACGATAGACCGCGTCTACTGGATAACGTGTTAGCGCGACAGCAACGAGCTTCATGTTGAAGCGGTCAATCCGGGGCCTCCTTCTGCTCAGCCTGCTGCTCGCAACAGGCTGCGTACCGGCCGAGCCTCCCGAAGCTCCGAGCTACTACCTTTCACTCGAGTGCGGAAAGCCGCTCCCCACAACCTGCGGCACGCGCACGCGCTCGTACACGCAGCTCCCGAGCCGCGTTGGCGCAACCGCTACAAGGTTCTTTCCGGCACTCGAGCAGACGATGCTTGCGGAGCAACGTCCCAACCGCTGGGGCGCGCAGTCATGGCTCGGGTATCAGCCAAGGAAGGCGGAGGTGATCGATCTCGACGCCGGAGAGGACGAACGCAACGAGCCCTACAAACCGGGCCCCGGCGAGCCACCGGCGCTCGGTGAAATGACCGAACAGGCCGCCCAAGCGAAGCGCATGTACGATGCGGCGCGCTGGGAGCACGCCTTGGTGGCGCTTGAGGCTGTTGCGCTGGGAGCCCACGGTGACGACGGGGGCAATCGACAGTTCGCCGAGTATCACCTCGCGATCGCTAACTACAACCTGAAGGACTACGACGCTGCGACGGATCTCTTTCTGCTGATCGTCGAGGATCGTTCGCACCACAAATTCAACGAAGCTTGGCTTTGGCTGTCGAGGCTCGGTCGGGTTTGTATGACCAGTAGGGTATTGCGGCCCATCGGCGAACTTCGTGAGCCTGGTGACGATTACAGCGAGATATCGTGCATAACGCCTCTCCACTTGTCGGTCCTGAACGTGCTGGGAGACTTCCTCATCGCACGCGGTCTCGTCGAACTCGGTGAGCTCGACGAAGCGACCAAGCTGTACAAGCCGTTGCGGAACGATGTGGACTACGGCTATCGCGCGCGCCAGTGCCTCGAGTGGATTGAAGCCCAACCGAAGGCGCCCGCCGGCACGCGATGAGCAAACGAGACGCGCAGCTCGCCCTCTGCGCGGCGCGACCATCGACGCTACAAGCTGTTCATGCCGCTGCGGGAGCTGCAACGCTGCGTGGTGCGCGCCCCAGCGCCAGCCCACCAATCACCACGAGCACGCCCAGCGCTGTGAAACAGCTGGCGATCGTGCAGACGCTCTCGAGCTCGCCGCCCACAGAGTTCGGTCGGTAGCTATTGCTCGCCGTTTCCCGCAGGCCGAGGACAAAGAATCCAACCGTCGTCGTGGCCATGCCCAGCGCAACAATCACCGCGCCAAGCCCCGTGGCCACGCTCGCGTCTCGCCCGAAGAACTCCTGCGACCAAGCTAGCAGCGAAGCGATCGTACCAACCACGATCAGCGTAGCCATCGCATGGTTGATGCCGACATCGTAGTAGTATCCAAGGGGAACGGTCCGCACCCAGCTTTCGCGTAGCTCCGTCGCAAGGACGGCCGCTGCGGCCGCCGCCAGCATCGCGGTAGCAGCAAGCAGCCTCGGCAAGTAACCCGTCGAGCCCTTCGTAGTGGGCCGCTTTACGGCCAACCCGACGCCAGAGATCGCAAAGAGCAAGAGCGGCGGCGGGCCGCACCAAAGGAAGTTGTGGACTGGAAATTGGTCATGCAGCACGGGGTTTACACAGACCAGGGCCAACCCCAGCAGCACGGGAATCGACCAGCTTCCGAAACGCGGCTCGAAGGCTGCCTTGTGGCCAATCGGCAAAGCAACCAAGAGCGCGAAGGCGGCTCCGAGCACCAACTCCTCGCTGGTTGCATTCGAGCTCCAGCTCTCTCCGGAGAGCTCCGGCTTCACAACCCGGGCGCCAAGAATCACCGTCGCTGCGCACAAGAGCACCAAGGTCACTCCCAAGAGACCCAGCCGCAGACGGGAGTCGTCCTTGTTACCAACCAACATGATGCCGGACGGCGCCCAGAGGGTGCACGACAAGAGCAGCAAGGTTGCGCCCTCAACATGCCACAACGTCCACTCGGGCTCATATGCGCCTAAACGAAGGCGCAAACCCATGACACCTACCCCAGCTAGAACCAGCCCTCCGAGAAGGAAAAAGAGAAGGACGACGAGCCTCAACGATCGAGGCAGCGCGGTTGGCGCAGCGGTCGGCACCGGGCCCACCTCATCGATCGCGGGTTTGTAAGGATCAAGCATTCGTCACTCGCGCTGAGGTCACTTCGCGGCGCCCCTCGAGGGTCCTCGATGGCCAGGCCTCACCGCCGCAGCATAGACCGGTACAAGCCACTTCGGTACCACGTGGGCAGCAACGAAGGACCCGCAGTGACGTTGGTCCGCACCCATTCTCACGCGACGACTACGGAATAGCGTCCAAGCGCGGAGCGTCTAGGCCCAATGCGCGCAGCCTCGCTCTTCGTTTTCGCTTTGGCGGTCCTGTTTGAAGCCACGCCCGCAGCAGCTACGCCGCTCTCGGGTGACGCTGGCGACGGTAGCTGCGCCTACTCGAGCGCGGACGTCCTTATGTGGACGCCAAGCGCTGGGAGTCTTGCAAACTTCCTGGCCGACGAGTTCGCGCGGGCCGGGAATCTGTTCATCGCCCTGGGGAACGACGCCAACGGCTTCTGGTCGGCTGAGGCCGACATTGGTTCCGACGCCTGCGATGATTGCAGCACCATGCGCCTCGTGCGCACCTCCTTCGATGGCAAGGAGCGCAAGACCTTCGTCGTCGGGCGGGGCCGCGATCAGGAGGAAGGAACCCCTGCCGAGCGCCGCAAGAAGCTGAAGACGCGGGTGTTCAAGGTCGCGTCCAGCGAGCTCAACGTGAAGGCCCTGAAGCACGACTACACGCTCGAGCTGCCGAAGCACGATGCGGAAGGCAAAATCGAAAAGTTCAGCGGTTGGTTCGCCCAGGTGAAGAAGAAGAATGGAGCGCTCCTCCGCTTCGCGCTCGTGAACGAGTCGCAGATGTGTTGGTGTTTCCCGAGTTGGCGGGCCTACACCTTGGCGGCGCCGAAACCGAAGTGATGCGTGCCAAACCGAGTCGCGCGCAGACTGGTCCTTCAACCGAACCATGCGCAAACGACTCAACGCGGCGGCGGCGGTCGCTCCAACGGCCGACAAACCTGAAGCGTCTTCACCTCGCACACGCGCGCATCAGGCCGGCTCGATTCGCACGACGAGAGCGACACGAAGCTTTTCATCCCCGCTCGGAAGATACCAGCGCACTCGCTGATCCCAGGCGGCGCTTCGACCGTGATCCAAAAGTCGCCAGGCGGTAACTCGGCAAAACGGAACGCTCCGTCGGCGCTGGTCTTCGTCGTGCGTGATGGCGGCGCGTCTTTGCACCCGAGCGCGCTCGGACAAATCGAGACCGTTGCGCCGGCCAGCGCACTGCGCGATTTGTGGCTATCGACAACCCCGCGCAACTCCCACGACTCGGCCTTCGAACGCGCGGGCAACAGCGCAGGGCCGCCGGCTTCGACCGCGATCTGCCGAACGATGCCGCGCACGCCGGGTAGCGTTCCGGGCTCCCACGAGCCGAGCGACCGCCCATCGCGATCGAGCACGATCAGCGCCGAATCGGTCGCGAGCCAGGTCCTTCCACGCGCGTCGACGTCGCTGTACTCGAGGCTCGTCGCGGCGATCGGCTCGCTCTTCTGCGAGGCTTGGTCGAGGCTCTTCGCGAGCACCACCTTGGGCGTATCCCCAACTTCAACGCCGACGAAATGCCCCGTCGGTCCGGGCAACAACGTCGCGATCGTCGGCCAAGCGACCTTGTCAAACCGCGCGCCGTCGTCGGTCACGTGCCAACCCAAATCCGCAAAACGCACAAACAGACGACGCCCATCCGAGGCCAGCTGCCACGCTCGCGGACTCGGGATCGAGACCTTCTGCCACTGCCCACCAGCAAAGCGAAAGAGCCCATTCCAACAAGCGACCCACACCGTGTCCTTCGTCAGCGCGAGGTCGTCGTATTGGTTGTCACTGAACGGCCCTGCCACCAGCGCAGGCTCCGGCGCCAACCGGAAGACACCGCGCTCGCGAATGAAGCCGTACACAGCTCCCGCCGGCGCATCAGCGAGCGGCGTGCTCGGCAGAGCAGCCGTCGGCGCAGAGGTCGTCGGAACGGAGGTCGAAGCGCTGGACGCAGACGGCTGCGCAGCGCTCAGGTTGGTGCTCGCGACCTGCTCCGAGGGCGCTACCGCAGGAGGCTGGCGGGGCGCGCCTTCGAGATCGGAATGCTCGGGCGAGCGGCAACCACAAACAAGCAGGATGGCCAGAACGAGCCGATGCACCACACGAGCGTAGCAGGCTGGGCGGCGAAGCTCGCTTTGCCTGAGCAGCCGACGAAGAACCGGCTAGATTCGACCGACCATGAAGCTCGTTCGCTCGCTCTCGCTCTTCTTGCTTATGTCGGGCTGCGTTGGGGGCACAGCCTCTGCGGCGGGCGACGTCGGTGGCAGCTCGGCGACCGGGACGGGCGCGAACAGCGGCGTCTTCCCGGACGCCCAGTGGACCGTCAACCTGCCGGATGGAACGAGGACCTTCGCCGACATTGATGGCCAAGAGTTCGCGGTCGTAGGCGTCGCGTTACCAGCGCACTTGAGCTACCTCGACGCGGTTGGCGGGACGAGCGATCAGCAGGTTACAGGCCAATTGGGCTGTCTCGCGCGCGGCGTCTCCGGAGAGACGGCGGTCGTGATCGATGGCGAGCTTCAGTTTCGCGATCTGACCGGCGCCATCGCCTGGAGCGTTCCGGCAGAGCAGCCCTGCCAATTAGCGATTGGCGTCGATCGAGTCGTATTGGCCGAAGCGCCGGGAGTGAGGGTCTTTTCGAGCAATGGGCAGCTCATCAATCAGGAGACCGCCAACGTCGATATAGCGGTCCTCGCGCCTTCCTCATCCTCCTATCGGCGCACGCTCGATGTGGACGGACTCATCGGCTACGCCAACCTCAATCACGTTGGTGCACTCACGCTCGATGGCAAAGAGATCTTCGAGCTTGATCTGCCGGACCTCGAGGTGAAGGCCGTACGGGTGCACGGGGTCGAGCTGATCGTCGCCGCAACCGCCTCGAGCACGACGACGGTCTGCGGCCAAACGCTCAATGTCGCAGCTGGAGATACCCGCGCCGTATTGATCGCCTTCGCGACAGACCGCCATTGCGTTTGGAGCTACGAGTTGACGGGCGGGGCCGCTTCACCCATCACCGCGGACGTGTTCGACTTGGCCGTCGGCGGTGAAAGCCTGTTTGCCGTTGGTGAGTCATCAGCAGGCTTCAGTTGGGCAGACCAGCAACTCGATGCCGGTAGCTTCCTGGTTGAACTCTCGCTAAGCAACATTACGCCGGCCCGAGCGACCAATAGCGTCGTAGCCAACGCGATCGAGCTGACGACGCAAGGCCACCTGTTAACGGTCAACGGCTCAGCAGTATCGCTACTTCACTGAGCCGTTATCCGACTGACCGTTATCTTATTAGGCCGCTACTGCACTGGGCCGCTACCGTATTGAGCGCGGCCCCGGATCTCACTGGTCGGCGAGGATGCTTGTCTTGAGCTCCTCAAAACCACCAAAGCCGGTGCCCGTTTCCATCACGTTGAGGTCCGGGTCCACCAGCACCCACGAGGGGTACCCGGTCTCGACATCGCCGAAGATCGGAATGAACATCGAAAGGCCCCAAGCGCGGTCCGCGAGCACCGGCGAGGTGAGTTCAAAGTTCTCCGTCCAGGTGGTCAACATGGCCTTCGTCGTCTTACCGAACACATCGCTGAGCGAGGGCGCCATCAAGGTAATGACGTGCACGGTGATGCCTTGCGCGGCCATATCAGCAACGAACGCTTCCTCTTCCCCCGCCATCGCCTGACACGGAGGACAGTCCCGAGCGGCCATATCAATCAGCAGGTAGGCACCCTTGAAGTCGTGGAGGCGGACATTCTCACCGCAACCATCGAGGAACACACCGTCGGGCACGGTTTGGCCCTCAACAATGGAGTAGTCCCCAGTGTACGGAGCCGGATCGGCCTTGGGCCAGCCGCAGGTGTAGGTCTCCGCTGCGACGAAGCCGTGGTGCGCCTCCCCTTCTTCCACCCCGAGCACAAGTTCACCGGCGATCCCGAAGGACATGGTCCCGCCCGCCATCACCTCGAGATCAGCGACGCTGTGCTGCGCGCTGATGGTGTTTCCGGCGAGCGTCATCATGCCGAACTCAGCGGTGATCGGAACGCCGCGATACATCACCCCGTTGGCGTAACCGAGCCACTCTTCCTCGGCCGGATCGAACTCGGAGACCTGCGAGTAGCAGTCTTCTTTGCCGCTGGTCATCTCGACCGTCGCCCGGAACATCACCTCGCAGGACGGGCACAACCACGGCTGTGACGAGTCCTCCACGCCTTCGTAGTGCCGAACGTAGCTGCAATCGGTGGCGCCAGCGGTTTGCGCCGTGGCATCAAACGCTACCGTCCAGGTGATATCCCCCGACATGGTCCGACGCGAGCCCGGCCCCGGCTCAACGGTGCCGCCGGTTCCACCATCACCGCCCCCGGGCCCCGCTGCGCCCTGGTTGACGACACCTCCCCCTCCGCCGCCGGTGTTATTCTCTCCGCCAGCGGAGCCACCACCGCCCCCGGTGCCTCCGTCATCACAGCCAGCAGCTAGCAGAGCCACGAATCCGAGCGCACGCAGAGGACGAATCAGCATCTCCCAGCCCTACACCATTGCGGCATAGGGCACTAGGCTTGGCGCGCTGTCAGCGTTACGGGAACTCACACTGCTGCGTCGCGTCGTTGCAGAAGGACCCGGGCTGAATGAACGGGCATACGTCCCCGAAGAACGCCGTGCACGGCGGGCCGCACGCCTTGACCGTATGGTCGTAACAGATCTGGTTGTTGGCGCACTCGCTGGTGTTGGCGCAGCGGCAGTTGAAGTCGTCGATCACGTTGTTGCCGGTCTCGTCGATGCCGTTGCAACACTCGGTGACGTAGACATCGCTGGCGCTGCAATCTTCATCGCCACAATCGATGGTGCCGTCGCAGTCGTTGTCAGCGCCGTCGGTGCAACGCGTTGGCGCGAACTCGGGCTCCGGCGGCAGACCGCCGTTGCAATTGAAGCAAAGCGCAGTGGTCGTGCAATCGGGGTCGGCGCAATCCACGTACACGTCGCCGTCGTTGTCGAGCCCGTCTCCACAAAGCTCGGGGGGATTCGGCACGATGTCCACGTTGAGCTGGAACGGCCCCTCGTTGGCGCCCTGGTTGGGGTCCACGGTGAAGCCGTCGAGGAAGACGAAGTAGGTCCCCGGATAGAGGATGGTGAAGTCGAGGTTGGCCGCGAGCGCGCCGGCGCTGTCGTCATCACAGCCGATCTCGAGCCCGGTGTTACAAGCGCCGGTGCGGACGTAAAGCGTCGAGTCGAAGGAGGTGCCGCTCGAATCGAGATGCACGAACGAAGGCTCGTTGAGCACGAAGAAGAAGACGGCTTCACCGGCGTCACCGCCGCAAGCGCCCTTGGTCTCACTCACGTTGCCGGTGGTGTCACCGAAGAAGCTGCCCGAGCCGCCAATCAACTTGGGCGATAGGCAGTTAGCCTGGGCTTGCTGACATACAGGGGTATTGGCGCACTCTTCATCCTGGCAATCAGCGTTGCCGTCGCCGTCATCATCGAGGCCGTTGTTGCAGATCTCAGCCACCGCCTCGCAGCCCGGCGCGAAAACGCAGGCCGAATCCGCGCAATCGATGATCAGGTCGCAGTCGTTGTCGATGCCGTCGTTGCAGATCTCCGGCTCACAGTTCTGACAAGTTGGGGAGGCCGCACAATTGGGGTCGGCGCAATCGGGCAAACCATCACAGTCGTTGTCGAAGCCGTCACCGCAGACTTCAGGCGACCCCGGAGGGACGCAGGCGCACGGGAAGACGCCCTGGCAACTCGGATCAGCGCAGTCCACCAAGAGGTTGCAATCGTTGTCGCTGCCGTCGAAGCAATCCTCGAAGTTGTTGAGGCACTGGCACTGCTGTTCGGAGGCGCAGTCGGAGTCATCACAATCGAAGGCGCCATCGCAATCTTCGTCGAAGCCGTTGAAGCAGGAGCCCGCCTCGGAAGGAGCGCAGCCGCAGGCCGGCGTACCGACACACTGCGAGTCGAAGCAATCGACGATCTCGTCACAGTCGTCGTCTTGGCCGTTGTTGCAATCTTCAGCCACCGGCGTGCAACCGCAGTTGGGCACGTTGAAGCAGGCCGGGTCGGAGCAGTCTTCCACGCCGTTGCAATCGTTGTCCGAACCGTCGAAGCAGTTCTCCGGCTGAATGGGCGAGACCTGAGGATTGAGGTCGTTGCAATCGGGACCACCGCAGGAAGTTGCAACGAAGCCGTCCTGGTCGTCGTCGCGTTCGGGGAAGTTGCACTCACCGTTGTTGCAGAGGTTGGAGGTGCACGCGTCGAAGTCCTCGCATTCGGAGGCGACGATGCAGCCCGGCCCACCACCGACAGGTCCACCGCCCACAGGCCCACCACCAACCGGTCCGCCTCCTGGCCCGGGCCCGCCGCCCACAGGCCCACCACCGGGTCCAGAGCCACCGCCTCCCGGCCCGTTGGCGCCACCACCACTTCCGCCGTCTTCATCCACCGGAAGATCGAGCGCAGCGCGGCCGCACGAGGTGGCCATCCCGAGTAGAAGCAACCCTAGGATTCGGTGGTTCAATCGCATCGAGCCAACGATAGGCCGGGCGAGCGGAATCGAGGCCTTAAATTCGGATCAAAACGCTTAAACGAACGACCTTGACCAAAGGGTGACAGCGCGGTGACTTGCGGCTCGCAGGCTTGGCCGTTAGAAGCACGCCGTGCAGACGAGCGAGACGACTGACTTAACGCTGGGTCTACGAGGCGGCGGCCGCGGTGCCGAGCCGGAGGACTTGCTCAAGGTCTCGGCGGTCGCGCTGGTCGTCGCTCTCGCGATCGGGGTCTATCTGGCCTTTCGCGTATGGGGTCGCAAACGCGACCTCGCTCCAAACTCCTCACGCAGCTCCTTCCGACCGCCGCCGCCCTCGGTACCGCCCTCGCGTTGAAGGATGAGCCAGAGCGAACAAGGGGCCTCCTCGATGGGCAAGCGACTGCTCCTCGGCATGCTGCTGGGGGTGGTCGTCTACGGCGTGCTGGTTGCTTTGCGTGGCTTCGATAAAGTCGCAGCTGAACTTAGGTATTTTCATTGGTGGGCGTTCGCGGCGGCCTGCGGCCTCTCGCTCATCAACTACTGCCTGCGCTTCATCAAGTGGGAGTACTACCTCAGCGTTCTGAACATTCGCGGTGTGCCCAAAGGCGAGAGCTTTCTGATTTTTCTCTCCGGCTTCGTGCTGACCGTGACCCCGGGCAAAGTGGGGGAAGTCTTCAAGTCCTGGGTGCTGCGCGAGCTGCGTGACGTCCCGGTCGAGAAGTCGGCGCCCATCGTCTTCGCCGAGCGCATCACCGATCTGATCGGCATGATCATGCTCATCACCATCGGCTCCTCGGCCTTCCCCGGAGGAGCTCTGTGGGCAGCTGCGGGCGCCGTGGTCGTGGGTTCATTGCTCGGCTTCGTGGCCATCCCCGGCCTTGGCTCAAGGCTGCTCGCGTTGCTCTCGCACCTGCCCTTTCGCCTCGGGCCGATCTTTGCGCGGCTCACGCCGAAGATCGCCTCCGCGCTCGACAGCGTGCGCGAACTCACCCGTGCGCGGCACCTGTTGGTTCCCACGCTGCTCTCCCTGGTCGGCTGGGCGCTCGAAGGCGTGGGCGTCTTCCTGCTACTGCGCGGGTTTGGGGCTTCGCTCGACGTTTTGCGCGCGACGTTCTTCTACGCCACGGCGACGCTGGCCGGGGCGTTAGTGCCGGTGCCCGGTGGACTGGGCGTCACCGAAAAGGTTTTGGAGGAGAGCATGGTCGGCCTTGGAGGCGTACCTTCGGCCACTGCAACAGCTGCAATGTTGCTCGCGCGGCTAGGGACGCTTTGGTTCGCAGTGCTATTGGGCTTTGTGGCGCTCTTTCTCCTTCGCCTCCGGAACCCCAAGCTGCTAGCCACTGCTTCACCCCGCAGTTCTTCGTAAGAACTCTCGGGGCGCTAGAACGAATACGCTTGAACTTTTCGCTCACACCATGCTAGCCCCCTTCGTGTAGGGTTTCTTTAGGGCTCGTGCGCAAGGCGCGCGGCCGCCAGAAAAGACGCAATCATGCAGACCGTCGAACGCGGCCTTCCGCTTGTCCAACACACGATCACCGCTCTGAAGGCGCGCATCGCCAAGAGAGGCGGAGAGTCGCCCGTGGGCGCCGGCCGCGCCGCACTCGACACGCTCGAGTCGCGGTTGATGGTGGAGCTTCCGCCAACGTTGCGTGCTTTCCTCTCCTTCGACTTCACGTTTGCCTCGCTCGGGAAGGGTTTCCACGGTCGCGCCCGCTTTGGCAGCTCCGCCGCCGCTCCCAAGCCGCGTCTCACCAGCGTGCGCAAGCTGGCCGAGTCGAAGACGGAGTTGGGTTGGACGGACTCGCGCATCCGCACCAAGTTGGTGCGCATGCCCAACCGGCCGCGCCACCCGTGGCACGCGCTCTATCTGGGAGAGGCCCGCCGAGACGGCGAGCTCATCATCCTGGGCGCTGAGCACGAGGACACGTTGGTTCGCTTCTGGCCGCGTTACACAGCCTTTGACCTCTACATCGCTGAACAAGCCGGCGTGATCGAGCTGACGGATTCCCAACGGCTCGAGGATCTCGAGTCCCATCTCGCTCTCAATCCTGAGTTGGGCACCGGTGAAGACGCCGACGACGGCGACGATTACTAACGAGCCCATCGCTCTCCTGGTTGTCGCCAACGGAGAGCGGGCTGACAAGTTCGTCGCTTTCGCGCTCGAGGCTCGCGGGCTCGCCGTATCGCGAGCGCGCATTCAGCGTTGGTGTGAAGAGGGCCTGGTTACACGCAGCAACCAAGCCCTCAAATCCTCATCGTTGTTGCGAGCCGGGGACGAGCTCGTGGTGCGCCCGGTCGCCGATCAGCAGAGCGACCTGATTCCCGATCCCAGCGTGGTGATCGACGTCGTGTACGAGGATGACGATCTCGTCGTGGTGCACAAGCCGGCGCACTTGGTCGTGCATCCCGCCAAGAGCCACCGCGAAAAGACGCTGATTCATGGGCTACTCGCGCGCGGCGGCTTCGACAAAGGCACGCTGGAGGACTGCACCCGGCCCGGCATCGTCCATCGCATCGACAAAGGCACTAGCGGACTGCTCGTGGTGGCCAAGAAGGTCGCCAGCCGCGAGAAGCTGAAGGAGCTCTTCCAACAACATCGCATCGACCGTGAGTATGTCGCGCTCGTGGTCGGGGCCGCGCAACCCGCAACCTATGACACAGCGCACGGCCGTCACGAGACGGATCGCCTTCGTTTCACCTCGCTGCGGCCCACCGGCACCCCGCGCAGGGCGATTACGCATGTCGCCGTACTCGAGCAGCTCAACGGGCTCACGCTCGTACGTTGCACGCTCGAAACGGGCCGCACCCACCAGATCCGCGTCCATCTGACAGAGCGCTCGGGCACGCCCATCCTTGGTGATCCGGTCTACGGCGGCCGACCGAAGGATCCGGCCATTCGTGCACTGGGCGAGGCCCTTGGCAGGCAAGCCTTGCACGCCCAAGTACTCGGCTTCGTGCACCCGCGAACGCGCAAAAAGCTTCGTTTCGAGCGCCCGCCGCCGGCCGATTTCGAGCACGCGCTCACCGTCGCTCGCGAACGCACGGCCGCGGCAACAGCCGAAACAAGCTCCTTGCGCAAGACGCCCGCCCAGATCAAAAGATCGCGATGAGTCAGCTCGAAGTCAGGGAGAACGCCTTCGGTCGCGTCGAGATCGACCGCGAGAGCAGGATCGTCAGGCTCATTTGCACGGCCAACGCCCTCACGCCAGAGACGCTTGAGACCGTCGTTGCCGACTTCCAGCTCTCGGTGCCACTACGCGAGCGCGCGGGCCTGGTGGTGCTTCAAGACATGCGCCTTGCACCGATGGTGCGCGACGAGGCGCTCGAAAAAGCGCTACTTGCGGCAGTCCCTCGCCTAAGCGCCCGCTTCGCCGCGCGCGCCGTACTGCTCGCAACAGCGGTGGGGAGGCTTCAAGCCAACCGCTTCGCCTCTCACGCGCTAGGCGAAGTCAAAACCTTCACCGACGAAGCCGAGGCCATGCGCTACTTGCGTGAGCAGGCCAGCAAGCTGCGCTCAGTTTAGGCTCACCAAACCTTGGATTTTACGTGGCCTTTGGACTTGATCAGGATGTCCACCAGCGCCCGATCGTAGAAATTCCGGTGATAAAGATCGGCTGAAACGCGGCTCTTGTAGAGCGCACGCCCCTCTTCGATCTCCTCCGCAAGGTTCGAGAAGAGGTTGTCCTCTTCGATGCCTTTTTTGATCTTGTCTTCGTTGTAGAGCGAGAGGTCGCTGGCAATCGCGCGAGCTAGGCGGCGGGCGGCTTCTTCCGTCTCAATGAGGGCCATGCGGCGCATCATCGGGCGGATCGCTAATTCTGTCAAAAGGGTTGCCGTTCTTCTTCAACCAACCCTTGAATCAGCCTCATTTTGAGCGGCGTCTCGCAGGCCGCCAAACGCCATCACCACAGCAAAGGCCGGCAGCACCATCAGCGCATAACGCCCCGCTCCAAAAAACACAGCGTGGGTCAGCGCCGTGAGCAGCACCAACGCGCCCGCAGCGAACAGCAACACAGCCTCGGCATCCCTCCGCTTCTTCAGCAGCAGCGGGAGCAGCGCCAGCACGCCAAACAGGAGCACGGCTGGCGTCGCCCATGGGATCGCGCACAGACCAAACGCCAAAGCCCAGCGTTGCATCGCCGTGCCGATGCGCAGCGCCGCCCCCAAGCGCGCGAGGCCCACCATCAACGAGAGCCGAATCCACAGCGTCTCCAGCGCGCCTGCAACAAGCTTCGCCGAGAAGGGAAACGCCTCCGGGTTCGACGCGTTCAAATACCAAGGGCCGGCGCCTGCGTAGTCGAAGGTACGGCTCAACTTGCTCGGGATCAGCGCCACGTACGCGCCCGGCGCCTCAGCGATGCGACGCTCGGCCACGCGCTCGAAACAAAGGTCCACCTCGGCCTCGACGGTCAGCGTGCTGCATTCGTCCGGGACAACGACCTCCGCCCACGTACCGAGCGCCTCCGCGTTAGTGCCGATCAGTAGGTTCCAACCGCCGTTCATGCTCACCAGCGCACAGCGATCCATCTGCTCGCAATTCCGATACGTCCACGGCAACACCACCGCCAACGACACCACGAGCGGCAGCGTCCCTCGCAACCAACGCGCGCGCCTCGAGCCCTCTGAAAAAAGAATGAGGAGAATTGTGCAGACCAACGAAAACAGGAGGAACTGCGGTCTCACCAACGTTCCCACACCGCCCAAGAGCCCCAGCAACGTCAGGCTGCTGAGCGCCGGCCGACGCAGCGCGAAGAACAACAACGCCAGCGCACCCGCATAAAGCGCGGCCGTGAACGCTTCGGTCATCAGCGCCGGCGTGTACAGGAGCAACGCCGGGTGCAGCGCCCAGCCCACGCTGGTCGCAATGAGCCATCCTGCGCTGGGTTGGCTCGACCTCGCGAACGCAAACAACAGCAACGCCGCGAAAGCCCCACCGACGAGGGCGTTCATCAGCATGCCCACGCCGGGCGCGCGCTCCACGCTCCAGTACCCCAGCGCAAGCAGCGCTGGGTACCCGACGGGGTAGTGGGCTACCGCGCGCGAGCTGCCGTCCGCGTTGTCGGTCGAGTAGCCCAAGCCCTCGGCCAAACGCACAGCGTGCTCATGGTAGTAGAAGCCGTCTGCAACGGGGGGAAATCGGTGGTAGCCCCAAACGGCAAAGCCCAGCCGCAGCACCAAGCCGACGAGACAACAGATCGCGGCGAAGCGCAGCCCACGCCTTCGCTCCGCCGCAGTCACGCAGACCAAAGCCGCAACGCTTGGAGGCCCTCCACCACCTCACAAATCGGCAGGCCTACGACACAAGCGTACGACCCGGCGATGCTGCGAATCGCAAACGAAAAGCCGCCTTGAATCGCGTAGCCGCCCGCTTTGTCATCGCCTTCTTTCGAAGCGACGTAGTTCGCCACCTCGAGCTCAGACAGCGTGCGCACGGTCACCTTGGTGGTAACCGTGCGAGCCAGCGTCTCACCATCGCGAGCATGTAACGCGAAGCGCGTTGAAACCTCGTGATCGCGCCCCGACAAAAGCCGAATCATGCGCGCGGAGTCCACCGCATCGACGGGCTTGCCGAGGACCGCTCCGTCCACCACGACCACCGTATCGGCCACCAACACGGCCGGGCAATCGCGATGCTCGGGCTGAGAGCTTAGCTGCTCAGCCTGCTCCAGCTTGGCGCCCACGACGCGGTCCAGGTAGACGGCCCAAGCCTCCCCCGGGAGCAAGGATTCGTCCGCCGATATGGTGCCCACACGCACCGGCACGCCCGCAAACTGGAGCAACTCGCGCCGCCGGGGGGACCCAGAAGCCAGCAGAAGTGGCGAAGAGTGAGACAGAACCATCGCTTTCGGCGTTTGCAGATAGCTCACCGCCGCACACTTTGCTACCACCTGGGTTCAATGCCGTTTCGGTTGAGAGCTCCGGTCGGGCTCATGGCGTTTACAGCTGCGATGGGCCATTCGTTGGCCCTGGAGGCGGCCGAATGTGCTCCTGCATCAACGCTTTCGACCTGTATCGACATCGATGAAGTCTGGGTCAAGCCGGGCAATTCGCTGTTTTTGACGGGCGGCGGCGGCGTTACCACGCCCGAGGGCAGCGCCGCGTTCGGCCTTTCGACGAGCTACTCGAGAAGGCCGCTCGTGTTGCTCGCGTTTGGCGCAGACGCCGATCCACGTGAGGTCTACGTGGTTGAGAACCTGCTGACCACCACCTTCGCCTTTGCGCTGGGTGTGACAGACAAGCTGGAGTTGACGGCTGCGTTGCCGGTGACCTTCTACCAGGACGGCGCTGGCTACGCTGCGTACCTCGGCTCTGACCAGGAGCTCACGCGCAGCGTTTTGCGGGACCCGCGCTTTGGTTTCGGCTACGCGTTTCTTCAGCGAGAGCGCACGGCAGACGCCTCCGGCCTCGGCCTGGTCGCGCGCTTCGAGTTCAGCATGCCGCTCGGTGATGAGACGCAGTTTGCTGGCGTCCGCGGCGGGACCTTCAATCCGGCCGTCAGCGCTTCGTATCGTTTGCCACCGTTTGAAGCCAAGCTCGACGTTGAAGGGCGAATTCGGCCGGAGGAGGCCATGGCCAACGTGGTCTTCGGCACCCAACTCGGTATCACGCTCGGGGCGAACGTCGAGGTCTACCAGCCGCTTGGTCTCTCCTTCAGCGCCGAGGCCATCGCGCTGCCGAGCCTGGTTGCGCAAGGCGATGAGGCGGCTGCGCTCGTTCCCGGAGAATGGCTAGCTTCGGCTCGCATCGCGCCCTTTCTCGCGGGGGACATCTACTTTCAGGCCGGCGCCGGAACGGGCATCCCCTTCACCGATTCGAGCGCGACCTCGCCTCAACTGCGCGTAGTCGGCGCGTTCGGCTACGCACCGCGCGGGATCGACAGTGACGGAGACCGCGTGCTCGACCGCGAAGACCAATGCGTCGACAAGGCGGAAGACCGTGACGGCTTCCAAGACGCAGACGGCTGTCCCGACCCGGACAACGACAAAGACGGCATCCTGGACGGCGCAGACCGCTGCCGTGACGACGCCGAGACCACCGACGGTTTCCAAGATGAAGACGGCTGTCCCGACCTCGATGATGATCTCGATGAGATCCCCGACGACGTGGACGCCTGCCGCAATGATCGCGAAGATCTCGACGGCTTCGAGGATGAGGACGGTTGTCCCGATCCGGACAACGACAAGGACGGCGTAGTCGACGGCAAGGATCTCTGCCCGAAGGACGCCGAGGACAAAGATAGCTTCCAAGATGACGACGGCTGTCCCGAAGGGGACAATGATCGTGACGGCATCCCCGACGGCGCAGACCGTTGTCCGCGCGAGCCCGAGGACAAGGACTCGTTCCAAGACGAGGACGGCTGTGCCGATCCCGACAACGATCTGGACGGCGTTTTGGACCCCGTGGACCGCTGTCCGAACGACGCTGAGACGCTCGACGGCGTGCAAGACGAAGACGGCTGCCCCGAGGCCAACTCCAAGAGCCTCGCCAAACTAAAGAACAACGCCTTCGAGTTCACCGACGTCCCAGCGTTTGCGCCAGGCCGCTCCGAGCTCACCCCAGCCTTGACCAAGCTCGCCAAGGTGGTCGCGGGTTTGGCGAAGGCGCAGAAGAACCCAACGCGAATCGTGATTGAAGGCTACGGCGATCGCCGCAATGACGCTGCAGGCGAGCGCCTCGGTAGTGCTCGCGCCTTGGCCTTCAAACGCGCGCTGATGAAAGAGGGCATCGCCGAACGCGCCATCGCGGCCGTGGCGGGAGACCCAGCCGGCTCACGCACAGAAGGCGCCCATCTCGACGTCGCATTTGCCCCAGACGACTCTGAATCGGAGTAGACCGACAACAATGCAGCAGCCCGAACCCGCGACCACCTTCACCACCCACCTCAACAACGGAGAAGACGTCGCGAGTTTCGTCGCCGACTGCCTTGCGCAGGAGCCGGAGTCGGCTTGGGTCGAGGGCTTCGGTGTCGTGGAATCTCCTGTGGTTCAACAGCTGGTGGACGGGGTTCGCCAGGAGCGTGCTCTTTACGGCGTGTGGGACTTGGTTCAGCTTCGAGCCTGCCTTGCCATCTCGCAGTGGGCCACCGTGCTGCTCGCACGCGCTGGTTCAGCGGGCTCGGAGATCGTCGCTGGGCAGCTAACCAAAGCCGCAGCCAAAGACGTCTCGTGTCGCGTCCTTTCGGTTGCAACCGTTGCCGTCGGCGCTCGCCCTTCTCCCGTCTCGCTACCCATTGAAGTAACCGCCTCAGCCCCAACACAAATGACCAACTCCTCCCCGATCATCACCCCGCCACCCGTTCGTCAGCCCGAGCCCGAAGCCGAGGTTCGCGAAGAAGTGCGCGCGCTCCGCGAACCGGAAGAAGACGCCAACAAGGCAAAAGCCAGCTATCCCGGTGGAGCCGTCGTCCCGCCCAAGCGAGGCAAGAAAGACGGCTGGTTGGAGGAGACCTACCCCGAAGAGGGAGACCGCGTGAACCACTTCACCTTCGGCCCCTGCACCGTGGTTGGGAGCGATGGCGACCGCATTCGGCTTCAGCAGGACCGCGACAGCCGCGTGCGGGAAGTCGCTCTTGGGATGCTCAAAATCAGCGAGCCCACCATGGACGCCGAAGGTGTTCGGCATTGGGACCTGGCTCGCAAGAACTGACCGAACAGGGAGGAATCAGCCTGCCGGCGCGATTCCTCCCACCCATCAACTCGGTTTCACCACGAATCGAACCGTGGCGCAGCCAGGTTCTTTACGCAGCGTTTAGAGCGCGCTCTTCGACACTTCGACGTAGTCGCCCGACTGCAACTGAACCTCTGGAATGAGGCCGTCCCGGATGTCGTCGTAGCTGACGGTGGCGATCTTGACGCCACTCTTCGTCTTGCGACGGATGGTGACTCGATCCTCATCTGCAAGTTCAGTGAACCCACCCGCCATCGAGATGAGCTTCGATAGACCCATTCCAGGCTCCATCGGGTAGCTGTCGGGCTTCTTCACCTGACCGATGATGTTCACCCGCTTCGACAAGTACGCCTTCACGAACACGCTGACCTTCGGGTCCGTGTAGAACTCGCCCGAGATCAGCTTCTCGCGAACGGTGCCCTCAACTTCGTTTGGCTCCAACCCAGCGATCACCGTGGCGCCAATGAAAGGAAGGTTCACCGTGCCGTCGGGAGCGACTTTGTAGGAGCTCGGCAGTTCGTTGGAGCCCGCAAGCCGAGCGCCGACGATGCGAATCTCGAGTTCATCACCGACGCCGAGGGTGGTCCCGTCCACCGGCGAAGGAAGATCCGGCGGCCGCACAGGGCCCGAGACGCACGCCGACAACAACAGCAACCAGGCGAGAAGGCAAAGCCTCAAGACCGACCAGAGGCCCGGTACGGCCAATGGCCGGGTCAGGTCACCAGAAGGCTCGCACGCCCAGGTATGCTTGGAACTGCTGCCATTGAAGCGCTTCATTCGTATCTCCGACTGTGACCGTTTGATCGGTAATGTTCGTGTCGTACCGAACGGTGGCATTCACGCCAAGCCAGTCGAGGAAGCGGTATTCACCAAAGATTGAAGGATCGATCCGAATCATCGTCCCGGCATCAAGCCCAAGCGAGTCGATCTGCGGACGAACCACAGCCGCAACGCCGCCGTCCACCACCAGGAGGAAGCGCCCAGCGAACATGTAGGAGAACTTCAGGTAACCGCGATTGATCTCCTCGTACGTACCGATGTACGAGTCCGAGAAGTCACGCGTAAAGCCCGCCGCGAGCGACGAGAGGGAAAGTGATGCCGCCGCCGGGTCGGTCGAAGCGGCAGGTGTAATCAACCACTTGACCTCGGCCTGGCCGATAAAGCTGTCGAAGTCAGGTTGGGGAGTGGGGGTGTAGAAGCTTGCGCCCCAGCCACCAAACACCAACAGCGCGAACGAGTTGGTGATGAGGCCGTTGAAGCCCAGGCGCGCGCGCATTGGATGCGAGTCCGTCTTGTCAGTTGGCGCCGTGAAGGTAGTAAAGCCAAACCGCCCATCAAAGGTGAGCGCCGAACGCGGGAGGAACCTCCACCGGCCGCGCGTCGAGATCTCGTTCGTGAGGCTGTTGAGCTGGTTTGCGGTGTCCGACTCGAAAAAAGTGCCAGTGAAGTTGTAGCCAACTCGCCAGTCGAATAGCCCACCACCCGGAGCAAAGCCGATTTCAGCTCCACCATCAGGAATCAAGCGATTGAAGCTCGCTGCTTGAACACCAGCGTTGCTCGGCTCGATCTTGCGAGAGAGACCGCCGTGCAAGTTCCCGAAGACCGGACGCCCCTGTGCGAAGTCGAGGTTGAAATCGACTCGTCCCCCGACGTTCCGATTCTCGGAGAGCTGCGACTTCTCGGCGTCGTTGCCGCTTACCGGGATGAACTCATCGTAGGTAGCAAAAATCCCAGCCCGAAAAGCAACGATCGGAGGCGGGCTGTCTGGGCGCCGCTGGGCCCCCAAGGTCGAGATCGAGAAGGAGGGCGTGAGCCGGAAACGCATGGCGCCAAGCGGCGTTTCCTCATCCGCGCGCCGGAAGAAGTTTGTGTCGTAACCCAGCTCCGCTGCGACGCCCGGGTGGAGTTCGAAATCTCCAACCTCGATTCCGCGGCCCTCAGTGTAGCGACGATCTCCGAGCCAGGCAGGGGACTGCGCCTGCGCAACACCAGACACACCTAACACGAGGAGGGTTGACGATAAGAGAAGTGCTCGGTTCATCCAGGAGGCTCGCTAAGTTCTTCAGCACTCATCAGGAGTGAGGCGGGGTGGGACTCTAACAGGCTCGGTGCAAAAGGCGAAGCATCATTGGTACGCCATCCGATGCGTCCAAAGTTAGGAAGCCTTCGCACCGACTCGCAACACCCCCATGCTGCGACCCGTCTGAAGCCATGGGCTCAGCTCAATTAGTTGCCAACGCAGCTCGCGCAACCCGGCGGCTCAACGACGCTCTCAAAGCCTGGATAGTACGACGGATCCTCCGTGGGAAGGTTCGGGTCGACGGTTGAGGTTACAGCCGATTCACCCACGACGCCGACCTCTTGGCCAACGCACTGGTTCGCCTCAATGGCCAACTGGTCCGAACGCTGCCTGAGCACGGTCAGGATGGTGAACTCGTGATTCGACAGGTCGGTGTCGGAACCCTTCGCCGCAGCCTGGAGGCTCTCGGTTCGCTCGCGTCCCGAGCGAATCGCGACGTCAAGCTGATTCAGCTTATCATTGAGGCAGAGCGTCTTCACGACGTCACGAGCGGCTCGCGCCTCCTCGAGCTGCCGACGAACAGACGCACGTGTCTGATCCATTCGGGCGAGGTAAATATCCGCCTCGCGGACCTGTTCCGCCGGGCTCAACGTCACCTGCCTGGCAACTCCAGCCGACGCGTCGACAGGCGGGGCAGCGGTGGGCGACTGCGCCACGGCAACGCCCTGACCAACGGCGAGGATAAAGAGAGTGGCTGCTGCGAGGCGAAGCGTCCGAACTCGATCCATGAGATGCCCTCCGAGGGGACTGCAGGTTAACGCTGAGAACCCCGTGGTGTCAACGGAGGCCCGGGCAGCCTTTCTTAAAGACCGCCCGGTACTTGAGATGCCAACGTCACACCCAACATTCAGTCATTAGGGGGATTGTCTCACTGCGGCTGGAAAGAGACGGGAATGACGATCGTAGCGCCGCCACCGTCCGGTGGAGCAAACTGGGCGCTCTGAACGCGAGCGGCAACGCAGCCTGTAACTGTCCCCGAGAGACCGCCACCTCCTGAAGGTGAGGCGCCCAAGACTTCGCCGTTGGGGCCAATTTTCGCAGTGATGCGAACACTGCCCTTCATGTTGGGGTCCTCGGCGAGGCCACGGTTGTAGCAACGCCGGAAACCGGCTGCCATTCCAGCAACGACGGAGGAGGCATTTGCCACCGAGCCGCCGGAGACTGCGGCTCCACCAATTGAAGCGTTGCCCACAGGGCCCTTGGTCGCTTTGGCAGAACCAGCCGCAGGTGCAGAGTCGCCAGAGCCTTTGTTGCCCAGGCCGGCCAACCCGTTGCCGCCGCCACCGCCGGGAGTGAACGAACCGTTCTGACCTCCGCCAAGATTGAGACCGCTCATGTTGCCGCGACCAGCCGAAGAGCCATCAGCGGCAGCCTTGTTGAGCTGATCGAACGGCACTTCACCTTGCGTCAACACGCGATCGGTTGATGCACCTTGAGAGTTGATAGTCGCCAGCATGGCCACGTCCATCGACGCAAGCTCGTTGCTGATTTGTTGTGCACGAGCCTCACTGATGCTGCCAGGCTTGCCCGCATTGCCCGGACCTGCTGCACCCTTCGGTGCAGCGGCTGCAGCCTTGGGAGCGGCCTCGGTGGTTGCAGCAGCGGTAGCGGTGGTGGCTTCGGTAACGTTTTCTTCCTTCTGCTCCTGGACTGGAGGCGGCGGAAGCCTCTTCACGTTGTCGATGATCTGGGAGATGTCCAAGTCATTGGTGACGACCGGGTCCATCCAATCGGAGTAGACACCGCCGAAGCCGAGAAAGTGGAGGAGGAAGCTGAACGCCGCGATAACGGTGATGCTCCAATCCACCTCGACGCCTGAGCGAACGGACACTGGCAGCTGCGGCCGAGGCTGAACCGGCGGAGGCGTCACGAATTGGAACAAGAACGTCGTTTCGCCAATGACGACCTTGCCACGCGCGTCTTCGTTCAAGGGAATCTGATAGGCCTGAACTGGCCCCTGAGCGACCTTTCGAGCTTGGCTCTTGAGAGCGTTGTGGTCGCTAATGCCGGTCTTGAGCGCCACGCGAATCGTCATCGAATCGATGAAGTTCAAGCAGTAGTCCTGCCCCACGAGCTCAAAGAGTTTGAACGTTGGGGGCAACGTCTTCGTTGGCAACACAAAGGTCGCCTTCTCGCTTGGACCTACGGTGACATGAGTGCGCTGCTTGATGACGCGCTCCTCGATCACCTTTCCGCCCTGGACAAGCCCAATCCGCAAAACCTTGGGACCGGCAGCAGCCGAAACGGCGCGCATCGTCGCGGTCATCTGACCTGGACGTTGCGGAGAGTGTTGAGGAGCTGGATTTGACTGCGTCATAAGGAGGGCCTCCGATACCGAACAAACGCGCGCGAGTTCGGCTATGGACGACGGCGGTTTAGAAAAGTTCCTGAAGAGTACACAGCGAATCGATTTCGGTCCAGCGACGGGACGTAAACTCCGCGGCGTCAGACGTTCAGGGAGGTAACGACTCAGGGTCCAGGAGTTTTACCAGTTGGTCGACCGTACGCCGCTGTTGCTGTTCTGTCGCGGCAACGGATTGCACGGTTACCGACACGGCCACTGTACCGGCAAGCCCCGCCGTCGCGGCCACGAACGCCTCCAGTAGGGTGGAGAGGGCGACGCCGCCAACGGTGAAGAACGCAGCCAGCAAGCCCTGAATACGCGGAAGCGCCCTGGCTACCTCCGAGACGGTCAACCGATCGGAGGCTTCGTCGAGACAGGTGCTCAAAGCCTCTCGGCGCTCAAGTGGGTCGGCGACCGAAGCGGCTCGAACCAACGCGTGCTCCCAACTCCCCGCTTGGACAAGCCGAACAGCTTGCTCCAGCCGTTCCTTGGGAGCTGTTCGCCTGAGCTGAGCTGCCAACTGCGTGGCAGCCGGACTCAAAGCCTGGAGGACCACGCGAGCATCTCGCTTGGCGCGCCACCAAAGGAAGCCCGTCGTGACGAGGGAGAGCCCAGCGAATAAGCCCGTCAAAACGGATCGCGATAAATGGCCTTCTCGATTCGCTCCAGGAAGGGCTGGCGCAGCTCAGCAAGCGTCAGTTTCGGTTGAATGCGAGAGACGTCAAGCGCCGCAATCGGCTTCTGAATGCGGCCAGTTATCGTGACCTCGGCCAGCGTAATTACACCGCGACCCTCTTTGGGTTGCGCTGAGGCAACGGCTGGAAAGAGGACGGAGAGAGCTGCTACGGCCAGCGAAATATTGCGAATGGTGAGCTTCATGGCCCTTACTCCTTGGCTTCAGTCGGTTGTTTTTCTTCCGCCGGCTTTGTCTCGGTGGGTGCGGGCGCAGCCGCGGGAGGCGTCGGCTGTGCCGCGGCAGCTGCCGCTTCGAGTTCGCCGCGCTTGAGCTTCACTCGATTGAGCAACTCATCGGAGTCGTCGGCAGTACCTGAGGGACGGAGCTCTTGGTACTTGGTGAACGAGGCCTTGGCAGCATCGATTTGTTGTACGGGCGTGAAGCCGGGAACGTTGGCAGAAAAAAGATACAACAATCCAAGGTTGTAGTGCACCTGCGGCAACGAAGCGTCTCGCTTGACCACGTAGTCAAACCGCGTCTTCGCCTCAGCTGGTTTGCCCTCAAGTCGGTAGCAATCCCCAAGCAGTAGCTGCGCAAGTACGTTCTCGTTGTCAAAGCGGAGCGCGCCCTCAATCACAGGACGAGCCTTGGCAGAGTCACCTGCTTGCAGGTAGTAAGTGGCCAACTGCACCCGCGCCTCAACGAGATCAGGTCGAACACGCAGAGCGTTCTCCATTTCACTGATCGACTTTGCGCGAAGTCCTTGCTCCTTGAAGATCAAGCCACGGATCAACAAGGCCTCTGCGTTGTCCTTGTCTCGCGGGGGGTTGTCTGAGTCGAAGCCGTCCAGAATGCCTTGGAGCGCGTACAACGCGAGGTCGAGCTTGCGCGCGCGGTAGTAGTCTCGAGCGATCACCACCATCGCAGGCTTGAAGTCGGGATTGATTTTGAGCGCCTCAGAGGCCAGGGACTGTGCAGAGCCCGTGTCTTTGGCCAACGACTTTGTCTCTGCGAGCGCCGTCAGAACTGCCGCAGACTTGGGCAACTCGTTCTTCTTCTGAGTAAGGAACGAGTCTGCCTCACTCAATTGGCCTTTGCGCGCTTTGAGCATCGCGTAGGCAACGATGGCAGGCTCGTAGTCCTTTTGAAGCGTAAAGGCTTGCTTGTAGCTCGCTGAAGCCGACTCATCCTTCAGCCGCTCTTGCACTACCCCCAAGGAGTAGAAGGCCTGGAAGGCGCTCGAGTCGGCCTGCGTCGCCTGCGTGAACTGCGATTTTGCAGTCGCGAGATCCCCAGCGACGAAAGCCTGCATGCCCTGCTGATAGAGCCCGAGGGCCGTATCACTCATCTTCGGACGGTTCTCCCCGATGCCGGCTCCGGAGCCAGCATCAGGAACGCTCCACTGCTGACCGGGTTGGGGATTTCCGGATAGATCGCCGGTTCCGACGAAACCTCCTCCGGCGACTGGTACCTGAACCACCTCTTCTGTACCGGAGCAGCCGACGGCAACCACCAGCGCGCTTGCCCCAAAGAGGACGCCAAACCAACGTGAACCGGTCAACACGATAGAGCCCATTTCAAGTCCCCTTATGGTCTAGCAGGCAAGGGCGCAGGAAGCCCGTCGGCTGTGGGCTCCGAAGTCAGGCCAGGCCGAGTGCGGAGGAAAATGTTGTCCTCGTAGACGAACGCCGCCTTGGTATCCGGCTCAACCACGCCCTGACAGTAGTCACGCATCTTCGGATTGCCGAGGATGTCAGTGAAGAAGGCCAAACGCCGAATCGCGCTGTCGACGGCCTCGTTTCGTACTCGGTAGCTGCGGGCCCACAAAGTCGACTCGGCGTAGAACCGAACCATCGCTTTGTCCGCTTCCTCGAGTGAACGCTCGCGAGCAGACCGCCATTGTTCCCGGCGATTCTGTCGAATTGCGTCGGCCTGCTCCTGCAACTGCTCGTTGTCGCTGGTTTCAGCCTTCTTGAGTAGGTCCTCCTCTTTGGGCGTGTACAGCTTCACCGCAGGCGGAGTTGCGTTGTACAGGCCTGTTCGTACGGAGTCGTAGAGGCTCCCTTGTCGAGCACGAGCGGCGACGCTCCACTTCGGAGAGGCATACGTCTCAATCACCGTTTGCAGCTTCGGGAACCAGGTGTCGTTCGCCTCTTTGAGATCCTTGTCAAAGGCGATCTTCACCTTGTCGATGACGCCGGCGTAGCGGTGGTGGTTGGTGTCGTAGTCCCACTTGTCTTTGAGCTGGTCGTCGACCTGGAGGTAAGCGCACTCGGCCGCCATGTCGGCCTCCTCCGAACCAACCACCTTCGTCTCAGCGTCTGCGTTGGCCTTGAAGGAATCGAACGCCTTCATCGTATTGGAGCACCAATCCTTGGCCTTTCCGTCCTTGCCGACGCGGTGCATCTTGGCGGCGGCGTACGCAGCTCGAACCAAGTACGGAGCAGCTTCACGGGTCGACTTGTTCTTCTGATAGTAGCCCTCCATCGCGTTGGTTGCCTTGAGTCGGGCACTGCGATTGTTGGCGTCATCAGCTCCACCCTCGTCCCACCGCTTGAGGTCTGCGGTTGCTACGAGGTAGTCGATCTCCATCTTCTGCTTCGTGCTCGGGTTGAGCGCGTAAAGCGTCTGCCTCGCTGCGAGCAGCTTTTCGTCCTCACCCATGTTGGCGTAGAGCACGACAGCGTTGGTTGCGGCCGTTCGTCGGTCGGCCTCGGGGAAACGCTTGATGCGACTGATCGTGTCGAACGTCCCTGCACCCGACTTGTAGTTGAAGAACAAGACGTAAGCTTTGCTGAGCTCGGTGTAGGCGACCTTGAGGTTGGTGATCCGCTTCTCGTACTCGACCGGGTCTTTCGCCACCGGTGGGTTCGCCTTCGGATCTCCGTTTTCAAGGCGCGAGACACGCTCTTCGTTGCCGTACTCCTTGATGAAGAGCTCGTACATCTCGATGGCCGAATCGTACTCACCCACCTGCTTGAAAGCGTTGGCTCCGTAGATCGCCGCTTCGGGTGCTTCGTTGCGCTCAGGCGCCTTCTCGAGAGCCGCCTTATAGAGGGCAGCGGCCTTGCGCCATTGAGCGTCACGCTCCGGCCCTGCGGGCATCTTCTCGGCCGCCTGATAGGCCCGATACGCGTCGATGTAGTAGCCCTTGGACACGACCTCTTTGGCGTTGTTTTGTTCGAGAACTTTCTGCTCCTCGGTAAGAGCGCAGGACTTCGCGAGCGAGGCCTCTCCGAGGCGACGCGTCTCGTCGATGTTGTTCTCAAAAGCCGCCATTGACTTGAGGCGGTCCCAAGCCTTGTAGCCGTAGGGCGTGACGCCACATTGCTTCTCGTAGATGGGCGTAAAGCGCTTCTTTGCCTCGGCGAAGTCGCCGTACAGGAAGAAGAAGTTGGCGATGTCGAACTCGTAGGACGCCGACTGCGTGACGGTCTGCCCTTCGAGGTCGGCTTGGACGTCGCTGGCCGGGGGGACCCGCTGGATGTACTCCTCCCGTGCCTTCATCACGGCAGCAACCGCAGGCGGGATGGGGGTCTGCACGACCTTGACGGTGTCGGTACCCTCTCCTTCCAGCTTCACGCCGTCGCGTTGCTCGAGGCCCTCGGACCCACCCGACGTCTTGAATCGGCGATATTGATCGAGCAGCTGAAGGTACGCGACATCCACCACGAAGAAGGCCGCCGGCTGCAGATACTTGTTGTCCTCGTTGCTGTCGCGCACGAGCGCCGCGGCGTCGCGAGCCCCAGTGACCTGCTGCTCGGTGGGCGACTTCTCGGAGTTGACCGTCAACCAGACGATCTCGTGCTGTGCGTCAGCGAGCCAAAAGCGCGATTCATACGCGTCCCCAGCGTTCTCATCCTGCGAGAGGTAGCCTTCCCAACCTTGTGCGGCGAGCTGGTACTCACGGGCGGCCCGTTCATAGAGCGCGATACGCTCACTCTTCTCGGTGCTGCGATTCCCCTCCTCCTTGAGAGCGCGACCACCATTCGTGTGATCGGCCGCCGCGCGACGTAGGCCACCGCGAACTAGTTTTTCAGCGGTCTGAATCGCTTCGGGGTCGTTGATACAGGCCCTCGTCCAAGGCTTGTTGGGACCGACGTAGTCAGCCAGCTTGGTGCGGGCCTCGAGCGCCTTGCGCGAATACTCGGCATAGTCGGCAGCGCCTTCGCGAGATTGACGCATCATCGTGTCGTAGATCTCGGCGATCTGGTTCTGCACCACCGGTGCGCCGCAATCGAGCGGCCACTTCGAAAGGATGAGCTCGCTCACCTCGATGGTGTTTCGATATTGGTTGAGCTCGCGGAACTCCTGGCCAAGCGCTTTGTAGATCTCGACCGTCCACTTCTCCTTCTGTGGAACCAATGCTTCGTCTTGGACGCGGTCGATCGCGATGTGCATCTTCTGCTCGGCCTTGCGCGGGTCGAGCTCGGTATCGAGCACATCATTGCGGGGAATGAAGGGCTCGGAGACGTCAGGCCCATCAAAGTCGATGTAGGTGAGTGAGCCGGCGATATAGGTGTACGCCTCCCCGCGGAAATCTGCGCCCGGATCGCCGGTCAGCTTTTCCTGCTCATCGGCGTAACGAAGCAACTCGACGAACTGCTGCACGCTCGCCTTGAACCGCTGCTGCTTGAAGTACGTCCAGGCGAGCTTGTACATCGCCACGCCGTAGATCGGCGGCTTCTTGAACTGGAGCGAGTTGGAGTAGGCCGCTTGTGCGCGATTGAGGTTGAAGGGACCGCCCTCTCGCCCGAGCTCGTTGAAGTGGTGATCACCGATCAGCCACCAGACTTCAGCGACGTAGCGGGGATCCTGACCTGGAGCGACCTTCTGTGGCAGGGGCACGCAGGAGCTGGGAAACGGGTTCAAGAACTCCGTTTCATCAACCAAGTCATCAGCGGCGGCGGCCTTCTTGCCCGGCTTCACACCACCGACTTTGCCGCCCTTACCCTTTGACTTGAGCGGCTCAGGATGGCGACGCTCCCACTCGTTCCAGTAGGTGTCGTCGTGGTCCTGCTGTAGGGGCTTGACGACATCCTTGTTCGGGTCCGCGGCCTCGGTCTCCACGGGATAGGGATAGAGGTTGTGGCAAGCGAGCGAGCGCCAAACTTGTTGTGCCTCTGGCCGCCGCTGCGAATCGTTGAGCGCGTGCCCGAGGTAGTAGAAAACGCCAGCGAGTTCCCGATACTTGGGAAACTCACGGATGATGCGCTTGTACAGAACGATGGCGCGGTTCAGCCGATTCGCTAGCTCTTGGTCGTCGATGTCGGTTTCATCCGCTCGGGCTTTCTCTTCGTAGAGCGCTGCCAAACGGAACATTGCGTCTGGCGTATTTTCGGGGTGAGCCTCAGCGCCGCTGTAGCGCTCGACGAAAATCTCGAGCCGACGAATGGCCTCTTCGCGAGCGTCGAGAAGCCCCTGCTTCTCGACGGTGATCTCTCGATCGAGCGACGAGAGCACCCGTCGCTTACGGTCCTCGTAGTGGTGCTTGACGATGCGAGTGATCGTAGAGCGGTACTCTTTCGCCTGGGATTGGTAGAGGTCGGCTTCCTTCTGCAGTTCCGCGAGAGCCGCGATCTGATCCTCTGTAGGAGCCGGAGGGCCTGGCACCTTCGCAGGTAGCCCCGGCTTCGTTGACGCGGCGGGCGGCGGCGTTACGGTTGCGCTCGCAGCAGGGGCGCTTGTGCTAGCCGAAGCTGAAGGAGCGGCGGAGACTGAGCCGCTGGCAGCAGCGCTTCCCGCTGGTTGTGCGTGGAGGGAGACTGGGCCCGACAAGGCCAGCGTCGCCAAAGCCCCGAGCCCCAAGGCAGGGAACGCTAGCCGCTTGAGAATGACGCGCGCCATCAGCGAGCGACCACGACGGGGATTGGTTGATTGCTGCATCTCGCTACCGCCCTCGAGAGGGTGCTCCGAATCGTCCACCAAGCTACTCATTGCGGCTGCTCCTCAGCCGACTCGCCGGCATCATCGAGGACTTCATTTAGCTCTTCGCGAAGGGTGCGCTCGGTTTGGGCGCGCTCTCTCAAGAGCGTGCGCACACGCATCATTTGCTCCTCACGCACTTCCCAAGCTTGCTGCGTGATCCCCACGTCTGCACGGAGCACCATCAACTTTAGGCGGTCGCGCACCAACCCGAAGTTCCGCAACATCACCTCTCCAACCAACGTTCGCGCCGTACCGTCGAGTTCATCCAAGCGAACTTGGTAGCCCACGAGCGCACGTGTTTCCTTTGCAACTTCGTCGATCACGCCCAAGGTCTTCTGCTCAACCTCGGCTTCGATCGTCGACTTTACGGCCGAGACTTTTGCGTCGGTCTCATCGGCTTGCCCAAGCACGGGCAAGACTCGCTTCGAGTAATTCGCGAGGTCCGCGCCGCCGGCGCCACCAGCGAGCAGCTCCGCTTCCTTGCGCAACAACGCGGCGTAGCGTGCACGAACCTGCTCATCCTCGATGAAGCGTTGATCCCCGAAGCCTGCAGTCACGCGACCTGAACGGATCATTTTGCGTACTGCTTCTACTTGCTGGCGATAGACCGCGATCTCCGCTTCTTCCTGCTTGATCTGGTTTTCCCAAGCAGCCACAGCGGCCGGGTCGCGCACCACTCCAGTAGTTCCGCCTTCGGTAATCACGCGCCGCAAACCATTGATGATCGCCTGATTCTGATCGATCTGCAGTTCAAGGCGTTGAACACCCTGACTCACGCGACTCCACTGACGCTCGGCCTCGACCTCTCGCGTCGAAAAGTCAGAGTCGGTGGTAGGAAGCTTCTTGAGCCGCGCCTCGAGCGCCCTTCGCTCGGTTCGCACCGTCCCGACCTCCCCCCCGAGCGAATCGTCATCAACGTCCTCGAGGCCCTCAGCCAGCGTTAGGCGAGCGAGTGCAGTGCGGTTCAAGAGCCCCAAGCTGCGCTCGAGGCCCGACTTGAGCTCGGGAAATGCTCGCACGCGGGCTGGGGAGTTGAGTACCGCCGTGAGCCGCTCGACCATGTCGTTGCTTTGTGAGAGCAAGTCCCGGCATTCGCCGACGTCGTCGACGATACCGAAGGCAGCCTCGCCGTCATCGGCCTCCCGAGCCCACTCCAGCGCAATCGGAGGAAGGCCGTTTGCATCAACTGCCTCGAACTCCTTTTTCGCGAGCTTGTCGTAGTAGGCGCCCGGGTCGTTGGTTGACGCTAGGAAGGCGTCCACCTTTTCGCGCATCGGCTGGTAGGTGGCCTTGAAGCCCTCGTAGGTCTCGAGCGCCTTGTCGAACTTGCCGGCGCGCAGCATCAGATCGCCTCGAAGGAGCGTTCCGTCGGCCATGTTTTGACCTTTCGGATCGGCAACGGCGAGCACCTCTAGGGAGCGCAACGCGCGATCCACATCTCCGAGTTTGACGTACACCCAGGCCAGCTCGTAGAGCATGGTCCCAAACTCGGACGAGGTTCGATCGATCTTGTTGTAGGCGGTGATGGCCTGCTGCAACTGGTTGGTCTCGTAGAAGATTCGACCGACCGCCAACCAGGCCTGATCAATCACCGCGCGATGGGCTTCGGTGTCACCAGGCATTTGGGTGACCTTGCTGAACAGGTCAACGGCCTGGGCGTACCGCTCCTTGGGAACGGCGGGCGGGTCTTCACCATCCTCAAGTTTCACCGGGGCAGGCGTCGACTCTTTGAGGGAGATGAGCGCGAGAAGGAACTGTGCCTGGTGGGCGTACTCACCCTTGGGATCGACACTGCCCAAAGCCGACTTGGCTTGGAGGAAATCTTTCTTCGCAAAAAGAGCTTTACCGCGCGCGTACGATACCAGGCTGGTGGCCGAGGCTGGCGCCTTCTCGAGCGCGGAAATCACCTCCGCAAGCAGCTCATCATCACGCTTCCGCATCGCGATATCGACAAGACGGGCGAGCGACTTGGAGAGGTAGGGCGCAAACCGGGGATCTCCGGCTTCACTGGTGATCTTTTGGAAGGCTCGCTTGGCCGACCAAAGCTGGTTGCCGCGAAAGTACACCTCGCCAAGTAGGGAGAGCGCGTCGGGGTAGGCCGTGGGGTGATCGGGATGCTTCTCGATCAGCTGATTGAGGACGTTGGCGGCGCGGTCGTAGTCTTCCGACCCCATGAGCAGCACAGCGTCGGCAATCTGTTGCTCAGGGCTGCGCTTTTGCTGAGCCCGCTGGACCTGCTGCTTAATCGAGTCGACGCCGCCGTTCGCAGCGATGACTTGCTGCGAAGCCGATGAGAGTGCTTCCTCCGAATCGACTGCGTACGCGGAAGAGGGACCCAAGGCGGTGCCGAGGAGCAGAGCTCCCCCGATGACGCCGCACCTGAGGTTGAGTAAAACGCCCATCACAAAGCTTCTCCGTTCACAGCCGGCGGGAGACCGGCAAAGGCCAAGCGCGCCTGCCAGAGGCAGTTCTCGCACTCTTCATCGTTCACTCGTCATTGAGCGGGCGCCGGAGCCGGCTGAGCTTCAGCGGGCGCACCAGCACTGTCACTTGCGGCCGAGTCAGCCAGACCACTCACGATCTTTTCGATGTAGCGAACCGCCGGTCGCTCCTCGAGTGGGGTGGTTACTGAGCCTTTCTCGTACGCCAGCGCATCGAGCGTTACCGTTTTGCCCTCAACGGCCGAGAACGAGTGGCTCGAGCGCACCTCGAACTTGTAGCCGCGGAGGTACGAAAAGACGCCGTACCCGTTGCCTTGCAAGTTCACCAGAACCTGCAGCGTATGGTCGCCCGGCGGAATCGACCCGTTGAAGATCGGGATTTCATCCTGATCCGACAGGGCGCCCGATTGGTCGGTCTTGTTGTATTGCACCGCACCGTCGAGCACGAACAGGGCGCGGGTGATGCGGAAAGCGTCGGAGAGATCGTTCTTGAAGCGAATGATGGCGCGTGACCCGGAACCACCGCCTGAAAGGATGGTGTCCGAGAGCAGCGAGAGCCGCGTGTGGCTGCGCCGAATTTGCTCTTTGAGCTCGTCGATCTTCCGTTCCAAGTCGCGCAAACGAACGGCGTAAGTCTGACCATCCATCGGAGGAGCTGCGGCTGCAGGGACGCCTGGAGCTCCAGTCGCGGGGGCGGCTGTGCCCGGCGGAGTTGGGGGCGTTGCAACCGCCGGTGCGGTGCCTGCTGCCGGCGCAGTGCCAGTGGCGGCAGCGCTCGCCGAAGGCGCTCCACCACCGGATGCCGATGCAGTCGGCTTTGCGGCGCTGGCAGCAGAGGGAGCTGCGGAAGCCGCGGGCTTTGCCGATCCCGTGGTGGTTGCGGGTTGGGCCACGGCAAGTGCCGTGATTCCGAAAGCAAAACCCATCACACCCAGCAGACGCACGACTCTATTCACGAGGTACCTCGTTGCTTGCCCAAGCAAGGCCAATCAAAAAAAGCTCACGGAAGCGAGAGCCCTTGCAGTGTATGGGGCGCAACCGGAGCTTGCAACGGGCATGGCCCATTGCGGCAAGAGTTCCACGCCCCAAATTGACGCGGGTGGGCTAGTCTCCGCCGCGCTTTGATATCGTCGAGCCAAAGCGGTGACTCTTTTGCACCATTCCGGGACTTGTGGGCCAGTTCGCCCACGCGCCACCGACCTCCTTTCGGCTTTTTGAGTCGACCGAGAACTTTTCACGCCGTTGGCCGTCACATTTCGAGACCAACGATTTTTGACGTGAAAGGGCCATTGTGGCGCTGAAGCGAGACTCCGTCTCGGACGAGGCGCTGATGGGGCGCTATCAAAGCGGGGACCGCGCTTCGTTTGCAATTTTGGTAGGGCGTCACAAGACGGCCATATTTAACTTCATTCTTCGGCAAATCCGAGTGGCACCTGTGGCCGAAGATCTCACTCAGGAGGTGTTCGTACGGGTCGTGACTGGCGCCTCTGAGTTTCGCCACTCCTCACGCTTCAGCACCTGGATCTACACCATCGCCCGAAATCTCTGCATCGACCAGATCAGGAAGGACCGCCTGCGCAGACATCCCTCGCTCGAGCAGCCCACAGGGCCAGACACGGACGGGCCCTCACTCGGGGACCGGATTGCTGACACGCACCCCACCCGTGAAGTGGATCGAGCAGCGATCGGCGGAGAACTCTCGCAGCACATACTTCAAGCCCTCGACGAGCTGCCAGAAGACCAGCGAGAAGTCTTCCTGCTACGCGAGCACGCCAACATACCCTTCAAAGACATTGCCCAGATGCTTGGTGTGCCGGAAAACACGGTCAAAAGCAGAATGCGCTACGCTCTCGAGAGACTTCAAAAGGCGCTATCTGAATACGAGGATTACGCAAGAACACTGAAGTGAACCCATGGACTGCGAACGATTCGACCAACATGTGATGGACGCCGTCTACGGCGAACTCGACGAGCTGAGCTCCGAAGCTCTGAAGCGTCATGTGGACGGTTGTGCGCGCTGTGGGGGCGTACTCGCGAATCTTCGTTCGACTCGAGCAGCGCTCGAGATCCCGCTCGTTGAGCCGAGTGATGCGCTGGAGCAACGGATCTTGGCGGCCGAGCGTACAGCAGTCAAACATATGCCCTGGCACCGAAAGGTGGTTCGGGCTGCAGCCTGGGCAGGAAGTCACGCCATGCGCCCTCAGCTCGCCATGGCGGCGCTATTCATGTTCGTAATCGGCTCGAGCATGATGCTGCTTCGTGCTCGACCCGGCACCCTTTCCCCGCCGGTTACGGTGCGCGACGAGGGTCGGCCCGGGGCGGAAGAAGCGCCGGCCGCGGCTCCCGTGGACCAGCAGGGTCGCCGGGCCTTCGGAGAGGGTCGCGCATCAGGATCGAAAGAGGTTGATGGCATCCAAGAGAAGGACAAGGCAGCGGACGACTTGAGCAAAGCCGAGACACTCAAGCTGACCGACGCAACGGCGGGAGAATCCGAGCTCGCACAAGCGTTGGAGATGAAGACAATCTCGGGCTGTGCAAACGCGTCAAAGGCACTCAAGGACGTCGAACAACGCTTCCCGGGTTCGGCTGCAGCGAACAAGGCGAAGGCGGCTGCACGCGACTGCGACGAGATCGCCAATGCTGACGCCGGAGCGCCCATGGCAGCGCCGAACTCGGCGAGAGGCGCCCCAACTCCGACCAGCGCAGCAACAGTAGCAGCGAGCGTCACGGCCACCGCATCTGCCAAGTCCCCGTAAGGCAGCCCTCGCGCCAGCAGCCGTTACTCTGGCAAAGGAAACGCGCGCACGAAGATTCCAGGGACGCTCGCGCTCAGGTCCGTCCAACCGAACACGACCTGATCCTTGACCGCAATCGCTGGACCTTTGGGTGCAACCGCACCAGCAACCACGGAGAAGTCCCCATTTTGGCCGGTTAGTGCGTTGAACAGGAATGAAGAGTCTTTGCCAGCGAAGCGGGCTCTCACGTCCGTCCCACTCTCCCAAGCAACCACGTAAAAACCACCCGACGGCCCCGCCGCCACGACGGGTGCGCCCTGAGAGCCGCTTGAATCCCCGTGGATCGGGGAAGCTTGGTCGTCGGTGAGAGCGCCGCCACTCGCATCGTAGCGCTGGAACAGGATGTCATCCCCACTGCGGAAGGCCACGCCCAACGAGCCGTCCGTCAACATCGCCACGGCCGGTTGGTCTTGAACATCGGCCGTCTTGGCGTTGACGAGCACCGCATCCGCGACGTCCCCAGCGCTCGACACGCGTGAAAGAAATATGCCGTCCGCGTCGCCCGTACCTGCTCCAGCGTAGGCGACGGCCCAACCTGAAGCTCCGCCTGAGACGGAGGGGCTGCTGCCTGCCCCCGCGATCACGAGCTGCGCCTCGAAGGCCGTTCCGTCGAACTTCCGTGCGAGCACCTGGCCCCCCTGTTCCCAAACCACCAGCGCTTGCCCAGCGGGACCAGCTGCGATGGCAACGTCCTGCACCGAGGTGAGGCCGTCGGAGGCAACCAAAGCTGAACCCTCGGAGCAGCCATCTTCGTCGACGATCACGACCGAGGCGTCCACCCGAAGGTTTGACGCCTCGTTGGACATAAACGCAACGACCGCGCCCGACGCGAGCGGAGCGAGGCTTGAATTGCTTTGGTTGCGCGTGGCCAACTGCGTCATCCCATTGCAACGGAGGTACAAGCGTACCGGACCTGAAAGCACCGCAGGATCCGTGACCGGAGACAAATCAGCTTGGAGGATGCGAAGCCCAATATCCTGACTGACCCCGGGGTAATTGAACGCCGCACGCAACCCACCGTCCAGCTGGGCATCACCTCCTGCGAAGGTGAGCGCTAGCGAGCCCTGCCCGTTGTCCTCACCAAAATCGTCGAGCTGCAACGGCTTGGTCAGACAGTCGGCACCACACTTGAAGCTCTCAGTGCTTCCACCGCACGTGGTGCTACCGCCCTCATCACAGAGCTCCCCGGTTTGAAGAATGCCGTCACCGCAACACGACTCCTCAACGACGCGAACCACCTTGATCGCGACATCGAGGGGGTCTCGGTCGATGGTTGCTTTGGCGCAACCTTGTGCGAGCACACCAGCCGAACTCTTCGCTTGTACGAAGAACATCTTTTCGGCGTCGTCCTGCTCGAGCGTGATTTCTCCACACCACGTGGCTCCACCCGAGCAGCCTTCTTTCGACAGAGAGAAGCTTTGTGCGTCGCCCGGGACCTCCCCAACCGAACCGTCGGCAGAACAGCTGCTTCCATCTGCCGAAAAAACGCTGAGGGAGAGCGAGGTGGCCTCGTCGAGCACGCCTTGCGGAGCCGACATCACCAGCCCTATCGCGGAGACCTCCGACGAACGGCAGGCAAGAGGCAGCAGAGCTGGGAGGGCGCCGACGATGGCTAGCAACGACGCCGCGGACACTAGTCGCATGGCGGGATTCTACTCGGCGCGCCCCGGCGTCGGCGGAAAATTGCTACGCGTCGACCACGGGGTGGAGTTCAGCCGGCAGGAAGGCAATCGAACGAATCGCCTGTAACAAGCGATTGCGGTCATCCACCTGAAGATCGCCAAAACGAATTCCCATACCTGGGTTCGGGCACCCCGGACTGTCGGGGTTGATCCACTGCACAGTGCCTTCAAGCTCGAAACGATCAGCTGCACCGGCGTGACGAAGCCCATCACCCGTTGGCGTGGAAACGATGAGCGGTGCGAACTTCAGCACGAGGGGAGTCCCGATTGGAAGCGGGGCTTGCGTTCGAACGAAGATGCCCATCGCCGAAACGTTGGTGATGGTTGCAAAAAGAAAGGTGTCTTCGGTTTCGCAATCGACTTGCCAATCGACGCAGAACCGCTCACCCATCCTGCGTTCATTCGAGCCGCTCAAAACGCTTTCGTCCTAATGGGAGTTTCAGCGGCCGTCGAGAGCCCGGTCAGACTTAGCGGATGACGACCGTTCCCAGCTCCACGCGGTTGTCTCGTGCATGCCCATCAGTCACCTGGATGCGCTCGCCGCCGACGAAAAAACCTGCCAGTAGCCGACAGTTCCCCGGGCCCCAATTGGGGGGCAGACGAAACGGATGCTCATCGATGAGGACGTCCCCGGCGAGCCACAGCTTCATTGGGTAAAGGCCGGCTACTGGCTCGTGATCGGCGTTGATGCGTTGACGGTCTTTCTCGATATGGAGAAACGAGGTCCATTCAACAGGGATACGCCGCCGCACTCGAAAGGCGCTTCGAAACGAATAGTCCTCGCCAGGCAGCAACACCTCCACCTGTTTGCCGGAGGCGGTGCGAATTTCCCAGCCCAATAGCTCGAGCGCATCATCGAAGACCGCGCTGCTCGAGTGAGCCATGGTTGGGGACTCGGAGCTCAACACGGAGTTGAGCGGGTTGCTCGAGCTCTCAGCGCTGGAAGCCAAGAGCAACATGGCGGACTGTTCCATCACGACCGGGACGTTCACTCGATGTTCGGAACGCCACAGGTGATTGAAGAGGGGCAACTCGCTTCGCTTCAACACCAAGAAACGCCTGCCGCGAGCGAACTCACTCTTGTCGAGAAAGTTGAAAGCGGCCGGCAGCGCCTCGAAGTTCGCGACCTCCTCGTTGATGTAGAAGGATGCGAGCGCGGGACTGGTACCGGTAACAGCGACTTCATCGCCTTGTGAGCGCAGTTGCTTGTAGGCCTCGAAGGCGCCTTTGGGCGAAGCGTGATCGAAGCGCGCCGGGAAGTAGTCAAAGGCCAAGGTAGTTCCAGAACCGACGATGCCGAGGCTCATCAAGGTCAAGGAGGAGAATGCCCAACGCCGCGATAGCCAGCCCAGCAGGTCGCGCAGCAGCGAAACGAACGTCACGCAAAAAAACGCAGCCAGCGGTAGGAACCACCAAGCGGCGACTCCAGCTTCACCGAGCCAGGTGGGCACGTTCGTGAGCGGCGCCCAGCCAGCGCGAACGCCAACCGCAAGCATGGCCGCCATGCCCACCAGCGCCGCCTCGATCAAGACCAGGGCAAACACGATGTTCCCTTGCGCCGCGGCATAAAGCTGCGCGCCCGCGCTACGAAGCGCCTCTCGTTTCGCCGCTAGATAGCGCGTGAAACCCGCGCTCCCAGCCAGCTCCGTGGAAGGTGTCACGGCGGAAAGCATCAACGCCGCAAGAAGGAGGAGCGTCGCGCGCGGAAGGCCAGTGTGGCCCTGGAAGGTGGGGTCCAGTTCGAGCCCCGGCAGAGCAAAGCCCTCGAGGAGACGCACGGGGGAGCGGTGGATGTCGACATGGAGCACGCCGAGCGCGAGCACGCTGATGATCAGCGACAGCCTCGACAGCTGTGCCCGACGCAAACCGTCGAGATGAACGCCAAGAACGCCTGCGAGAAAGCCGACACCAAAGAAAGGCAGGTTCCCGGCGAGAGGCGTGAGTAGCACCGAAGCGACGAGACCGAAGCTGCTTCCAGCAAGCAACACCGCCTTACCGAGGGCGCGCCGCGGGTCAGCTTCGTCCACTTTTGCAAGAGATGCGAAGGCGACCGGGAGAAGCGCGCTCAAAGGGAAGAGACCGTGTCCGAGGTGACGGAACACCCGATCGAACGTTGAGCTATCCGGGTCCGGGTCAACGAACGGCATGCCGGCGGCTCGGAGTGTGCTCGTCGACCCGAGGTTCGCCAAAGCCAACGAGATGAAGGCCCCCAAAGCGACGAGGCCCAGCGCGACCAAGCTGACGGCGGGCCAAGCTCGCCGGACGTTACCAGCCGCCGACTTCTGCAAAAGCGCTGGAAGCCCGACGGACAGCAGCGGCAGCGCGACAACCAAAAGGCCCCGACTCAGGTAACCAGCCACTACGCCAAGCAGCATCATCAGCCAGCCCCCGCTGCGCGGACCAATTCGCGATTCAACGCAAATGAGCGTCGCCCCAGCGGCCGTTGCACAGACAGCCGCCATCGGGACGATGTCCCCGATCATGGTTCGGGCCTGCAGAAAAAACACCGGTAACGAAAGCAGGACCATCACCGAAACGGCCGCGGCGCGCACATCAAGGGTTCGCCAAATCAACACGAAGAGCGAGGCTGCAGCGATCCAACCCCACAGCGCGAGCGGCAAACGCCCGGACCAATCGTGAACGCCAAAAAGCGCGAATGAAGTGCCTATCGAGGTGATGCCCAGCTCACCAGTCCCCAAATCCGAAAGCGTGGGAATGGTGGTTGGGTCGCCTGCGCGCGCAAACTCGCTGCGTCCCCACGCATGAACCGCCACACGACGCGCAAGGTCCGCAGTGTCAACCTCGTGAGGATCCCAGACCCCGGAGCTTGCGATCGGCGAAAAAAGCCAAACAGCAGCGAAACACAGCACGGCGAAGACAGCCGTAAGCTCGCTGCGAGACGGGGTGTCCGAGGCTCGCTGGTTTCGGAGGCTCACCACTTCGTAGCCGCTGTCTAGCACGGCTGTGCTATTGCCGGGCCGTGGCGAAGACCCGAACACAGTCTCAGCGATCGAAGGCGACGATGGGGAAGGACAGAAGCGCCCGCGTCAGTCAGATCAACAAGCCGGGCAAAGCCGCACAACCTGCGAAGCGCGGCCCCAAGCCGGAGCGCGGCCCCAAGCCGGAGCGCGGCCCCAAGCCGGAGCGCGGCCCCAAGCCCGAACCGAAGTGGACGAAGTCCACGGAGGTCCACGGAGCGCCTGCGGCACGAAGTGAACGCGGTCCCAAGCCCGAGCGCGGCCCCAAGCCCGAACGCGGTCCCAAGCCCGAGCGCGGCCCCAAGCCCGAGCGCGGCCCCAAGCCCGAACGCGGTCCCAAGGCCGAGCGCGCAGCCAAGCCCGAGCGTGGCCCCAAGCCCGAGCGCGGTTCCAAGCCTGAGCGGGGTCCCAAGCCCGAACGCGGTTCCAAGCCCGAACGCGGTGGCAAAGCAAAAGCCAAGTCCAAGGAGAGCCCGCACATCACGCGCCGGGCCGACGTTCCCAGCGAAAAAACGCAAAAGCCCAAAGCGCCGGCTGCACCGGTCAACGTGGTTCGCTCGGGTACGGTGGCCGTCATCGGTCGACCAAATGTTGGCAAGTCCACGTTCCTCAACAGCGCGTTGGGAGTGGATCTGGCGATCGTCGCCGACACGCCGGGAACCACGCGAACCACTTTGCTTGGGGTCGTGCATCGGACGTTGCCCAGCGGTGAAGGTTGCGAGTTCTTGCTGCTCGATACGCCCGGTCTGCACGACGGTCACACCAAGCTCAATCAGCGCATGAATCGCTCGGCCGAATCGGCAGGAGCCGAGGCAGACGTCGTGCTGTTGATGGTGGACGTGAAGGCGAAGGCCACGGGCCCGCTCTCCCCCCACCGCGAAGACGTGAAGCTGCTCGAGAGCCTCTCACCCAAGACCAAAGTCGTCGTCGCGATCAACAAGGTGGACACGCTCGGAGACAAGGCCGCGCTGTTTGGCTTGCTCTCACGCTACGCCGAGATTCGCCCGGACACTGAGCTCGTTCCGCTCTCGGCGCGCAAGCTCGATGGCGTGTCGTTGCTTCTCGATGTGGTCGGTAAGTTCTTGCCTGAGGGTGGCGCCGTGTTCGGGCCGGACGACCTCACCGACAAGCCAACGCGCTTCTTCGCATCGGAGTTCGTTCGCGAGCAGATCCTGCGCAAGGCACGCGAAGAGGTGCCCCACGCCACGGCCGTGTCCATCGACGAGTACGAGGACGGCCCGTCGAAGACTCACATCTCCTGCACCATCCATGTCGAACGTGACGGGCAAAAGCGCATCTTGATCGGCGCCAAAGGCGAGATGCTCAAGGAGATCGGAACGCAGGCCCGACTACGTATCGAGGCCTTCATTGGAAGGCCCGTTCACCTGACGCTTTTCGTTCGAGAGACGCCGGGATGGCGTGACGATCCTCGCTGGCTGGGCGAGCTCGGTTATGAAAACAACTCCGGCCCTCAAAGGAGCACATCGTGAAGCCGGTCGTTGCAATCGTCGGTCGACCCAATGTCGGCAAAAGCACCCTGTTCAATCGCATGGTGAAACATCGCTTGGCCATCGTTCACGATGAGCCGGGCGTGACCCGAGACCGCCACTACGGCGAAGTAACCGTGAAGGGCCGCGTCTTTTCGCTGATCGACACGGGCGGCTTCGATCCGACCAGCGATGACCCGATGAAGCAGGGCATCAAACAACAGATCCTCGCGGCGGTGGAGGAAGCGGACGTGATCGTTTGTGTACTCTCGGCCCGAGAGCCCGCCACGTCGATCGAGCACGCCGAGATGCAGCTGCTCCGGCAAGCCAAGCGACCGACGATCTACGTCGCCAACAAGGCCGACAACACAGCGGACGAGCACAACGCGCTCGAGCTCTTCCGGCTCGGCATCGACAAGCTGCTCACTGTGAGCGCGCTCCACGGGCGCGGGATGGCGGAGCTGCTTACGGCCATCGTCGACAAGCTGCCCGAAGAAACCGAGGACGAGGCGCTGCCCGACGTACCGGAGGGGACTCCGCGCATCGCCGTGATTGGTCGGCCCAACGCAGGCAAATCGAGTCTGATCAACCGGCTGCTCGGCACCGAGCGCATGTTGGTGGACGACAGACCGGGGACCACGCGTGACGCGGTGGACTCGGTGGTGATGCGTAACGGCAAGCCCTACGTATTCGTTGATACGGCTGGCGTACGGCGCAAGGCCAAGGTCACCAAAGAGGGCGACGCAGTCGAGGGCATGAGCGTGGGGCTCGCGATCCGCGCGATTGAACGAGCGGACATCGTGGTGCTGATGAGCGACGCCGCAGACGGAGTCTCCGAACAAGACGCAAAGGTCCTCGGGCTCGCAGTCGATCGCGGTCGAGCCGTGGTGATCGGTCTCAATAAGATCGATCTCGTCGAGAAGGGCGAGCTGAAGAAGCGAGAGGAGGACGCCAAAGACAAGCTGGCCTTCGCGCCCTGGGCAACCTACGTGAAGCTCTCAGCAAAGACGGGGCGCGGCGTCGACACGTTGATCGCCGCCGTCGATTCGGTGTACGCGGCCTATACCAAGCGGATTGGCACAGGCGAGCTGAACCGCTTCTTCGAAGCAGTGCTGGACACGCATCCACCGCCGACGATGGACGGGAAAGCGCCGCGGCTCTTCTTCATCACCCAAGCAGCGACCAAACCGCCCACCTTCGTGGTGCAGGCCAGCAACCCGGACAAGCTGCATTTCTCCTACCAGCGCTACGTGTCGAATCAGATTCGGAAAACGTTCGCCTTCGACGGCGTACCGCTGGTGATCTTCTACCGAGCGCGGCGTCGCGTGGAGTTGGCCAAGAAGAAGGATCCCGGCAAGACTCGATCGCGACGCACGATCAAGAAGCGCGACTAAGCGGTCCTTCGCACGAGCTGGGTGATGACGACGCTGCGCGTATCGTCGCCCAGCGTCGTGCCGCCATACGTGCGCAAGACGGAAAGGCCGTCTGCGCTAACGTGCAGCAGCTTGCTGCGGCTCGTTGCCGAGCGGCTCGCTTCGTCGGTGGGCTCGGCGAGACGAGCGACCCGTGTTCTCCTTCCGCTGCACAAATCAACGCGGTGAAGACGCTGCTCGCGGTCCTCGGTCAACGCGGACGAACCATCCGAACCGAGCCACACCAACGGATGGCCGACCTTCACTGGAACCCAGCTGGCCTCGGCGATATTGACGCGCCAAACCCTCGCGGGGGTCGCGTCGAGATCGGAGATCACCAGCTCCTCGGCGGAAGCAAAGACCACCTTGTTGCCGAGGCCGACCTCACCGGGACTACGCAGCTGCGAGAGCAGAGCCCCATCGCTCAAACGCACGATGAACAAGCTGTCGCAAAAGCCAACGGCGAGCAGACCTGCGTGCGTCGCAAGACTCGCTCCCTTGCTGGCGGTAAACGAAAGCCCGATCTTGCTCTCAACCTCGGGCAAAACCACGTGACGCGGCTCTCCGCCGTCGAGCGGAAATAGTAACAAGCCGAACTCCCCGAGCAGCACGAGCTCACGGTCGGTGAAGAGGACAGCCTCCGGATCGTTGTAGCTGAAGAGCGAGGTCGACTCGCCTGCCCAGCGGTTGACGTCCAAATACCGAAGCGGTCGACCCGTGTGCTCGCGATCGAAGAAGTAGGCGTCGTTGTAGCCCGATGAGCCGCCGAAGTGATTGCACACCACGACGAAGTAGCGACCGCACGCGGAGAACGCGAGGTGGCGCGGTAAGCCGAACATTTCGCTCGGGTCCAACTCCTCGAGATCGTGCTCACGCCCGTCGACGAGCAACTCGAACTCATCGCCGTCGCCTTCGAGCCACGGGTAGTCGCCGATCTCACGTCCGGAGCGCGCATCAAACAGCTTGGCTATGCCCTCATCCGCGATGAGCAGCTGCTGACCAGCTGCATCGAGCATCGCCTGCGGCAGGCCACACACACGCTTGGGAAGCTTGATTCGAGTCGCCATGACGCCCTCTCTTCGCCGGGCTTTGGCGCGCGCGTCAAGAAGAGCTTCGTCGTGAGGGAGGCTTGGAAGTCGGAGGAGGACGGTCAAACTCGACAGCACCAAAAAGCGCGAGATCTCGCAGCCCTTCGGCGAACTCCATCGGCGACAGCCCCGCGATCTCGAACAGCTCCAAAGCGGTCAGCGTTCCGTCAATGTGGCCCAGAATGGCACGGTGAACGGGCTTGAGTGGCAGCACGACCTCGTCGACGCTTCCCGCTCTGACGCGGTCGTCGGGACGACAGACCTTGTTGAGGAGAGGCCGAGCCTGCGCCTGGGCGAAGCGGCGCCGCCACTTCTTGGTTGAGTCACTGTGGGGGTCATGCCGCTCGAGCGTTCCCAATAGATCCCCGGCAACATCAAACTCGGAGGCCTCCAAGGCTTCGCGAAGCTGCTCACAAAGCTGCGCGTGGGCGTCACGACCTGGACTCGTTGGCCGACTTGCCAAAGCCTGTACGGCTGTTTCCCGCGTGACGCGCTCCCCGCTCATTCGGAGGTCTTGTAGCACTCCTCATGCCGTTTGTTGTCACACGAAAATGACTCGTACCAAAGGCCCAAGGCCCAAGGAACGGGGCCTCCGGCCGTTTTCCAGAGAGGGCACGAGTCATTCTGTTCACTGCATCCACCTTCGGTGGAATTGCGCTGAGCTTGGCCCCGAACGCTGCCACCGCACACGTCTGGGTGCACTACGGAGCGTCCACCCAGGATCTAGGAGATCCGACTCAGGTACTGGGCGCGAGGATCTCGGAGATCTCCGAGAGCGCCTCGAGATCGTAAACGTCGGCTGGGAACGTGGGCACGAAGACAGCCGGTGCCCCCGACTCTTCACGAACGGTGTCTAACGCAAAAAGGTGAAGCCGATCGAGGTGACCTTGGCCGTGCGCATCACGAAGGGCTGCCTCACAACGGCCCGCGAGCTGCTCCGCGTGCTGGGGACTGAGGGCTTGCATCGACCCGAGGGCTGTTGGATCTGTCCTGGGGAAGGCGGGGTTGACGCGATTCACCACGATCGCGTCGGGCCGCATCTTCTCGGCAAGCAGCCGCTCGGCGAAGAAGGTCACTTCGCGAATCGCCAAAGGGTCTGGCGTAGTTACGAGCACGTAGGCGACATCGGGCGCTCGCAGCGTTGCGGAGACAGCATCAGCGCGCTGTTTCCAGCCGCCGAAGAGCGAGTTCATCTCGTTGATGAAGCTCGCAACTTGCTCGAGAAATCCGCCGCCGGTCACTTTGCCCAAGCCGCGAAGAAGCATCGCCGTCGAGCGCGCCATCAAGCTAAAGCTAAGCCGACCAGAGCCCTCCACGGCCTGGACGAACCAGCGAATCGCCGGGCTATCGATGGCACCAACGAGTCGCTCCGGTGCATCGAGGAAGTCCAACGCATTTGTGGTTGGTGGCGTATCGAGCAGGATCAGGTCAAAGCGCGGATCATCGCGGAGCGAATGAAGCTTCTCCATCGCCATGTACTCTTGCGTCCCTGCAAGCGACGTCGAGATATAGGTGTAGAGCACGTTGTTCAGAATGCGCTCGGCCCGTTCCTTGGTCGGCGCCAGCGAGCGCACCAGCCCATCGAACGTGGCTTTGGTGTCCACGCGCATGATGGTCATGCTGCCGGACGGCGGAACCCCAACGCGCGCGAGCAGTGCCGCATCCACCACGCGAGCTTCGGAGGAGGACCACTCCAAACCGAGACTTTGGGCGAGCCGGCGTGCAGGATCGATCGTGAGGCAGAGCACGCGCAAGCCGCGCCGAGCAGCCGCGAGTCCGAGCGCGGCCGTCGTTGTGGTCTTGCCCACGCCACCGCAGCCCACGGACAGAATCACGCGCCTGCTCGATAAAAGCGAACCGAGACGTTCGTGCTTCTGGTTTTGCGGCGGTGACATGCGTGAGTCCCGTTAGCTAACAGAGCCCCTGTGCCCCTGGAAGCGTTCTCTTGCGAACCGGGGCACCACCAACGCTACGGGCTAACCGGCGCGCAAGATCCGAGTCACACCGACGCGAGCACGTTCGAGCGCCGATCCGCGCGGCGCCGATCCGCCCCGACCGCACAACCACACAGGCTGGCCGTCCAGCTCGAAGGCAAGTTGTTCCGCCTGTGCCGAGACCAGCGCCACCCGAGCGCTTACCACGCTCCGGAGCCCGGCCTTGCCCAGGAGCGGCGCGTACGCGGCCAGCTCTTCACAAACGGGCCACGCTCCAGCGCCTGCAACAAGACAGCCCGTCTCGTCGGCTAGCACCAAAGCATCCAGAGAAGCGGCTCTTCGAACTTCGGCCAATTGGTAGTGGAGAGCCGTGATGGGGTCGCTGCTGCGACGCCTTCTACGCTCGCTTGCGCTTGCGGTTGAGCCTTCGGGCGATACTGCCTGGGAATTCGAGCGGTCGATGGTCATGGTGGTTGGGATGGGAGCGCGGGCTCAGACGGCATCCTGGCCAAGGTCGAGCCCGGCGGCCAAGTTCAAGACCCGCTCGCTTGGGACAATCCTGGACGGAGTCAGTCGAGCAGGCGTTATCCTCCGCGAATGACCGAGGTCGCCCCCGAACGCCTGCTCGCAGCAGGTCGACGTTTCCGAGCATTTTTCCTCGAGCTGCGAGACTCTTTCATGGAGCGCGACGACGTGTTGGTCCAGATGGCTTTGGCGCTATTGGCCAAGGAGCACGTCCTCCTGACTGGCCCGCCTGGCACAGCAAAGAGTCAGCTTTCGTCCGCTGTATTGGGCCGGATCGTCTGCGAAACAACGGGGGTCCCAAGTCTGTTCTCGCGGCAAATCACCGAGAGCACGGTGCAGACGGATCTGATCGGGCCTATCGACTTCAAGAACCTCACCGAGACCGGCCGTACGACTCACTTCACGGATGAAGGCATGCTGGGCGCTGCGCACGCCTTCCTCGATGAGGTCTTCGACGGTCGCGACATGCTGCTTCGCTCAGCGCTCAACGTCTTGCAAGAACGCGAGCTGAAACAAGGCCAAGTAGTCACGCGCGGCCGTATCGAGTGCGCGGTCATGACCAGCAACCGCTACATCTCCGAGGTGCTCGAACAATCGCGAGACACCTTGCTCGCGTTCGTCGACCGCATCGCGTTCGTCGGGTTTGTCCCACGCGGCTTCGCGGATCCGAGCTACCTCGCTAGAATTCTTCGGCAGCGGACGCGCACAGGCGGAAAGTTTGGCTTCGACGCGCTGCTGACCATCCAAGATCTGGATGTGCTGCAAGCGGCGGCGGATGAAGTGTTCATTGCGCCCGAGCTGTGCGACCAGCTCGCCGAGTTGCTGCAGAGCTTCGATGGTGAACTCGCAACCGCAGTTCGCGCCGACCCAAGCTTCATGCCGACCCGCTATATCTCGACTCGTACCGCCGTTCGCTGCACGGCACTGCTGCGCGCGGCGGTGATCTACGAATGGGCGATGGGAGCAGAGAACCGCAGCATGGAGGCGACGCGCGAGGATCTTGGGTGGTTGCGTCTCCATCTTCTGCTCGCGGGCCCCTCCCCCAGCCAAGCGGAGCTGCTACAGCAGCGTGAGGTCGACCCGATCGAGAAGCGCCAGCTCATGTTGCTGCAGCGTGAGCGTGAGATCTTCGATGCCTGCTTCCGAAAGCTGCCGATGCGCGTTCTGTCGCGCAAGCCGCAGGCTCCAAAGCCCGCCGCGAAACCGCCCCCGCTGCCGGCCCAAGCGTCGAAAGGTGCTCCTACCGCCAGCAAGCCGCCGGTGAAAGACGTCATCGACGTTTTGTCGGGCCGCGTAGAAACCGCGATTGCGCGTGGTGACAGCTTGGGGTTGAGCTCGCTGTTACGCGAGATTGCCGTTCACTGTCGCAAGGATGGTCCGGATATCTCAGAGGCCCGCGAGTTACTCGAACGTGCAACGGCAGCGGTAGCCAGTGAGGGACTCCGTGCGACTATGCGGCTCGCAGAGCCTGAAAAGGACCTAATCGAAGCGGCCCGTTCCATCGTCGAGGTCGCAACCGCGCTCGAGGATGGCTCCGCATCGATGCATCCGACCGCACGCTGGATGCAGGCGCGTGCCTTGGAGGTACTCGACCAAGCCATACGATTCACCACCGCTCTCGATTCAGCCACGCTGCGTGAACTCGAAAGCGCCGGCCCTTTCGACGCCGAACCAAAGTCCGACAAAGTCTTGGGCATCGTCGAACGTATCGCCGAGCTCCGAAAGCGGCTCCTCGCGGGGTCCGCGGAGAGTGGACTCACCCACGACGACAGCGAGTGGTTCGTCGCTCTCGACAGAGTCGGGGAGGACCTCGTGCGGCTTTGGGCTCGTGATTTCGCGCAGAACTCGGCAACGTTGCTGGCGGACGTCCAGACCAAAGGGCCCAGTGCGTTGCTCGCGACGCTCGCTCCTGTATTGCGGCGCTTGGACCTCGTGGATGAAAAGCTCAGCGAGCTGCGCAACAAAGCTCACGACTCGACCCCGACGATCAAGGCTCAAGTCGTCGGTCCCAAACTCGTGGTGCTGTTCCAAGAGGCGCTCGAACGCACCGACCTAGCCGATCGCGAAGGTTTGCTGCTGCAGGTTCAGGAGCTGGTCGCAACGCTCGGTGAACACGGGCTTCGAAGCGCCATCGCGGTCGACCAATGGGTAACGCTCGTCGCGCACGCGCTCGATGCTCGCGAGCCGGAAATCGAGCCCTCAACCACCAGCCTTGATTTCTCCGGCTACCGGCGCCTGCGCGCGCGCGAACAACGTACGCCCCTTGCGTGCACGTTGGCTGAGGTTGCGCTGATCGTAGACCCGCAGCTGTCGAAGGGGCTAGGCCGGGACGGTCCTGTGCAGCTGCCCAAGGTCCTCGGCCTCGTGAACCAATCGTTGCGCAAGGAGGTCGTTGCACACGACTTGGCGCGCGTCGACCGTGCGATTCGCTTCCTCGAGGACTGGTGGCGATCGCTTGCACCGCAGCAGTTGGGACAAGCCACCGCACAGGAGAGCGGCGCTCTCGCAGAATCGGGACTGCTCGAGATTGTGTGGGGGGAAAGCGCGCTCGCTCGCTTTGCACTGGAGATTCATCTTCTCGAGCAGCTGCTCCCGGAGTCCTCACAAAAAGCCACAAAGCTCCAGAAGCGCATCGCCTTGCTTCAAGCGGCGGTCCGTGAGGCTGGCCTTGGTATCGCTGACATCCACGCCCGCGCAGCTTGGAGTCGCGCCGTCAACGCATGACGACGAAAAAGTCCGACTCAAAGCGTCCCAACTTCGAGCATCGGCTCGAGAAACTGACGCTCGACCCAAACCGCGCTGGAGGCGTGGTCGATCGAATCCTGGCGCCTTTGCTGCGCTTGACCAACTATTCGCCCAAGCTTCGAACGGTTCGCTGTGCTGAGTTGGTCGCAGCGCTGAGCGCCCCAACAGACCAAGGCCACTCGATCGACAAGCTGCTCGATGAAGCCTTCGACGAACTGGCCGATAACCTCGCCCTGAGCGAGCGTGCTTGTACCGTCCACGGCAGCATTCCCATCGCCCATGCGGCGTGGTTGCATCGGGTTGGCCGCCTGCTCGAACGCATCGATGAGGCACATCAGCGTGGAGAAGCCCACACGCAGCGCCAACTCGCGGAAGGTCTCATGTTGCGCCCGTTGGTGCTCCGCGACACCAGCGAGGCTGGTGCCGTTCCGGAGGCCCCCTCCCGCCAACGGCCTGTCCACGTCAGTGCGCAGCGGCTACTCGAGTTGCAACTGGCGGCCATCGACCACGTGGTGGAGGCCGCGCGTGCCGAGCAATCCTTCCTCGAGCGGCGGCGGCGTTTGCTCGAAGGCGCTCGCCGATTGCTGCTCGATGCCAGCGCCTCGCTCGAGCTCGATGAGGTTGCGCAACGTGAGCGCGAAGACCACATCGCCCGAGAGATCACCCGCATCGACCGACTCGAGGCCAAAGGACTCTCGCCCCAAGTTGCGCTCAGTGCCCAAGCTCGGTCAGCGCTTCGTCGCGGGGACCGCGAGCGCCTATTCGCTGCCTTGGTCGCGATCGAGAGTGGGGCGCGCGCCGTAGGCAACAAGCGGAGGGCTGAATGCGCGGCGATGGCTCTCCAGCGCATTGGAGCTGGTAGCCGAGGTCAGCAGGGCTCGCTCGATGAACAGACAGAACAGACCGTGGGTGCTGCGTTCGCACGGCACATCGACCAAGCCCTCGAGAGAGCGCGGGCACACTATGAGAGCAACCGACGCTCGGAGGATGCGGACGAGCGGAGTACGGCTTTCATGGCGCTCGACTATCTGAAGCCTGAAGCCAACGCCGCGCTCAAACAGGCGCTGCTAAGCACCGATGGCTACTTCGAGGTTGGGGCGAGCCTTTGTCCGGTGCGCGCAGCCGAGGTCGAGACCTATGCCCGGTTGGTTCGCTACCCGACTCGCGACATGTTGTTCGTATTGGCGCGGGACCCAGCGGACTTGGCCACAGCAGCGATCGAGGACCCACGCACAGTCCTGCTCGATCTCGCCGCTGGGCGGCTGCTCACGCGGCGCTTCGTCGAGCAAGAACAACGCACGGTGGTTCGGCGGCGGCTCGTCGGTGAAGTACGAGTCTATCTCTTGGATGCATCGGCCTCGATGCACAACGACGGCGTAGCGCGGGCAACGATGCGCGACGCCATCATGCTCAGTGAACTCGCGACGACATTGCATCGGCTGGAGCAAGCGGACCGCAGCACGCGGCTATCGCTCTACTACCTTCACTTCACCAAGCAGCTTGGGCCCATCAACCGAGTGGCGAACGGCAAAGAAGCCCTCGCCGCGATCGGTGACGTCGTAGGGACGGTGCGCGGAGGCGGGACCGACATCCAAGGCGCACTCGAGGGCGCGTTCGAAGTCATTCGCAACGCACGCAAGGACGACCCCGAACTCGCACGCGCGAGCATCGTGCTCGTAACCGACGGAGAAGCCCCTATCGATGCGCAAGCGCTGGAGTCGGCGCGCCGTGGAACCTCGGGCGTAGCGATCGGCGTCAGCGTGATCGCCTTGGGGCAGGAGAACCGAGTGCTGCGCGATCTCGTGGCGACCCAGCGAAGGGCCGGGCAGCGAGCGTTCTACCACTTCATTGATGACGACAGGTTGAAGGCCGTTGCAGCGGGCCAGTTGGACGTCAGCTCAGCGCTCACGCTGAAGGCTCCCGAGGTCGAGCTCGATCTCCACAAGGACCAACTCGAGAAGATGTTGGATGAGCTCGTGGAGGTGGAGCGTGAGGAAGTCGGACAGGTGCGGAAAGCGGCAGGTGGCGAAAGAAGCTCGCTTTTGGCTGAGCCAGTTGAAGGGCCGTTGGCGCTTGAAGAAGCCGCGGCTCGGGATTTGGTTGCCGTCGGCAAGCGCTTCGAGCGTTGGTTTCCTGCGCCGAAGGAGACGCTCCCGCGAACGATCGACGACGCCGACCAGGTTGATTTGGAGGCCGCTAAAGTCGTGTTAGCGACGATTGCGGAGGTGGTTGGGGAGCTAGGCGCCTCGGCGCTCCACCGAAAGGCCGACGCTATCGAGCTACTCGAGCGGCTGCTGCGGGATGCCCGGCTCTCGCCCGGGCGCTACGACGAGCTGACCAGCCGTTACCAGCATGCCTTGAGCGAGGCCATGCGCGGAGTTCACACGGCAGCTCAGGGCTTCGAGTCGTGGTTCGACGCGAAGCTAGGCCAACAAGCGGCAAGGGCGCTCAACCCAGCGATCAAGCCTGTAAGGCGGCGCTGAGCCCTTACGCCGCTACCCTCGCTTGACGCCAAGCAACGACTGCACGGCCAAGCCCCAACGGCGCACCCATCCGCTCGGCTCGCTGCACAAGGTTGGCGGAGTTTCCAAGCCAAAACGCTGCTGAAGCATGCGCTCGGCCCGCCTTATCGATTCGGGGTTGTGGCGGTCGTAGACCACGAGCGGCTCACCCGAGACGTCTTGGCCCTCTGGCCCTTCGTACTCGTAGCGTGGGGAGGTCGTGATCCCATGAAGCCCCGGCATGGGAAGGAGTATGCCCGCCGCTCGTGACAACTCGGTGACAACCAAGCCACCTGCAGGCAAACCAAAGCACTCGCGACTTAACGCTGCCGCGAAGAGCGAGCCGTGCTTTCCGCTTCAGCGTCAGCCTCGGTGTTGTCCAGGTCGGCGTAGGGAGCTGCGGAGGACGCGAGCCGGAGCTGTTTCTGTTCCGGCGCCGACTGAACGCGTGAAAAGAGCACGAAGAGCACCAGTAGAATCCAACTCGCGAACAAGAAGGACGCGACGGAAGCGAGGCCGGCCGCGGCCAACGCCACCGTCATCGGCACGCCGACGCCGACACAGCTGCCGACCCAACGCGCAATCAGCAGCGGCCAGTTCAGTTCCTCGACTAAAAGCGAGGTTTGGCCGTTGCGCGTTTGGGCGTTCAGACTTCACGTCGTGAGCCTTTCACCGCGCCATCTTCGTGGTGTTCTCTGCGGCCAGCAACCTTCGGTTGGTCTACGTTCTCCTTCGTGAAAGGTTTCATCGACCTCCATTGCCACTGGGTGGCCGGTATCGACGACGGCGCGCGCACTGTCGAGGAGTCACGCGCGATGTTGCTCGGGCTCAAGAAGGCTGGCTTCGACCGAGTCGTAGCCACGCCGCATATGCGGCCCGGAATGTTCGAGAACAGCCGCGAGGATCTCCTGGCCGCATTCAACAAGACCTGCCTCGCGCTGAGTGCCGATCTCACGACTCCCGCGTTCCCGGCGGTCGGACTTTCGAGCGAACACTGGCTGGACGACGTGGTGCTGCAGCGGGTGAGCGAAGGGACGGGCGTGCCGTACCCGGGCGAACACGCGGTGCTGTTCGAGCTGGCGCCCGGGCCCTTTCCGCAGCGTCTGGCGAACCGACTGTACGAGCTTCGCCGCAAAAAACTACGCCCGGTGTTGGCCCACCCGGAGCGCTATGAACCGGTGTGGAAGGACGCCGAGGTCGTTGAGCCCCTCTTGGACGTCGGGGTCTTGCTGCAATTGGACGTGGCCGCCCTTGCCGGAAAGTATGGCCGGGCCCCGCGCAAAGCGGCCGAAGAGCTGCTTGAACGCGAGGTCTATAGCCTTGCCTGCAGTGATGCGCACAAGCCCGGCGATCTGGCCGACGTGACGGCTGGCATCGAGGCGCTGTTCAAACGGGTGGGCGAAGAAGAGGCACGCTTCCTCCTCTCAAACGGCCCTGCAGCGATTCTATCGGGGAACTTCGACCTGCTCGATTGAGGGCGCTCCAACGAAGAGGGCAGCCATTCTGTCCGCTTCATCAACCTTCGGTTGAATCTGAGCGCCAACATAGGCATCACACGCACCCAATGGATGAGACGTTCGCGATCATTGGGCTGGGATACGTCGGATTGCCCGTCGCTCTGGGGTTTGCCCGCAAGTTCAAGCGGGTCGTCGGCTTCGATATTCACCAGGAGAAGGTGGCGGAGTTGGCGCGCGGTTACGACCGGAACCACGAGGTCCCTGAGACCGAGCTGAAGGAATCTCGTCTCGAGTTCACTCACGATCCCGCGCGGCTCCAAGGCGCGACCTTCTTCGTCGTCGCGGTTCCCACCCCGATCGACAACAACAATGTGCCGGACTTGACGCCGGTGATTCGAGCCTCCGAGACGGTCGGTCGTGCACTGACCAAAGGCGCAGTCGTCGTCTATGAGTCAACGGTGTACCCGGGCGTCACCGAGGAGGTTTGCGCGCCGATCCTCGAGAAGGTGAGCGGCCTTTCGCGCGCCGACTTCAAGCTCGGTTACTCGCCAGAACGCATCAATCCCGGCGACAAGGAGCACACGCTCGAGCGCATCACCAAGGTGGTCTCGGGCGAGGACGCCGCAACCCTCGAACGTGTGGCCGCTGCCTACGGTGCGGTGGTGGACGCAGGCGTGCATCGAGCCTCGAGTATTCGGGTCGCCGAGGCGGCGAAGGTGATCGAGAACACGCAGCGGGATCTCAACATCGCGCTGATGAATGAACTAGCGGTGATCTTCGATCGGATGGGTATCCGCACCCGCGACGTGCTCGACGCCGCTGGCACCAAGTGGAACTTTCTTCGCTTTTCACCTGGGCTCGTCGGCGGACACTGCATCGGAGTGGACCCCTACTACCTGACGATGAAAGCCCAGCAGCTCGGCTACCAACCCGAGGTGATTCTCGCCGGACGTCGCATCAACAACTCGATGGGTGCGTTCATCGCCTCCAAGTTGGTGAAGATGTTGATCATGAAGGATCGGCCGGTGCGCGGGGCACGGGTTGGCGTCCTCGGCATCACCTTCAAAGAGAACGTGAGTGACCTGCGCAACAGTCGGGTCCCCGACATTCTTCGAGAGCTCGACCAATACGGCATCAGAACACTGGTCAGCGACCCGCTGGCTGAAAGCGGGGAGGCCGAACATGAATACGGCGTCAGCTTGGCCCCCTTCGAGGCGCTCGAGAGTCTGGACGCACTGATCCTCGCGGTGCCACACGCGGCCACCCTCGCGCAGGGCGCTAGCAAGCTGCTCAGCCTCGTGAATGACGGCGGCATCTTCATCGACGTAAAGAGCGCGTTTAAGCCGGATTGTGCCGAGCGCGGCATTCAGTACTGGAGCCTGTAGCCGGCACAGTCTCCGGAATTTGGCCCGCGTCTCGGAAACCACTTACGAAAGCGGGATGCGTCGCGCCATCTTCGTCATCCTCATCGCTTTCTCGCTGTCGATGGTCGCCTTTGCCCTAACCAGGCCGGACGACGCAGAGGCCAGCGTCGTCAGCGTGACTCCGTATTCGTTCGGCCAAACCTACGGAACCTCGCTCCGCCTGCTGCGCGTCGACCTCGAGTACAAGATCCTCGAGCGCGACAAGGACAACGGCTACATCCTGTTTGAGTACACGAGCCCCGAGAGCGGCAAACGCACGGTCAACGGCTCAATCGAGCTCGTTGAAACCAAGGGTGGCGTGCACATC
>CAITIQ010000535.1 GCA_903892415.1 uncultured delta proteobacterium | reverse complement strand
TTTTTGATCGCAGCATCGCGCAAGACCTCACTTGGGCAACCGGTACTCCCACGTCGGTGGGAGGAATATGGAGAAACCGAGTTGGGCTTGGACGTTGTTGGTCCAGCTAACCTCATCCGCGAGCCACAGGCTCGGGTCTTGTGCAAGCGGCTTGCCTTCAGCGTCAACACCGGCGGGAATCTGCTGGTTCTCGAGCTCATCGGGGAAGATGTAGTTCCGAAGCTCAGCGTTGATGGCGAACCACCTATTGAAGAAAATGCGCAACCCAAGACCCAGGTTGAACGAAACCTTGGGCGACCAATCGAAGGTGCGGTTGTCGGGGTCAACGACGGCGATCGGACGGGTACTGATCGCTCCAACACCGCCCACAACGTAAATGTCGTAGTGGAAGATGAAGTCGCTGAAGCCAGCGAACTTGCCATACACCGGGACGTACAAGAAGTTCGCGTTAGCGTTCCACTGGTACTCGGTGATCGACTGTCCAATGCGACCGGCGCGGCTGGTCTGCAGGTTGAACGTCGAAGGGTTGTTGAAGTAGTAGTTGCCGTTGAGACCAACGCCGATGACGTTGGTGATGTAGAAGTTCGTCGCGAGACCAATGCTGGGATGTGCGACGAACTGATCGTTCATCGTCAACCCTGCGTACGGTGCAAGCTCGAAACGAAGTTGTCGAAGGGCGTAGATCTGCTGAACGGCGTAGATCTCTGGGTTGAGGTCACGCGCCGCCGCCTTCTTTAGGTCGACCGACTTGCATGCGTCGGGGTCGATAGCGCAAAGCTCTTCCAAACCACCGCCGGCAGGTTCCTCTCCCGTTCCGGGATCGGTCGCAACAGCAGGATCTGTCTCAGCGCCGGGTGCGGGTTCCTCCGTAGGATCCGCGGCGGGTTTCTCTTCGGTTTTAGTTTCGGCTTTCTTCGGTTGAGCCATTGCTTCGGCTGGCGCTACCAACCCCGCAACGACATTCAGACCGGCTCCGACGAGCGCGGCTGCAACGAGTAGCCCCACGCGAGCCTGGTTCATCGCCGTCCCTTCCGCTCCGAGCCCACGAGGCCCTGTCGATTCATGTGAAGTCACCTTCGGTTTCGGTGCGCAAACTTCGCGCGTGGCAACGGTTCCGCTTGTGCTCAGCGAGGGTCCGCTGGGCGAGCCCGGCGGACGATAACAGAAAACGGGTTCCGTCAATCCAGTCAGTTAGCACTTCGAGCAAATCCTTTTTGGGGGGCGCTCGAAACACCAACACCCTCTCATGCTTCGGGCAAAGCCCTATTGTCACCCGCTTGAGCACTGCGACGGCACGCCCCTATTCGGAGGGTAGAGCCGAGTACGCGAGGGATGAATTAGCGTAAGTTGCTGAAACTAATTAACAATTTGAGTAAGTATTAAGGCGTCAAGACTATATCACGGTAGAATTTGACGAATCAACAGCCAAAGTGAGACCCGGGCTCTTATGCGGCCCGGTCCGAAGACTCGGAAGCGCTACCAAGCAACGCTTCAACAAACTCTGCCGCGTCGAAGTCCCGCAGGTCCTCAGCCTTCTCGCCTACGCCGATGTAGCGAACGGGTACTTTGTGCTCGGCAGAAATTCCAAGGATCACGCCGCCCTTGGCGGTCCCGTCCAACTTGGTCAAGACGATGCCCGTCAGCGGTAGCGCTTCTTTGAATAAGGCCGCCTGCTGAATCGCGTTCTGGCCGTTGGTGGAGTCGAGAACCAACAACGTCTCGTGCGGAGCTCCGTCCATCGCTTTCGTCATGGTGCGCGCGATCTTCTTCAACTCGTCCATCAGGTTGGTCTTGGTGTGAAGGCGCCCTGCAGTGTCGGCGAGCACGACGTCTGCCCCGATTTCCTTAGCCTTCTGAATTGCGTCGAAGATCACTGCGCCTGCGTTGGCACCTTCCGCACCAGTGACAACCTCGCATCCAGCGCGCTTTCCCCAAACGAGCAGCTGATTCACTGCTGCGGCGCGAAATGTATCTCCGGCTGCCAGCACGACCTTCGACCCTTCGCGCGTGAGGCGCGTGGCCAACTTACCAATCGTGGTCGTCTTACCAACTCCGTTGACTCCAACAACCATCACCACAGTGGGCTTGTTCTCGAAGACGAGTGCGCCTCCGCCGTTGTCGAGCAGCTCTGTGGCCTTGCCACGCAAAGCCTCCCAAACCTTGGCCTCGTCGGTAAGTTCGCCGCGTGAGAGTTTGCCCTTGACTGCGTCCACCAACTCCTGAGTCGTCGATACTCCAACATCGCTGCTTAGGAGGATCTCCTCCATCTGCTCGGCAATGTTCGGATCGATCTCTTTTCGGCCTGTGAAAAGAGCCTTGAGACGACCGAAGAAGCCCTCGGTTTCACGTGCACGTGCAAGTCCGCGTCGAAGCCCAGCAACGTCCTTCGGGCGTTTGGGAGTGGCAGGCTTGGTGGAGATGCGGGCCGGCTCGCTGCGCTTGGTCTCTGCCTTGGGCGCCTCCTTAGGCTCTGCAGCTGTCGGCTTCGCAGGCGCTTCCTGTGGCTCGATTGCTACCGCCTTTGCTGCCTTCTCAACCTTCTCAACCTTCTCGGCCTTCTCCGCGCGTGTTTGCTCTTTTGGAGTGGTCTCTTTGGGCGACGGGGCAGCCTTCTCGGGCTGGGGACGCACGCTTGGTGCAGAGGACTTGGCAGGAAGCTTTTGGGGCTTCTCGCCGTCAAGCGCATCTTCCTCAGCGCTCTCAGGTTTCTTCGATCGAAGGAAGAAGAAGATCGCCGCAAGGACGGCGATGCCAATCAGGACGAAGACGAAGTTGGGCACGCGGACTCCTGTGGGCGAGGACTATATGAACGGGTTCGGCAGCAAGCAACGTGCGGCGACGATCAAGTCTTCTTTTCTCAACTAATCCGGTCTGCCAAGGGATTAGCCGGAGCTTCGGCTTGGACCGGAACCGCATTCGGTTCGTTGCCCACAACCTCCGCCTCGATGTCTCGAGTAACGGGAGCGGGGCCAAATGCGACTGCCTCGACCCGCGTAGCCCAGCTTTCGACTCGCTCCGCCCCAGTGCGAGCAGCGACGCGTCGAACGTGACCGGGCGTCGGTTCTCGCGCAGAGTCAAAGGGGGTGCCTCTCACCCGCGCCCAACGAACGAGTCGATCCAAGATCGCTCGACGTCGTGTCACGAGTGCTACTCGCAAAATGGACGGGGCCGGAAGCAACTGTTCGTAGGTGGCGTGGAACTCGCCCTCGACCAATAACCGTGCGTCTTTCGGAATGTCGGGTACCTCCAGGGAGAAGGTCCCATCAGCCTCGCTCTTCGTTTGCGCGAGCACCACTCGTTTGTCGAACGAGAGCGTAAAGATGCTCAAGTCTGCGTTGGCCACGGCTACCCCGTCGTGCGCGTCGGCGACCTGGCCCTTCCAGCCCTTGAGTCCACTCGGCCGATCAAGCACGAGGATCTCCGGGCGGCCTGAGGGAGGCGGAGGCACCGCTGAGTCCCTGCTCTCGGACTTCGGTGCGCGCCTCCACTTAAGCACGATCCACGCAACCAACGCGGCTCCGAGTAGTGCAAGCGCAACCTGTCGAAGCGGGTGCGGCCCCTTCGTACGAATCGTTGATAGACCAGGAGGCCCGGGCTGCCAGTACGGTGTGTTGGGCGAGTAGCGGACGCTGATCGCAACCGTACGCTCAACACCGCCAGGAAAGGTGACCACCAGGTCGGCGTGACCATCTTGTACTGGCGCCGCACCGACCGGTTTGCCGTCGATCGTCGCTTCGACAAGACCACCTGCAGCAGGACCGCGCTGGCTGGTTACAGTCGTGTCGATGCGAATGCCATCGTCGGGGTCGCCCTCCACCTGCTCCGGTAGCTTCAGCTCGACCTTCACCGTCCTGGTCACCTGTGCCGACACCTTTGAGCCCGCGAGCTGACGGTCACCCGCGAATTCGGCGCGCAGCTCACCGTCCCCAGGTGGTCCAAGCGCCGAAGACTTCACCTCGAAGCGCGCCTTCCCATCACCTCGTGTCGTGGCGGAGGCAACTGTTTCGCCTCGCTCGTCAACAAGATTGATCGCGAGTCCTTCGTGACGGCTGGCCGGCAGCAGCATACGAGCGGCGTCCGCGCGAGCGATGCGTACGGTGACCCCCATCACATGTTGGTCTTTGTCGAGGTCAAGTACAGCCGGTGGCGTGTCGAAGCGTAGTGAGGTGCTCGCCCGCTGTTCGCCTTCGGCGGTGACACCAGCTTCAGCGTCCGCACCATCGAAGAATTTGTTGCCCGCGTACTTCACCGAAAAGCTACCGCGCGACATCCGCCCCGGCCAAACAATGCAGAACATCCCACGCTCGTCTGTGGTGACGTTGGCGGTGGTTCTACCTTCTATTCGGACCAGGGTGTCCTCCCCAGGGCAAGCAGTGATCCCGTCGAGGTTTATCGTTGTCGCCCCATCGCGAGCCTCGAGCTTGAGTGCAGCGCGCCCGAGCGACGCTCCCACCTCGTCGAGGAGTGCGCCTCGCACCATCACGTCAGCGCTTCGACCGACTGCAATAAGCTCGAGTGAGCTCGCGCCTCGCACCCGTAACTCCGCCGCGTGCGCTGTGCCCGCAGTCAACAGCGCGGCGAAGCACAGCGCCGCCATGATGCGAGCAAAAGAGCGGGCCAGCTGGCTTGAAAAGAGCGTCCGCCCGGCACGTGAAGACAGCCAAGCAGACCATGCAAGAGCCTTTGGGCGGTGGTTGCAGGGAGCACGAGTCATTCTGTTTGCTGGATCAACCCTCGGTTGAACTCCGCCGCCAACGTATCCCAGCCCTCTTCGCACTACTAGGTGGCATGTCTTCCCACCGACTTTTGCGGACAGTGAAGCGAACGCTGCATCCCGCCGTCTTAGACTGGCCGGTGCGAAGTCCGGCTTCCCCTTGGCACAACAGCAAGCAAGGTACTTCCGCGCGGTTGTGGGAGGCTCTGAATTGTCCGTTGGTGTATGGTGATCCGGATGGTCGACGTGCGAGTCGGAGTCCCAAGCTTTTCGTTCGCGCGATGGTTCCTCGCGTCGGCCGTGGTCCTCCTTTTGGTGCTACTGGTCAATCCGGTGCACGCTGCGCCGAAGGTCGACGATCTGGTCAAGCAGCTCTCCTCCGACGACTTCCGCGTCCGCACACAAGCCGCGCTTGCACTTGGTGCTTCTGGTGATAATGCGGCCGTCAAGCCGCTTTGTGGAGCACTCAAGGACTCCAACCAAACGGTGCGATTAGCTGTCGTTGCAGGGCTCGGCAAGCTTGGTCGTGATGAAGGCGCAAAGTGCATTCGTGCTGCGAAGCCCGAGGAGAAGGACACGGCCGTTACCCAGTCGATGGATAAGGCTCTCGACAACATTGCGCTTGGTGGGGACCCTCCGTTGCCTGGTGCCGCCGCGAAGTACTACGTCGCAATTCAGGTGGTGAACCGCACCAACCGTTCGCAGCTTGAAGTCGAAGGCATCGTGCGCCGCGCGCTCTCTGCCAAGCTCTTGAGCAACAGCGCCAACGCCGTTGCTCCTCGCAACGAGTCGAATCAGCAGGCAACCAACATCGTCAATGGGCGAAAGCTGAAAGGTTATGTGCTGTCAGCCAGCGTTGAGCCGTTCAGTTACGCGGGGGGCAACCTAACGGTCGTGCTCAAGGTGTCCATGTCGACGTATCCAGACCGCTCGCTCAAAGCTGAGTTCTCCCCGAAGCTCACCCAGAAGGACACTCCAAAGGAGGACGCTGCTGCTGAGCGGGTGTTGGTTAAGATGGCTGCGGAGAACGCTGCGGACAGTTTTTCCAAGGTGGTCGCTTCGCTCTGACTCCGCGCTCAATGCCTGATTCTTAACTTCCTCAAGCGTGCCGACGTAGCATGAAGGTGCCCATGTCTGAATCCCCCGACCCCTCCATGCAGAGCCCCCGACCGCGTTACAAGCGAAGCGCGCGCAACTACCTGCTCGATCCAGTATTTCAGCTCAAATATACCGGATTTTTGGTCCTGATTGCTCTGGCGTTGTCGGCGACTCTTGGGATTCTGATCTACCGGGCCAGTACCGAGATCGTCGAGCAAACCAGTCGAACCGTTGAGGAGGGCAAGGAGACTGTCAAACAAGGACAGTCCACGGTCGACCGACAGCGGGATCTCATCAGCCTCTCCAACAAGCTGAATGAGGTAGTCAAGTCGCAGATTGACACTTGCTACCCTGGGCAGGAGGAGCTCGCGAAGAGCTTCTCCGACGCCGCTGCGCAGGACGGAGCAAAGTTGGCGGCCGAGCAGAAGCGACTCGAAGACGACAAGGGTCGACTCGATGCACGTGCAGTCAAGCTCGAGCAAGACGTCGTTGAGGTGAAGAAGCGTCAGGACACGATCCTCATCGGACTCGTCGCGGTGCTTTCAGTGCTCGTCTTCGCGATCGGAGTTGCCGGAATTGTCTTCACGCACAAAATCGCGGGGCCCATCTACAAGATGAAACGCCTTTTCCGCCAGCTCGGGGAGGGGAAGCTGATTCTTCGGGAGAAGCTCCGCAAAGGCGACGAGTTGCAGCACTTCTTCGAGTCATTCGAAGCAATGGTCGAACAGATGCGAGGTCGGCAGCGAGCGGAGATCGAGATGCTGACTGCCGCAATGACGAAGCTCGAAGAGAGTGGGAAGGCAGATGAAGAAGGAATGATAGCGCTCCGGTCGGTGCGAGCTGAGATGCAGGATCACCTCGAAGCCTGATTGAGGCAGACTAGAAAGCCGCTTCCACGTGTTCAACCTGCGCCACCCCTTGCTCCGTGAACGTCACGCTCACGAGATCGAAGCGCATACGTTCAACTGAGAAGTCCTTCGCGAAGTGCTTACGCCAAAGGGCCGTTCCCGCAGCGCGAACCCGCGACCGTTTCCGCCAGTCGACGCTCGTGAGCGCGGCTACCCAGGAGTTTGGCGACCGAGTCCGGACCTCCACAACAGCGACGAGTTCACCCCGCCGAACCAGCAGGTCAATCTCCAGTCGGCCAACACGCAGGTTGCGGCCTAGGACCATGAAACCCTGGTCCAACAAAAAAGAAGCGGCCGCGTTTTCAGCGGCCCTTCCGAGTTCAGTCTTGCCTAGCCGCAAGAGTCCTCACTCGCCAGCTGTGCCCTTTTGTCCTTGGCACTCATCACCCTTGTTGCCGACCACGGTTCCGCAGGATTGCGTGGCGCGCGTCACTTCGACCTTACCGTCAGAGACGATCGGATCGTCAGCCTTGACGCAGTACTTACCAGTCAGCTGCTGATCTCCAAGATCAAGGAACGGCCGAACCTCCGCGCACTGGAACCCGTCCGGACACTCGCAGAAATTGAAGTTGTCATCCGCCGGCGCCCCTTCCGCAACGCCGCAGCGGCAAGAGCAATAGACCGCATTCTCAGCGTTGCGGAGGTTCTCCGCGTCACATTGACCGCAGACCTCGGCGGCCACCGGGGTATCGGTTCCGGGAATGCAGCAGTCTTTGTCGAGGTTCTCTTCAACCGACAGCGTTCCGTCTTGGCAGTTGCCTGCCTTGTGGCAAACGAACAAGCGGCATTGCTTCGTGTCCGCGTCACAGCTGTAGCCGGTGGGACAGGAAGTAGCACTACACTCACAGAAACCTTCGGGATTGCAAGCGGTTCCCAGTGCCTCACAGGCCGTATCATCTGTGCAGGCCGGCGCGAAAACATCTGACTCGACACAAGCTTCACCCTCGCCTGGGCAAGACGCGTCCGGGCCGGCACAGGGCTCCTTTGCGCTCTGACCAGCCGGGCAGCTCACTCGACCTTGAAAGAAGTTGACCAGGCAGATGCGGGATTCACACTGGAAACTACGCGACTCAATGTTCTCCTGAGTCAATTGGAAGCCGGCGAACGTTCCTCGGTACTCGTCTTCCGGGGTGCAAGGATCACCGATCCCACCCGTTTGGCAGGAGCTAGGAAGCGCTGCAGCTGCAGAAATAGCGCCGATCGCCAACAAAGCCTGGAGGAGTTTGCTGCCCCACGCGAACCGCGAAACCTCCCCACGCGCACGAAGTGAACTGCCAGATCGAGTGGAGACCATACCTTCTTCTCGCGTCATGTTGCGTGCAAGCTCCTTCGTCGCCGAATGGCGCAGGCTCTCACTTCAGTTTATGCAGGGAAGCCCCTGTCAATGCGTCCCATAGTCCCTGAATCTCAGGGAAACCGCCCACCCACGGAACCTGGGTGGATTCCAAACCAAGCATGCGAAGAGGACGGGACTTTAACCAATCGTGCTTCGCAGCGTCAACCATCAATCCGGTTACCTTTGAAGACGACGCTGAATGGCGTCGTGTAAGACAGTGTGCGCATGTGCCTGGATAATTCTCTGGGCTCGAGTTGCTTCAAACCGGCGGTTTTCGACGTTGACACGACGTTTCCCAGCTAGGTACCATCCGCCCACGCTACGGTTTGCATTGTAGCAATCTTTAGTGGTTTCAAGCTCTTAGAAATTGGCTGCACGAGGGTCTCATCCGGCCCGCGAGTTCGGCTTCGCTGCTGCCCGGTCTCACCTGTGTGGGATGGGTAGCCGCCAAGCCCCTGGGCCTCGGCACACGACAGGGTCAAACCAAAGGCCCGCCGGCTGTTCTCCAACTCTCGAAAACGTTGAGGATATTGACGATGCGAAAACGTTCCTTCGGCTGGGCCTCGTTGGCCTCCGCTCTCTTGGTGGTGGGCTCCAGCCTCGTCGGTCCGGGCTCGGAGCCGGATCGGCTGTCGATGGGTCCCCGTGCCGCACACGCGCAGCCGAAAAAGGGCGAAGCGCCGAAAAAGGGCGAAGTAATCGACCTCGATGCCGACGAGGGCAAAGAAGAGGGCAAGTCCGATGCGCCGCCCGGGGAACCGCCGGCTATCGGCACGATGACCGAGGAGGCTGCCCAAGCGAAGCGCCTGTTCGACAAGGCGCAATGGGAAGACGCCGCGCTCGCCCTGCGACGTGTCACCGGTGGTGAGACCGGTGATGACGAGGGCAACAAGCAGATCGCCCAGTACCACCTGGCAATCGCGCTCTACAACTTGAAGTTCTACCAGGCCAGCTACTCGATATTCTCGGATATTGCCGGCAATAAGTCGCACCACAAGTTCAACGAGACGCTGCTTTGGCTAGCAAAACTGGCCACCCAGCTTCCCGAGCCGGCTGACATCGTCGAGCGCGTTGGTAAATACGACGACGAAGCTCTAAAGGGGTTCAATAACGCCAATCAACAGAACCTCTACTGGCAGCTCTCCTATCTGCTTGGTCGTTACCGCTACCGGGCTCGCAGCTATGACGAGGCCATCGCGCTGTTCAAGCAGGTGGACAAGCGGTCGCCCTATTACGTCCAAGCTCAGTTCTTCCAGGGCATCACCCACGTGCAGAAGCGGGAGTCCATCCCCGCCGTGAAGGCCTTCCAGAACATCATCGATACCCTCCCCGATGCCGAGGGCGTCGATGACAAGGCGCGCATGCAGGATCTGGCGCACCTTTCGATGGCCCGCACCTATTACTCCGCATCGGTGCGCCTGGACGACAGTGGCATCCCCAAGATCGACCCGAAAAAATTGTCGGCCGCCGTCAAGTATTGGAACCGCGTCGACGTCGCCAGCGAGTACTGGCTTGACGCGCTGTTCGAGGGCTCCTGGGCCTACTTCATGGCCGGAGACTACCCGCACGCTCTCGGAAACATTCACACGCTCGAGTCCCCGTTCTTTCCGAATTCGTTCTATCCGGAAGCAGAGATCTTGAAGGCGGTCATTGCCTTCACGATTTGCCAATACGAGGACGCGACCACAATCGTCGCCCGCATGAAGGAGCGGTATGAGCCAATCCGCAAGGAGCTCGACGGCATCCTCGACAAGTACAAGGACGATGAGTCTGGCCAGCAGTTTTTCTCCTTCATGAAGGAGGTCCGCGAAGGTAAGGCGAAGCTCTCGCCGACGGTCAAGCCGATCGTCGAGAACGCGCTTTCGGATCGTCAGTTGCTTCGCAACATTGAGTACGTGAAGCTGCTCGACCAAGAGGCGACTCTATTCAAGTCGAAGAATGCGGCGTTCCAGAGTTCAGACTTGGGTGCCGATATCACCGACGCGCTTGACTTGGCGCGGGAACTCGCAGTTCGCAACGCCGGCACCTTGGCTCGGGACCGCTATACGCGTTACCTCGACGAGCTGAACGAGCATCTCCGCAATGCTCAAAAGATCCTGATCGACATCGTCAATGCCGAGCGCAACAAGCTCGATGAGAAGGTGATCAAGGGTCAGATCGGGAAAGAAGAAACGGACGTTTACGGCGTGGTTTCTCCCGATGAGGAGCACGTGCTTTGGCCGTTCGACGGTGAGTACTGGCGCGACGAGCTCGGGTTCTATCGCCAGGTGGTTGTTTCCAAGTGCGGTGGCGGACCGAAAAAGTAACGATGGACTCGCTCGGGGGAAGCCACGAGCGATGATTCCATGCCCGAGCCGGGGGGCCACAGGCTCCCTCTCGGGACTGACTTCACAGGTTGGATCCAAGGGCGACGCCCCTCTGCGCGTCTGAGGTACGGAGACGAATCATGAACCAGCGTAGATTCGGAGCGAGAGCTCTACGGTTGGCGGCGGCTGTGTGCACCGTCGCGGTTTCAGGAGTGGGCCTTGGCGACGCCAATGCTCAAGAGTGCATCTCAGCCGCGGCCAAACAGGCCCTTTCCGAGTGCCCGTCGGGCACGCTGAAAGCCTCTGCGGCCAAGAAGCCAGAGGTAAGTTTTTCGACCGCGCCCCCAGGTCCCAGCCTGAAGAAGCGCGACGACATGACCAAGCCGACGAATCCAACCGACATTGCGGCTGCCGCTCAACGAGACGAGCGCCAAGCCAAGATGCAGAAGAAGACTCGGCAGCTTTTGGTTACCGAGATTCAAGGCTTGGAAACGCTGTTTGCCGACACCAAGAAGAATTCGCCCGACCGACCGAAGCTCGCGAGGCGCCTCGCCGAAGGCTATGTTGAGCTAGAAGCTGCCGCGTTCCGAGACCAGACCGAGTCGGATATCAAAGCCCAAGACGCGAGCCGCAAGAAGGACACGGATGGCGCCAAGGCTGCGACGGAAGCAGCCGCCAAGGCGAAGCAGGTTGTGGCAACTGCCCGCAAGAGCGCCATTAAGTACTACACGCTGATCAAGGATCAGTACCCGAAGTGGTGTCAAACGCCCAATGCGCAGGATGCGTCTAAGAGCAGCGGTTGTGGCGACGAGGTCTTGTACTACCTTGCCTACGAGTACGAGCAGGCGAAGGACCTCGTCAAGGCGCGGGAGATCTACTACGAGCTCGTCAACAACTGGAAGACGTCGAAGTATCGTCCGAACGCGTACCTCGCCTTCGGCGAGTTGTACTTCCAGGAAGCGCAGAGTGACCCATCCGTGTGGGCCGCGGCCGAGGCTGCCTACACCCAGGTCATTGGGGCTCCGCCGCCCGAGAACAAGGTATACGGCTATGCGCTCTACAAGCTTGGCTATGTTTACTGGAACCAGGGTGAGTACGAGAAGTCGGTCGATGCATTCAAGAAAGTTATCGACTACGGAACCAAGTTCTCTCAGCTGCCGAACGCCAGCCAACTAGCGACTTCGTCGCGCCGCGACGTCATCCCGGTCTACGCGCTCTGGGGCGATCCGAAGAAGGCGTACAACTTCTTCAAGCCGCTCTCCGGCGACGCAGGTGGTGAGAACGACAAGACGTTCAAGATGATGGACGATCTGGGTATCAACTATCTTGATACCGGTCACTACGACGAAGGTATCGCCCTCTACACCGACCTCATGGGCCGCGATAAGGGACCCAAATGGTGCGAGTATCACGGGCATATCGCCGAAGCGACGTTGGCGAAGAAGTCCGGAGACAAGGACGCGATCGTAAAGGTCATTGGCCGTCAGTTCGACGTCCAAAAGGAGTTTGCAGGCGGTAGTTCAGCGGCCGACGCGAAGACGAAGTGCGGGAACATCACCGCGGAGATCGCCGCGGAAACTGCAATGGCGTGGCATCTCGAGGCGGTCGGGTCTGGAGGGGTTCGCGGAACCAGTGACCCTAAGACCATGAAGGCCGCGGCCGACCTTTACCAACAAGTTGTCGGCACTTTCACTCAAGCTGACTTCGGAAAGTTCACCTTCCCGCGCATCGTGAAGGAGGACTGGCCGGACATCATGAAGATCAAGTACGCGATGGCCGACCTCCTCTACTTCCAGAAGGATTGGGAGAAGTGCGGACCTGCGTTTGACTCAGTTGTCGCTGAGGACCCCAAGGGTGCGAACGCTGCAGAGGCTGCGTTCGCTGCTGTGCTCTGCTACCAGAACATCTACACCGAACGGCACAAGGGCGGCGAAGACCGAAAGGGCACCGGCAATCTCCCCGGGGATGAGAAGAAGAAGACGGCTGCTCAGACGCAGGCCGACAAGGAGAAGTACAAGCCGAAGGACTTCACTCCCGACCAAAAGGGAATGCTTACGGCCTTCAACCGGTACGTCTGTTACATCCAACCCGACAAGAGCAACAAGGAAGCCTTTGACCAGTTCGTCGAGGTGAAATTCGCCCGTGCTCGGACCTACTTTGAGTCGCGGCACTGGGAAGAGGCTGCCATCGGATTCCGCGACGTCGCGATGAACTATTCTGACCGAGAGGTCGGGATCTTCTCCGCTCAGCTCTACCTTGAGTCAGTCAACATCGTTGGGTCGCATTCAGACCCGCCGCGCTCGAGCTGTTACGAGGACATGGGGAAAGACGTCCCCGAGTTCATCAAGCTCTACTGTGACGGCGCAAAGAAGCAACAGAACGAGGAACAGTGCGGGATTCTCTTCCGCATCCAGCGTGACATCGAGCGAAAGCGCGCCGAGACGATGGTTGAGGAGGCGGACAAGGGTGGAGCCAACTCTCTTGAAAAGTACCGCACCGCGGCGCAGCTCTATCTCGATATGTGGGAGAAGTACGGGAAAGAGCCGTGCGAGCGCGATCAGAAGGACGCCTGTGCACGCAATGACGAGGTGCTCTACAACGCTGCTCGTGCATTCCAGGCCGCCCGCTTGCTCGCAAAAGCCATCGCTGTTCGCAAGATTCTAATCAATCCGAAGTACAATCTGCACACCACGGACTTGGCGAAGAAGGCCGTGTGGGAGATTGGAGGCAACTACCAAGCCATAGCTGTTTACGAAGAGGCAGCAACTTGGTTTGAGCGATTCGCCGCGGAATCCCCGAAGGACGAGAAGGCGCCCCAGGCACTCAGCGACGCCGTTGTTCTTCGATTGGGTCTTGGGCAACAGGATCAGGCGATCAAGGATTCGGAACTGTTCCAGAAGCAGTTCTCGAACCGCGCTCAGCAAGCTGCACAAATCGCCTTTGCGATCGGTGCTCACTACGCGGACCGCGAGGATTGGCGCAACGCCGAGAAGCGACTGTCGGGAGCCATCGGTCAGATCGACAAGAACGCTACGGCCGACGTGCAGATTCAGGCTCATGGCCTCCTCGCCCGCGTCTACGACAAGAACGGAAACAAGAGCAAGGCGAAGCAGGAGTACGACAAGGTTCGTGGCTTCTGGAAAGATCCCGCGGCTGCAGTGAAGAAGATTGAGGAGATCTCGGCAGCGGCAGGCGAGGGTGAGGCACAGACGCTACGGCGCTTGGGCAAGACCCTTGAGGCGGTTGGCGAGGCCTACTTCTTCTCTGCCGAAGAGAAGAAGGCTGTCGTCGATAAGATCCTGTTCCCCGAGTACAAGGGCTCTGGTGAGCGCGCCGAGGTCGAAAAATTCGTAACCACGAAGGTAAAGGACTGGCAGGAGAAGAAGCGGAAGGCTGTTGAGGAAGCTGACAAGGAGTACCAGAAGATCCTCGGTCTTCAACCTGTGCCTCCCCCGCGTTGGGTTATCGCGGCTGGTTCGCGTGTCGGTCAGATGAAGGGGCGCTTCGTCGCCGAGTTCCGCGCAGCCCCTATCCCGAAGGATTGGAAGCAAAACGGCCCGAGTCCTTACGGCGACCTGCTGTGGGAGGAAATCCGTGGTGCTTACTACGCCAAGCTAGACGAGGTGAGCGAATCGGATAGGCAAGCCGCGCGCGGTGCTTACAAGACGTGTCTTGACCTCTCGGTGAAGCACCAGTTCTTTGATGAGTTCTCACGCTCGTGTGAACAGTGGCTGTCGAAGAACTTTCCGGCCGAGTATCACTTGATTGACGAGTTCCGCAGCGCTCCAAACCGACTGGGCACTGGCATCAACGAGCGTGCCGTTCCGTTGAACATGGATGGTTCCCCGTTCACGGTCATCCTGGAAGAAAAGGCCGAGAAGAAGCCTGCTGCGAGTGGTGGCGCTCCCGCAAGCGGTACGTCCAGTTCGGGAGCGGCTACGGGCGGAACCAACTCGAGCTCGAGTTCTGGCGGTTCCAAGGAAGACGACGCATTGAGCAAGGCAAAGAAGAAGTGAACTCGACACAGGACAAAGCCATGAAGCCTCGTTACCTCACTCGTGCCATTGCAACGACGGTCGCCGCACTTGGGCTCATGCTCGTTACGGGCTGCGACGACGGAACTCAACCTGTCAAGGACCCCTCGAAGGTTGTTGGCCCGGTGGATAACACCGGGTCGCCAGTCAGCAAGGAAGCCGCAGACACCTATGCGGCGGGACTCGCCGAGATGGATAAGCTCGACAAGACCGCTGGGGCTTGGAACGAGACAACCTGCAAGAGCGTCGCCGACAAGTTCCTGAAGGCCGCTGAGCTTCAGCAAAGTGAGATGGATAAGTACTTCGCAACTGCGGTGTACAACGCCGGTGCGGCGTACCACCGCTGCCAGAATCTCACAGAAGCGAGAAAGCACTACAAGGAGGTTCTGGACAAGGACGAGAAGTTCCACCGTGCACGAGTGCAGCTGGCTCGGTTCGACCTTGCTGAGTCGAACGATACTGCAGCCGACAAGGCGATGACGGAGTTCGAGCGCGCGGTGGCCGACTCCGAGTTTCAGAACGTGGAGGCGTTGGTTGAGCTTGCTCGCCTTCAAATGCGTCGAAACAACTCAGTTTCGAATGAGGAAGGTCCGAACGACTACGAACGAGCCAAGAAGAACTTGCAGCGAGCACTCGCTGTCGACGACGCGTACATGCCCGCGTTCAACCAACTCGCTCTCTATTACCTAGAGCGAGCGCGTCAGAACGCGGGAGACAAGTCGTCTTCTTCCAAAGTGGCACGCGGTGCCAAAAAGACGAAGGTGGACACCCAAGCGATCGACCTGGCGCTGTTGGTTGCCTCGCAAGGTATCCGGAAAAATCCGAATTACGGATCTATTCACAACACTGCGGGACTGATCTACGCCGAAATTGGCGACTTGAACAACGCGGTGGTTCGCTTCGGGACAGCTCGGCAAGTGGACCCCAACTTCTTCGAGGCCCATATGAACTATGCGGCCGTCAATATGATGTTCCGTGGGTTTGCTAAGGCGGAGGACGCGTATCGCCAGGCGACGAAACTTCGTTCAACCGACTACGATGCTCACCTGGGTCTAGCATTGGCCCTTCGTGGGCAGGCGGACTCTGCTCCGGATGCTGACAAGAAGCTTGCTGAAGCTGAGCAAATGATCGCGAAAGCCAAGCAGCTGGATGGCAATCGCCCCGAGGCCTACTTCAACCACGCAATCCTTGTGCAAGGTTACAAGGGCAAGAATGCAGGCGAGGCCGGCAATAAGGCTCTCGAGGAGGCGATTGGACTCTTCCAGGAGTTTGTCAAGAAGGCCGAAGGTAAGGCCGAGTTTGCCGAAGCGATTGAGGACGTTAACGCTGTCCCGACCAAGTCCGATAAGGAGTGCCTCGGCCCGAAGGCAAAGTCAGACCCCAAGTGCAAGCGGGGCCGCATTCTCGACATCAAAGAGATTATTGACTTCAATCGGCAGAGCGCGGCCGACCAGAAGAAGCTTGAGGAAGAGGCCAAGGTACAAGCGGCTCTCGAGGAGGCTGGTACAGCGCCCGCGGGAGAGGGCAACTAGCCAAAGCCCATTGCATAGAACGAAGCCTCAGCTTAGCGGCTGAGGCTTCTCGCGTTTGTGAAGTCTGACGCATCGAGAAAAAAGATTGGAACTTCACTTTCGACCCAATGTCTTTGCTCTACGTGGGTCGCGAAGTGAGGAAGAATCGAGGGGCAGATGGATCGTGGGGTTGTTGACGCACGAGTGCTCCGGATCTTACGATACGAGTGTAATGCCTGTCGCTCTTTCTTCGCCGAGGGTTTCGGGGCGGATGGCGATGGCAGATACTCACAAGATTGGTTGTGAGTGCGGAGGGTGAGATGAGTCGGTCGGCCCTGAAGTTTGCAGCAACGGCATTGGTTCTAGGTGTGAGTCTCTTCTCGAGCGCGACAGTGTTCGCGCAAGAAGAGACGCGGTCATCGGACGGTGAAGGCGGTGGCTACGGCTACGAGTTCACCGATGACCCGCTCAACGCCGGTGGTTTTGGTCCGAACGACGCTACGATTCGCGTTCGTCCTGGCCCGGTCCGCACGACGTTGATTCGCCCCCGGACTTCGTTTGTGAATGAGATGTTGAAGTCGGTCGAAAACCTCTGATCTTGGCGAACGATATTGGCTCTACCTCGATATTGGAGCCGATTCATTTTGAACTCCTTGAGGAGTTCTCCCCCACGGGGCGAGCCTTGATCCTCGGTCGAGTAACGGTTTGCGCGGTGTATCGCGAGTGATTGATTGAACGATCAGGCTCCAGTTAGGAAGGCAAAGGAAATGGAAGGGAAGCAGAAAATCGCGCTCACGTTCGGGCTCTACCAAAACGAGGCGCTTGTGCGCCGCGAGACGGTAAACCAGGACATTGTCAAGATCGGCAAAGACGCGAAGAGTCATCTTCGCGTCGAGGACGAATTGGCGTCGCGAATGCACGCAGTGATTGAGGTCGGAGCTGGTGCCGACGACATCACCCTGATTGATCTAGGCAATGAGCCCGGCACTCTCGTGAACGGCACGAGAGTCAACAAGTGCAAGGTTGGCGTAGGCGATCAGATTCAAATCGGCGGAACCAAGATCGTGCTCGAGCGCGCGGAAGCGGTGGCGGTTGCTGCTGCTGCTCCGGCTTCTGCTCCTCCGCCCTCCCAACCGGCTCCTGCAGCCACGAATCCGTTCGGCGGGGCGGCACCGTTCGGTGGTGCGTCTCCCTTCGGTGCGCCAGCCTCGCCTTTCGGCGACGCCAATCCGTTTGGGGCTCCTGCCGCTGCTGCTGCCAATCCGTTTGGCGATCCGTTCGGAGCGTCGACCGCTTTTGCCGCTCCAGCGCCCGTGGATGAGGTGCCCTCCGATGCGCCAGAGGGTTCCTATACCTACTCGATGATCAAGGCTGGTCCGCCTGTGCTCGCTGAGGAGGTTGAGAGCCATGCCTCAGCCGTCGAGGTGATGGTGATGTGGGATCAGTCGATTCTACACGTGGCTCATCTGTCGCCTCCTCGCTCGTTCTACGTTGGCGAAGAGGATCGTAGCAATGTCCGCTGCGACTACTTCGTACCTGCTGAGAAACTTGGAACGACGCGTGCGCCGATTGTTCTCGCAAACGCAGGTGGAGTCTCAGTTGTGATTCTCCCGCGCTGCACTGGGACCATCGAAATCGGTGGTCAGGTAATGAGTCTTCAGGACGCCGTTGCAAACGGTCGCACTCAGCCCTGCGCAGAGCTCTCTGGCGCTCACCAGATGCAATTGCCGATGAACGCGAAAGCGAAGGTCGTGCTCGACAACGGCCTGACCTTCCAGGTCTCGGCTGTGAATGCAGGTCGCAAGGTCGCTGGACACGTAGCACTCGCCCTTGCACCACTAGCGTTCTTTGGCCTTTCAGGGGCGATCCACGGCGGGTTGTTGACGGCGATGTTTCTCTTCATGCCGCCGCTTACCAATACTGAGGACGGCGAGATGTCCGCTGACCAGCAATATCTGCTGCAGCAGATGCTTAACGCCGCGGCGGAGAAGGAACTCGAGGAGAAGGAGACCGAGCAGGTCACCGAAACGAACGCCGACAACAAAGAGGGTGGCACGGGAACGCGAGCGAAGGGCGAGGAGGGTTCCATGGGTAACCCGACGAGTTCTGCGACCAACAAGCGGTTTGCGGTCAAGGGTCCCGCTGACAATCCGGATCCGCACATTGCTCGTCAGGCGGCGCTTCGTGACGCCCAAGAGTTCGGCATGATCGGCTTGCTCAACTCTGGAGCAGGTGGTGATCCGGACGCTCCTACGGCGCCTTGGGGTCGTGATGACTCGAGCGGAACCGACGCGCTCTCGGCCCGTGGAAACATGTGGGGTGACGAGATTGGTGACGCCTACGGCGCCGGCGGTCTTGGGTTATCCGGCATCGGCGAGGGTGGTGGCGGCCGCGGTGAAGGCATCGGGCTCGGAAACATCGGCACTATCGGTCATGGTGCGGGTACGGGAACGGGTCAGGGCATTGGCAACGGTAACGGTCGGTTGGGTGGCTCCCACCGGACGAAGCCGCCGTCGGTGCGTATGGGCGCGACCAGCGTAAGCGGTCGGCTTCCGCCTGAGGTCATCCAGCGTATTGTGCGTCAAAACTTTGGTCGGTTTCGGCTTTGCTACGAGCAGGGGCTTCGGAATAATCCGAACCTCACGGGCCGTGTGAGCGTGAGCTTCGTGATTGGTCGTGACGGCGCTGTTGGCAGCGTTGGCGGTGGTGGTGACCTTCCTGATTCGGGTGTCATCAGCTGCGTAGCTGGTGCTTTCCGGGGTCTGTCGTTTCCGCAGCCTGAGGGTGGCGTGGTGAAGGTCTCGTACCCGATCATGTTCTCGCCTGGCGGCTGAACGAAGCAGTTGCTGATTGAGAAGAGCCGAGAGTCCTCTCGGCTTTTCTCGTTTGTGTACGTCACGCCGAGCAGGCGAACCCCATGAAAAGGTTCCCGGCGGCAAGCTTTGGAATTCATAGTGCGCTCGGATTGTGGGTATGGAGCAACAGGTCCATCGCAACCCCAAAACGGGCCTGGACTTCACTGCGCTTTGCCTCCTATTCTCGCGGCGCTTGCTGCTTCACTTATTCGACGCGCGACGTTGCTCCTTGCACCTCGTGCCACAACGCATCCCCCGACGAGGCGACGCTGCCTTCGCTTCGGGCACCATCCATCGAGAGAACTACTTCGCAAGCACGCCTTGCGATCTGAGGAAAGTGAGAGCCCTTCCGATGAAGCTCTGCAACCTGCTCGTCGCCGTCGCCTGCATTGGCACCATGACGTCGGCCTGCAATCGAAACCGGCAGGACGCCGTTCTCGCCGCGAACGAAGCGGAGAAGCTCCGCAAAGGCGACAAGGATGGAGCGATCGCCAAGCTTGAGGATGCCACGCGGCTAGATCCTGAGAGCCACGCCATTTGGTACAAGCTCGCCACGATCCACGAAGAGAAAGAGGATTGGGCCAAGATGGCGGAGGCGCTTCAAGGAGCGATTACCGCTGATGAGCGCACGAAGGACGATGGAACGTGGGCGACGTACCACGCGAAGCGTGGCTATGCGCTTGAGATGCAAGCGAAGAAGAAGCCTGGCAAGCCCAAGGACAAGGCTGGGGCTTATGAGGAGGCCAAGGCCCCCTACACCAAGTGCATTGAGTTGGATGAGAACTACGCTGACTGTTACCACCAGTTAGGCAACGTCTACATGTGGACTGATGATGAGCAGCAGGCCATCGAGTACTACACGAAGGCCATCCAACACGATCCGACTGCCCTGCGCTACTACGGTCCGTTGGCGGAGCTCTACATCAATCTCGGCTACCTCAAAGAGGCCGAAACGGTGCTTAAGGAAGCCAAGACTCGAGGTGGGCCAGGTGACAAGTTGATGTGGGGCATTCACGTGCTCATGGGCCAGGTACTTCAATCTCGCAATGACACTGCTGGCGTGATTGCAGAGCTTGAAGCCGCCAAGGCCATCAACACCGGTGAAGGGCCCGAGGGCGTGCTCATTCTGTATTCGTTGGGAGCTGCCTACGCAAACGCGCAGCCACCGAAGACACAGGAGGCGACCGACATGTTGAAGGGCTTCGTTCTGCGTGTTTGCAAAGGCCAGAAGGCCGCACAGTACGAAGTGGAGTGTGAGGGAGCGCGATCAACGCTCACGAACAAGCTCAACGCGACGGTTCAGTGATTGTGGGAACCATCCGGAACGCACGACGAGCGGGTGGTTTCCTCAGGTTGAAATTGGTTGCCGGCTTTAACGAGTCGGATTGCGGGGACCAGCTCGCTGGTCCCCGTCAGCAGTGGTTTGGATTCGGGTTCGCATCGCGGACCTGAACTTTGCTGGTGAAGGCCGAAGGCTCCATGGATCTTTCAGCGCGGCTGAGTCTCCTCGAATCAGTTCATGATTGGCAAACGTTGTTGGACGAGCTCGAAAGGGCGATAGCCAACACCTCCGACGCAGAAGCGAAGGCAGGGCTTCATTTGCAGATCGGACGGGTGCTTGACGAACGCTTCCTCCAGGGAGTCAAGGCGCTCAAGCATTTTCAGGATGCCTTCAAACTGAATCCTGCGCTCTTGGAAGCGCTCGAGCGGGCGAGGGGTATTTACTGGGAGCTCGGCAAGACCGCGATGGTCCAAAAGCTCTTGGACATTGAGCTGCGTTCTGCGCACGGCGCGGAGGCGGTTCCGCTGCTGCTCGAACAGGCGGACGTTCTTTGTGATGGAGGCGACTACGAGCGTGCCGCAGCCACGTACGCAAAGGCGTTAGGCGCCTCCGAAGGCACGAGTGATGACGCGCGGGCGGGCCTCGAAGACACGCAGCTTGGCGAAGAGTCATGGCAAGCGTTCGTTGCCACGCTCGTTCAAGAGGCCGAGGAGCAAACAGGCAGTGCTGCGAATCGCAGTTTCCTTCGCGCTGCACGAATTGCTCGTCGGTTTGGCGCAGCATCTGCTGAGGAGTTGTTTGCGCGCGCCTACGACTCCTCGCCACTCGAGCGTCAGGTCGCTGCGATGTACGAGGGGTTGTTGGTCGCTTCTGAACGAGGCGCGGATTTGGTCGAGTTGCAGCATGCCTTCCTTGAGCGCCAAAGCGCCAAGGCCCGAGCCGTTGCAAGTTTTCGGTTTGGCTCGCGCTGGGCGACTCGGCACCAGCAATTGGAGACCGCTGCTACGTTTTTCGAGGAGGCCGTATCCCTGGACCCGACCAAGGATTCTGCGCTCCACTTCCTAAAGGAGCTTTACGGGGTTCGCGACGGGAACTGGGACCAGGCCCTCGGGTTACTCGAAAAAGCTGCGAGTTCAAGTGCACCGTCAGCGTTTGCCGTAGCCACCGCTGGGCTTACCGCTTGGAAGCAGCAGGGAAATTTGCTGCGGGCGCGAACATGGTTCGAGAAGCTCGCTCAACTCGCGCCAGAACATCCCGCGATTCCCCTGTTCGAACTCCAAATCGGAGGGTCCGTCCGTGAGGCTGCGGCGCCTGTTTCGGAAGCGGTCGATCTCAATGGTGGCGACCTAGATGCCGCCTCAGAGCTCTCCGCTTCGATCGAAGAAACCTCTGTTGTTGCACCAGAAGAGCTCGCGGGTGTTGAACTTGCTGAGGCCGCAGGGGCTGAGGAACTCGGCGGTGAAGCTGACCCGGTTGACGACGGCGCTGTTGCCTTGGAAAGCGGTACCGATGGAGAAATCGCGGCTTCCCAAGATCAAGAAGAAGAGCAAGACCAACCAGCATCTGCTGTAGAGCCTGTCATCGAGGCGTCGGAGTCCAGTCAGATGCCTGGCGTTGCGGTCGAGCCAGTCGCGATCGAGCCAGTCGCGGTCGAGCCAGTCGCGGTCGAGCCAGTCGCACCGGCTCCGCGAAGCCCTGAGAGGACTTCTTCGGCGGAGACGAGCGCCTCCGATCCGGCGAAGGTGCAAGAGCTGCGGCTCAAGCTTGAGAAGCTGCAGGCTGCCAAGCGCATGACCGAGTATGTGAAGACTTTGGTCGAGCTCGCGGATTGTCTTGAGGATCCGAATGAAAAGGTTGCGGCCTACCTCGAAGCGGCCGAACTCTACACGACGAAGTTCCCGAATGCTGCCGAGGCAGTCAAGTGCTTCGAGGCCGTACTTGCGCTCGACGAGAACAACGAACTGGCTATCGAACACCTTCGCGCAACCTATGAGAAGCGCAAGGATTGGGAGAAGCTCATCAGGCTGATGCGCCGGGAGGCGAGTGCACTCGCAGTTGGCTACGACCGTAGCTCGAAGTTTGCGGAGATAGCTCGTCTTGCGACAGAACGAGTAAAGAAGCCCGACGTCTGCATCGAGTTGTGGGAAGAGGTCCTTGCGGGCGATCCGGACAACGTCGAGGCGTTGAACTCACTGCCAAGTCTTTACGAGCGCAACAAGGAGTACGGCAAGCTTGCAGACGTGCTTGAGCGTCAAGTCGAGATTACCTCTGACGCCCAATTGCAGGAGGCAACCTACAAGAAGCTGGGGCAGCTTTACGGCGAGCGTCTGGGTGACGATGGGAAAGCAGTGGAGGCCTGGCGCAAGCTACTGGCCCTCAATCCCAACGATAGGTCGGCGCAGGAGGCCCTCAAGAAGAAGTATCTGGCGCTCGGAATGTGGGATGACCTCGAAGTCTTCTATGCCGACAGCGGCAAGTGGGACGAGTTCATTCGACTTCTCGAAGCGCAGGAAGCAAAAGAAACCGAAGACGAGGCCAAGATCGGTCTTCTTGTCAAAACGGCGCAGCTCTGGGTGACCCAGAAGGGCAAGCTAGACCGCGCCGCTCGCGCTTACGAGAAGGTCCTTTCGCTCGACCCGAAGCACCTCGCTGCGGCCGAGGCGCTGATTCCGATTTATCAGCAAGCCAACAATGCAAAGGGCCTAGCCTCCGCGATTGAGGTGAAGCTCAGTCACGACGTCGACGGCGAAGAAAAGCTCCTCTTGTTAAGGGAAGTTGCTGGACTTTACGAGGGCAAACTCAAGGAACCGGAGCGCGCATTTGAACGTTACCTCGCGGCGTTTGAGAGCGCCCCGAGTGACGAGCGCTGCATTGAAGACGTCGAACGTGCGGCTGGGGTTACCAAAGGCTGGGATGCCTTGGTGGGCGCCTATCACCGTGCGATTGAGCGTGCTTCCGAGAATAGCGAGCAAGTCGCTCTGCGGCTGCGTTTGGGGCGCGTGCTTACCGAAGAGACTGGCGAAGTCGAGAAAGCACTCGAGCAATTCCGCGCCGTTCACGAATCGGATCCGGAAAACGCTGACGCCATCTCAGCTCTCGAGCGACTCTATCGACAGACCTCGAATCATGTTGAACTCCTTGGGATCTATGAAAAGAAGCGCGATTTGTCGAGCGAGCCAGAGGCGCGACACGCGATCCTGGCGAGCATCGCGCAGCTCCACGTTGTAGAACTCAAGAACCCTCGAGCAGGCATCGATACCTACCGACAGTTGCTTGAGGAGAGTCCGCAGGACCCGGTGGCGCTCGCGGCGCTCGATGGTCTGTACAAGGACCTCGAAGATTGGGAGAACTACGCAGAAGTTCTGCGAGCGCGACTTGAACTCGACAACAGCGAGGAACAGATCGTTGCTCTCAAGTATCGCCTAGGATCCGCTCTTGAGAAGCACCTTGGGGATCCGGCTGGCGCTCTTGGGAACTATCGCGAGATCTTGTTCGTCGACCCGGCCAACGATCCGGCTCGAGCAGCGCTGGAGACGCTTTTGGAGCACCCGGAGCTGCGAGCAGAGACCGCGAGTATCCTTCAGGAGATTTATGAGGCTCGCGGTGATTGGGCGAAGCTGATTGGTTCTCTCGAGATCCTTGCGACCGCCGAAGAAGATCCAAGCCGAAGGGTCGGTCTACTTCGAAAAGTCGCGCGTGTCGCGGCTCAAAATCTTCAGGACCTTCCCCGCGCCATAGAGGCTCAGTCGCGCGCACTGCGTGCCGACCCGAGCGACAGTGAGACGCTGGCTGAACTCGAGCAGCTGGCGGAGCAGGCTTCCGCCTGGGATGATCTCGAACGCATTCTCTCGGAAGTTGCCGAGGGCCTTGCGGACCCCGCGCTGGCCCGCGCCTACTGGATGCGGCTTGCTTCGATTGATGAGCGCCTTAGCAAGGTCGATGTCGCAGCGGAGCGCTACTTGCGGGTGCTCACGATCGACCCGGCCGATGGCGAAGCACTCGCCGCGATGGATGCGCTCTACCGGAGAACCGAGCGCTGGGAGGACCTAATCGGTGTCTATCGCCGACGCATCGACCTGGCTGATGCTCCGCAGGACAGAGAAGCTCTCTATTCACAAATGGCTTCGGTTTACGAGGACAAGCTTGGACGTCCAGAGGATGCCATAGCGGCATACCGTGGCGTCCTGGAGCTCGAGCCGACCAGTGTTGTTGCACTCACTGCATTGGACGGCCTCTATACCCGGCAGGGTCGTTGGGTCGACCTTGCTGAGAACCTTGAAGCGCACCTGCAACTCGCAGAGTCCGACGAGGAACAGACACGGCTCATGCTTCGGCTCGGCGACCTCCGAGAGACGCGAATGGGGCAGGTGGAAACCTCGATCGACATCTATCGCGAGGTTTTGGAGCGCGATCCAGCCAATGAGGCGGCGCTTGGCGCCCTTGAACGACTCGGGCAGAGCCCAGAGCACGAGCTGGCGATATCCGAGATTCTCGAGCCTCTCTATCGGCAAACTGGCGATTGGCAGCGACTGATCGGCGTCTACGAAGTTCAGGTGCGTCGCAGCGAAGACTCGACTCGACGCGTCGAGCTGCTTCACCAGATTGCGTCTCTTTACGAAGACTCGGGCAATCTGTCCGACCACGCGTTCCAGTCGCTTTCGCGAGCACTCGCCGAAGATCCGACCTCAGAAGAGACCAAGGCGGGCCTTGAGCGAATTGCTCGTGCAGAAGGTTGGTACGCGGAGCTGGCGAAGGTGTTCGAAGACCGCGCGGCCTCGGCTCTCGTTGGTGGAGATCCAAACGCTGCCGAAGAGGCCACAGCCATCGGCGATCCAGCTGTTGCGGTGGATCTGTTCACGATGGCAGCGCGCATCTACGAGAACGATCTCGGCGCTGCCGAGCCAGCAGTCCTTCACTATCGGAAGGTACTTGAGATCGACGCGGCGAACCTCGCTGCCGCTGAGTCGCTCGAGCGCATGTTTCGTGGGGGCGAGCGGTACGCGGAACTGAGCTCAGTGCTTCAGCACAAGGCCGAGATCCTCGAGAACCTGTCCGACAAGAAGGGGGCGCTGTTTCAAGCCGCATCGATCGAAGAGGACGTACTCGATCGGCCGGATGACGCGGTGGTCTGCTACCGGAAGATCCTCGAGCTGGACGCTGAAGATGTTCGAGCTGTTGACTCACTGATCAAGGTTCATCTGGCGCGCGGAGAATGGCCAAGCCTGTTGGCTGCCTACGTCCAGAAGGCAGACCTCGTGAATGACCCTGCCGAGAAGAAGAGCATCTTCTACCAGATCGGCGCCGTTCACGAGCGAGAGCTCAAGGACGTTCCCCAGGCCATCGACACTTACAATCGTATACTCGAGATCGACCCTGCGGATCTCACCGCGCTAGCTCGGCTTGATGCGCTCTACCAAGCGTCTGAGAATTGGGCTGAGTTACTCACGGTTCTGCAGAACCAGAGTGAGCTCGCTGCGGATGCCGAAGAGGGCATTCGCTATCAGTACCGAATCGCGGAACTCTACGAAAGGCGCTTGGCCGACGCGCCGCGGGCGATTGAGTTGTATCGGGACCTTCTCTCGCAGATGCCCGACCATGAGCCGACGCTCACTGCTCTCGAAGGAATCAAGGACTCGGGCAAAGACGCACACGCGGCGGCGCTGGTGCTCGAGCCTGTGTACGACGCGGCCGGTGACTGGGCTCGACTCGTCAGCGCGCTTGAGGTTCAGGTAAAGCACACCGAGGATGTGTTTGGCCGGATTGACCTCCTTCACCGCATCGCGCGGCTGAGCGAGGAGATGATCGGTGACCACCGAGCAGCCTTCGCTGTGTATGCGCGCGCTGTCGCTCTCGATGTGACCAACGAGGAGTCGCTCGCTTCCTTCGAGCGCTTGGCAATGGCGGTTGGGAGTTGGCCGCAGGTTGCCCAGCTCTACGACGGTGAGTTGTCGCAGCTGAAGGCGGAGCAGCCTGAGCGGTTTGTGGAGCTCGCCCTGCGGCTCGCGCAGATCTTCGAGACGCAGCTTGAGGATGTCGACAACGCTATTGGTCGCTATCGGGCTGTCGTTGACGTTGAGCCCGAGAATTGGACCGCGATTACCTCGCTCGACCGCCTACTCGTAATGGTAGAGCGCTGGAGCGAACTTGTTCCGGTTCTGGCTCGCGAGGCCGAGATTGGCCCTACCCCCGATGACATTCTGAACTTCAAGTTCCGACTCGGTCAGGTACACGAAACCCGCCTATCCGATGTCCCGGCGGCAATTCAGGCCTACCGTGAAGTCATCGCGGCCGCACCGGAGCACGTTCCGACGCTCGAGGCCCTCGAGGGACTATTCGCTCAAGGCATCCATCAGCTCGAGATTGGTGAAGTGCTTGAGCCGCTGTACCAGTCGACCGGCGACTGGGACAAGCTGACCGCTGTCTTTGAGGCTGAGCTTGCTCAAAAGACAATTCGTGAGGAGCGTCTTGCCACCTACTTCCGCATCGCGGAGCTACACGAAGAGCGCTTGATTTCGCTCGACGGCGCATTGGCCGTCTACATCCGCTCGCTCAAGGAGTTTCCCTCCGATGAGAAGACTCTGGATGAATGCGAGCGACTCGGTGCCGCTTCAGATGGCGGCTGGGAAGCCCTGGCAAACGCATATGCGGATGTGCTGGAGCTACACGAGGACAAGGTGATTCAAGCCGCGATTGGCAAGCGGCTCGCCCGGCTCTTCGAGGAGGAGCTAGGGGATATCTCCAACGCTGAGAAGACGTACCGGTATGTGCTCGGGATTGATCCTGCCGACGTTCCTGCGCTGACCGAACTCGACCGGATCTACACGTCACTCGAGCAGTGGCCGGAGCTTGCTCAAGTGATTGAGCAACGGATTCCTGCAACCACGGACCAGATGGAACTCACCGAGCTACACCTGCGGGTCGGCGAGGTTTACGAGGAACGTCTTCAAGACGAGGCGGGCGTTGGTCAGCTTGACGATGCAACGCGAGTGTTCCGGCGCGTCTTTGACGAGTTGGATCCTGCTAATGAGAACGCGATCAACGCGCTAGAGCGCATCTACAGCGTGCGGCAGCAGTGGCCTGAACTGAAAATGGTACTCGACCGCCAGCTTGAGCACGCAAGCGGGGATTCCGCGGAAGCGGACATCCGCGCCAAGCTTGCCAATGTTTTGGCGGACAAGCTCAATGAGCCTGCAAAGGCCACTGATGCTTGGAAGCGAGTGCTCGACTTGCGTGGGGATGACCCGGAAGCGCTTCACGGGCTAGCCAATCTACATGAGCGGTTGGGCGAGTGGTCTGAGCTTACGGAGGTCCTGGGGCGGCACTTTGATATCGCGGAGGACGATGCTGACCGAGTCTCTGTGCTGCTGCGCAGAGCCCGGTTGTTCGAGGGCCAGCTGTCGCGCGACGACGAAGCGCTCGACGACTACCACCGGGTTCTCGACATCGAAGGCGACAACCTCGATGCTCTCTACGCAATCGCTGCGATCTGGCGCCGGAGGAATGACGCTGCACAACTGGTTGAGACGCTCGACCTGACGATCCTTCGGGCCACTGAGAAACTTCCGCCCGAACACCAGATTGCGTTGTTCCGTGAATTGGCTCTGACGCATCAGAACGTCCTCGCGCAGTCTTACGAGGCAGTGGACGCATGGCGTCGGCTCCTCGCCGTCGACCCGCGTGACTTCGAGGCGATGTCCAACCTTGAAAACCTCCTACGTGCGGAAGACCGCTGGGAAGAGGTGATTGAGGTCAAGATGGGAAGGGCGAAAGCGCTTCCCACACCTGAGGAGCAAATTCGTGAGTACCTAGAGGTTGCGGCGTTGTGGGAGGGGGCCGTCCAAAAGGCCGACGCTGCTACCCCGGCCTACGAGGCCGTGCTAGCGCTGGACCCCGCTCACGATCAGGCCTTCAAGGCGCTTGAGAAGCTGCACGCGGCTGCACGACGTGACGAGGCGTTGATCGAGTTGTTCCTCGCTCGGCTCGACACCCGCGAGGACACTCATGACAAGACCGAGCTGCTTCGAAAAGTTGCCAAGGTCTTCGACGAGGGCCTCGACGACAAGCCACAAGCGTTCGACGCGCTGCTCACTGCGTTCGAGATGGACGTTGATGACAACGAGACCACGAAGGCGCTCGAGAAGGTCACCCAGTCCACCAACAAGTGGCCCGAACTCGTTCAGCAAGTGAACCAATGGCTCACTTCCGAGCAGGTGCCGGCGCGAAAGATCACCCTCTGTCTTCGTTTGGCAAAGTGGTACGAGGACCTCAATCGGCCCGAATACGCGCAGCCGTACTACGCCCAGGTCCACAAGCTGGACCCGAACAACGTCGCAGTGCTCCGGCAGATGGCCAACTTCCTCAAGAGGTCGGGCAACTTCCAGCAGCAGGGCCAAATGCTGCAGCAGGCTCTCGCAAATGCGGTGACCGACACGGATCGCAAAGAGATCCTCACCGAGATGGGCGAAGTGCTCCATCTCAAGATGAACGAGACTGAGCAAGGACTGTCGTTCTATCGACGCGCGCTTGAAGTCGACCCGCACTACGTGCCTGCGCTCGAGCAACTTGAGAAGCATGCAGTTGAGCGCGGGAACAACGTAGAGCTCGTTGACATCTTGAGCGCTAAGGCGAAGGGACTCGCGGAACCAGAGCAAGTTGCTGCGACCAAGTTGCGTGTCGGCGGAATCTACGAGAGCACGCTTGGTCAGCCTGAAAAGGCTGCGCAAGCCTATCGCGAGGTTCTCGACGCGGATGCCAGCAACGTGCTCGCGATGCGCGGGCTGGAGCGAGTGCACCAGCAACTGCAACAGTGGCCTGAGCTCGTTTCAGTTCTTGAGATGCAGCTGGACGTCGTCGCCACTGAGCGGGATCGCATCGAGGTCCTCATGAAGATCGCCAAGATCCAGGAGGAGCTCTTCGTTAAACCTGACGCGGCCGCACTACGCCTCGAACAGGTGGTCGAGATCGACCCGAACTTCGAACCAGCGTTGGAAGGGCTCGCTCGCTGCTACCGCCAACGGCGTCAGTGGCTGGACCTCAACAACACCTATGATCGCCACGTGAACGCCACCAGCGATCGCCTCAAGAAGGTGGAGTTGTGGAGTGCACAGGCCATCGTCTACTCCGACGAACTAGAAGACGTCGACCGCGCGATCGACAGCTACAACAACATCGTCGAGCTGGACCCTCAGCACATCCCGTCGCTCGACGCTCTCGCGAAGCTCTACGAGAAGCAAGGCGAGACCGATCGTGCAATCGAGCATATGACTCGCGTTGCGGACCTGACCACCGACGGGCGCCAGAAGGTGGAGATGTACCACCGGATTGGACGCCAGCTGGATGAGAAGCTCGGCGATCGAATGGCGGCGCAAGATAACTACGAGCGCGCACTCGATCTCGATGGATCCCATCAGCCGACCCTGGCGGCGTTGCGAACGATTGCCGTTGATGCGGCCGACTGGGATCGGGCTGCGCGTTATCTCGATTCGGAGCAGCTCGTTACCGAGTCTCCACGGCTGCGAGCGAAGCTGCTGGTGGAGCTGGGCAAGATGCGCCAGGAGATGCTCGGCGAGCAGGAGCAGGCGATGCTCGCCTATGAACTGGCGTTGCAATGTGACGGTGACAACGAGGACGCTGCACTCCCGCTGATGACCGAATACGTCGCGAGATCAGAGTGGGAGCGCGCGGAACCGTTGGCCGAGCTGCTCGTAAAGAAGGCCGGAAAGCGGGACCGTCACGAGCAGCACTCTCTGCAGAACAACTACGGAAAGATCCTTGCCGCCCGCAAGAACTTCCCAGGCGCACTCAAGGCATTCCAGGCGGCTGCGCAGCTGGACCTGACGAACCAAGAAACGATCCGTGGCTTGGCGGAAGTTTGCTTTGAACTCCAGGATTGGGCGGGCGCACTCACCAACTATCAAAAGGTGCTGACGTCCCTTGAAGAGCACGACACCGAACAGCGAGCCTTCGTCTACTTCCGCTTGGGCGCTATCAAGCAGGCCCAGGGGCAGCCGAAGCAGGCCATCAGCAACTTCGATAAGGCGCTGCAGGTAGAGCCTTCACACCAGCCCACGTTGGAAGCCCTTGTTGCCCTCTACGAGGGCGCAAAGGACTGGGTCCAGGTCTGTCACTACAAGCGCATCATTCTCGACAACGTTTACGACGGCGACGTGCGGTTCAAGACGTTGGTTGAGATCGGCGATATCTGGGGAGACTCTGGTCGCGGGAAGAGCCCCAACAAGGCCATTGAGGCTTATGACGAGGCACTCGGACTGCGGGCGGACGACCATGTCGTGCTGCACAAGCTGCTCCAGGTTTGCACCGATGCTCAGCAGTGGGAGCGAATGAATGAGACGCTCGAAGCCATTGCCAAGCTCGAGCCAAACAAGATCAAACAGAGCAAGTACTTCTTCACCATTGCGCAGATCTGGCGCGACAAGCTCTCCGATCCGGATCGAGCCGTGGAGTACTTCGATCAAGCGCTTGAGCTAAATCCGGCTTCGCTGGATGCGTTCGAGCGCATCAACAAGATTCTGACTTCTCAGAAAAACTGGAACGGCCTCGAGCGTGCTTATCGCAAGATGCTGCACCGGCTCGCCCAATACCCCTCCGCCGAGTTGGGAGGACAGCAAAAGGCGGATGTCGAGTTCAACCTTTGGCACGCTCTCGGGTTGATCTTCCGCGACCGCCTAAAGGATCCGACACAGGCGCTTGGTGCCTTCCGAAAGGCGTCGAGCTTCCGGCCTGAGGACAAGACCGAGCACACGATTCTCTCCGAACTCTACGAGGAGTCTGGGCAGATCGATCTTGCGATCGCTGAGTATCAGGCGCTGGTGCGGCTGGATCCGGTGGATGTGGGCCCGTACCGTCGGCTGTACGCGCTCTATCTCACCAAGCAGTCCTATGACGAAGCTTGGTGCCTTGCTGCAACTCTCACGTTCCTGAAGAAGGCTGGGGACGACGAGCGGCAGTTCTTTGAAGACTACCGGCCGCAGGCGCTACCGCAGGTGACGTCGCGGGTTGATAACAACTCTTGGCTCAAGCGGGTCTTCCCGGCGGACGAGAACCCTCGTGTTGGCAAGGTCTTTGAGTTCATTGCGCCGGCGGCTGTTCGCGGTCGACTGGAGCAGATGAAGGCGAAGAATGAGATCCCGGTGTTGGACGCGCGATTCCGTCAGGATCCTGCGACGAGCACCGTGACCTTTGCACGCACGTTCGGCTGGGCTGCAAATGTGCTCGGGCTCCCGGTGCCGCAGCTCTATGTCCGCAGTGACGTTCCCGGCGCACTATCCCACGTGCCGGTTGATCCTCCGTCGAGTCTTGCAGGTCAGACGGTGTTGAGTCGCCTGACGCCGCAAGACCTGGTGTTCATCGTTGGCAAGCACGTCGCGTACTATCGCGGTGAACATTACATTCGAGCCATCTTCCAAACTGTTACTGAGCTTACGGTGCTGTTCTTTGCAGGCATCAAGCTTGTGGCACCGGATCAACCCACGCCGCCTGACCTCTCGAAGCAAATCCTCGAGACGGCCCGCTCGCTGGCTGTCTACATGCAACCGGTTCAGCTCGAGGGGCTCAAGCACGCTGTTCGGGACTTCATCCAGACTGATGATGCCAAGGCCAACATCAAGCGCTGGGCGCAGTGCGCCGAGATTGCGTGTATGCGAGCTGGCTTCCTCCTCAGCGGCGATCTTGAGACTGCGCTCAAGGTGATTTCGGCAGAGCAGCAGATGCCGGGTGATCTCACGCCGCAAGAGAAGCTCAAGGAGTTGTTGGTGTTCTCCGTGAGCGAGGACTACTTCAAGCTGCGTGCACAACTCGGGTTGGCAATCAAAGTAGCCGCCCAGTAAGTGGCAAAGGAGCTGGTGCGCCTATCGCACACCGGCTCCTCGTCTGATCACAAGGGCTCGCGGAGAGTGCTCCAAAGGCTTGATTTTTCCGTTGTAAAGGGGACGATCCAAGCGTGGCGTCGAACGCGAAGGTGGCCGTCTTGAGGCTGGTCCAAGAGGACCAACGTCGGTTTGGCGAGCTGGACTTGCTCGCCAAGCTCGGTCACGGCGGCATGGCGGATGTCTTCCTGGCGGCGGTTCGGGCCAAGCCGTCCGAGTTGGTCGTTCTCAAGCGGCTCAAGGAGGATCTCCTCGATGCGGAGCATCGCTCGATGTTCGAGGATGAGGCGCGAATCATGCCCCAGCTCTCGCATCCAAACGTTGTTCGAACGTTGGAGTACAGGGCGCAGGAGGGTTGGCCCTATCTTGCGATGGAGTTCTTGGACGGTTTGCCGCTGGATCAGTGCTGGCAAGCAGTTGGAGACTTGGGCGAGGTCGCTGTTCGACATGTCGTGTGTGAGCTTCTCGAGGGACTTCACTACGCGCACGAGCTTCGGTCGCCTGAGGGGCAGCCGCTGGAATTGGTTCATCGCGACGTGAGTCCGCAGAACGTGTTCGTCACATATGACGGACGCGTAACGCTGGTTGACTTTGGTATCGCAAAGAGCCGTGGACGCGCTCAACACACGAGTACCGGAGTCGTGCGCGGTAAGCTTTCCTACATGGCACCAGAGCAGGCGCTCTGCGACACCGTGGATCGTCGCGCGGATATCTTCTCCGCCGGTGTTCTGCTCTTCGAGCTTGCGACGGGATCGCGTTTCTGGGGCGAATTGAATGACGTGCAGATCCTCAAGCGAATGACCTTTGGAGACCTACCAAAGTTTGAACAGCACGAGGGTAATCGCTTCTTGATGGATTCTCCGACGGGCGAGGCCTTGGCCAAGGTCCTCCATGTGGCTTTGCAAGCACGACCCGAAGATCGCTACGCGACGGCGCGTGAGTTTCGACAAGCCCTCGCCGACGCAGTGCCCGGAACGATTCGCCGGACGCAGCTGGGCGCGGCGGTTGAGCAGGCCTCGCAAGGCTACCGGGAAGCTCTGCGGGCTCTGGTTGATGAGCACCTGCTGAATGCTCGCGGAACTGCTGGGCTCGTAGGCGTTGACCCTCTCGCACAGTCTGGCGAGCGCATGGCGACAGCTTCGTCAACGTCTGAGGAGTCTACTCCCGTGGAGGAGACGGCTCCCGGCTTCGAGGTGGAGTCGAGCGCTGAGGCTGCCGCGGACAATAGCGTGGCATCCGAGAGGACGCAGGCCGTCGACCCTTCTGCGCGCTCGGGGGAAGCGAGCGAGGACAGGCGCGTTGCAAAGTCCTCCTTCAGCGGCAGAGCACTGCTTGTCGGGTTGACGTTCGCTGCTACGACGGCTGCTGTTATCACGCTCCTTGCCAACCGTAGTGTCGAGCCGCAGCGGGCTTCGGCAAGCGCACAACCGCCTCCCCCGGAAGTCTCTCGCGATCAGCACATTGAGCTGAAGCTTGGCGCCACTCGCGAGGAGACGCGCGTTTTCTTGGACAACGCGCCGATCGATCGTCTCCCGTTCACTGGCAAGCTGCGACGCGATGGTGCCGCACACACGTTACGAGCGGAGGCTCCCGGGTACGTTTCGGAGTCGCGCATCGTGGTGTTCGACCGGGACGTTGACATTGTGTTTTCGTTGCAGCCGGAGCGTCCGTTGCGCTCATCCGCGAGCGCCCTTCCAGTTGTTTCAAGCCCGAACCAAGCTCGACCTTTGCCTACGGCTACGCCCCCCAAGCCCTCCGCGAATGGTGGATTTGATTTGCGGACACCGCCTTGGGGCGGTGGGTCAAAAGTGCCCAAGAAGTAGTGCTCTACCTCGGGTCGCTGTGTTCTTCGGCGCTGGCTGAGCTAGATTGATCCTGTCCGTGCCGTCGATCTTCTGCAGCCAGTCATATCCGCTTCTTCCGCGAGCCCCCCAGTCGCGCGTCTTGTCGACAGTTGGTGTCGGGCTGGCGTTGATCGCTTTCAATGTTGGTGCGCCTGGACATGCTCACGCGGCTACCTGCGGGCGGGTATCAAGTGTCGAACCAACCGCTGAGGCGTTGGAAAGCTATGAGACAGCTGTGGCCCTCACCAAGGAAGGCCGCTACCCGGAGGCGCTGGCTGCCTACAAGCGGGCTCACGAGCTTAGCCCCAGCTACGTCATCCTTTACAATCTTGCGAAAGCCGCCGCGCTAAGCAACGATCCCACACAGGCAATCGAGGCCTACGAGTGCCATCTCGAATTGGGGGGAGCCGAGCTCGATGCAACCCGGCGGTCGGAGGTACTTGCCGAGATTCAACGACTTCGGGGGGAGGTCGCTCTTCTCGTGATCGAGGTGGACTTGGCTGGCGTCGAGCTCTTTGTCGATCAGCGTCAGGTTGGGGTTTCACCTTTGCTCGAGCCAGTGACAGTGAATCCTGGGAGCAGGCTGGTTCGCGCCAAAGGCGCTCGCATGGAGACTCGAGCCGTGCAGATCGCGCGCGGCGGCCGGTTGGTGGTCAGCTTCGACCTCGAGGCAGACGTCGCGCCAGAAGTCGCAGCTCCACCGTTTCGCTTTCCAGCTGGAGTGGTTGGTGCGTCATGGATTGCGACGGGGCTTATCGGAGTTGGTGCGGCCGTTACCGGCGTGATGGCCCTTGCGACCTCCGAAGACGTTTCGAATGATCTGTACCTTGGCCCGCAGCGCGTTCCTCTCCCGGGGTCGGAACTTGCTTCAAAGATCGATCGAGCGAACGGTTTGGCGGTAGCGACTGACGTACTGATTACGGTTGGCTCAATCGTCGGCGTGGCAGCCGTATCGTTCAGCATCATAAATTCGCTTGGTGAAGCGGACTCTGTTGCTGCACGTGTGAGCCTCTCGCCCGCGGGGTTGGTGCTGAGCGGGAGCTTTCAGTGAAGGGCCTCGGCTGGCCGTTTCTGGTGATGGCACTGGGGTGCACGTTGGTTGTGGATCCTCAGCCGGGGGCGGGGATTGGTGCTGTTTGCGAGGCGAGCTCTCAGTGCCAAGCCGCAGAATGCCTCGATGGCTTGTGTACAGTTCGTTGCTTCGAGTCGGCTGGCTGCCCCGGAGGTACGCTCTGCGCAAACGAGGTTTGCCAACTGCCGCTAGCTGCTCTCGTGGTGGTTCCTTACGACACGGTTCAGGATGAAGTGGGGCAGGCCGTTGATCGCGGCGTGACTGAGGCAGCCGAGCAGCTTGGCTATGTCGAGCAGGAGCTGGTCTCGGGGCTAGAGCTACCAAGCGCGACCTACGAGCAGGTCGCGCAGCGGCTCAGCCAACGGTCCTTTGACCTCGTGATTGTGGGTTCGCCCGCTCTCGCGCCCGGGGCTCTTGAGGCTGCCAACACAAACCCCGAAACAACCTTCGTTGCGCTTCAGCTTGATGCAACGAGCGCCGTCGACAACCTCGTGTCGTTCGACGCACGAAGCTATCAAGCCTACTTCCTCGCTGGCGTTGCAGCGGGCCGGCTCACCAACTCCGGGCGCCTTGGCTTCATCGGCTCCACACCCACGCCGCCGTTCATCGCTGGCGTGAACGCGTTTGCATTGGGCGCTCAAGCTGGCCGCGGCGCGCCGATCGTCCTCGAGCTTCGCTGGATGATGGGGCCGCACGACATGGGGGTCAAAGTCGATGGTAAGTCGAAGGAGCGACGAGACACCGAGGCACTCGTTGCGGCGGGCGCGGACGTGATCGCTCACAACGTTGACAACAACATCCCCGTCTTCACAGTCCGCGATCTCAATGAGACCGGCGCATCGGTGCTAGCCGTTGCTGGGCACAAGCCGGAGGCCTGCGCAATCGTCGCGGCTGGAGATTGCGCTGGTACGGTTGTGACCAACTGGACGCCGTTGTTCTCCCGTTTCATCGATTTGGTGCATCGGGGTGAGCCTCCTACGGGAAGTCTCCTCGAATCGATTCGCACGAGCAACGCGGAGAGCGTCGTTCGCTTCGATCTCGGCTCGGGTTTGCCCGGAGGTTCGAGTCTGGCAGCGGAACTTGAGGGCCTGCGCGCCGAACTCGCGTCTGACGCGGGGGTCGGCCGGGTCTTCGACGGGCCGATTCAGTCGACCGGCCAATGCGAGGCCGCCACCGGAACCGCGACGTGTGTCGAAGCGGGCTCGCGGTTGAGCGATGAAGGGCTCGCGTCAATGTGCTGGCTCGTGACGGGTATCGTCGATGAAGCGGGAGCACCGGCGATGGTTCCGGAGTCGACGAGTTGTAAAGCGCCGTAGGTGGACCAGGGGAAGAGCAGGCGCTGCACGAGGTCCTTGTCGAGCTCAAGCGTGTGCGCAACGTGTTCGATGGCGCGCGCAACTCGGCGACCAGGCGCGCGGCGTTCTCGTAACTCGTTGGGGACCGACGAGAGGCTGCCGCCAAGACTACGGTGATAGGCCGCCGCTACTCCAGCCCATAGCGGGACGGCGACGCGCGTCGCCGTCCCGCGATGTTCGCCGAGCGCTGCCATAAGCTCTTGATGTCGCCGCTCGAGTAAGGACGGGGGCATGCGGTCTAGTTCTTTGAGTGCGCCTGGGAACTCGGCACACAATGCCCGAAAGAAGGTCCGCGCTGGGATTGGCTTCCCGTCGTTGCGCTCTCGCCTCAAGGTGAGGAGCGTTTCGTATTTCCAGGCGAGCCGAGAGACCGCATGACGGTCCAATTCGATGAACGAGCGGACGTCCATGTTTGGCTAGAGTTCACTTTCCGGAAAGGCCAAGACCTGCTCCAAGGAGCGTTGCTCGAGCGCAAGCATCAGCAGGCGGTCGAACCCGAGCGCGTTTCCGGCAGAGGGAGGCATACCCTCCTCGAGTGCCGCGAGGAAGCGATGGTCGAGCGGGTAGACAGGCTGCTTGTTCGCCGCTCGTTGGGCCTGATCATGCTCGAAGCGTGCGCGTTGTTCGCTTGGGTCGGTGAGCTCGTCAAAGCCGTTGCACAGCTCGACGCCTCGCACATAGAGCTCGAATCGGTTCGCGTAGCGCGGGTCCTGCTCATCGAGCGCCGCGAGCGACGCCATCGGTCTAGGGTAACGGAGCAAGAACAGCGGCTGTTCCAGCTCGCAGAACTGGGGCTCAATCTCAAAAGCCAACTTTCGGAAAAAGGTGTCTTCGTCTTGGTCCGCAAGGGCGAGCATCTCTGGCTCGTCAATGTTGCAGTAGCGTTTGAAAGCCTCGGCGACGGTCATCCGCAAGAACGGTCGCGCGACCTCCGCGCGGATCGAGGCGCCAGGACTCGCGCTTGCGTTGATGACCGCGCGGACGACGGCCTCCGTGTCGCCCATTACTTCCTCCATCGAGCCGAACGCCCGATACCACTCGAGCATGCTGAACTCGGGGTTGTGGCGCTGTCCGACTTCGCCCTGCCGATAAGCGCGCCCAAGCTGGAAGCAGCGTGGGACGCCGGCGACCAGCAGTCGCTTCATCTGGTACTCGGGCGAGGTGGCGAGGAAGCGCGGTGCGTTGGCGTTGTCACCAACGGCAAAGGCGTCAAGGTGACTATCGAGTCCGGGGCAAGGAACGATCGTTGGTGTCTCGACTTCGATGAAGCGTCGCTCGTGAAACAGCTTGCGAACTGCACGCAGCGCTAGGTCGCGCATTTGCAGTGCGTGCCCCATTCCCAGCGAAAAGCGAGCGACCTCGCGATTGGCTAATCCGGGCGCAAGTGAAACCAGCTCCGCGGTACGCAGCGCCTTGTCCTCCCAGGTTCCGCGACAACGCACGAGCGAGCCTTCGGCCAGCCCTGTAGGGGGTTGAGCTTGCAGCTCGACTTCCAACGATGCCCAGACATCGCTAAGGAATAGACGCTCGCCCTCGCGCCTCACGCGGCCACCGACGAGCAGTCGCTCACCGTCTTTGGCGTGGTTTGCGAGATCGCTCGGCGAAAGCGTCAGTCCTCGTTCAGTTGGCGCCACCAGCACCACCGGCCCCGCCTGTACCATTGCCACCAGCGCTGCTTCCACCCGCTGCTGCGCCACCGGTTCCGCCTGCCCCGCCTGTACCATTGCCGCCGGCACTGCTTCCGCCGGTTGTGTTTCCACCAGCGTTGTTTCCGCCGTTCCCATTGCCACCCGCGCTGCTGCCGCCAGTGTCACTGCCGCCAACCCCACCGGGCGTGCACTCGGGCGACTCGCTCGAGCCCGTCTCCGGGCAGCAGATGTCTGCATTGCCCTCGAGCTCGCGAGAGGTCTTGCATACGAGACCCTCAGCGCAGTCGTCGTTGCCGTTGCCAGCGTTGCAGCGGTCCCCTTCACCCTGGGCGGCACAGGCGCTACCGAGCAGCACGACCAAGGTCGCGAGGGAGAGAAGGCAACGGCGAGCGATGAACGAAGGGACGGCCCGAAGCAACATGGCCGACGTCGTTACACCAGCTTGCGGCTGGGAGGAACCTCCGCGGAAGATCGCACTGGCGACGTGCCGCGTGGTAACTTGTGCTCGTGCCAAACGTGCCGACGAGCGCGTCAGGCGGCCCCCCTCCTTCGCGTCGGTTGCGTCCGCAAATGGACTCTCCGTACGCAATGGACCTCAAGGTGCTCGGTCTGACCTCAGCCTTCGAACAGGCGTTCGCCGCTGCGCGTGCGGAGTTTCCGGCCTACGACTGTGCGATCGGTAGAGTGACGAAGATAGAGCGTGGCTTTGCCGCTGTGGTCGGAGCGGAGGCCGAGGGGCTCCTTCACGTGCCCAAAGCGTTGTCGAAGCATCCCGAAAGCACGCCGGCGACAGGGGACTGGGTGCTTGTGTCATTCGCGCGAGAGGTGGTGCTTTCGGTACTGCCGCGCCGCTCCAAGTTCGTACGTCGAGCTGCTGGCCAACGTCGCGAGCCGCAGGTTGTCGCTGCCAACGTTGACCACCTGTTCGTGGTGATGGGGCTCGACAAAGACTTCAGTCTACGCCGCATGGAGCGCTACCTCGTGTTGGCGGCGGAGAGTCAGGCTTCGCCAGTCGTATTTCTGACCAAGGCAGGCGTCGCGGAAGAGGTTGAGGCGAAGCTGACTGCCGCCCAGTCGATGGCTCAAGCCGTTCCCGTTCACGCTATTGACGT
>CAITIQ010000534.1 GCA_903892415.1 uncultured delta proteobacterium | reverse complement strand
CTACAGGTCCTGAGCCGGCTTGAACGGCGGCTTCCTGGGCGATGTGACCCAAGCTGGGCCAGGATTCAGTGGGACTCCAGCACGGCAGTTCTTGAGTTGGACGATTTACCATGATTAAAAATTCGAGCAGCTAATCACAGACTTGATTAGAAAGTCCCACGGCTAATCAATGACTTGATTAAAAATGCGCTGGGCTAATCAAATCAAATCAAGAATTCGTGATTAAAAAGTCACGCTTCCTCAACAGTATCCGTCACATCCTCGAAGTCCTGCTCAGCTTCTATCCGGGTTCTATTGCCTCGGTACAGCTCGAAGTACTTCTTCTCGACTGCGGCATGTGTCGGTTTCCACGCCTTCTTGTTCATGCCGCACATCACGAGGTTCGAAAAGTACTCAGTGCCACTAGCTGGGTCGGCAAGAAACCCAGCACGAGAGAAGACCTGCTCGACATTGCCCTCGTGAGGGAGGTGGCTCGCAGTCCTACGAAAGACGGCGTAGTGCAGCGGAAACCGCTCCCGCATGTGCCACATGAACGCAAACTCATCGAACACGCCACTTTCGAGCATGAATTGCTGGTAGTTGGCCTTGGAAATACGACTCCACTCTCCTACCTCAAGCATGACCGCATCGGAGGTGATTTCTTCAGCCTGTTCGGTGTCGTCGTCATCGTCCTCGAAGAGCTTCCCTCCGCTGCGTTGGTGTGATGCAAGTGCTTTGCGCGGAGACGTGCGCACCTCTGGCTTCTTCTTACCGAGTCCCTGCGATTCAGCAAGCCGGAGGGCCTGCAAGTACGCCGTCTCGCAAAACTGCTTTTGCTCGGGGGTGAGCATGCTGCTTTTCGACGACATGACGTCGCCTTGTTTCGACATGCGGAGCTCAACGCATCGCGAGTTGCTGGACCGAAAGTCGAATAACCTCTGCTGCAGCTCGCGCCCTAGTATCTCTGCGGCCGTCTGAACGAGTGGATCGAGCTCAGTAAAAGACGTCTTCACGCCTTCACGGTGTCGGTCGGCGAGGCTCGCAGTCTTGGGCGAGGGCTTTACAAAGAGATGCTTCTTCGTGTCGCACATCATTTTGAGACGATAAAGTAAGATGAGGGACGATGCGCCGGTTAATGCTTTATGCTCAAAACACTCCTTCAGTGCAAACGCCGGTTCTAAGAGGCCGACCAACTCGGCAGTTTGTCGATACTCGTCCGAGCTCAGGCCGATGTCCTTCGCAGCCACCGCTTTCATCTCCTTCGTGGCGCCGTCCTCCACAGTTTCGGTGATTGCATCCTTCTCGTTCCTGTGATCGATCTTATACTGTTCAACGGCTGGGACTACGGCTGGCCGCAACACGCCGTTGACATCAGCAAGCTCTTTAAGCCCGCCCCAACGAGTTTCGGAGTCGTTCCTCGGGCGAATGATGCTGCGCAGCGGGACGCCCGCATCCAACTGCGCTTGCACGATGGCCTTGTAGAAAGGCTGGCTCTTGTTTGCGAGCGCCGGGATCCTTGCGTTCACTTGAATAAGCTTCTTTGCGGCCTTGTTCTGGCAAGGCTGCCCGCTCAGGCCGAGAGCCCATTTGATGGCGCTCTGCAGTTGGTGCAGATGGCACGTGTCAACCTTCTGCGCAAGCGCATCGATCAAGCGCAACCCCGCTTGCCCGTCGGATGCGCCGTCGGGGGTGATGCCGCTGATATCATCGGCCACAATGTTGTTGGCCGCGAGTTCGCGTTGAACCCAATCCCTGATGTTCTCGGCAAACTTTCGCTCCGGGAACACAGCGAAACTGATGACTTCGGATCGTCGATTCAAGCGCTGGGGTTCATCTCTCTTCGGCTCGCAGATTGTTGTCACCGTTATGCAAGCATAGGAACTCTTGTCCGCAGGGTTCCACCAACCGTCCAACTGCAAGCCCAAGAACTCGGACTTCAACTCCCTTCGCAGCGCCGCGTAGCGACTCAGCCGCTCCTCCTTCTGCAGCAGCGCGATGCAATGCAGCAGGCGGTGAATGCTTTCGTTGCATGGAATCGTCACACGAGGGTTTAGTGCGCAAACATAGTCCCGGAAGGAGGGGCCTTTCGCTATGTGCTGAGAAAGACCGTCGCATAGGCAATAACAGAGATTTATGTGGTGCTGGAAGGATTCATTGAACGAGAACTTCGGCACCAACTCGCCTGCGGCAGTAACGCAATAGCCTTTGCTGTTTTTCCGCACGTCGTCCAGAGCGGCCGCATGCGCCTGGCAGGTTTTGGACCCCTCCTCCAGGTGGCTGATTAGGTTCGATGTGGAGATCCCTTTTTGGTCGGCGTGTATCACCTTGCGGAGGCGGCCGCAAGCTGCACCGCCGCCGGCGGGGACAATCGTGCACGTGAGCTCCGCCATGAAGGAGCCACATCTGGCGTGCGTTTGGTCCGTGATGCGCGTATCCGCCACCACGTCGAAGAATGCGAAGACCGTCGCTGTAGAAACCTTCAAGTTTGGGAACTGAGGGTGCATGCCAGCGGGAGGTGACGGTGTGCAAGCATCGGGACTTGTGATACCACTAGCCGCCTGCTGCGAAGAAGACGGAGACCTCTTGTCCGGGAAGGTTAAGTAGTAGTACTTCTGGAACTCTCTG
>CAITIQ010000533.1 GCA_903892415.1 uncultured delta proteobacterium | reverse complement strand
CATCAGACGGGCCTGCTCTGTGTTTCCTGCCGCCTCGGCTTTCTCGGCCTGAGCCTTGAGGCGCGCGATCTGACGCACGCGCAGCGCCTCTCGCGCGTCTTCGCCCTGCGCATCCAGAAGCGCATCGGCTTCGCCGACGGGTTGAGCACTTCGCGGGGTCGCCCAATTCTCCTCCTCGGGTGGCTTTATCACCACCGTTGGAGGAGGACCCTCTGAGCCCAGGCTCGCTGCTGGAGACGGCGCCGGAGCTTCGGGGTTGCTGGTTGTGCGCCACACCCCCAAGGCGACCCCGAGCAGCGCTACGCCAACGAGCATGGTTGCTCGCTTTCTCATGAAGCTAGCGACGGCAAAGCGGGCGACCAACGTTCCCGCGAGCCGCGTTGCGAATGATCTGCGCGCGTTCGATACGGGTTATCAGTCCCTCTCGCTGAGCACGTTTGCTCTCGAGCACGACGCACGCGATGTAGGGACCGCGCGGGCTTGCTTGCGGCAACCCACACGCGCGTTCGATCAGTTGGGGACCTGAGCAGCCGTCGTCGTTGAACAAGCTACCGATGGGTGTTCCGGCACATAGGTCGAGATCATCGACCACGCCGTCGCTGTCACTATCCACCTCGCATACGTCACCGATTCGATCGAGGTCTGCGTCCGCCTGGTCCGTGTTGGCATCAACGGGGCAGTTGTCGGCGTCATCGCAGACCTCGTCGAGGTCGAAGTCCCCGCTCACGTCGTTGCCGACACAGAGGTCCTGATCCTCGCAGACCCCGTCGCCGTCGTCGTCACCGGTGGTGTCATCCCCCCTGCACGCATCGACGTTGCCGCATACGCCGTCCCCATCCTCATCGTTCGCAGGGTCGAGCGGGCAGATGGAAAACCGCCTAGTCTTGCGGGTGTTCAGGTCAGGATGGCCTGGCGAGCGTCAACGCTTTGAACGAGGCGGCTTCTCACACCCACGGCGGTATTCCAGCTTCGAAATCCCAATCCGCTTGCTTGCGCTTTGAGCCGCCTTGACTGCTCCTTCGTGAAAGACCCGGGGGCTTGGCGCACCTGAGGGGCCGGTGCGACAGCTGACTCTGTCTACAGTGCTGGCTTGTTTCCTCGCTGCGTGCGGAGGGTCTGACCGCTTCGACCCGCCCTGGTCTCCGACGACTCCGGCGTGACTTGGAAGCGCACCGTCCATTCGATGCTCAGCTGCGGGCTGGCGCTGCAGACGCCGGGATGGGCACCCGAGCCGTCTGGCCCAGCGCCGCTGCGGTCTCGCTTGCCGGCGCTCGCGGGCGCGCGTACGTGGCGCCCCATGAGTCAGCGTGGCGGATGGTTGGGTGCGCTGGTGCTCCTCGGCGCGGGCTGCGGCGGCCTGGTGGTGTTCGAGGCGGACGAGCGGGGAGAGCAAAACCCTTCGCGCCTCGCGGAGGCTTGTCAGAAGAACTGCGAGAAGCGCCAGCGCCACCCCCCCTGCTACCCCAGCGTCGAGGTGTGCGCTGCCGAGTGCGCGCTCACTTTCGAAACGACGGGGGAGCCCTGCAACGAACCCTGGTTGGTGTACCTCGAGTGCACTGCCACCAGCGAGGAGCAGTTCATCTCGTGCAGTGAGTCCGGGCTCTGCTTCGAGGAGTGGACCGACTACTCCGACTGCCGGTTCGAGTCCGCGCCCTGAGCGCCTCGTGTGGCACCAAGGAGGACTCTCCTGAATTCGCTGCGACGGGGTTTGGATATTGGCGGGCCGCTGCGCGGGTCTCTGCTCGGAGTGTTTGGGACGATGGTGCTCGTGTCGCTCGGCGCGGCGTGTGGCCCCAAGAGAAGTACCTGGTGAGTACGGCCCTCATCTACTGGCGGCCCGAACTGACGGACGAGTTCTACCAGATGGGCGGCGACGTCATGGGTCAGCTCGTGTCGACGCCGGGGCTCGTAGCGTGGGCGCTGGGGACCGACGAGGTTTGTCACGTCGGGCGCGCGCTCACGGTCTGGCGAAGCGAAGAGGACATGTACGCGTTCGTCGTCAGCGGCGCGCACGGCGAGGCGGTCGGGCTGACGCTCGAACTCTCCTACACCGGCAAGGCGGCGACCTCCGTCTCGAGAGTCTGCATGCGCGCCTTGTCAGCTCGCGCGAGCTCGAGCTGGTTCTCGAGGTCTCGGATCATGGCCTGCTGTTGCTCGATCACGGCCTGCTGCCTGGCGATGATCTCGCCGAAGCGTCGCTCCATCGACTCTGCGAGGTCGCGCCATGGGCAGTGGTGGTCGTGCGGGAGCTGCACACGAATTGTGGATCACGTCTCGCGATCGGCGTCGATCCCCTTTGTTCAGCGGGCGGGTTCCCAGAGCTTGGGGCGCTTGACGTCCTCGATGTCGATGCCGTCGAGAAGCATCGCGAGCGCGGTCGCATCGAGGGTCGCCGTCCGGCCGCCCGCTTCGATGCGAGGGAGCTGGAAGCGTCCTTTCTCGAGCCGCTTGTAGAGCAGGAGGAAGCCTCCGCGGTCCCAGACGAGCACCTTCACGCGATCACGTCGCTTGCCGACGAAGCAGAAGTCCGTCAGACGGTTACGTCGCGGCGCTGCCGAGCGCCGATGATCCGTCACTGGTGCTCGACGACCCGGCCAAGCGCGACGCCGTCGAGCAGGCGTACGCCCGAATCGCCCCGATGTTCTGGGGGCCGCGAATCCCGCTCGACGAGGCGTGCCGGACGCTGTGGGATTGGGTGGCGGCAATGCGCGGGTGAGCCGTCGTTGCGGCCCCCTGACGACAACGACACTTGCCCTAAAGCGGCTCGACGCTCGCGCGTGGCGGTTCTCAGAGCCAGAAGAACGCGACGCCCACCGCCACCATGAACATCATCGCGAAGGCCACGGCCTCCAAAACGGACAGATCGAGCCGGTACGGGCTGACGCGATGACGCAGGGGCCCAAGCACCAGCGGCGCGGAGAGGTGGAGGGGCACGTCGCCCGCAAGGTGCCAAAGGCCGTGATGCCCCGCGTTGCCCTGGAGCGTGTCGGCGAGCATCACGCCGCCGTGGAGAAGTCCCTGCAGCGCGGTGAAGTCGACGAGCGCAAGGCTCGCCTCTGGGTGCTTCGCGCCCCGGTAAAGCGCCAAGCCCCACGCGAAAAAGATCGCGACGAACATACGCTCGTACGCCGGGTGGTACGGCGGCCAGCGCCCCACCTCGGGCCACCAGACGAACGTGGAGGTCGCGAGCGCGAGCGCGACGCCGTACACGCGCATGGCGAGCCCGAGCGACCGGGAGTGGTTTTGAAGTTGCATCCGAATTCTCCTGCGACGTGCTCTTGAGGACCGGCAAGAATGAATGGCTCGGCGCTATCTTTACCGTGTGAGTGGCATCACCGACCACGACGGCGCGGTGCGTGAACGAGTGCGGTCGGCGACAGGCGCGTGAAGGTCCGACGCCACCAGCGCCGCAAACCCTGGGAAAACAGTCTAAAAAATGCGAAAAGCCGAGAACTTCTGATCGAGGGCTTCCGTGAAACGAACCCGTCGGCATCTCTACGACGGCAAAGATTGGCTCGCCATAGCGGTTCGCTCGACGCACCGAGACACGAGGCAGCGGTCGGCGGGTTGACGCTGGCTCTCAGGCCCGATCACGGAATTTCAGGGGTTTGCGCTGTTAAGCGCCGGGTCACTTCGCCACGGGGTAAGGTAGGCGCTATTTGACCCCGGCGAGCGCGAGCTCGTCGTGGCCCTCGAGGTGGGCCTTCAGGACGTCTTCGAGCTCCTGCTTGCGCGCGT
>CAITIQ010000532.1 GCA_903892415.1 uncultured delta proteobacterium | reverse complement strand
GGGTTGCTGCCCATCAACTTCGACCACTCACTCTGTGTCACCTCGTTTACGCCCAAGTAGAACGCCTTACTGATCGTCACTTCGTGCGCTGGACGCTCGTCGCCATCCACCTCACTGTCGCTAGGAGAAGCGCCGCGGGTGTACTTGCCAGGCGGAATCAGCACCATATCGATACCGGTCACACGATCGCGTACCTTCCAAGGAAAACCAGTGCCCGAGATGCGCGCTCGAATCTCCCCGTCCACGATGACGGAGGCATCTGGTTCAACCAGTATCACATCCCCCCAAACAGCCACCCGACCAGCCCGAGTGTCACGCATGCTTACGAGCAATTCCTCTACAAGCGCTGCTTCACCGCCTAACTCGCGTAGCGAATCGGCGAGCCTCTTGAGCTCCTGAGGCGATGGACTCTCCTGCGCCAAGAGCTCGCGGGCAATGCGAGGTAAGGCCCCCCGTTGCAGGGCAGTGATCTTCGCACTCAGTGCGGCTGTGATTGTTGGGCCGTCTGCATCAAGCGCGACCAAGATCTTCAACGACCCGAGTTCAACCTGCGCCGACGCAAAGTCCTTCGCCGCAATGGCGGCCTCAGCTCTGGCTAACGCCTCTTCCTTACGTTTGGTGTGAGCCGCCACGTACTCGATCGCGCGACGTACGGTGTCATTCGCGAGAGCGTCCAAAGTCTGGAGCTTGGCTGCCGCCTCCAACGCTTGAGCGGCGGCGGAGGGGTTTTTGTCGCGCAAAGCGGTGTCGAGCTTCGCGAGCGCCGACTGCAGCGCGTCGCTACGTTGCTGCAAGCCAGCTCGTGCGACCGCAAGTTCCGGCGTGACCACCGTGGAGGTCGCATGCGGCTGGAGATATTGAGCAGCCGACTTCAGGTCGGCTGCTTGCATCGCCTGGTCGGCCGAACTAGCCGCTTGAAGCTGGGCCAGACGCGCCGGTCGGGAGGCTGCCATGTCCGACTCCAGAGTACGCAGCGGCGGACACTCGGCTTGGAGGACCGAGAGGCGCCGAACGGCATCCAAGTACTTTGGCTCATCCCAAGCGGCCGCAGCGGCTCGCGCATCGCGCAAGGCTAGATCGAATGCATTCCGCGCGTCGGCGACGCGGGCGACGACGGGTGGAGCGGGCAGGCTGATGTACGCATCGCGAGGCTTGCCCAGGGCGGCCCAGGCCGCATTCCAGCGTTGCACGGACGCGGCGTGCTTGGCCAACGCCGCCTCGGAGGCGTCGAGCTGCGCGGTGTCGAGGCCGCGCTGCATCGCGTCGACGGCGGCCGCGAGTTCGGCGCCTATGGGGCGCAACTGGTCGATGGCAGTTCGAAGACCCGCTGCCTGCGCGGACTCGGTATCCGCTGCCACGAGTTGGGTGTAGCCGAGGTCGGCCTTGGCGAAATCCGCTTGCGCGAGGTCCTGCCACGTCGTGCCGGCGATCTGGTCTGCCCGGGCGAGGGCTTGGGCGTGTTGCCGCTCCAAGGCCGCGTGCGTGTCGGCCAAGGCGCCGGCGCGGCTCGAGCGCGTGGCGAAGTCGACGGCCCGGCCCGCCAGGGGCAGCCACGACGGCTGGGCGGACTGCGCCACGTGCGCAGCACGGTTCGGGCGCAGCGACAGGTCCGACAGAAGGCGGCCGGCGCTGGCCAAGCGGTGCGCGGCGAGGTCGTTTGCGGCGGTGTCCAGTTGCTGTTGGAGCGCAGCCTCGGCGTCGGCTATGGCTTGGCGCGGCCGGGCAACGCCGAGATGGTGCCAGATCATGCCGAAGACGCCCAACAGCAAGACCGCGTAGGCCGCCGCCAACGCTCGACGGCGGCGTTGCTTGGCGATCGCTTGCGCGAGTGCGGCTCGAAGCTCGCGCGGTTCCGGATGTTGCGGCGCGTGTTGCTCGAGCTCTGCAAGGCCGAGAGCTGCGTGCTTAAAGCGGCCTTCATCAAGTGCTTTCTTGACTCCGGACAACCAGTCCTTGGTCTTGGCTTGCGCTTTCGACAAAGCCTTTGAGAGCTCCTCGATCCGCGCTTGCAAAGGCCGGTCCTGCGCACCTCCATTCAGCCCCGCGAGCAACGCGGCTGCCTCTGCATACAGGCCTGCGAGAATCGCCCGCTCGGTGGTACTGAGCTGACCCTTTAAGCGAACAAGGTGCATCTGCCATTCCGACAGAGCCTTGATGATTCGAGCGGAATCAGCGTCCTGAAGAGGTAGGTGTGTACGCACGACCTCTACAGATTTGCGCAGCTTGGCCACATCCCCGCTTTGGAGCGCTTGATCAGCCAAACGTACGG
>CAITIQ010000531.1 GCA_903892415.1 uncultured delta proteobacterium | reverse complement strand
GGCTTGTTTCAGTGCCCTTCGAACCACGCGGCTTTGTGTGCCGTGCGATTTCAGTGGTGGTGCTGGACCCGAGTTCGTCAAACCCATCGGGCTGAGCCTCTGGCACTGTGCCCTGATTCACAGGCGCCTCGTCTGCATCGAAGACCAGCGTTTGCCGAGATAAGTTTGAGAGTGCAACCACAGCCTCACGAGGATACAGAGGCTGCGGCGAGCTCGACCCCTTTCTCTGGTCGCCGAGTAGCAAGCGATGCAGCACATCGGTTTTTTTTCCGAAGAGCTCGTCCTGGAAAAACCAATGCTTCCAGGATTCTGCAAGCAGTCGAAGCCTTGGACACACCGCTGCAATGACGATTGCCACAGCGGAATCTATTTCAGTGGAACGCACGTTCGTCGATTCCCGGCCATTGAAATGAATCGTTGCCGGCTTCTCTTCTTTGCAACCACTCACGAAGAACCTGCAGCAACGATACACAAACAAAATCTCGGCAGTAGTACATCACCACCATCACCACCCTTGGCATAGAGGTGAGCCAGAGCCGCCACAAAAGGAGCGCACATGATTAAACTTCGCAAGCCTGCGTTGCTGGAGGTTCTCGAGCTCTCCGTGCTTAGAGTCAATCGAGTCGGTGTTTTTGCCAGACACACGTGGCCGTTGCTTGAGCATCGCAGGGGGTTCGTCCAGCCGACTCGGCAGGCTGGCCTTGGTGAGTGCAAAAAGATGTGAATGGAGCTCGGAGTAGTGGGCTCCGAGCAGCCGCATGGGGAGCTGCAAAGGGCCCATGGGTACACCCCGCGCATTCCGCCTAGGGGCGACTTCCTTGACGTTGCGCAAGGCCATCAAGAGCAGCACGCGCATCCACGTTGGGACTGGAAGGGGCGCGTCCATTTCGCCGCCTACGACTTTGCCGACGCAGTCCCGCCACACGTGCTCAGCTGCAGCCAAGACGAAGCGCTGTGACAGTTAACATAGTGCAGCGACAGCATGTCCGTCTGCAGTGTTGTTGCGACGTGTTACACGGGGCTGCAAACCTGCATCCCGCCTCGCTGTGATTCCTTCCGGCGTAACCGGCATCTGCAGTACTTTAGCAAATCTGGTCAAGTCGCTGTCCACACCCGTGTTTGAGTTGGCAGCAGCCTCGATGATGAGCTTTATTAGCCTGGTGACTGCACAGTGCGCGCACACCCTACTCCGCCGCAGCGACGGCGCTTCTGCGGAGCGTGCGATAATGGTGCACTCTGGAGCTAGCTGCACTTGTGGTGAGCGCGCCGGTGGTCGGCGAGGAGCACTACACCGTGCCTGGATGCGTCACATGCTCCTTCTTCATGTGCGTGATACGAAGGCCAATCTCTGTTTTGAGCTTGGCCACCAAGGGTGATTTAGGTCCAATGACGTCGTCCGAGAAGCCACGGTTCTTCAGGAGACCAACCAAGCTGCCAAGGATGTCACCTTTCGTGCGTGCAAACATGGCGTCAATGGTTGAGTAGAAAGCTCCTTCGCACCACATCGCCTCATCCACGAACAAATTGATCGCTGCACACCCGGATGCAATTGATCGCCGCGCCGCAAGACGCAACGTGCCACTGATGGATGAGAGCCGAGTGGAAGCGCAATTTTTGGGGCGGACCTCCGAGGTGATGGGCAATCCAGAGATTTTCTGCCGCCCCACCCACCGGAGGAACCCCCCAATCGTACGCAGGAATGCCACCCGTAGACTGAATCTGCTTTGCGAGATGTGGTGCCCTCTTGGACCTTTCTTTGTGGTGGGTGTTTGCAAAGTGAGCGACGGCCTTCAAGGCTTGGGCGCCCGTCCAAGTCTCCCTGCCGTAACAAGCTCACAGCGGACGCAATCGACAAGACCGACAAAAGCGATGCAGGTGCGTGCGGAGCGGCCATCGTACGCGAATTGGAAGCCCTCAGTCTCCATGTAACTCCCAAACTTCTCGACGGCGCTCTGCTTAGTGGAGGTTGAGTGTGTAGGCGAAGATTGCGCAGCGGTGGCTGTCGAGACCAGCGCCGGCGGTCCCGCCGACGGTGCCTCGTTGAAAATATCTAAGCTGGGACGAGAGGTTCGCCGCAGCGCTGCTGCCGCACCACTCGAGCACGATGCGCCGTTCCCATTGATCTCAAGTGCAACCTTCGGCCTCTTCGATGCCCGCTCTTTGCCGCCGTCGTCGCCGGGCTCAACGTTCGAGTCAGCACATCGATCGTCGGCACGTTGGTCGTCACCGCTGGCTCTTTCGCCGCGTCCTCGCTTCTCCGGCTCGGAACGAGTCGGCTTCGCGGCCCGCTGTAAAACCTCCCTCCGTTCAAGCGGCTCCTCCTCCGCGCCTGCACGCACCAGCGGCAGTCGTGGACACGCAACGGGCGACGGGTGTGGGTCGCGGCGAGGGCCGGGTGCGTACGAGCAACACGACATTGCCGAGGAGTCTTCGTCGAGTCTTCATCGTACACGCCTCTGAAGAGGGATTCGAAACTCTGTCGCGCGGAGACGTTCATGTTATGGTACTCAGTCCCACGAAGTGATGCGCTGCCCACTGACGTGATCCGATCCGGTGCCGGCCCCAAGCGCACTCGCTTCGAACTCTGCATATTGACGAGTTTTTGCAGCTGCATAGCAGCTGCCACAGCCCCGCCGGGGAGACTCGTGCTAGCAGCCTGCTGGTGCCTTCGGCCGCGACTCGCCATCCAACCGCTCTGGGTTTCCGAGGTTCGGGCAACGAATGAATCTTTCTTTCTTTGACTTTGCTTCGGAAGTGAATTTTCTCTTTCCCGTTCGGGAAAGAGATTTCC
>CAITIQ010000530.1 GCA_903892415.1 uncultured delta proteobacterium | reverse complement strand
GTGCGCAAGAGGACGACGTCGCGGCCGGCTTCGGTCCGCACAAGCTTCACGTCCTCGAGCAGATCGAGCCCGACGTGAGCGCACCCCGGATCGTCGTGACCCCGCTCGTCCAGCGCGATCTCGGTGACCGACCAGCCCTGCGCCGTACGTAGGGCGAGTCGCGTGCTCGAGGTGTACGGTTCGGTCAGCGCGAGCCAAGCGGCCTCCTCGAAAGGGCCTTGAGCTGCGATGCTCGCCGGGGCACCAACGGTCACGTCCGCGGGGCCGCAATGCGGCGCCTCCGGTCGGCTCCGGATCTCGCCACGCGCGAAGGCGCTCGCAACTCTCGGATCGACGGCCGCGTTCCACGCCGCGCACAGCGACGCGATCGTTGGGAACGGGCCGCGCGGAAGACCATCCGCAGGCGCGCTCGCTCGAGGAAGGCCCTCGAGGCTGCCAAGCGCGAGTCGCGGCCAATGACGCTGCGTTCGCGGCGCACCGCGCGGCTTGCCGATCACCCGAAGCTCCGACACCGTGAGCTCCTTCCATCGCTTCTCGCTCCCGGGCTTCGTCTCGAGGACCTCGAGTCGGAAGTCGCCGCCCTCTGCTTGGACGTCGATGCTCTGCAGGCCGCGCTTTTCAGGATCGAGCGTCGCTTCTCTCAGCATGACGCCGTCACGTGAGAGCCGCACCCGCGTCAAACGATGGTTCTTCTGAAACAGCTCCCCCTTGTCGTAGCCCGCCGCTACCTCGACGCGCGTGACGAAACTCTGGGACGGGACGCGAAAGGCGATCCAGCCCTTGAGATCGCCGGTCTTGCTGTTCCAAGCGGTCTCCGGCTTACCGTCCACGAGGTGCTCGGGAAAGTCCGTCGCGTTGTCGACCTTCGAAGACACAGCGACCACGCAATCCACCGTGTGCAACAGATCGACGAGCGCATCATCGGACGGTGAAGCGACGGCCGAGTCGGAGGGAGCAGCGGACGCGGTGAACGGGGTGAACGGGATGGAGTCTTCAACGCTCGAAGGCCCAAGGGACTCAGCGCTGCACGAGAGCGCAGCTGCGAGCAGACACGCAAACCAACCAACGCGGGGCACCACCGAGGCACTACGCCGAGGAGCCCCGTTCGATTCCACGCCGACTGCCGCGACTACGCAGAACCGCTCGGTTGTGCCAAGGTCAGGCTCATGAACGCCGCTCACAGGACGCTCGGACTCGCGCTCGCGTGGGGAACGCTCGGCTGTGGCTCGTCGTCTGTCCCAGCCTCCGAGGGCAAGCCGCCGGTGGCGACATCGGCACCTTTGGAGACGGATCCGTCACTGCGCCGGACCTGCAGGGACGGGACCCTCCGCGACGAGAACCATGTGGTCGAGACGCCCGCGCCCCCTTCACCGAGCACCTGCCCGCCGGGGATGGCAGCGCTCCCGGCAGGCAACTACTTCCTCAAGCGGATCGGCGAAGTCTCGGTAGCGGCCTTCTGTCTCGACCTAAGCGAGGTGACGGTGGCCGACTTCACGGCCTGCGTGCAGGACGGCCAGTGCAGCGCCGACAACGTGCGCACTCGCTTCTGGGACGGAAAGGATCAGGGCGAGGGCGCGTGCAACTTTGGGGTCAGCGGCCGAGAGAAGCACCCGATGAACTGCGTCGATTGGACCACCGCAGACAACTTCTGTCGCGCGCGAGGCAAGCGACTGCCGAGCGAGATCGAGTGGCAGTGGGCCGCCATCGGCGGAGACGAGGAGCGCTACCATCCGTGGGGCCAAGCGGAGCGCGACGGCCGAGGCTGTTGGTTGGACAACGCCAATGAACCGCGCCGCACGTCGACCTGCGAGGTCGGCAGCTTCCCCTCGGGCAACGCCCGCTTCGGCCACCGCGACCTCGCCGGCAACGTTGGTGAGTGGACCCACACGCTTTTCGACGCGCCCTGCAACGAGCGCATCCTCCGCGGCGAGTACCGCGTTGAATCACCGACGTATCGCAGCGGAGGCGTCGGCTTTCGCTGCGCGCAGTGACAGTGGCTGGAAGCGCGCAACTAGCTCAGCTATGCGAGAGAGGTGCAAATCGCGGGGCTGAGGTCGATCGTCTTCGGGCTCCTGGTCGCACTGCTGCCGGGCGCAGTGCAGGCCGATGAAACCGCGCAAGAGCGACCCAATGCAGCGGCTGCGCCCGACGCAACTGCGGTTTGTCTAGAGTCCTTCGAGGCGGCTCAGCGCCTTCGAAAGGATGGCAAGCTTCGCGCCGCCGGCGCACAGCTCGAGGTCTGCGCTCAGGTCGCATGTCCGGAGATCGTGGCCGCCAAATGCACCGAATGGCGGCAACAGGTCGCGCGTGCCCAACCCTCGATCGTGGTGGTGGTGAAGAGCCCCTCCGGAGCAGACCTTGTCGACGTCCAGATCCGAATCGACGGCGAGCTGGTTTCCTCGGAGAAGATGGGGCGCCCATTCGAGGTAGATGCGGGCCAACACGATGTCACCGCCATGGATGCGCTGGGCAAGGCGGTCAGCGCCCGCATCGTCGTCGTTGAGGCAGAGCAGAGCCGCCGCGTCGAGCTGCGTTTCCCCTCGCCACCAGAGCCAAAGAAGCCACCGGCCAAGGCCACGCTCGTTACTCGTTCAGACCTCGAGCGCGTTCATCCTTCCACGTGGATTGCGTTCGGCGTGGGGCTCGCCGGCGCAATCGCGGGGACCGTTACGGGTGTGATCGCGCTCGATCGGGCGTCGGAGCTCGAGACGATCTGCGGTAGTACCAGCTGCGCTGAACAGTACCGCGACGAGTACGACGCCGGAGTAGCGCTCGCCCATGCTTCTACAGCGAGCTTCGTGATCGCGGGCGTGGGGCTCGCTACCGGGTTCTTGCTCCTGCCTATCTTGTATGACGACAGCGATGCGCCGGTGGCGGCAGTCGTTGGCCTTGGCTTTGTTGGCCTGCGAGGGACGTTTCGATGAAGCGAACGCGGAAACACTGGCTGAGCGGTGTCTTCGCCGTCGGCTTGAGCGCGGTGCTCGCGCCCGGGTGCTTTGACCTCGCCGGCTTCGACGACTTCACGTTCCGCCCCTCCGTCAACATGCGACTCAGCGCAAGCCAGCCGCCGGACAAACTCGACCTGCTGCTGGTGGTCGACAACTCGTACGGGCTCGCCGACGTGCAAGCCGTGCTGTCGCAGACCTTCCTCGACTTCTTCAATCGCCTCGCAAATCCTCCCTGTCTCGACATCAACCGTAACCCTGTACCCGTAGCTGGGCCGCTCGTGGAGTGTCCGAGCGGAACCGCGCGCGAGTCGCCACCGCTGCTCGACATCCACGTCGGGATCATCACCTCGAGCCTCGGGGATCACGGGGGGGACGTCTGCGAATCGGCGAGCGGCGATACCAAAGCGCACCTCGAGGTTGGTTCGCCTGATCAGTCCTATCAAGGGTCGGGCTTCCTGGTGTGGGATCCCAGCGAGGTCCTTATTCCGCCGGGGGACTCCCAGGTCGAGGTGCTCGTCGATCGCGTGAGTACCATCTTGGGTAGCCTGGACCAACAGGGCTGCGGCTACGAGGCACCGCTCGAAGCCATGTATCGCTTCCTGAACGATCCCAACCCCTACGAAACGCTCGAGGTGGTGGGAGCAGAGTCGAAGCTCTCCGGTACGGACCAGACGGTCCTCGACCAGCGCACTGCGTTTCTTCGCCCGGACTCGATCGTCGCCATCGTGCTCGTAAGCGACGAGAACGACTGTTCGTTTGTCGACGGAGCTCAGTCCCACTTGCTCACGACCGCTGCTCCTTTGCCAGACTCTTTCAACGCTCGTGCGGCTTGCGCGCTCTCCCCCGCTGACCCGTGCTGCACGTCGTGTGCCCTGCCTCCGGTTGAAGGGTGCGACACCTCCAAGGACGAGTGTGATGCCCCCCTCGTCGCCCACCCCAACCTTCGTTGCTTCGATCAGAAGCGGCGCTTTGGCTTCGATTTTCTTTATCCCGTCGAGCGCTATCACCGTGGGCTTACCTCGACCACGGTGGTGGACAGAGACGGCAAGGAAGTAACCAATCCGCTGTTTGAGAAAGGGAGAGATCCGAATCTCGTATTGCTCACCGCGCTGGTTGGCGTGCCGTGGCACGACATCGCGCGGCGCAACGAGGCCGGGCAACCCGACCTTCTCGCGGGACTGGATGCCTCGGGCGAGCCGACGGGCGGAGTGCTCAACGCCGATGAGCTGGTGAAGCTCGAGGCGTGGGAGTTGATCGCGGGCGAGCCCGCCAGCTACGTTTTACCAGCGGATCCGTTCATGATTGAGTCGAGCGATCGGCGCGAGGGAAAGAACCCTGTCACCCAAACCGCCATCACGGGTCCAGAGGATCCACAGAACGAGATCAACGGTTTCGACTTCGAGCAGGAGGAGCCAGGGCTGCCATCCGCGCTTCAACACGCGTGCATCGCTCCTCTGCCGACCCCGATCGAGTCAATCGAGTGCGGGACCAACGTCCCCAATCCGATGTGCGCGGGCAACCTTAAGGTCGCGCACGCTGCAAGCCCGGGCCTCCGGCAGCTCGACCTGGTGCGCCGTCTCGGCCCGCGCGGCGCTGTGGGCTCGGTTTGTTGGGCCCAGGCCGATGACCCCGAAGCAGACGACTTCGGCTATCGACCGGCGCTGCTCGGATCGGCCCAGGGCGTTGGCGGCCTGGCCGGAGCCCTCCAGAACCAGCTTCGCGGGCAGAGCTGCGTTTCAGAGCAGCTCCCCTTGGACAGCGACAACAACGTGCAATGTGAGATCGTCGAAGCGCTCGTCACCGTGCCGGGGGAATGCAACTGCGATGCTCCCGCGCGGCGGCGAAGTGGTGACGCCGACGCCGAAACGATCGCTCGCGCACGTGCTGACGACTTCGCCAACCCGGAATGGAACTGCTTCTGCTTCCTCCAGCAGCCACAACAGGAGCTCGACCGACGAGCGTGCGAGAGTTACGCGAGTCAGCCGGTGGTCAACGAGTTCGGCGGGCCAGTCGACGCGTGGTGCTACCTCGACGCGACGACCAACCCTCCGATCGGAGATCCCTCGCTCGTCTCCGCTTGCCCGAAGCAGCGGGCGGTGCGCTTCGTCGGTGACGCGCTCCCACGCCCCCGCGCGACCGTCTTCCTCGACTGCCCCTGATCCCGATAGGTTCGGTCAGAGGCACTCGGGCCGAGGTACGAGAAAGCCCTTGTCGTTGGTCATGAACCCCGCGTCGGTCGTGCAGTAGGTGGGCTTTGTCCGCGCCGAAGCGGTGACCGCTAGCACCGCAGATCTTTGGGGGCGTGGGCTCGGTGACGCCGTACTTGTCGGCG
>CAITIQ010000529.1 GCA_903892415.1 uncultured delta proteobacterium | reverse complement strand
GGCGTCTTCTGTGCAATTCCAAAGAATTCTGCGCTTCGTATCGCAGCATCAAAACTTTCCGATGAAGCGGGAACTTGGGTGCTCTCGAGGAGACAACTCAAAGGTTCTTGAAACAGCCTTCAGAAAATCAGGCGTGTTCCTCCACTTGCACAAGCTTTCGCCACACCGCTATAGTCCCACCGGTCTTGAAACCACGCCTGCCATTTAACTCGAGCTCACGCAGCTAGGTGGGCGCAGAAAGGATCCTTGGGGATGCGTCATCTCTTGATGTTGGCCTCTGAAGGCGGGGGCGCGAGCCTCGGCGACGCGATTCGCGAAAACCCGTACTTCATCGTCCTCAATATCATCGTGTCCGCGATCGTCGTTGCGATCGTCATCGAACGCGTTTTGTTCCAAGTTCGGCGCTACGGCGTCAACGCGAAGGAATTTTTTGGACAGGTAAAAAAGCTAGTGGTCGCGAACAACATCGACCGCGCAATCAAACTCTGCGAAGCAAGCGACTACCCGGTACTTCAACTCGTCAAGGCTGGTCTCACTCACGCCAACAAGGGCGCGGATGAGATCGACGCTGCTCTTAACGAGAAGTTGTCCGAGCTCAAGCCACAGGTTGACAAGCGCGTCGGTACGCTGTGGTCACTCGCAAACATTGCGACTCTGATTGGTCTCGTCGGAACGGTGTCCGGTCTGATCGGAACGTTCGGTGCTATCGCTGCTGAAGGTCTTTCGCCTGCAAAGAAGCAAGCGATGCTTTCCGCCGGTATCGCGGAAGCCATGTACAACACGCTGTTTGGTTTGGGCATCGCCGTCATTTGCATGATCGCGCACGTCTTCATCCAGACTCGCGCCAAGTCGATCAACCACGAGCTTGATTCAATCACCGAGCGGGTCTTCAACTTGCTCACGGTCAGCAACAAGGGCTCGTACTGAGTTCCATGGCGTCGGCGACTCAGTCCGAAGGAGGATCGCTCTCGGCTGCGCAGCGTTCGAAGATTCGACGCCTTTCGCAGCCGAGAGAACCTGATCCTGGCGAGGAAAGTGGCGAGCTCAATATCGTCCCCTACCTCGATATCATCATGAACGTGCTCGTGTTCGTGCTCGCGAGCGTGAGCGTGACGTTCCTAACTCAGCTCGACACCTCCCCGCCCGCAATCAGCGGCAAAACCAAATCTGCCGAAAACAAGGAGGCCCTGAACCTCACGGTTTTGATCACCGATGAGGGAGTGGCCTTCAAGACCAGCTTTGGAGCAATTGCGACCGGCTGCAAAGGCACGGGCCGCGGAATGACCATTCCGACTACCACTGGCAAGAAGGAGTACGATCTTGCCGCGGTGAAGGCCTGCGCTCGTCAGCTGAAGAGCCAAGCCGGCGACGGCCGGTTTGAGGAGGAAACCCAGGTGACCGTCACCGCATCCCGCGACATCGAGTACAAGTACTTGGTGGCGATCCTCGACGCGATCCGCAGCGACGAACAGGGTCAGCTCTTCCCAGAGTTTCACCTGGGCGTATCAAAGTGAGGACGGCTAGCCATGAGTGATTCAAAAGCACCCGGGGCGTCAACCCGTCCCGCGCCGCCGAAGGCGAGCTTGGCAGTGTTCAAGGCCGCGCTACGTAAGTCCAAGCGGCGGAATGAACGTGAGCACGAGATCGACTTCCTCAACATCACGGCGATGCTCGATCTCATGACCATCGTGCTGGTGTTCGTGCTCAAGAGCTTGGCCGCCAGCACGACCAGCATTCCTCAGAATGAAGACCTCCAACTTCCCGCCAGCGTACTGACTGTCGAGCCCGGCGAAGAGGGTGTCATCATTCGCATCTCCAAGACGCAGATCTCGGTCGGCGATGAGGAGGAGCCCATCGTCGAGTACTCCGACTCTCGGCAGCTCGGTCAGACCGGCCTCGATGCGCGTCACAAGCGCAACGGCCCGAACGACCTCTACATCAACCCGCTCGCGTTGGTTCTTCAGAAGTATCGCGAGAACGACCGTCAGATTCGACTGCAGACCAAGAAGGACGCGTCCACGTCGGAAGCCATCATCGTGGCTGATGAGGACACGCCCTACCGCTTGCTGTTCGAGGTTCTCTACACTGCCGGCCAGTGCGAGTTCGGCAAGTACCACTTGCTGATGCGCACCGGAAAGAAGTGATGATGTCCCGTCTCCTCCCCGCGGAGCCTTAGAACCGCGGGGTTGAGTTGAATCGGTTCACGTTTCGAGAAAAGCTGGTCGCGAGTCACTTCGGTTTAGTGCTCGTGGCCTTTTTTCTTGTGGCCATCCTGCTTGAGCGCTCACTCGCTGCTGACCTCGAAGCGGAACGCGACCAGCGGCTCCTTGAGCAAGCACGTGGAGCGGGTGACTGGGTTAGCTCGACGCGCCACCCAAACCGCGTAGCGGGGCGCTTGGCGCAAGTGGTCCAGTCGGAGGTCGTGATCTTCGATCGCGACAACTGCGTGGTTGGAACCTCCGTACCCGACGCCGATCCCCTGAGCGACGGCGGACCATGCACAGCGCCGAGCGAGGTTCTCGACGCCCGCAGTTTTGGGCGTGGCTTGGCCGAGCGCGTTCGCGCCGGCGACCGTACGCACTATGTCGCCATCCCCTCCTCCGATGGCTTGGTGGTCAGGCTGGCGCGGTCGAGTCGCGACATTGAAGGGCCACTTGGTGACATGCGACTTCGGCTTGCGATCGCAATGGTCGCAGCGCTGGTGCTGGGCCTAGGACTCGCCCTCTTGGCGTCACGCTTGGTCGCGAGACCCTTGCGGGCGATGGCACTCGAGGCTTCGCGCATTGCCCAGGGGGACTACGCACCGAACTTTCCCGAATTGCCTCGGGATGAGTTTGGTCAACTCGCAGAGGTGCTTTCAGCGCTGGCCAAGACGCTCAAAACCGACCTTGAGCGGATCGGCAAGCTGGAGCTCACTCGCCGAGACTTCGTAGCCAACGTCACCCACGAGCTAAGGACCCCTGTGGCGGCCATTCAAGGCTGCGCAGAGACCCTCATCAATGGGACGCTCGATCGCGAACAGCAACTTCATTTCATGCAGTTGCTTCACAAACACGCCCAACGCATTCATGCCTTGGTCGAAGGCTTGCTCCAGCTTTCTAAGATCGAGGCGGAGCCTCGCTCGGATGTTCCGCATGAGCCTGTCGAGGTGTTCGTCGTTGCCGCCAACGTCGTCGAGACAATGTCGGCAAAAGCTGGGGCGCGCGGCATGAAGCTCGAAAACGCGGTGCCGCCGGGGCTGAGCATCCACGGGGACGAGACGCGTTTGGAGCAGGTGCTCGAGAACTTGGTTGAGAACGCCATCAAGTACGGACGCGAAAATGGCGCGGTTCGCTTGGCGGTGGATGCGGATGACAAGCGCGTGGTCCTCACCGTTTCGGACGACGGACCGGGCATCGAGGCGGTGCACCTACCTCGTATATTTGAGCGGTTCTACCGCATCGATGCAGGTCGTAGCCGAGACCGAGGTGGCGCCGGACTGGGACTCGCGATCGTCAAACACCTCGTAGAGTCGATGGGGGGAGACATTTCGGTCACGAGCGAGAACGGCACTAGCTTCGCCCTCGCCTTTCCGCGAGAGCCTGCGTCCTCGGCTGGACCTGCTTCGCGCGGCAGGAAAGTCGCTTCGTGACGCAATTCTGACCGAGTGTGACCCTAACGCGACGTGGTCCCGACCATGCTGGCCAGCGTATGGCGATCGTTCTTTCGTTTTTTGTAGGCCACTGGCTGCTGTCCGTGTTCATGCAGACCTTCTTTCTCCACCGCTACGGCGCGCACCGCATGTTCTCGATGTCGCCTCGCGCTGAGCGGGTCTTTCACTTCTTGACCTTCTTGTTTCAGGGGTCGAGCTATTTGAACCCGCGCGGCTACGCGATCTTGCATCGCGAGCACCATGCCTACTCGGACGGACCTCAAGACCCGCATTCGCCGCACTCTTCAAAGGGTTTCGTCGACATGAACGTCAAGACCGCGACTCGCTACGCGGGCTTGTGGTCCGGCGCCATTGAGCCTGAAGAGCGTTTCACCGGCGGATATCCGAGTTGGCCGGCCCTGGAGAAGGTGGGGGATTCGTGGATGACGCGGCTCGCGTTCGGCGCCGCCTACTCGATTCCGTACTTCATCTTCGCACCGCACTGGGCGTTCTTTGTGCTCTTGCCGATGCATTGGTTCATGGGCCCTCTTCACGGGGCGATCGTCAACTGGTGCGGTCACAAGTACGGCTACAGGAACTTCTCCACCCGGGACAAGAGCCGCAACTCATTGCCCTTTGACTTCGTCACCATGGGGGAACTGTTTCAGAACAACCACCATCGCTACGGTCAGGCCCTCAACTTTGCCGCCCGCTCTTGGGAGTTTGATCCGGCGTATTGGGTGATCCGGGTGTTCGCCGACATGGGCTGGGTACGCATAAGCAAGGAGCAAGAGATGGGGCTCGCGGAAACCTACGTCGAGCCAGCCGACGCTTCCCTTGCCGAAGGTGCGGAGTGACCCGTACGCTCCCGTAGTTGCGCGCTGATCCCCCTTCCGAAGACGCCCTCGAAGGGACTGTCCTAGCCGATACCTACAGCATTCAACGGAAGCTGTCCGCGGGCGGCATGGGTGTGGTGTACGAGGCCGAGCACCTCATCACGCGCCGCAAAGTTGCGATCAAGCTGTTGCGCTCGGAGTTGGTTGAGCGTCGGGAAGTGCGCGAGCGCGTGTTACGCGAGGCCCGCCTCATGGCCTCGCTGCGCAGTCCGCATGTCGTCGAGGTCTTTGACGCTGGGCTTGGTCCGACTGGTTCGCCGTTCCTGGTGATGGAGCGGCTGGTTGGTCGAGACTTACGCTCGGTCCTCGCCGAACAGGGCAGCCTCCCCGTCGAAGAGGCGGTGCGTTGGGCTCGCCAGGTTTGTGTGGGGCTAGCCCACGTGCACGAACATGGCATCGTTCACCGCGACCTAAAGCCGGCCAACCTGTTCCTTGCAGAGACGGATCACGGGACGGAGCTGAAGATCCTCGACTTCGGCGTTTCCAAACTCGACAGCCCGCTCGAGCATACGCTCACCTCGCCCGAGCTCGTTCTCGGCTCTCCGCACTACATGGCGCCCGAACAACTCGAGGCCTCTCACTCAGCGGACGCTCGGTCGGATTTGTGGTCGGTGGGCGTGCTTTTGTTTCGCATGGTAAGCGGCGGCTTTCCGCTCGGAGGGCAGCACGCTGGAGACGTGTTGGTCTCGCTCTTGAGGGATACGCCGCGACGTTTGCTCGACGTTGCGCCGCACTGCGACCCAGCGCTCTCCGAGATCGTCAGCCGCTGTTTGCAGCGCGACCCTGCCCTTCGCTACCAATCGGCGCGCGAGTTGGAGTTGGAACTCGCGCGGCCGTTGCCGTCGTCGCCGTCGACGACTGCCTCGACAGTCGAGCCCGACGAGCCCCCTGCCCTGGCATTGACCACAGCCGTCGTCGAGGTGACGCAGCCCTCGGCACCCGCATCGGAGCCAACGGCGGAACTCTTGGCGCAGGCCAACGCCAAGCGCTTGAGGATCGTCGCCGCGAGTGCCATCGCCTTCGCGTTCGTGGTGGCGTTCCTCTCCTTCTACGTCGGGTACCGCTGGCGCGGAGAACCGGCTGCTCCTACCGTGAGCGCGACGCCGCAACTTCCTGCTCGGCCGACGGCGACTTCCGAGTTGGAGCTGCAACACGTGTCGACCGCTGCTTCGGGCGCGACCACAAGCGCGCTCCCAACGAACGCCGCGCCCCCGAGTTCAAGCGCCGAGAAGCCAGCGTCCGCCAACCGTCCGCGCCCGCCGCCGGTGCAGGACTTGTACAACGACCGACTCTGAGCACGGCTTCGAGCGGGCGGGCACGTGTGTTAAGACGGTGGTCGTTCGATGGCGACCGCAGCCCGCAGACTCGGCAAAGTCCGAAGGAGTTCAGCGCGCGGGAGGGCAACGTTAGGCGCTGCAACGGTGTTTGCGTTGGTCTGCACCCTTTTCAATCCGGCCGCTGCAGCAGCCGCCACCGCGCAGGAGAAGGCGCTCGCCGAGTCACTGTTCAAGGAAGGGAAAGCGCTGCTCAGCAAGGACCCGACCAAGGCCTGCGAAAAGCTCGCGGAGAGCCAGCGACTCGATCCAGCTTCGGGAACAGCGCTCAATCTCGCGGATTGTCAGGAGAAGCTCGGGCGGCTCGCTACAGCCTTCGGGACCTATCAAATCGCCGAGGAGTTGGCTCGCGAGCGCAACAACAGTGCACGCGTCGCGCTGATCAAGAAGAAGCTCAAGAGCCTCGAACCGAAGATCCCTCACCTGCGGCTCGTCGCGTCCACGCCTTTGCCAGCCGGAGCGGTCTTGAGCTTGGATGGCACCACCTTGGGGGCGGCGGCCATCGGCACCGAGCTCGCCGTAGATCCGGGCGAGCATCGGCTCGAGGTGCGTGCTCCGGGCTTCGAGCCCTTCGTCAAAGACCTGAAGATCGCGGAGGGCGCGAGCAGCGAGGTGGAATGCGGGCCACTCAAGCGCTCGCCGGCGGAGGCGAAGCCGAAAGCACCAAAGCCGAGCTGGCCATTGCCAGCGTTCGTCGCCACGGCGGGTGTGGCAGCAGTTGGGCTCGGTTTCGGAATTGGAGCTGGCGTTCGAGCGATTGACTTGGGTGCGGTGGTAAGCGCTGAGTGTCCCGAGAATGCCTGCACAGCGACTGGACTCGACGCACTCTCGGAGGGTGACCGCTTTGCAACTGCTTCCAACGTCGCGTTTGTCCTGGCCGGAGTGTTCGGCGCGGCCGCGACCACGTTCCTCGTACTCGAGTTTGTGTTGGAGCCAAGCGAAGTGCAGCTGCAGGTTGGGATCAGCGGTGGAGCCTCGGAGCTCGGCGCAGCCATCTCGGGTTCGTTCTAGCGCAACCGTGGGCCTTGGAATCGGCTAAGCTCCGAGGGCTTGAAGTCGAGTCGGTTGTGCTTGCTGCTTACGTTGGGGTGCCACGCCGTGGCTGGTCTCGAGGGCGATTTCGTCGCGCAGACCGGTGGTGCTGGCGGAGCCGGCGCGGCCCCGGGCGCGGGTGGAAGCGGAGGGGAAGCGGGCGCGCCTTTGGTGTGCGAGCTCGTGTTACCGCCAGTGAAACCCGCTGCAGCGGATACCGGCACGACCACGTTCACGGTGGGGGTACGTAACGTCTACTTGGGCGAGGATGCGGAGTCTGTTCCCGGGTTCGATCTCGATGGGCGCTGCACCTGCAACCCGGAGGGAGATGTCGATCCAACGTTTGCGACGAGCTGCGCCGCGCCGCCTGGAGCGAACGATGTGGATGCTTGCGACGAAGCTGGCGGTGTGGACACCCAAGCAGCCAAGCTGTTCAAACAGCTCAGTCTCGCTGGCTTCGACAGCTCCAACATGTCCAGCGGTGCAAACAATGGCGCCTGGTCGCTATTGATTCGGGTTGAGGGCTACAACGAGCAAGCGGATGACCCGGTAGTCACCGTAAGCGCGTTCAACACCCTTCCGACAGATCCGCCGCTTTGGGATGGGCTCGACGAACTACCGGTCGATCCAGAGTCGCTCGTCGACGGCACTTCTCTGGATCAGCCGAAGAACACCACGACCAAAGCCTATGTAACGAACCACACGCTGGTGGTTTCGCTCGAGCAAGTCGTGCTCGTGCTGCGCGATCCCAACGGCTCCGCCTTGCGCGTGGATCTGGAAGGAGCCTTCTTCGTCGCGACGATCGAACCGACCGCCAACGGGCTTGCTCTGCGCAACGGAGTCGCTACGGGCAAGTGGCCCGCGAGCGAGCTCTTCAAGTCCTTCGACGACTTTCGTGTCGATCGGGTCGGAGCCATCTGCACCGATGACCCCACCTTCATCATTCTGAAGAAGAAGATTTGTGAGAGCCTCGACATCAACTCCGGCTCTCCCAACCCCGTAGAAACCTGCGACGCCCTTTCGTTCAGCATCGCCTTCGATGCCGACCCGGCGCTCGTGGGTGCACCTGTGACAGTGACGCAGCCGGCCGATGGGTGCCCGCCTGAGACCTTGCCGTCAACTGCCTCCTGTTCGTTCCTCAACAATCCGTGAGCTCTAAACGCGCGAAGACAAACCGTCGCGCGTGGCGACGGTTCGTCTCGGTTTTGCTCGGCGATTCTTATCGGCCGCGCGCTAGAACTGACTAGAATCCGCCGAAACCGCGCTCGTCTCGATCGAGGGGAAGGATGGCGCGCGGGTCACCATGGCCGTTGGACTTGCCGTTCGTGTGACCGTTCATGTGACCGTTCGTCTGGCCGTTGGGCTTCGCGTAGCCGTTCGGCTTTGGCTGAGCGCTTGCTTGACTGGACGCCCCTGCAAAGCCCTGCCCGCTTCGCAGCATGGCCATGAGCTGCTCGACCATCTGCGGACTCAAGTTCGCGAGCGCGGCGGAAGGCGACTCCTCGGGTTGGGCCAGCTTGTACTTCGCCATGCGCTGGTTGAGGACATCCATCTGGCGGCTCATCTCCTCCGCGGCCGAAGCAACTTCGTTCGATTGCTGGCTGCCCGACTGAGCCCCCTCGGTGACCTGCCCCATCGACTCGGAGATGGACTTGAGGGTGCGGGCCTGCTCTTCGCTGGCGGTGGCGATCTCGCCTGCCAGGTCGACGACCTTGACCACGTTGGTGACAATCTCTTTGAGCGAGTCGCGCGTGACCGTGGCGATGCGTACACCCTGACTGACCTTCTCGCCGGAGTCCTCGATCAATTGCGCCGTCTCTTTGGCAGCCTTCGCACTTCGTTCGGCTAGGTTCCTTACTTCCTGCGCAACGACGGCGAAGCCCTTGCCGTGACGGCCTGCGCGCGCGGCCTCTACCGCCGCGTTCAGTGCGAGCAGGTTGGTTTGGAAGGCGATCTCATCGATCACCTTGATGATCCGCGCGATCTGCTGGGCCGAGGCGTTGATCTCCGACATCGCCGTCGACATTTCCTCCATCCGCGCTTGGCCGCCTTGCGCCGCCGTCGACGTCTGGGAGACCAACTGGTTGGCCATGGCGGCGTTTTCGGCGTTCGCCTTCACCATCTCCGAGGCCCGATCGAGCGAACTGGAGGACTCCTCCGCGGCGCGGTTGAGCTGCACCGAACTCGACGACATCAGGTGGCTGGTGGAGCGAAGTTCGCCCGAGGCTTGTGCAATCTGCTCCGCCGCGAGCTTCACTTGACGGAACGAATCCGAGACCGAGTCGAGCAGTGCGTTCATCCCCTCACCCACGGTCTTGAAGAAGCCGGTGTATTGGTCCGCGGAGATGCGCTGCGTCAGGTCTCCGTTGACGGCGCCGGATATCACCCGCTGCACCTCCTCCTGGGCCTTCTCCTGCTCTTTGAGCGCGTTCGTTTGGTCGAGCCACTCGACCGAGAAGCCGACGATGCGGTCGGACGCATCGCGAGCGCAAGCCGCGATCAACTGGAAGTTGCGTCCTCCGAGGGTCAACTTGACCGTGTGCGCTCCACGCAAGTTGGCGAGCAACTGGCGCTGATGGGCTGGGTTGCGATGAAAGCGATCGATGCACGCGCCCAGCAGCCCTTCGACTCGGAACTGAGGTAGCTCTCGCTGGATCGCAGACTCGCTCTCACGCAGCATCTGAACCAGGCTGCGATTCATGTACACGATCTCGTAGTTGGCGTTCGCGATCATGACATTGGTGCTGCAACCATCGAGGGCGGCGCTGATGCGCAACCCCTTCTCGATCTGGTCGGCGGAGTCCGCGGCAAGGCGGTCTCGTTCCACGCGCTGCGCGGTGATGTCCTGCGCGAACTTCACGACTCGGTAGGTCCGGCCCGACTCGTCGAAGACTGGATTGTAGGTCGCCTGCAACCAGACGGAGGAGCCGTCGCTCTTGATGCGCTGAAACTCGCCGGACTGGAACTGCCCGCTGCGCAGTCGCGTCCAGAACTCGCGATAAGCGTGGCTTGCCGCGTAGCCCGGCTCGACGAACTGCTTGTGATGTTTGCCAACGACCTCGCTCCGCTCGTAGCCCATGAGCGCGCAGAAGTTCTCGTTCGCTTCGCGGACGGTACCGTCGGTATCAAACTCGATCATCGCCATCGAGCGGGAGATGGCGGTCACTAGGTTGGAATTGTCGTTCGTGGACTGAGGCTGAATGGACATGGTTCCTCTCGCAGGCTTTCGCGCCATGGGACTCTTTCGATCGTCGGTTCGAGCCATTGCGGCCCCCAATGGACGTCTGCGGCACGCTGAAGAGAGCCCTAAACGTCTTTTCGAGGAAACGTGCGAAGGGCAGCTCAGCGTTTCTACGTACAAGCGGCACACCAGGTCTCGCTTTGAAACCAAACCCTGCCGAAACGTAACTTTTTGGTACAAAACGACGGGTGCTTTTGCCTTAACCCAACACGCCATCGAGCCGCTTCAGCCCATGTGCCCGAGTCCGCCTCTGCAGTCGCCTGGACAAAACTAGGGAAGTCCGTGAACAAGCCCCACACAGTCATGGTCGTGGACGACGCCTCGATGATGCGCACAGTCGTGCGTCAGGCGATCGAATCGAGCGGTCGCTATCAGGTGGTGGCCCAACATCCCAACGGCCTGAAGGCGCTTTGGGCGCTCAAGGACGTTGCTCCCGACGTCATCCTCTTGGACGTTGAGATGCCCGTGATGGACGGAGCTACGTTCCTCCGCCATGCCCGCGTGAAAACCCGGGCGAAGATCGTCGTGCTGTCCGCCGCATCGGCCTTGGGCAGCGCGACCGCGCGCAGCCTGCGTGATGCTGGCGCCGACGCTATTGCCGACAAGCCAGCGGGGTCGGTCTCTCTCGACCTCGGAGCGGATTCACCGCTGATTTCAATCCTCGACCGCCTGATGAAAACGGAGCACGCGAACCATGTCGTATGACGACGCTGACCTCGATGACGATGACGACAACATCGACAACACCTACCTGACGTTTACCGTGGCGGAGGAGGAGTACGCGGTGCACGTCAAGCACGTGACCGAGATCGTTCGACTTCAAAAGAGCTTCGCTATGCCCGACGTCCCGGAGTACATCCGCGGCGTAATCAATCTCCGTGGAAAAGTGATCCCGCTCCTGGATGTTCGGCGCCGCTTCGGGCTGCGCGAAACGGACTACTCGGACCGTACCGTGATCGTCGTGCTCGAGGTCGGGGATGCTGCAACCGGCTTGGTCGTGGATGGCGTGAGCGAGGTGGCCGAGATCATGCCTGGTGACATCGACTCGAAGGCGGTCGCCGCTCGCGCCAAGAACGGCTCCCTCGTCTCGGGCATGGGCAAGCGCGCGGATCGAGTGAGCTTCATCCTCGATGTGCCTTTCCTATTGGCAGCACACGACCAAGCAGCCTGAGAAAGATCGACCATGAGCAGCGGGGATGACCAAGAGGTTTGGGAGAACTACCAAAATGACGCTTCAGAAGCGCTGCAGGACATAGAGGAAAGCCTGCTCGCGCTCGAGAGCGATGAGTCCTCCACCGAGAACCTTCATCGGCTCTACCGCGGACTCCACTCCATCAAGGGCAACTCCGGCTTTCTAGCGCTCGAGACGATCGAGCGACTGGCGCACGCTTCGGAAGATCTGATTGGTCTGGTTCGAGACGGCGGGATTCCACTGGATCGGGACATCGTCGAGCTTACCCTGCGTTCGATCGACGAGCTGCGACGACTGATCGAAACGGCCCGTCAGAGCAGACGCAATCCACCTGCCACAACGCAGGTGAATGACCTGGTGGAAGCGATATCTCGTGCGCACTCAGCGCGCGGCGGGGTCAAGCACATCGCGAAGGGACCAGCCTTTGGCTTCTTTACCAGCCTGCCGGTAGCGGCAATCACGCTGGTTGACCCCGAGCCGATCGAGATCTTTCTCGCGGTGGTCCGAATAGCCCTCCCGGAGCTTGGAACGGCGTTGCGCAACCTCGGCGTTGCCGAGGACGCGGCCGGGCAGGCCTTGGCGGCGTGCTCGAAACTTCGACTACCTGCTGAACGGCTCTCCTTGGTCCGTGTGGTTGACGCCTGCGCGGCCCTCGAGCGAGAGGTCAACGGGCGTAGCCCGGCGCAGAAGCTCGAGCTCGCAGAAATGGACCTCTACGAACGCGTGGTCGAGGTCGAGGACTACCTGCGCCTAATAGCTCCTGCGAGCGAGAACTTTGGAGTCCGAGGGCTGCTGCAAGCGGCTTGCGCAGAGACTGTCTTCATCGACCTTGCTTCGTTCAAACGGATGCTCGAGGACCCAAACGGCCTGAGCCATGAAGGGGTGCGCCGAGTCCTGCGCCGTCTTTCGTTGGCCTGCACCCACTTCGACTTCAAGAACGGCAGTGCTCGCGTGCTCGACGTAGCGGATTGGCTGTTGCGAGCCCTGGAGCTTGGCGCACCGATTTCAACGCAGCTCACTGAGCTATGCCAGACGCTGGTTCAGGATCTAGGTAGCGAGGCTCAGCGGGCAGTCGATGGCGGCGGTGAGGACATTCGCGAGATCCCAATCGGCCCAGACGTCCGCGCGCGCTCGGTCTCCCTGCCGGTGTCCTCTGCGCTCAAGCAGGTCCTCAATGAGCGGGCCTTTGCCGTGCTCTCCGACCTTCGACCCAAGGGTTGGCAGACCTGCGAGGTTCGCTGTTCGCTCTCGGCCGGCGCAGAAATCGACGCGCGCGTGCGCGATTTCTTGCGCTCCGACTCAGTGATGCTCGTCACCTCGGCGGTGGACGGACCGGACGCGGTGTTCCTGGTTGGAGTTGCGGTCGTGAACGATCTTCGAGTTCAGCTCGCGAAGATCGACCCGACGCGCATCTTGGTGCGCATTGCTGGGGACCAGCCGTTCGAACTTCCTCCGCCGCTCGCTGCGGTGCGCGCAAACTCTGTGCGGGTAGAGGTGAAGTACAGCGAGCCACCAAAGCCCAAGCTAGCGAATGTGGCTATGCCTGCTGTGCAGGCCAAGGCGGCAGCTCGCAGCGCCTCCGATGAAGAAGCCAAAGATCAAAAGGCCGAGTTTCTCCGCGTGGACGCGCGCAAGATTTCGCTCCTGCTGGACCTGGCGAGCGAGATTGGTCTCGCCTGTGGAGCGGTGACGCACCACCCCGCGTTGGAGGGGCTCGAGCTCGAGGGCTACTCGCAAGCGGCGCACAAGCTAGAGCTGCTCGTGCGAGAGATGCAGAACGAGGTCTCTGGGATGCGCCTCGTTGCAGTCGCCGGCGTGTTTCAGCGGATGCGCCGAGTGGTCCGCGACACTGCCATGCGTACGGGCAAAGAGGTTGAACTCGTGCTCGAAGGCGAAGAAACCGAGATCGACAAAGTCATGGTCGACGCACTGCAAGACCCACTCGTTCACGTGCTGCGCAACGCGATCGACCATGGGATCGAGTTGCCGGAGGAGCGAGTTGCACTGGGCAAATCGCGCGTCGGCCGCATCGTTCTCTCGGCCTCTCACCAAGGTGGCGAGGTGTCGATCGAGGTCTCCGACGATGGGGCAGGAATCAAGCGAGATCGCGTACGCGAACGAGCCGAATCGCGCGGGCTCATCCAGCCGGGAGCAGAGCTCTCCGACGATGAAACGCTTTCGTTGGTATTCGCCCCAGGCTTCTCGACGAAGGAGACCGTCGATGAACTATCGGGGCGCGGAGTCGGGATGGATGTGGTCAAGACCACTATCACGGGGCTTCGCGGCCGGGTCGGACTCAAGAGCACCGAGGGCCGCGGTTCTCGGCTGACGATGACGATGCCGCTGACGTTGGCCTTCGTTGAATCGATGGTGGTCCGTGAGCGCGACAGACTGTTCGCGTTACCGATCGAAAAAGTGTTCGAGGTCTTCAAGGCCGAGGCGAGCCAGATCTCCCGAAACTCGGCGGACGGCCAGACCCTGGTAAAGGTCCGAGGGACCATGGTTCCGGTCTTGTGGCTGCATCGCTTTTGGACCGACACCACCGGAATCCCAACCGACGACGTGGACGGTCGAATTCTCGTCGTCGTTCAAACCTCACACGGCGAGTTCGCACTCCCGGTCGACGCCTTGCTCGGTAACCAACAAGTGATGCTCAAGCCGCTGCGTGGCCCCCTGGCAGGGATACGCGCTGCAGCAGGCTGCGGCATGCTGCGCACTGGAGACGTGGCACTCGCTATCGACTGTGAGCAACTCTATGCCTGATGGAAGCTCTTTTGGTCCGGACCGCTGGTCCGAGATCCGCCGTTGGGTATCAACGAACTGCGGGATTGTGCTCGAACACGCGCGTGGCGAGGTTTTCTCGAACCGCCTCGACGCGCTGCAGAAGCGTGAGGGCATCGGTCCAAGCGAGCTCTTGTTCAAGCTGCGCAGCGGAGATCGTCGTTGGGCGCTCGCCGTGGCAGACGCTGCCTCCACCAACTACACGCAGTTTTTTCGGGAGCGCGACGCCTTCGACATTTTGAGTAGCGACGTTTATCCGCGACTCCCCGACGGTCCCCTCCGCATGTGGTCTGCAGCCGCCTCGACCGGCGAAGAAGGCTACTCGATGGCTATCCACGTCTGCGAGCAACTGGGCACCGCAGCCGCGCGGAGGGTCAAGATCCTAGGCACCGACATCAGTGACCGCCACATCGCTACAGCGGAGAAGGCTCTCTACAGCGAGACTCGCCTCACTCATCTGACGCCGCAAGAGCAACAGTACTTCGAGCGGGTGGGGATGGGACAGAGCCGCATTCGTGCAGACATCCGCTCGATGTGCACCTTCCGACAGTTGAACCTACTCGCGCCTGAATGGCCCTTTGCACAGCCGTTCCACGTCATCTTCTGTCGCAACGTCCTTTATTACTTCGAGCACGCATCACGGACGCAGATCTTCGAGCAATGCTTCGAGTGCGCAGCGCCTGGCGCGTTTCTGATCGCCAGCTTCACCGACCCGACCTCGGACATTGTTTCGCGCTGGACGCCAATCCGGCCCGGCGTTTACCGCAAGGACTGATCATGAGCAAACCGATTCGCGTGCTAATCGTCGACGACTCAGCCCTCGTTCGGTCGATCCTCGAGCGGGGTCTATCGCGCGATCCCGAGCTCATTGTCGTGGGGCTCGCTCCCAACCCGTACGAGGCCCGAGATCTGCTCGTTCGACTCCAGCCCGACGTGATGACGCTGGACGTCGAGATGCCACGCATGGACGGCGTTACCTTCATCCGTAAGTTCATGTCGGTCCTGCCAACGCCGACGGTGGTCTTGAGTTCGCTCACGACCAGCGGTTCCGCGTTGGCCATCCAGGCGCTCGAGGCCGGAGCAGTGGATGTCATAGCCAAACCAGGCTCCAGCGTGGCAGGCGGTCTAGAGGGCATGATGGCCCAACTGATCGAACGAGTGAAGACCGCATCACGTGCGCGAGTGACACAGAAAGCGGTGGCCATGGTCGAGCCTACCCAACAGGCGCTCGACGCAACCACAGATGCCGTGATTGGGCTTGGAGCCTCCACCGGCGGGGTTGCTGCGCTCACGCGCATCTTGCCTACCTTCCCCTCGTGGTCCTCGGGCATTGTCGTCGTGCAGCACATGCCCGCCGGATTTACCGCTGACTTTGCAAAGCGCCTCAACGGCTTGTGCAAGATGAAGGTCAGCGAAGCCAAACACGGCGATCGAGTGCTGCGGGGCCACATTCTGATCGGGCCCGGCGGAGACCAACATGTCGAGGTTCGTCGCTATGGCGGGGAGTACCGAATTCACCTGGGCGCTGGTGATCTCGTGTCGGGGCACCGGCCTTCGATCGACGTCTTCTTTGCGTCGTTGGCACAGCACGTCGGTAAGAATGCTGCCGCGTGTTTGCTGACGGGGATGGGAGCAGACGGCGCACAAGGCCTCTTGCAGCTACTACGCGCTGGGGGGAGAACCTTCGCGCAAGACCAGGAGACCTGCGCTGTTTGGGGCATGCCGGCCGCAGCCCAATCGCTCGGGGCGGCGGAGCGATTCGTCCCGCTTCACGAGATACCAAACGCCCTGATGCAAGCCGCCTAGACGGGAGCAGCGAGCCGGCTGAAGGAAGGCCGGAGCTGCTGAGCTCGCTGCGGAAGCTGATAGGTCGCTGCGGAAGCTGATAGGTCGTTGCGGAAGCTGATAGGTCGTTACAGACCAGCTTTAGCCGCGCGCGAGTGTCCTAGCGTCCGAGCCAGGCTAGCAGCGCAGGAATGGCGAGCCACAACAGGCCTTTGATCAGAAAGAACATGAAGCCGCCAAACCCGAGGCGCTTGAGCCAGCCAATTGCACGGGAGCTTGGGGCCACTTGCAACGTCCTCGGCGCTAGTGAATCACGGACCATGTACTGATAGCGGCAAGCTCAACGAAGGCTTAACCGGACTCCACTCAAAGCCCACGCTTGCCCCGCAGCAATTGGAAATAACGTCGAGCCACCCCAGCCGCGCGCGCTGCGCTCGTAGCATCCCCACCGTGATCACCAAGCAGCTTCGCTAGGTAACGACGTTCGAACTCTTGAACGATCAAATCGCGCGCTGCGGACAGCGGCAGTCCCGAACTCAGCGCCTTCCGCATCGTTTCCTCGATGCTCCCACCCTCCGCCTCGGGAGGGCGCACCGACTCGGGAGCCGACGGACGCGGGACGCGCGAGCCACCGCGAGAGGCCGGTGCACCGGGCGGCGGCGCGAGGTCTCCCAGCGCCAAACGACGGACCACGACGTTCCGCAGCTCGCGTACGTTGCCCGGCCAATCGTAGGCTTCAAGTCGCGACGAGAAGTCGACCGGCATCGCCGCGCCCTCCCCCACCACATCCCAGAAATGGCGCGCGAGAAACGCGACGTCCCCAGTCCGTTCACGCAGCGGCGGTAGCTCCACCCGCGCCACCGCCAAGCGATAGAAGAGATCGTCGCGAAAGCGACCGAGCTGAATCTCCCGCTCGAGGTCTCGCCGCGTCGCGCCCATCACCCGCACGTTGACCTGCAACCACTTCGACCCGCCCACCCGACGGATCTCCGAGCGCTCGATGGCACGCAGTAACTTCGGTTGCAGCGAGATGTCGAGATCGCCGATTTCATCGAGCAGCAGCGTCCCACCGTCGGCCTGCTCGAATACGCCAGCCTGCGAGCCGACTGCGCCCGTGTAGGCGCCTCGCTCGTGACCAAACAGGGCGGCCTCCATCAGGTTGGGCGCAACGGCGGTGCAGTCGAACACCACGAAGTTGCGATCTTTGCGCGCGCTCTTGGCGTGAATGGCCTCCGCGACGACCTCTTTTCCGGTCCCCGTTTCTCCCTCGATCACGAGCGGAACATCGCTCTTGGCCAGCCGCTCGAGCAGTGGATAGAGCCTGCGCATCTCCAAACTCATCCCAAGCAGCGTGCCGAATCGATCCTCGGTAACGGGCAGCACAAAGCCCTGACTCGACTCGACCCGCAGCGAGGTATCTCCGACACGCAGCGTCTCGCCTCCAACCGCGTGGGCCTCGCGGATCCACAGCCCGTTGAGGAACGTCCCGTTGGTCGAGCCCATGTCGACGATACGCAAACGACCGCTGACCACGTCGAAGCTCGCGTGAGCGCGGGAGACGCGCGGATCGCTCAGGCGAAGCGGCGCTAGCGGGCTCTTGCCGACGTGGGCTCGCGAGGGCCTCGTTCCGTCAATCACGAGGCGCGCTCCAAGATCTGGCGAGCCCGCCGGAGCATCGATCACTGTCACGGCGAAAGCAGGAACGGCCGACGGCCGAAGCCAGCCAATCGGGGTTCCGTCATCATCCGCTGCGGCCATGGCAGCAATGTGCCCAAGCCGCGGCCGCTCGACAAGCTTCGTTCCACATAGTTTGTGGAAGCTCGCACCAAAGGGGTTGCAATGCTGCTTCGCCTTGACTACACAAGGCGCCGCTTGGGCCTAACACAAGCAAACGTCCCCATCGTCTAGTCGGCCCAGGACCCAGCCCTTTCAAGGCTGTTACGCGGGTTCGAATCCCGCTGGGGACGCAAAAATCGCCACCCTCGAAGCCATTCGAGCGGTGGCGATGTCACTCCATGTGTGCGGTAGGTCGAGATCTAGCCCGTCGTTCAAGCGTGGCTCAAGAACCACGCGACAACAGCCAGCGCCATGAACAGCGACGTCGCAACGAGCGCAATCCCCAGTGCGCGCTTGCTTCCACTTGCAGCCGGCTCAACCAGCGTTGGCGTCGCGAGCGATGGGACGGCGACTATCGTGGCGTTTGGCTCGCCAGCACTGATCGTTGCTTGGGGGGTCGCGGGCTCTCGGTGTGTCGCCAAAACCTCCGGCGCTTTGGTAGATGCGGAGTCTGCAGGCTTTGCAGGCAAAGGCTCTATGAAAGTAGGGCGTCCCGAACAACCGTCCTCTCCCGAAAGCGCGTCTTCGAAGGCCGACATGAATTGCGCCACCGTTTGAAAGCGTAGATGAGCTTCCTTGTGTAGCGCCTTGGCGAAAAACGCCCCGAGGTTGGGCCCGCCACTCGGCCCGACGTACGAGCGCGGCGGGTCGTTGAGAATCGACACAAGCACCTCAGCCGAATCACCGCTAAACGGCCGCTCTCCGGACAGCGCGCGAAAGAGAATCACGGCGAGCGACCAAAGGTCGGATCGCTCATCCACCGAGCGCCCGTTTCGAATCTGCTCGGGGCTCATGTACGCGGCCGATCCCAACAGCGTCCCGGGTCGGGTCAGTCGCCGGTTTTCGTCGCTGACGGCCGCTACTCCGAAGTCAACGATCAGTGCCTGTGCTGGCTGATGTTGGAGGAACACGTTGGCCGGCTTGAGATCGCGGTGAACGACTCCTGCCTGATGCGCCTGCGCAAGGGCCGGCCCGACCTCACGAAGCAGTTGGGTCGCATCTTCGACCGAGATGACGCCCTCTCGTTTCATCTTCTGTTCCAGCGTCTCGCCCTGCAATAGCTCCATCACCATGAAACCGTGCGCGCCCAAGAAGCCGAAGTCATGAACGCGCACAAACCCCGGGCCTTGCAACTTTTGGCACACCCGCGCTTCGCGCTCGAACCGCGCGCAGCTGTCATCGATGTTGGTGCTCTGAAAGGCCACGAGCTTGATCGCGACAAGTCGCTCTTTGCGCAGGTCCCGGGCTTCCCAGACCTCGCTCATTGCCCCTTCCCCGATCTTACGCTTGAGCTCATACCGGCGCGCGACGACTACGCCGACCTGCCGCGAAGCGGGCAACTCCTCGTGCGGAGCTCGAGATACGCCGCGGCGCTCTCGAACTCGCCCGCGCCTCTCAGGCAGCGCCGCTGGAAAGCCAGAACTCGACACGATCGAGGTAGCGGCACAAATTCGAAGGAGGTTCACGCGAAGAGCAGCTCGCCCGCGGAACCTCTTCTGCTTTCAGATCTGCGCGTAGCGCCCGCTCTTGAAGGAGGCCTCGAGCAGCTGCGTGACACGAGCCTCGAGCGCGCGCGCCTCGGCCTGAGGAATGGAGGCCAGCGCCGTGCGAATCTCACCAAGCGCCTTTAGCTGGCTGAAGAGCTGAACGTCTCCAACCGCGCCGCCGCCCGTCAAGATGTGGCGAATGCGGTCCACCTCGGCGGCAAGCCCCTCGACGCCCATACGCAACGCGCCAACCCGACGCCGATCCGGGTGCTCGCGGTAGAAGGACTCAAGCACCGGTTGAACGAGCCCCTCGAGTAGATGGGCCTGGTCCTCATTGTTCCAAATGTGCTTGAGGATGAAGAAGTCAGACGCGTCCGCTGTCGCACGACCGTCGACGAAGGCACTGGCCGCAAACAGCTTCAGCATCTTCACGACACGCCGATCCGAGAGGCTTACGCCCTCGGCACGAATCTGAAAAACCAGGCCCTTGTAGCTGGAGAGGAAGGCGTCCGAGAAGGCCATCCGCTGGCCAAAGGACTTACCCATTTCGATCAGTTCACTCGCCGCGAGCAACGGCGTTGGTCGAGTGCCCGATAGCTGATGGACCTCGTGCGCGATGCCGCGCGTGAGCAGGTCGGTGAAGTGGTACGCGTCGAGATTCTCACTTCGTACGCGCAGCAAGAAGCGGTCGAAGATCGCTCCCAGCGTCTCGTCGGCCGGGACCTCATTCGACGCAGCGAACACGCTGATGAGCGGGCACTTGATGATCTGCGCACCGCTCGTCATGCGCCGCTCGTTGAGCAACGTCAGCAGCGCGTTCAAAATCGCGCTGTTCGACTTGAATACCTCGTCCAAAAAGACGATCTCTGCCTCCGGCAACATGCCGGTCACGTTCCGGCGGTACTCGCCCTCGCGGAACGCCGCGATGTCGACTGGCCCGAAGATCTCGTTGGGCTCGGTGAAGCGAGTGAGCAGGTACTCGAAGTAGCGGGCTTGTAAAAGGCCCGCCAGCGAGCGAATCAACGCGCTTTTGGCAGTACCAGGCGGGCCAAGGAGCACGCAATGCTCTCCCGCGACGACCGCAATGACGAGAAGACGGATGATCTCGTCTTTCCCCAAAAATTGGGCCTCGAGGGACGAGGCGACCTGCCGGAGGCGGGTACTAACGGAATCGCTCATGTTTTGTCTCGGTTGCGACGTACGCCAAGCTATTGCCCCCGGAACGTCGTCGCAATAGCTTCTAGGTCGAGGCATTCGTGAATCAACGCGCGCATCCCACCGTACGCCCCTACGCGCTAGCGCTCGGCGTAGTCCCGCGTCGCGGGGTCGAAGATCAGCTTTCGTTCCTTGGACCTGCGGCTGCGCAAGATTTGGCGTCGGCCCTCTTGCTCGACACGCTCGGCGCCCTTTCTACGTTTCCGGTGCGACATCGCGTCGTGTTTACGGACGGGACCGACGCGGTCACTCGGCACACGCGGCTCCCTGCGACCTGGCGTGAGCTCTCCCAGCGAGGGGAATCAGCGTCGGAGAAGATTGACGCAGCCTTCCAAGATCTCCTCGCGCTCGGGGCCGAGGCAATGTTGCTGGTCACCGCTGACGGGCCGATGCTGCCTCTCGCGCAGATGTTTGACGGCATGATGTGGCTGCTGCCCAAGAACCGAATTCTTTGTGGAGCGAACGAGCATTCGGGGCTCTACGCGTTGGGCGCCGCAGACCGCCTGAGTTTTGTTGGTTCGCGTGACGCGGCTGTTCCGGGAGAAGCGCTCGGGATCATGAACCACGTTGAGTCCCCCGCCGCCGCCGACGCCGAAGAGCGCATCGCCCGCGCGTGCGTGAGCAACTCCATCGAGTTGGACCGATTGCCCCGGTCCTATCGAATTGAGGACTTGGACTCGCTGTCGCGGCTTCATGCCGAGATCAAAGGCGGAATGTTTGCGCCGCAGACCCGCAAGCTCCTCGAGCGAGCTGATTTTGCAGCCATCGTTTGAGGGCAGGTCAGCTCTTCAGGAATTAATCGTCGGTCGTTAAACAAAGAGGTTGACCATAAGAAATTCTTGAGTATTGTAGCGCTCGCTGTTGCGGGAGTAACTCAGTGGTAGAGTGCAACCTTGCCAAGGTTGACGTCGCGAGTTCGAATCTCGTCTCCCGCTCTGAATCAGTATCAAACTAGGATGGCGCGCCCCAAAAAGGCGCGCTGTTTTCGTTTTGTCGAACGGTGGTCGTTTCTGACCACCGCTTCAGCAACGGCTTAGAAGTTGAGCCGAGCGTCGCGCACTGGGCTCACTTGTGGATGTAGACGAGCGTGCCGCCTTGCGGGCTCGTAGCACCGTGCCAGTCGCTCGGGACCTTGGGGTCAGTCCAGTCGAACAAATAGGCTGCGTCGCTGGGCGCCAAGTTGATGCAGCCGTGGCTACGCGGCTTGCCGAAGTCGTCGTGCCAGTAGGCGGCGTGCAAGGCGTAGCCCTCGTGGAAGTACTGGATGTAGGGCACATCGCGCAGGTCGAATGCCTCGTCCGAGCCCTCCTCACCGTCCATCGTGCCGGAGACATGCTTGGCCCTGATCATGAACGTGCCGCGAATGGTTGAGAAGGTTGTGTCGGGATCCCCCATCCCACCACGCCCTGTCGACACGAGCGCGGCGTACACTGGTTTCTCGCCCTCGTAAGCCGTGAGCAGCTGCTTCTCGATGCTGACGCTGATCCACTTCTTGCCGCGCTCAGCGTGCTTCGCTCGGTCTTTACGAACTTCACCGACCACGAGAGCGGGAGCTGGCAACCACATGCCCGTCGTCGTCTCCAAGAGGCCGCTCGTGCCACCGTGGGTCTTGCCCGTAAGCTCGAAGCCTGTGCGGCCCTTCACCGCTTCCGCCGGTCGGAACGTCGCCCCTATCGGTTCGTAGGCCCGCGTCCCGGAAGCCAACACGAACGCGGGTGCACCGCCGGTTTTGAGCTCAACGCCGCGTACCTGGCTCACCGTTGCTGGCTTGGTTTGGTCGAGAGCGATCAAGTCCAACTCCGTCGTCAGGCCAAATCGACGGTCGGTCCAGTCGAAGATCGTCGAAAGACCAAACGCCGAGTTGGTTCGCGCACGACCGCGATGCACCGAGTACGAGAGGTTCTTGTCGCTGCCGTAAGGCTGGGGCAGGTCTTTGCCCGAGAGTAGAAACTCGGGCACGGCTGCCACCGGCAAAGCAGCCAGCGCGGGCTGAAGGTAGCCGCCCCGTCGTTGGCCCTCGACGCGCAGCTGGTCCGCGAGCGACGGCAAGCGGAAGTAGAGGTGGGGCGCTGGCTCGCCGCTCATGGCGTAGTCGTAGGGCAACGGCTGGCCGCGACGTGGAGCAAGCTTCGCCGCTTGTACAATCGGGTGATTGAGGTCGAGCGTCGCGCCCTTACCCACACACACGTAACCGCGAGGCTCAATCCGGTACCAGCCGCCTTCACAGCCCGAAGTACCGAGCGGATCCGGACTCCGATCGACGACCGCTCCGGCGCGCAAGTAGCCGAGCTTGGAAGCACGAGACTCAGGATGGTCGTAGACCCAGGTCCGCATCGCAATGGAGCCGACCTTGGTCGCCGCGTTAGGCTTTGCGTCTGGCTTCGCTGGGACGGCGCGCACCGGCTCAACGGACACGGTCGCAGTCGCACTTGGGAGCTCGAGCGTGAGCCTCGCAGGCTCATCTGAACGCCGACCAGGCGGATGCTTGAACTCGCAAGCCGCGAGCACGAGCAACGCCACCAACGACCGAAACTCAATGCGGGGGGTCATGCGCGCCTGCGAACGACCATCAGCGTTTACTCGGGTTTAGGCCCTGCAACTTGAGCAGCCCGAGCCTCGACCATGCGCGCGTAGATTTGTGCGTACAGACGCGCTGGGCGCTCCCAGCCAACGTCCAAACGCATGATACGTCGACGGAGCGAAGAGAGGCGCGGATGGCGGAAGACGCTCACAGCACGCCCAACAGCCCCCGCGAGTTCCTCCACCGTGGCGCCCTCGAACAAGAGGCCGGTGCCCGTCTCGAGCTCGACGTCCACATCAACGACGGTGTCCACGAGGCCGCCGGTGCGAGCAACGACAGGAATGGCACCGTAACGTTGTGCATAAAGCTGCACCAAACCACAGGGCTCCGAGCGTGAGGGCATCAACACGAAGTCAGCCGCAGCTACCAAGCGGTGTGCGACCTTCTCCTCAACGAAGCCGAGATAACGAACGCGCTCACCGAACTCAGACGCAGCAGCCTTCAGCTCCGCTTCGATCGCCGGGTCCCCTCGCCCAGCCACCACGAGACAAAGGTCTTGCTTCATCAGCCGGGCAACCGACTTCGCAAGCACGTCTGTGCCCTTCTGTTTGGTGACTCGACCAAGCGAAACGAACAATGGGATGGCCGGGTCCAGCGGGAGACCGAGCTCTGCCAACAAGGTGCTTTTGGAGCGACCACGGTTCGACCAGTCATCCGAATCGTAGCGAGCGACGATGGATGGGTCGGTCGCCGGATTCCAGACGCTCGCATCAACGCCGTTGACGATGCCCTGCACGGGCGTCGGCCGTGCTCGAAGCACGCCCTCGAGGCGGAATCCTTTGCCCTCGGTGGTGAGCTCACGCGCGTAGCTCGGAGAAACCGTCGTCACCACGTCGGCGCTCACGATGCCGCCCTTGAGGAGGTTCACGCCACCGTAGAACTCGAGCCCTTCCAGCGTAAAGTGCGCCATCGAAAGCCCAAAGAGCCGCAACACTGCGCGAACCTTGTCCGCGGCAAAGAAACCTTGCGCCGAGGCGTCGTGAATCGTCAGCACAGACGCCAGCCCCGCGAGCTCGGGGACCTCTCGCATCAGGAAGGGGATCATCGCGGCCGACCAGTCATGCACGTGCACCGCGTCGAAAGGCGCCTCGCCCGCGCGCAGCCCCCCCGTCGCGACGCGGGCCTTCAAGAACTCCACCACGGCGCGGTTGAAAAGCGAAACCTTCAACGCGCCGACCAGCGTTCCTTCGCCGGAGTAGATCTTGTCGGTAGCCTTCGACGTTACGTCGCCGAATAGGCTTCCCCCGGGGAACACGTCGGAAGCAGGCACCTGGACGTCAAAGAACACGACATCCACGCCAGAGCCCAAACGTGCGTCGAACAGGATCACCTCGGTCGGCCGAGCCGCAAGCGAGGCCGCCTCCGCGGGCAAATCGGCTGCGGCGAGCGCAGGCAGCTTCAGCGGCGTCAAGCGACGAGCCAACAGAACACCAGCCTCCTCAAAGGCGGGATAACGCGGCAAGGCAAGGGTGACACGATGTCCCTGGTTGCGTAGCGTCTTCGATAGGGCGAAAACGACGTCAGCCAGACCGCCAACCTTGGCCATCGGCGAAAGCTCAGTCGCGACGAAAAGGATCTCCATGCGTCGGACGGTCTACCACACTTGTGATCAGCGGGGCGGGCCGAAAAGACTCACAGCGGGAGCTGCGTCGTGCAAGATTCAGTGGCTTCCGTTATCGGAGCATGCGCCCCCCGAATGACCCGCCTTCGCAACTACGAGCTTTTGCGTGAGCCCCAGCGGCCCACGAGCATCGACGGCGCGGCCGTCTTGACGGTGTTGCGAGTCCCGCCCGAAAACGAGGGCATGCGGCTCGATCGCTTCGTTCAATCGCAACTGAAGCGAACAACCCGTACCCGCGCGCAGTTCATCATCGAAAAGAGCGCCTTTACCCCGGAAGGCCGACCACACCAGAAGGCTGACCGCGTCCGCAGCGAACAGTGGATCTGCCTTTGGCGCGCACCGTGGGATGAGGCTTTCACCGATACCGAGCTACCCATCCTGTACGAGGACGAGGACCTTTGCGCGGTCGACAAACCGCCGATGATCCCGGTGCACCCGACGGCCCGCTATTTCCGCTCGACGGTGGTCAAACTGCTCGAGCACAAGAGGCCCGAACAGCGCTTCTACCTCGCGCATCGGCTCGACCGTGAAACCAGCGGAGTCCTGCTGCTCACGAAGAACAAAGAAGCTGACCGTCACGTCAAGAAGCAGTTCGCAGGGCTCGACCCCGAGACGGGCCGGCCTTCCGCACTTCGTTTCGTGGCCAAACGCTACCTCGCCGTGTGCCATGGCGATCCAGGTCGCGACAACTTCATCGTGGATTCTCCGCTCGAACCCGATCCGATCTCCAGCCTGCGCGTGAAGATGCGGGTCGCGGCGGTTGGCGGGCTTGAATCGCTGACCCGCTGCACGATCGTGTCTCGCCATCGTTCCCGCAAAACTGGCGCGCGCTACTCGGTCATCGCCTGCGACCTCGAGACGGGCCGCCAGCATCAAATCCGAGTGCACCTGGCCAGCGTCGGCTGCCCGCTGGTTGGGGAAAAGCTCTACAGCGGGGACGACGACCTATTTCGCCGCGGCGCCGACGGTACACTCACGAGCCAAGATCAGGCGTTGCTCGAGCTCGAGCGGCAAGCGCTTCACGCGCAAACCCTGGAACTCGACCATCCGCGCGAGGCACGTCGCGTCCGCATCACAAGTCCGCTGCCGCGTGACATCGCGGAGTTTCTCGACGCTCAAGAGACGCTCAACTGACGTCGAGGCAACGCCCGAACCTTGTGATTCGGGCTCTTTCGGTGCGTTGCAGCTCCACCTGCGGTGGAATTACTTCTTGGGCGCGAGGTTGTTGATCGCCTGAGCCCAAAGCACGAACTTGTTGGTCGCAAGATCGCGGATCGTGCTGATGCCAAGCGCGCTCTTGAGCGCGGCACTATCGGCTTCCGAGACGCCCTGCAAAGCACTCACCGGCGCGTCTGCCAGCTCTGCGAACTCTTTGCCTTCAAACGATTTATCGAGAATCGAGGAGATGTTGGCCATGCCTTCGCGTAGCCCTGCCTCCCCGAGGCGTCAAACAGCTCGCCGCTCGCAGCTACGAGAGAATGCGCACGACCGCTCGCTCGAGTTCGCGTGAAACCGGACCACCATCGACCTTTGTGACAAGCACACGTTGGCCGTCGTTGAGCTGCACCACGCTCATCGCAAAAGCGCGGTCGCTAAGCGACGCAAGTAGAGGGTGTCCCAACCTTCCCTCCATACGTAGGGAGGAGACCGCTGCCGCTAGGGCCGGGTCCAGATCCCCTACCCCAGAAACGCTCAGCCCCTCGAGCGTGCTCACCGCCAAACACGAAGCCCCCGAGCGTTCTTGCTCTGCGCTGAGCAGGAACTCGAGGGCGAGACTCTTGACAGAAGACCGGCAGACACGACGACACGATTCCATGCCCGAACTGTTCTACACAGCGGGCAATCGGCAAAGTTTCCGTCGGCTCTTGCGACGGAGATTCAGATCCCGCGCGGCACCTTTTCGAGGTCCACCGTCGCGAGCGCATGGCGAATCAGCGCACTGCGGCTTGCCTTGGTGAGGCCCTTCGCCTTCAGCGTATCCACCATATCGTCGAGCTTCTTGAGGTCGTCGGTGTACATCGAAATGCAGATCACCTTGTAGTGCTCAGGCTTCGCAGCATCCTTCGGCGGCCTACTGCTGCGGCTCTTCGAATAGAAGCTGCCCGAAAGGACGCCTTCAACTTCCGCTCGGTCGAGCAGACCCCACCCTCGCTGTCCGTCATCGCTACCCATGGTTTCCTCCAAAAGTCTGGTCGTGCGGCGGCCTAAAGAGCGGCAGCGGCTTGTTGCGGTTTCTCGGCGAGAGGGACGTTTTTGGCTCGTTCCCGACTCGCGCACAGTCGCTTCACGACTGTCATGTAGTCGTCCGCGGCGCTCATACCGGCGGCGTACTCGAAGATGGTTTGCCCCTGGGCAGGAGCCTCTTTGACTTTGATCGCCGCACGCACCGGAGGCAGACAACGATCGCCAAAGTGCTCCTTCAACGTCTGCACGGCCTCGTGACAAATCTTCGCTCGAGCGTCGAAGAAGGTCGGAAGGACGCCCCAGATTTGAACGGGGTGATGCAGCAGTGAGTTGACATTCTTGATGGTCTTGATCACCTGGCGCACACCGACGAGCGACAGGTAGTCACACGCGACGGGGACCAACACGCTGTCGGCAAACACAAGCGCGTTCTGGTTCATCAGCGACAGACTCGGCGAGCAATCGATCACGACGTAGTCGTAGCTCGAAGTCGCTGCGTGAAGTCGGTCGCGCAACACCCGGTCTCGGTTCTGACGCCCGGCTAGGTACAATTCGGCTGCTGCCAGCGTCTCGTTCGAGGGCAGCAGATCGAGGTTCTCTCGCACGGGTTTGACCGCTTGCTGGATCGAGAGGCCCATCACGAGCACGTGGTAGAGCGAGCGCTCACTGGAAGCTCCAAGCGAAACGGCCACGTTGCCTTGCGCGTCGGTGTCTACCAAGAGCACACGGTTTCCAGCTAGGGCGAGGCCGGCGGCGACACTCACAGCGCTCGTGGTCTTGCCGGTGCCGCCCTTGTGGTTGAAGACGGCGAGCACACGGGGCGTCTCGCTGGGCGCGCTCGCGTCCGCTCGTTGGCGAGGCTGCATCACAGGCACGACCACCCCGGACTTCGCCGCTGGCCTTGCGGCAGGCGACACGGCGCTCGGCGAGGCTAAGGTCGGCACCGCGGCCGGCGCGTCCACGCGAACGGACGGAACCGAGGCAGGAGCCTGAGGCTGTTGACACATTTCCCCAAGGGTCAGACCATCAGCTTCGCGCTGGATCTGCGCCCGGCACTCGGTGCTACAGGCGTAGTGGCGCTTGCCTTTGACGTAAACGAGTTGCGCTGCAAGCGAGACAGCGAAGCGCTTCGAACAGGCTCCACACACGGCCCCGGTGGTCGCGCGTTTCTGGCTGATCTCAAGGCACTTCTGAGAACAGAAGAATGCAAAACCGCCTTCTTGTTCCTCCATTTGGTAGCGGAACTGGACGTCGAAAGCAGAGGTGCAAACGCTGCACGATTCGCGAATGGACACGCAGGAACTCCTTGGGCAAACGGCACCACCCGGGCGCCGCAGGGCCCACTCATCACCACAGGTCGAAACACGTGGCCAAGTTTTCGAAGTTGGTTGTGCAGCCTCTGCAGGACCCGCGGCGTGGTTTCGCTGGTTTTGCGGGCACGGCAGGGCTAAGCGGGCGGCATGATCAAGCGCGCACTTCTCTCGGTTTCGGACAAACGTGGGCTCTTGGATTTCGCGCGAGAGCTAGCGAAGCAGGGCGTCATATTGCTGAGCACGGGAGGTACCCAAAAGGCGCTGCAAGCCGAGGGCATCCCCGTAACCGCAGTGGAGGACTACACCGAGTCGCCCGAGGTGATGGCCGGCCGGGTCAAGACGCTCCACCCCCGGATTCACGGGGGACTCCTCCAGCGCGGCGCCATTGACGCTGACGACCTAGCGCGGCTTGGCGCAGCCCCGATCGATCTCGTGGTCGTGAACCTGTACCCCTTCGACCAAGTGCTGCAAAATCAAAGTAGTAAGCTCGAAGAGTTGATCGAAAACATCGACATCGGAGGCCCGTCAATGCTCCGCAGCGCCGCGAAGAACCACGAGAGGGTCACGGTCGTTTGCGACCCGGCTGACTATCCGCTGGTATTGAGCGAGATGCGCGAGCATAGCGGTCAGACTAGTGCGACGACCAGGCGCCGGCTTGCGGCGAAAGTCTTCGCCAAAACAGCAGCTTACGATGCAACTATCGCTGGGTACCTCAGCTCCATCGCAGTTGATGCGGCGCTCGACTCAGCTCCCGAGCGCGCCCCCTTCCCCGAGCATTTCATTCTGCCGTTTGAGCGAGTCTATTCGCTGCGTTACGGCGAAAACCCTCATCAACAAGCTGCCTTCTATCGCGACATGCGCCCGTCTGCGGGGACCATCGCAGGGTCAACCCCCGTCACGCCCTCGGCCAAAGAGCTCAGCTTCAACAACATCGTCGACTTGGACGCCGCTTTGGAGGCGGTTCGTGAGTTCGACCGCCCTGCTGCGGTGATCGTCAAGCACACCAACCCCTGCGGCGTCGCTCGCGCCGAATCGCTCGAGGCTGCCTACCGAAGGGCGCGAGAGGCAGACGCCGTGAGTGCGTTCGGTGGGATTGTAGCGCTCAACCGAGAGGTGGACGAAGCAACTGCCCGTGCGCTCGCAGAGACGTTCCTCGAGTGTGTGGTGGCCCCTTCCTTCAGCGCCGCCGCCTGCGAGGTGCTTTCCTCGAAGAAGAACCTTCGAGTCCTCGCTTGCGGCGATCTTTCAGGCAAAACCGCCGCCTTCATCACCAAACGCGTGAGTGGTGGGTTGGTGGCGCAGTCAAGCGACCGCAGCGGTCCAGGGGAAGTCGTGGGTGCTCGGGTCGTGACCAAACGAGCCCCCTCGGCCGAGGAGTTAGCAGCGCTCGATTTCAGCTGGCTCGTCTGCAAGCACGTCAAGTCGAACGCCATCGTGCTTGCCCGTGAGCACGAGACGGTCGGCGTCGGTGCCGGGCAGATGAGTCGGGTGGAGTCCGTGCGCATCGCCTGCAGCAAAGCTGCTGACAAGGCGCGCGGTTCGGTCCTGGCATCAGACGCTTTCTTCCCCTTCGCTGACGGCATTGAACTCGCCAGCCAGGCGGGAGTAAGCGCGATTGCGCAGCCGGGAGGTAGCGTTAAGGATGCCGAGGTCATTGCCAAAGCGGACGAACTCGGCCTCGCGATGGTCTTCACCGGCGCGCGCCACTTCCGACACTGAGTTTGATGGGAGGCTGCGCTGGTTGGGCGGAGCCTCCCTTTCCATCATCCCAAAGGACGCTGACGCTCAATCATCCAGCAGGATGTGGAGTGACCGTCTCTGCGACAAACTCCGGTTCCTCCGCGGGGGTTTCTGGCGTCGAGACCAACTCACCGTTTCGGTACTCAATGATGCCTCGACCTGGCCCAAACAACCGGTCTGGATCTGCGACCACAAGTGCTTCGCGAAGCACATCATCAACGTGGTCCACCAACACGAGCCGCAGCGCGGAGAGCACCCTACGAGGGATGTCCCTCAGGTCCTTGCGATTCTCTTTGGGTAGCAGCACGGTCTTGATGCCACCTCGGTGGGCCGCAAGCAGCTTCTCTTTCACGCCCCCGATGGGTAGCACTTTTCCGCGCAACGTGACTTCACCGGTCATCGCAAGGTCATGCCGAACCGGCGCCTTGAGCAAGGCACTGACGATCGCCGTCACCATGGTCACGCCAGCGCTTGGCCCGTCCTTGGGAAAGAACTCCGGAAAGTGCACGTGAACGTCCACCTTTTGGTGCAGATCTTCTGCAAGGCCAAGCCGTTCACTACGCGTGCGTACGTAGCTCATCGCTGCCTGCCCGCTCTCCTCCATGCCTTTCTCGACCAAGCCTGTGATCGAGACCTTTCCCTTACCGGGAAATACAGTCGCCTCTGCCGCAAGCAGCTCACCGCCAACGCTCGTAACCGCGAGCCCCATAACGAGCCCGATCTCAGCCACCTGTTCGGCTCGGCCAACGCGATACTTGGGCACGCCCAGCAGCTTGGGGATGGAGCGGGCATTGACCTCGATCGGTCCCTTTCCTTCGTCCACCACCCGGCGCGCCAACTTACGGCAGACGCTCGCTAACTCCCGCTCGAGCGAACGCACTCCACTCTCCTTCGTGTAGTGGTGGATGATCGTCCGCACGGCCCCCTCGGTCACCGAGATGGGAACATCGGAGAGGCCGCACTCAGTCTTCTGACGCGGCACGAGGTACTTCTCCGCGATGTTGACCTTCTCGAACTCGGTGTAGCCCGAAAGCTGGATGATCTCCATTCGGTCCTGGAGCGGCACCGGAATGCCCGAAAGCGAATTTGCGGTCGTGATGAACATCACGTCCGAAAGGTCGTAGTCGAGATCGAGATAGTGGTCGTTGAAGGCGTGGTTTTGCTCGGGGTCGAGGACCTCGAGCAGCGCCGCCGCTGGATCTCCTCGAAAGTCGCTCGACATCTTGTCTACTTCGTCGAGCAGGAACGTCGGGTTGGAAGTCCCAGCCTTCTTGAGGCTTTGGATGATCTTGCCTGGCATCGCGCCGATATAGGTGCGCCGATGCCCACGGATTTCGGCCTCGTCCCGCACTCCGCCCAGTGCGAGGCGAACAAACTTGCGACCGGTAGCACGAGCAATGCTCTTGCCGAGACTCGTCTTGCCGACGCCCGGGGGACCAACGAAGCAGAGGACAGGACCGCGCAACTTCTTCGTGAGCGCTTGAACCGCTAGGTACTCAAGGATTCGCTCCTTGATCTTCTTCAACCCGTAGTGGTCTTCCTCGAGGATTGCCTCAGCTTCCTTGAGATCGTAACGCTCTTCAGAGCGCTCGTACCAAGGCAGATCCATGATCCAGTCGATGTAGTTCCTCACGACCGTCGCTTCGGCGCTCGTTGGATGCATCATCTTGAGCTTCTTCAGCTCCTTCTTGACCTTGGCGGTGGCCTCTTCGCTCATACGCTTTTGGCGGAGCTGAGCCTCGATCTCCTGCGTCTCGTTCTTCGACTCATCTCGCTCGCCGCCACCCAGTTCCTTCTGGATCGCCTGCATCTGCTCGTTGAGGTAGTACTCCTTCTGCGTCTTCTCCATCTGCTTCTTGACGCGGGAACGAATCTTCCGCTCAACCTGGAGAATCTCAACCTCAGACTGCATCAGCTCGATCAAACGCTCGAGCCGCTGCTTGGCGTTGGCCATCTCGAGAAGCCCCTGTCGGTCCACGAGCTTGATGGTCGGCAGGTTCGCAATCACGCTGTCAGAGAGCCGGCGCGGCTCATCGATCGCCTGAATCGAAACCAGCACCTCGGGCGCGACCTTCTTGTTGAGCTTGACGTAGGTCTCGAAGGTCGCCGTGACCGAGCGCATCAAAGCCTCGACCTCTACGCCCGTCTCCGCGGCCTCGTCGATGTCAGCGACCTCAACGGAGAAGAACGGATCGGTCGCAACAAAGCGCTGAATCTTCGCGCGCCTCCGCCCTTCCACGGTGACACGCACCGTGCCGTCGGGGAGACGGAGCAGCTGCATGATGATGCCAATCGCTCCCACGTCAAAGATGTCGTCCGGCGCGGGCTCGTTCGTCTTCGCGTGTTTTTGAGCCGAGAGGAAGATCTCCTTGCTCTTGTCGCGCGCCATTGCCTCATCAAGCGCCGCGATGGACTTTTCCCGGCCGACGAACAGCTGGGTGACCATATGAGGGAAGATAATGATGTCGCGTAGGGGGACGAGTGGCATCGCCCGCTCGGGCTGCCCGCGTTCGTTCTTGAAAAACATGTTGAAGCCCAGTCAGAGGATAGAAGCACAGCCAGCAGAGCTGGCTGGAGGAAGCAAAAAGGATGAGTCAGTCAAACTCAGGCCAACTCGGCTTCCTTCTCTTTGCTGTACACAATGATCGGAGCCTCTTGACGGAGGATGACCTCCTCGTTGACCACGACTTCCTTCACACCCGTGCGCGAAGGGATTTCGTACATGATGTCGAGCATTGCGTTCTCAAGGATCGCTCGGAGACCGCGCGCTCCGCTGTGGCGCTCGAGAGCCTGCTTCGCCACGGCGACGAGTGCTCCTCGCGTGAACTTGAGCTTGACCCCGTCCATCTCAAACAGCTTTTGGTACTGTTTGACGAGGCTGTTTTTGGGCTTGGTGAGAATGTCGATGAGGGCGTCCTCGTTCAGTTCGTGGAGGGTCGCCACGATCGGCAGGCGCCCGATGAACTCGGGGATCAGGCCGAACTTCAACAAGTCTTCAGGCTGCACCTGACCGAGAAGCTCACCCAACTTCAGCTCCTTCTTGCTGCGCACCTCTGAACCAAAACCGATAGCGCTCTGACCGATGCGCCTCTGAATGATCTGGTCGAGTCCAACAAAGGCGCCACCACAGATAAAGAGGATGTTGACCGTGTCGACTTGTAAAAAGTCTTGCTGAGGATGCTTGCGCCCACCCTTGGGCGGCACATTCGCAATCGTCCCTTCGATGATTTTCAGGAGCGCCTGCTGAACCCCCTCCCCAGACACGTCACGGGTTATCGAGGGATTGTCGCTCTTGCGGCTAATCTTGTCGATTTCATCGATGTAGACGATGCCCCGCTGCGCCCGCTCCACGTCGTGGTCCGCGTTCTGAAGCAGCTGGACGATGATGTTCTCGACGTCCTCGCCTACGTAGCCAGCTTCCGTGAGCGTGGTCGCGTCGGCGATCGCAAACGGCACGTTGATGATCTTCGCCAGGGTCTGGGCAAGCAGTGTCTTGCCGCTTCCGGTCGGCCCAAGCAAGATGATGTTCGACTTCTGCAGCTCGACTTCGCCCGCAGCGACCTTCGAGTCGATTCGCTTGTAGTGGTTGTGTACCGCTACCGACAAAATCTTTTTAGCCCTGTCCTGACCGACGACGTACTCGTCGAGGATGGCCTTGATCTCCGAGGGCTTGGGGATCGGAGTCGTTCCGCTCTGCGGTTCCTCCTTTTCCACCTCCTCAGCGATGATGTCGTTGCAAAGGCCAATGCACTCGTCGCAGATGTAGACCGTCGGTCCAGCGATGAGCTTTTTGACCTCTTTCTGCGACTTTCCGCAGAAAGAGCAACTGAGGTTTCCGCTCCCGTGATCGTCCCGCCTTCTCTCCACTTCCGCCTCGCAGAACATCACGCGCCCTAGGCGCGCTTAGTCGCACTGAATCGCTCTATAAGCCCACGGATCAATTGGCCCGCAGTCTAGACCTGGTCGGACGGCTCGGCAACGTTGTGAGCCGAGCCGTTCTTTCACTTTAGTGTCTTGTCCGTCTTCTTCTCGCCCGACTTCTCGTCCCGAACCGTCTTCTCGCGAGGCGGAAACACCTCGTCGATCAGACCGTACTCTTTGGCCTCGACCGGGGTGAGGTAGAAGTCGCGGTCGAGATCTTTGCTGATCTGCGCCGGATCTTTCTCTGTTGCCTTGGCCAGAATGCCCACCAACAGTTCCTTCAGCCGCTTGATCTCCCGGGCCTGGATCTCAATATCGGTCGCTTGCCCGCGTGCACCACCAAGCGGCTGGTGAACCATGATTCGCGAGTTGGGCAGCGAATAGCGGCGCTTCTTCTGGCCTGCCGCCAGCAAGACGGCCCCCATTGAGGCCGCCTGGCCCAAGCAGATCGTCGAGACTGGGCAGTGAATGAACTGCATCGTGTCGAAGATGCCGATGCCGCTCGTTACCACGCCGCCAGGGCTGTTGATGTAGAGCTGCACATCCTTCTCGGGGTCCTCGCTATCCAGGAACAACAGCTGGGCGATGACTGCGTTGCAAACGAAGTCATCAATCTCGGTGCCCAGGAAGACAATACGGTCTTTCAGTAGCCGACTGAAGATGTGCCACTCGCGCTCACCGCGGTGGGTCGTTTCGGTGACGCTCGGAATGATGTAGTGGGCGCGCTCGGCCTCTGCTCGCGAGCGATCCTGAAGCTCGGCTCCATTCGCTTCTAAGAAGTGCATCGCCTGCGTCCGGTTTTCGATTCGCCGCATTCGTCGTCCCTCGGGAAGTCTCGATCAGTTGGAATCAGGTTTCAGTGGGCACACACGACAAACGCGAGCGGTGCCGCACACGGGCGAACCTTAGCGCGCTTCAGTCCAGCCTGCACCAAGATGTCGTTCAGTTAGAACGACACCTTGGCACGTACCGAGACTGCCGAGAACTACTCCGTCTCGGTCGTGACTGCCGCGCCCTCGAGAAGATCCAAGATCTTGTCTTCGAGGATCATCGCGATCAGCATCTCGCGACGCTTGGGATCCCGATACTCAGCCTTCACTTTCGCGACATTTTTGCCCGTCTGCTCTGCCAGCTCGACGTAGCCCTTCTCG
>CAITIQ010000528.1 GCA_903892415.1 uncultured delta proteobacterium | reverse complement strand
TCTTTACCGTCTTTGCGAGCATGAAGCGGCTTGCCAATCAACACACGCACCACGCGATGGTTGTCCGCCCCCGTGTCTCGCGCTCCGCGTTTCATCAGGTCGAAGGTTCCCTGCAGCGCAACCGGCACCACCGGAACGTCCCCGCGGATTGCCGCATGGAAGGCGCCGTTTTTGAACGCACGCATGGAGCCTGTCTCGGTGCGTGTACCTTCCGGGAAGACGAGCAACGGCTTGCCCTCCTTGAGCACCTCAACGAAACGCTGAATCACTTGGGCCGCGGCGCGTGAGCCGGAACCTCGGTCCACCGGCACGTGGCCGGACAGCTTGAGATGCCAGCCGAGAAACGGAATCTTCAACAGCGAGCGCTTGGCGGCCCACTTGTAGTCTCCGGGCAGCGCACTGCCAAGCACCAGCACGTCGACGATGCTCTGGTGGTTGCTGCAATAGATGAACGCTGAATCCTGAGGAACGTTCTCGAGCCCCTCAGCGATTACCTCGATGTCGAGCGCCTTCGCACTCGACTGACACCATCGGCGCATCGCCCACAGGCTCGCGCGATGGTCTTTGGTAAGCGGCCCAAGAGTGACCGACAAGGTCCCGTAGTACGCCGTGCGTGCGGCGAAGGGTCCCCATTGCTTGCCCGCTCGTAGCCAAGAAAGGACTGACACACTTCTTCGCTAGCAGAGCTTTTGCTCGATGTTGAGCGCAACGCGCATAGCGACCACTCAGTCACGCTCTCGTCGAACAAGGCGACCAAGCGGTCACCTTCGCGGCCCCTTCGGCGCTGGCGCGTTCGCGGGCACGTACGGCGGCATCAAACCTCCCCAGCCAACCGAAGCGGCAGCGCCGGCTCGCTCAAACTTCACGCTGAAGACGGCCGGCTTGTTGAAGTCACTGACGACGCCGCGACGCATTTTGCCGAGATGCTCAGCCCAGACCGTGGTCCCGACTTTGGGCTCATAGGTGACTGGAATCAGCACCAAATCCGCTGTCTTGACGATCGCCGAGGCACCGCCATAACCAAGCGCTAGCCACTCTGTCGCGTCTTTGCCCTCGCCTGCAACGGGCGCCACCAAGAGCATGTGCTCGTAGCCCTCCCCGGTGCGCCAAGCAACGTAGTTCCCCGGAGCGAAGCCGTCCGACTGGGCCATCAGCTGCTCGGCGTCGAGTAGTCGATCGCCGTGTTGTGGGGTGTCGGTCAACCGGACGTTGACCTTGTTCTTGCTCATGCCCTTGACCACGCCATGACGCAGCAGCCCCGCGAACGAGGTGATGACCGGCTGGTTCAAGCGCGGCGCGCGCGCGCCCGGCTGGTGGACCACCAAATAGCTCGGGTGAAGCGGGTAGTCCGGGTCCTCGCCTCCGTCGATCAGCAGGAAATCCCGGTCTTTTCCCGCGATGGTCGTGGCGCGCAGCTGAAAGGCGGTCCCGAGCTTGGCGCCGCGCAGCATCGCCACCGGAACAGCGTAAACGACCGTTCCTGGCGCAAGATCGAGCTTCCGCGCTGGGAGGTCGAGCGGGTTGGGATTGACCGCTTGGGTCGTCACCACCGGCTTCGCCCGCGGCAGCAAGGCCGACGCCTCCGGGGCTTTGGGCGGCACCTCGACGGAGTCCGCATCACCGCAGGCCAACAGGGCGCACACAGCCCCGAGCAGGCAAACGGAATGGCGTCGCTTTAGGGTCACTGGGCGAGCCTTGCACACCCCACCGCATAGGTCGAGCGGACCGAGCCAAGCCAGCGTTTGTCGACAATCTGTGGATCTCGAGTGCACGAAGAGCGAGTCATTCGGCCGCGGGCGGCTGCGTTTGCTAACCTCCATCCATCTTGCGTCGCCTCGTCGAGCTTCCAGACAAAGGTCTCCTCATGGTGGCCACCGACCTTCAGGGCAATCTCGGTGACTACGAGACCATCGAGCGTCGCTTCGAAACAGCGCGCTCAACGCGTAGCGACGTGTTTCTGCTGATCACCGGGGACCTCGTTCACGGCCCGGAGATCCCGAAAGACGTTTGGCCTTCGCATCTCGGGGCCTTCTATCGGGGAGACTCCGCCGGGCTGGTGAAACGCGCTCAACAGCTGAAACAGCGCCACCCTGATCATGTGCATTTCCTACTCGGTAATCACGAGCATGCTCACGTCGGCGGTCCAGTCGTGTCGAAGTTCTTTCCCGACGAGGCCGAGCGACTCGAAGGTCTGATGTCTCCGGAAGACGCCTCGGCCTTTCGTGACTGGATTCGCGATTGGCCGTTCGTGGCGATCGCAAAGGACGCAGGCCTTTGCTTTACACACGCCGCACCGTTTGCACCGATTCAATCCGCCGAGGAGCTCGACAAGCTCCCGCTGCTCGTGAACGTCGAGGACGAGGTCGACTTGGAGGGAAGGTCGATGATCATCGCCCTGCTATGGGCGCGCACAGCGTCGAGCGAACGCGCGCATGCGTTTCTCCGGGCGCTTCATCCTTCGTTGCGTGTCGCGATCTATGGCCATGACGTCGCGAACGAGGGCTACGCGATCGATCGCGAGCCGTTGCTCTGCATCTCCTCGAGCTTCGGTTGTCACGACGGCGACAAGTTGATCCTCGAGTGGGACCTCTCCGTGCGCGCGCAAAGCGCCATCCACGTCGCGCACACCGGGCTGCGGCCGCTCTACCCCGACGTTCCGCCGGTGCATCGCAAGCTGGTTTGGCCCTCGCCCTGACGGCTTGCTAGGGCGACGTAATGAGCCGAACCGCAGCCGCAACTCCCGCATCGATCTCGCCATCGGTCAGGTAGGGCGCCGGCCCGAAGCGCAGCGACTCACCGCGAGCGTCCACATAAACGTTCTCGGCCCGCAGCGCCTTAACCAACGCTTGCGCATCCTTCACGCGCGCTGCGACGAAGCCCGCGCGCTCCGAGGCCGAGCGAGGAGACAGCAGAGGCACAGCCGCGGACTCCAAGGCCGCAGCGATCCGCTCGGTCTGGGCCACGCTGAGTGCACGCAACACCGACGGGGTAAGCCCGTGTTCATCGAAGACGTCGAGCGCGGCGCGCGCGCGGTAGAACGAAACCGGGTCGAACGTTGCGCCACTGAAGCGCTGGCTACCAGCTCCGTAGCCGACGGGCGCTCCGTGCGCACGCTCGTCGCCCAGTGCGCCGAAGTCCGCGAACCAACCTGTGTACACCGGCCGTAAGTTGGTGCTCGTTGGCACGCGCATAAAGCAAACGCCCTCACCGAACTGAGCGTACTTATAGCCACCGCTGACGACGAAAAGGTGTTCGCGCTGCGCGGGCCATGCAAGCTCGAGCGCGCCAAAACCGTGGTAGGCATCCGCAAGAACGGTGGTACCGGTGCGCGCCGCATGATCGCTCACCGCTTCAAACCCAGGCCAAATCGCGGCATCTTCGTAGAAGGTCGTCGACACCGCGAGCAGGTCCACGCCAGCGCCAACCGCCTCGATCAGACGGTCAGCCAAGGAAGCAACCGGGTTACGCGGGACCCACGTAACCGAAGCTCCAGCCTCGGAGAGGCGGCGCAACTGCCGTTCGAGCGAGTGGAACTCCCCGGTGGTCGTGACGATCCTAGGCTTGGGGCCGAAACACGAGAGCAACCGGAAGCCGAGCTCGTGGGAGCTCTTCCCGAACGAGATGGTGTCACTCTCGCTGAAACCCAATCGCGACAACGTGCGCCTTCCGACGTCAGCCACCAGCGGGAAAACAGCGTGCTCCCACTTGTCGTCCACGAAGCGCGCGGCGTCATCAAATGCCTGCGCCATCGCCGTGCGCGCGCGGTTGGGCCAGGCCTGATGCGAGTGACCCGTCAGCAGAATTCGCCCGGGCTGCAAGAAGGCGCTGTACTCCAGCCGCAGGCGCGCCCGATCGAATTCGGCGGCGCTCATTTTCGCAGGAACTCGAGCTTTACCGCGGTCTCGGTGGTGATCGGCTTGTCCTTCTCTTGGAAGCGCACGAGGTTCTTCACCGAGCCGACGCCTGCGTCAGGCACGAGTGAGGTCAACGAGGTGCTGGTCTCTGCAACGCCTCCAGCCTCGTAGCCCAACAGCGTCACGGGCGTGGGCGGCCCGCCGGGGCCCACCTGCAACTTGCTCGAGGCGGCCAGCTGCATCACCGTGGCGCTGAGCTTGATCTTGTCCCCCTTGCGCTTGAGCAGCTTGTAGTTGGTCCACATCAGCGTATCGACGCCTGCATTGACCCGCTGAATCACCTGCCACTCCGCCCCCTCACCAACCGCGGCCTCGGGGACAGGAGGAACCAAAGACTCGAACGAGCGGCGCATCTCTTCGATCAACTTTTGCGCGGCTCCGTTGGCCCCCGGGGGAGACTGAAGCTGCACGTTGCTCGCTTTGCCCAGGGGATCCACCGTGTAGCTCACGCGAAGACCCTTCACGCTGGCAAGCCCAGGCGCCATCGCCTTCTCAATCTGCTGCTGCTGCGGGTCCTGAGTGGCTTTCACCTTCACGTTGGTCAACGTGCCGGTCACCGGCATGCCGCCGTCGGCAGCCTTTTCACCGCTCTTGAGTTCGAGCGTCATCTCGACCAGCGGCAGCTCGACCGATTGGCCACCACCAGACAGCTTCGTCGTGGTGCGCATCAACGTCGTTTGCGTTGCGTTGGCAGCAAAGGCATAGCGCAGCGGCTCGCGCGGTTCGCTGCCTTCCGAAATCATCAGCACGGGCGAAGAAAGGCCGACTCCGATCACCGAGTCCGCTACGCCCTCGGCCAAAATACCGTCCTTGGCCTTGGCGAGGAACGCTGCGTCGAGCGCCTTGTCGGGCATCTTGGTGCTTGCTTTCGGGACCACCGGCGCGGATGAAGCGACGGGCAGCGGAACCGAGAGCACCACCGCCGACGACGGCACGGATGCCAAAGCCGATGCCGATGCCGATGCGAGCTGCGAGGGCGCTGGCTCGATCGACGCACGCGGTGGCGATTCACAGGCAACGAGCAACGCCACGAGCAAGGCAGGACGAACTCGGCGAAAGATCATGCGCGCCTCTCTAGCGTTCTTTCGCAAGGGCCGAAAGCCTATGACACGACGCGCGCCCTACTTCACCTTCGTGGATTCTCGCATCGTCACTGAGGCCCGCCGAACCGAGCGGGTTCCCGAACGCGAGGTACCTTCTTCGGCACCAGCCTCAGGAGCTTCCACCTGCTTCACCGCAGAGTCGGAAGCCCGCTGGGGAAGCGGGGTGAACGCTCGTGACGAACCGCGCGAGGCTCGCAACACAAGGTCGGCCGCGACCTCGATCTCAACGCCTAGCCCACGGCAACGTCGACAAAGCCGCTCGTAGTCCACGCCGGGAGCGACCAAAAGACCGCCAGGCGGCGACGGATCGAGAAAGAACTCAGCGGTGGTGCGTGCCGACCGCAACAACTCGCGAACGTCGGGGTTGTCCACCCAAAGGAACGCTGAAACGGCGACCAGCGCGCCCTTCCCGACCACCACGCTGGCTTGCGTCAGCAGGTCCGAAAGTTCGGGCGGGAGTGGAGCCAACGCCGAAATTCGCTCGCGAACCTCGTCCGGGGTGATCCCACGAGAGATCGCACGCGCGATCGCGGCCGGCGAGACCAGCAGCTCGAGTTCGGTGTCTGCTCGCGAAACCTCCAAAATGCTCGAAAGACTCAGCACCTGGCCAACCAATGCGGCCGGCCCAACCGTGAGCTGGAGGCGCTCGCCAAAGCTCCCCGTGACTGGCGCTGCGACCTTGCGCTCGGGTTTGGAGGCCGAGCCCAGCGCTGGCAAAAGATGCCGTGTGCGCGCGTTCTGTCGCACCAAAACCGAGGAAAGCTGCTCCCGCAACATCGGCTCAGGCGCGTCCACCAAGCTGCGCGGGTCGCGATCGAAATCCAACGAGAAGGCCTCGACAGCCTCCCCATCAATCCCCGTATCGAGCACGCCCAACTGGGTGAGCGAGCCGAGCACGACGCTGACGATGATCTTCGTCAGCGTCATCACCTCGACAGGACTCGCCTCCGTGCTTTGACGCTCTGCCCAACGCCGCAATAGGTGCATGGCCGCGTCGATGCGAGGGTCATTCTTTACGTACTCCTCGAGCTCCGGATACGGCAGCCAGCGATCGCTCGGCAGTTCGGCGAGAGCTTCCAAAATCGCGTCGCGGACAGCACGTGTTGGACTCGGCTCACGTCGCCCTTCCGCCGCACGAAGCACCTCGGGCTCGGCCCGCGCCTCGTCCCAAACGGCACCGTTGAGCCACGCCCGGAACATGCGCTCGTGCACATCCCCGAGGCTGAGAGCGCCGCAAGGCGACGAAGTTTGGGTCGACGAGCTCTCGAACAGACCAATGGCCCGAGCGAGCACGGCGATGAAGCCAACGTGATGCGTCGGACGACCGACGCTCTGCGCGATCTTTGCGACGAGTGAGCGCGGGATACCGATCGTCGGCTTGAAATCAGCGCTCGAGTCTCGTTGGGTTGCGGCCTCTCGAATCCATAACGCGGCGGCCAACGCAAGCGGTGTCGGATCTTTGGCGAACTGCGCGCGCCGCGGCAAATGGTCGGCAGCTTCGAGTCGGGCGCGCACCCCACTGCGCCGATCAGCGAGCTGATTCCGGCGAGCGGCACCTACGATGCGCGCCACCTCGCTCGGAACGATGTGCCGATTCGGGTGGACCGGAATCAGGAAGGCCCGCCGCTCGAGGGCAAACCCAGCGCCCCTGCGCGTAGTGCTCACACCCTTGGCGTTGCGCAGCCGGATTGGCTCTCGCTCGAGGTCGAGCAGCTCGGCCGTCTCGACTTCACCACCGAGCGCCTCGATGGCCTCGAGCAGCTTGCGTTCAGCATGCGCGAGCAAATCGATCTCCGTTTGCAACGCCGCTTCGTTTGAAAGCACGTCCCAAGCAGGCTCGAGCGCCAAGGCGATCGGCGGAGTGCAAGGGCGCCCGAGGTAGTGCGCGGCGATCGCCGACGTGGTTTCGAACGAAGCCTGCGAAATCAAGGCACGCAGCGAACGCGGATCTTCGGTCGACCACGACGGGATCTGCAAAAGGAAGGCGTGGGGCAACACAAGCTCGATACGCTTGCGATCCCGGCGCGCAAACAGCACCCCGCGGCCCATCAGCGGCTCGAGCCCTGGTGGTTTTGCGTCCACGTGCAAAATGCCGCCAGCGTCCGCAATTCGAATCAGTAGCTCATGCGAAGGACCCGCCAAGCGGGAGGGGTCACGCACTTCGGGCATACCGACGAGCGCACGCGCAGCCTGGCTCGCTACATCCAACCGCTTGGCCGGGTCGATCCGAATGCCCAGCCGAGCCAATAGGTTCAAGAGCTCGCCTTCCGGCAGCGCTCGCACGATGGTCGAGAGCCGCCTTAAGCTGCCCTCATTCGCATCCACTCGGGCAGGCTCGCTTTGATCTTTCTCCGTCATGGTCAACGCCGACGTTCGAGCATATACCAGGGCTTGCAGACGTGTACCCCGAAGCATCATGATTCTACGCGACCCGGTTCATGGCCTCGTCTCGTTCGAGACCGAGGAGTCGTCGATCGTTCCTCGGCTTCTTGGCACCCGCGAGGTGCAGAGGCTGCGCAGGATCCGTCAACTGGGCTTAACCTCCTTCGCCTTTCCCGGCGCAGAACACACGCGCTTTTCCCACGCAGTTGGAGCGGCGCACGTGATGCAGTTGCTACTCGCTCGGCTGCGACAGATCGATCAACCCCTGCCCTTCTGGCAACGCCCGACCTCGGAACGTGGCCGAGACGCGATTGCCGCAGCTCTCCTACACGACGTTGGACATGGGCCGTTCTCGCACCTTTTTGAGGCGGTTCTCCCCGGGCACGTACGGCATGAGGTTTGGACCACCCGCATCCTTTTGGATCCTTCGAGCGACGTTCACCGTGAGCTGGCGAAGGGCGACGCCGGTCTACCGCAGCGCGTGGCAGACCTGGTGTGCGGCAAGCATGACCTGCCCTATCTCGCCAGCGCCGTGAGCGGCACCTTCGACGTCGATCGTTGTGACTACTTGCTGCGCGATGCGCACGCGACTGGCGTCATCTATGGGGACTACGACCTTCCCTGGCTACTCCGCTCCCTCCGATTCGACTTGGATCGCAGTGCGGGCGCTGAAGCACCTAAACTCGCTGTGGACGGCATCAAAGGCATAACCGCCATCGAGAGCTTCCTCTTGGCGCGGCTGTTCATGTTTCAGCAGGTGTACTTTCACAAGTCCACGCGCGCTGCCGAAACGATGATTCGGCTGATTCTCAAGCGCGCCTTCGAGCTACTGGCCAACGGTGCGCGCCTGCCCATGGTGCTACCAGCGATGGACGCTGTAGCTCACGGTCGTGAGGTTTCGCTGGACGAGTATCTGAAGCTCGACGACCAGGAACTCCTCGTGGCGATGCGCAGCTGGGAAGACGCCGACGACCACGTGCTCGGCGACCTGTGCCGCCGACTATCGAAGCGTGCGCTCTTCAAAACGATCGAGCTGGGCAACGTCGAATCGGATCGGCCCGAGCAAGAGGCGCTCGATATCGCGCGTGAAGTCGCTAGTCGTCGCGGGCTCGATCCAAACTACTACGTCGCCCTCGATCGCGCCTCCGACACGCCTTTTCCGCGCGACAAGAATCTGGTGGTGGTCTTTCCCGACGGCCGCAGAAAGAGCTTGGCCGAGGTCTCGTTCTTGTTGGGGCGGCTCGAGGGGCAAACGCTCTCACGCACGCGCATCGTCTACGCAGCCGAGCTCCGGGAGGAACTCGGGCCCGCCTTGAGTTCATGATGCGCCGTTCGCTACTGGCCGTTGCAGCGACGGTGACGAGCCTTTGGCCGGCGACCTTGCTCGCGCAAGGAGTGGACGGCTCGTACGGTCGGGTCGAAGGGGACCTCCTGTTCAACGGCTCTCTGGGCGTGAGTGTTGGCGAGGGTGGAGCCGGCTTCGACACCCACGTTGGGCTGCTCTACCTGTCGACCGCGGGCATCTACGGCCGTTACGCGGAAGCGTTCGGAGATGAAGCCGCTGCATTCGATCGCCTGTTCGCGACCGGCATCGAACTGCGACCTGTTTTTTTGGGGCGCTACGCACTGGATCTTGAGCGCGGTCCCGCGCACGTAGACCTTTTCCTCGATTCGTTCGCGCTGCTCTTGGGTGCAACCTTCAGCGATCCCATCGGACCCGAGTCGACCGTGGTACCTGGCCTTGAGTTCGGCGCGTCGATCGAGTTCCCCATCCTGCCGAGTGCGTCGGGACCGTACGTCGGTGTGCTCGGCTTGATTCGCACCACCGACGACGATCTTCTTGGCTACCGCGACGCCGACCTGATTGAGCGCGGTAGTTCGCTCGTTTTCACGCTCTCGTGGCATCAGATCTTCGACTCCGGTCTCGTTGATTTGCGCGACGGCGCGCGCCCCGACTAACGCACGGAGAAGGTGGGGTTGAAGGCCGCCACGAGGGTCTCGCTACCTCCGAGCATCACGTGGCGCTTCGTACTGCCCAACGCATCGAGCACAGCTGTGATTTCGTGGAACGGAAGATGGTTGTCCGTGTGCAGCACCGCTTGGTCCACCCTTAGATCCGCGACATCGCGATGACTCCCGTGAGTCGCCCACTCTTTCTCGATCTGTGCGGCCAGCTCGCGATGATCGCCTTGGCCGTTACGAGCAACGCTCAACTCCGACACCACCGTGCTCCCTTGGCGCCAGGTCAACTTGAAGCTTTCTTGCTGAACGTCGACATGCAGCACCTTCTCCACGTTCGCGATATCGACCGGCGCGTCGCTAGGTGGTCCGGGGACCTGCGCGTTGGTTGGAATCTGCGAATGTGTTGTCCAAACCGCGGTGATGAGAAGGAAAGCCACCGTCACCATCAACAGATCGATGAACGGAATCATGTTGATATCAGCGTTCGTCGAGCGCTGACCCTTGTTCCCCTGAACCTCAACTCCAGCCATTGAACCCTCACATCGTTTGGGTTGAGGAAGGCAGTACAGCGCGAACGGCGATGTACCCACTCACTCACCATGGCAAACGCCAGGGGACAACTGACACGCGCCCGCGACCGAAGTTCCGACTAACGTGCTTCGACGTCGCCGATGGCTTTGCGAACCTCGAGCGCGAGGGCACAGCTCTGCGCCTGACGGTTGCGCGAAGCGAGGACGCCGACATCGTTGACCGGTGCGCCTCCCTTCAGCTCAAACGCCGGGACTCGCGTCATCTTCAACAGCGGCTTCTTGTCCTCGAGCCGGAACAGCCCAATGCGCGAAGGAAAGGCTCGGCCCGCAGCAAAATCAACGTCGGCAGCAGACGGGGCATCCCCCACAGCCTTGGCGGCGTGCTCGATCGGTCGATCATCAACCACGACCAGGAAGAACTTCGCCAGCGTGAGGATCTCGGTGGCGATCGGAAACTCGGTGTAGTTCGCGTCGTCGAAGGCCAGGCTGAAGCCACGCAATACGAGATTGGAGTCCGCCTTCTCGACGTTCTTGACCCACTCAGGTTCGAGTACGAAAAGCGAACGGTAGGCGAGCCGAAGGTTGAAGGGCTGCGACGGCTTCGCGCAGTGTTGGAACTCGTTGCAGACCTCGCCGGACGCGCACTCGCGCGAGATCGCGCAGTCCTTGCCATCCGTCCCCGACTCCGCCGGCGTGCGCATGAGACAGGCGGTAAACGCGTCCTTGAAGGAACCCGAAACGGCTTCCCGCAGCGTCGGAACATCCTTGGCCTGATCGACTCCCACCCGCAGATAGATGCCTGCCATGTCCTGAAACTTGAAGTTCGCCAGCGCCGTACGATCGATCTCGTCGTTCACCGGCGACTTGGCCAGATCGATCGTCCAACCTTCTACCTGGTCCCGAACGGGGTACCACTTCGGACCGAGCGTCGCTTCTACAGCACGGTGCTTCGACAGAACCTCCGCACGCAGCGACTCATTGCGGTTCGCGTCGTATTTGAACCAGGCGATCAACGCCACGGTCAACGTCAAACCGAACCATACAACCGCCCGCCAAGCGGGCCTTTTGATCTTGTTGCGGTCCTCTTTCGAGGCCCGAACAGCCGAAAGGCCCCGTTTGATATCCTCGGGGGCCTCTCTGCGAATCGGAGGTAAAGGACCTTTAGACGACACGCGTTACTTCAGCCGCCGCCGGTCTTCTGGACCATGAAGCTAACGTTCGGATAGCCCGCATAGGCCGCAGTCTGGAAGACGCTCTTCACGACGATCGCCGGAACCTCTTCATCAATCTGGAGGATCACGACGCCGGGGAACGGCTTATTCGGCTGCAGCGTCTTCCAGTTCTCGCGACGGTTCTTGAGACGCAGGAAGAGCTCGTCGATCTTCTGCATCTTGCCGAGCTCCTCGATCGCACGGGTCGAACCCGCAAGCTCCCCGTCGACGAACACCTGGCTGCTGTTTACAGCAACCATCGGCGCATCGATCACCGCCTCGGCGTTCTCAGCCTTGGGCAGTTTGATGCTCTCATCAACGTTGATCTGGCCGGAGGCATTGAACGACGTGAGCAAGAAGATGACCGTCACCAACAAGAAGTCGATGTAGGCCGTAAGGTTCAGGCTCGCGTTGGGCGAGCGGGCACCCATTCCGGAAACCTTGCGCCAAACGAATCGCAGCGGCACCTTGATCAGAAGGCGGCGCCCCGGCTTGTGAATGACGTGCGCGTGCGGGTCGTGGTGCTTGTTGTTCGTAAAGCGCTGGCCGGACATGGGAACTCCGCGGGTCAAACCACACTGAGTGGTCGAAAGAGTCGAAAACCGAACGTGAGAGCGAAAACGCTCAGCGGATCGAGAAGGTCATGTTGAAGACGGGAACCGTCTCCACGTTGTTGCCAAGCTTCATCTCTCGCTTGGGTGAGTACAGCGCGTCGAGCACTGCGACGATTTCCTTGAACGGAAGCCGGTTGTCAGCGTGCAAGATCGCCTGATCAAGCTTGGTGTCCGCCGAGTCCTTGTGGCTGCCGTTGGTCTTCCACTCTTCCTCAAACTTTTTGCCGAGCTCGGTGTAGCGCGGCGGGTCCCCAGCGTTCGTCGGCTTCGGAACCTTTACTTCAGAGGCGACAACCGCTCCCTGCTTCCAGGTGAGCACGAACTCGTCAGCGCCGATGGTTACATTGAGGACCTTCTCGGGCGTTTGAGGCGTGACCTCAGTGCTGGGATCCGGTGGACCCGGAATCTGAGCGTTGGCGTTGATGCGCGAGTTGGTTACCCAAACGGCCGTAATGAGCAAAAAGGCGACCGTAACCATTAGCAGATCGATGAAGGGGATCATGTTGATCTCCGCGTTCGTCGACCGCTTTCCGCCTTTGCTATCGCCTACGTCTACGCCACCCATGCTCGGCTCCCTTCAGCTGCCCGGCCCTAGGACCTGGACTCGACTCGACTGTCCAACGAACTTCAGACACACACGAGGCAACTTGGTTCCAGTCGACTCTCGATTTCCGCGAAGGGCGCACGACCTTGGTTGTGCGCCCTTCGCGAAAGCTCAGCCGTCCGCTGTCTTTGGGGAGAGGCTTCCCTCTCCCCAAAAACAACTAACGAATCACGCCTGCTGAGCGTTGACGTTGACCTTCTGACGGTTGCCAACCACGAGGTTGAGCACGCGCACAGAGGCCTCATTGATGTCGTCTTCGATCGACTGGGTCTGGCCATTGAGAATGGCGAAACCAATCAGACCGAACACGGCCACGGCCAAGCCGAAGGCGGTGCAGTGCATAGCCTCCGAGATACCTTGGGCGAGAATCGTTGCCTTCTGGCTCGGGTCGATCGACTGACCGGCGACCGAGGCGAAGGACTTGATGAGACCCATCACGGTGCCAAACAGAGCGGCCAACATCGCGATGTTGGAGAGCAGTGCAAGGTACGGCGTGCGAGCCGCAATCTTCGGGATCTCGTGAAGGGCAGCCTCGTCCATGGCGGCCTGAACCTCGTCATCCGGACGGTTCACCTTCACCAGACCAGCCTGCACAATCCGCGCGAGCGGAACGTTCGCGGCAGAACACATCTTGACCGCTTTCGGGATGTCGCCAGCGAGAATGCACTTCTGCATGGTCGCCAAGAACACGTCGCGGTTGATGGAGGCGCTGTAGAGAAAGATCGCGCGCTCGATCATGATTCCAAGGATGAACATCGAGCAGATCCCGATGGGGATCATGCCCCAGCCGCCCTCTTTAAAAAACTCCCACATTGTTGTCCTCCGACTCGCTCCACCCGAGGCCCGGTCATCCGGGTCGCTCACAATCCGCCTGCGACTGGCAAACGAATTACTAGACCGATAGTTGCTGGCTTGATTTGTAAGAGCCGTGGCTCTTAAGGAAACCTGTCTTCGTACCGTCCGGCACTTTACCGAGCCTCTAGGGCTCTGCAGTGTGGATGGTCCGATGGGCGCGAGACGCTAGCTGAGCGTCCCGTGCAGGCGCAAGAGTTTAGGTTGGAGATTTTGGTTTTGATCCGCTCCAACCGGTGAAGCGGATAAGCCCGCCTACACCCAGCCGCGCGACCCTGCGGGCCCAAGAAAAGCGTCGCCATCTTGTCGAGTGCGACCCGCCAACGTCAACAAAGATTTG
>CAITIQ010000527.1 GCA_903892415.1 uncultured delta proteobacterium | reverse complement strand
CGCGCGGCGTTTTTTTTTCTGCGCAGCCGGGAATGTCCCGAGGCTAGTTGAAACTCGGATGGGAGCCTCAAGGATGCTGCTCAGGCGGCAGCGAGGGGTGAGGAGAGTTTGCCACGCAGCGCGGCCTGGAGCAAGCCGAGGTGTTGGTGGCCTTTCACTTTGCGGAACTGCTTCTCGATCTCCAGCAGCGTCGCCGCACACCAGCGCTGCTTCTGGTCACTCGTCCGCCAGCGCGTGATGCGATGGGTCTTCGCTTCGACACGGGCCATGACACGCTCGATCAGGTTCGTGGTCTTGAAGCTGAGGCCGAGTTTCGCGAAGACATCCAAGCGATGGAGGGTGAGCGTTTCATCAAGGCCCTCCTCAAGACTTCGGGCCGCGGAGGCGTTGTGCGGCGCGAGTGCCTTGACGAGCAGCCGCAAGGCGCGCTGGGCCTCGGCGAAGGTGGACTTGGCATACGCCGCCTGCAACTTGCGACGCCAGAGCGCGTGCTGGGTCTTGGGCAGGTAGCTCAGCACATTCTCGCGCTTGTGCCACTGGCAGCGCTGGATCGGCACCTGCTCGCCGAACACCTCCCGCACGGCCGCGCTCAGGCCCTTGGCCCCGTCCAGCACCACCAGTAGCCCGGCCGGCGTCTGGAAGCCGCGCTCGACCAGCTCGCGCAGAAAGGCGGCGCACACCCGCTTGTTCTCGGTCGCGGTCTGCACGAGGCCGAGGATGCGCTTCTCCCCCGTCGTCGTCACACCGAGCGCGATGACCACCTGATCGTCGGCGAAGGATTGGCCGTCGAGCAGGAGCACCAGCCAGTCGTGATCATCATGCCGCCGCTCGTGCAGCGTCTGCAACGCCTTCGCGCTCGCGCGCACGAACCGTCGCGAGACGCTGGACTTGGTCCTCGGTGGACACCTCAAATCCGGCCACTGATGTACACCGCAAAACCGGCCACCACACGGGCGGGTTGAGGCTGGTTATCGGGTCGGCGTGACCGTGGTGTCCGTCGCCGCATGGAGTTTGGTCCGCCAGCTCCGGGGGCCGCAAGTGATCACGTGCGCATGGTGGAGCAGCCGGTCGAGCAGCGCGGTGACCGCGGCGGTGTCGCCGAGCAGCTTGCCCCAGTCGTCGACGGGGCGGTTGGAGGTGAGGATCGTGGACGCCCGTTCGTAGCGCCGCATGATCAGTTCGAGCAGATCTTCGGCGGCCGTGGGGGGCAGCTTGCGCATGCCGAGATCGTCGATGATCAGGAGCGGGACGGTACTCAGCTCGGTGAAGACCTCTTTGCGCGTGCCATCGAGCGTCGCATCGGTGAGCTCTTCGAGGAGCAGATGCGCTTCGCGGTACAGGACGCGATGGCCTTGCTGGATTGCCGCCTGACCGAGCGCTTGGGCGAGATGACTCTTTCCCGTACCCGGCGGACCGACGAGGAGCAAATCTTCGCGCTGCGTGATGAAGCGGCCCGTTGCCAGCTCGAAGAGCAGCGCGCGGTTCATCTTCTTGTTGAAGGCGAAGTCAAACGAGTCGAGCGAGCGACTCGGATCGCGGAAGCGCGCCTGCACGCGACGGCGTTCGAGCAGGCGATCTTCCCGGCGTTGCAATTCGTCGTTGACCAGCATCGCGACGAGATCGAGCGGCGGGAGCCGCTCGGCCTGTGCATGCCGCAGGCGCGTTTCCAGGACGTCGGCCATGCCGGAGAGCCGGAGCTTGCGGAGGGCACGATCCAGTTCGAGAAGATTCATGAGGCGGCAGCTCGCTGTTCGATGAGGGCGCGGTAGTCGGTCAGATGGCGGATGAGCGG
>CAITIQ010000526.1 GCA_903892415.1 uncultured delta proteobacterium | reverse complement strand
GAAGCGCACGTTCTCGAGCACCACGACGTCCCCGTCAGACATCTGTGACACCGATTCGTGTGCCGACGCACCAACCGTGTCCGTTGCGAAAACAACAGTCGTATCCAGGAGTTCACCGAGTCGACGAGCTGCTGGTGCCAAGCTGAAGCGCTCGTCGGGAGCGCCCTCGGGACGACCCAGATGGCTGAGCACAATAACCTTCGCGTCACTCTCGCGCAGACGCGCAATTGTTGGCAGTGAAGCGCGAATTCGACCGTCGTCGGTAATGACGTTGTCGGAGAGCGGAACATTAAAGTCGCATCGCACCAGGACCTTCTTGCCGTGAAGGTCACCGAGAGAATCGAGAGTGCGAAGCGTCATGGTGCTACAGTCGCTCCGCGACAAACTCGGTGAGGTCAACGAGGCGATTACTGTAGCCCCATTCATTGTCGTACCAGCTGGACAGCTTCACCTGATTGCCGAGCACGCGCAGCAAACCGGCGTCGAACACTGACGAGTGCGGGTCGGAGACGATGTCACTCGAAACAATCTCGTCGTCGGTGTACCTCAGAATGCCCGCAAGACCACCGTCGGCTGCCTGCTTGTAAGCACTCAGAATCTCCTGCCGAGTCGCAGGTCGTTCCATTTCGACCGTGAGGTCGGTGATCGAGCCCGTGGGAACGGGTACCCGGAGCGCAAATCCATCCAACTTGCCCTTGAGCTCGGGAAGCACGAGCCCAATGGCCTTAGCGGCTCCCGTAGTCGACGGCACAATATTGATGGCGGCAGCGCGGGCACGACGTAGGTCGGCGTGGGGACCGTCCTGAAGATTCTGGTCGGCGGTGTAGGCGTGCACGGTGGTCATGAGACCCGACTTGATTCCAAAATTGTCGTTGAAGACCTTAGCCAGCGGAGCCAGACAGTTGGTTGTGCAGGAGGCGTTCGAAATGATGTGGTGTGCATCGGGTTCGTAGAGGTGATTATTGACGCCCATCACGAATGTGGCGTCCTCCCCGGTGGCCGGCGCCGAAATGAGAACCTTCTTCGCTCCGGCCGCAATGTGCTTGGCAGCATCCTTGGCGTTCGTAAAGCGACCCGTTGATTCGATCACGATATCCACGCCGACCGACCGCCACGGAAGATTTCCGGGCTCGCGCTCCGCAAACACGGTGATGTGCTTTCCGTCAACAATGATGCCATTTTCGTCGTAACTCACCTCAGCGTCGAGCCGACCCGTGATGGAGTCATACTTCAGCAGATGGGCAAGTACCTTGTTCTCGGTGAGGTCGTTCACCGCAACAATGTCGATGTCTGCCCCTTGGGCCAGAGCGGCTCGAAAGTAGTTGCGGCCTATGCGACCAAACCCATTAATTCCAACCTTAACCGTCAATTGCGTCTCCAATTTTCTGTTATGTATCCCGTTCGCGCCGTCTCAAGGGTTATCGCGAACGGCCTGGTTTAGAAGAGCAGTGATGCACTCCCATGTTTGTGTGCTGCGCTAAATCGGGCAGACACGTCTGCCCAGTTAACGATGTTCCAGAACGCCGTAACGTAGTCGGCCTTGACGTTCTTGTAGTCGAGGTAGAAGGCGTGCTCCCACATGTCCAGCGTGAGGAGCGGAATGCTGGCGGCAGCAATGTTTGACTGCTGATCGAACAGCTGCTCGATGATGAGTCGCTTACCCACGACGTCGTAGGCCAGGAAAGCCCAGCCCGAGCCCTGAATGCCCATTGCTGTTGCGGTGAAGTGAGCCTGGAACTTGTCGAAGCTGCCGAAGTACTCGTCGATCGCGGCAGCCAATTCACCCTCCGGGCGTCCACCTGCTTGTGGCGCTAGGTTCTTCCAAAAGATGGAGTGGTTTGTGTGTCCGCCGAGATGAAAAGCAAGGTCCTTTTCGAGGCGGTTGATGTTCGCAAAATCGTTTGCGTCGCGAGCCTCAGCGAGTTTGTCGAGTGTGGTGTTGGCACCGGCCACGTAGGCGGCGTGGTGCTTGCTGTGATGCAGCTCCATGATGGTGGCACTGATGTGAGGTGCGAGGGCCGAGTAGTCGTAATCGAGCTCGGGCAGGACGTAAACGGGCACAGTTTGCTCCTTGAATGACGCGCGCGATACAGCGCTAAACGACGGTACTTTCGGGTTCTAGTCTATGGGACGCAGCCGTGCTACCCGACATCGAGGTCGTCGGGCAGGTTGGCGTCCGTCGACGGAATGCCCAGATCCTTCGCGGTCTTGTCTGCCAAGGCCAATAGTCGTCGAATGCGACCCGCGACCGCGTCTTTCGTCATCGGTGGATCGGCGAAATGCCCCAGTTCATCGAGTGAGGCCTCCCGATGGTCAAGCCGAAGTCGGCCCGCATACATCAGGTGCTCTGGAATGTCGTCGCCCAGTATCTCGAGTG
>CAITIQ010000525.1 GCA_903892415.1 uncultured delta proteobacterium | reverse complement strand
CCCTGGGCCTTCGCTCTTTAAGCAGCCCGCCGATCGTCTCCGGCAGCGCTACCCGGACGCCACTTCCCGGCGATGCCCTCGCTCCACGGATTCCTCCGGATCCTCGCGATCGTCAACACGCCTGCTCGCGAGTGGTAGCGCACCGACATCGTGGCGCCGCAACGGCCGCAGAGCAGCATCCCCTGCAGCAACGCCGGCCCCTCGCGCGGTGGGTAGCGGCGATGTTCGACACCGACGGCCCGGGCGTTCTCCGCGATGCGGCGCTGGTTCTCCTCGTGCTCGGTCCACGTCAAGTACCCATCATGCGCGCCGACGAGCAGCGCGTGCCACTCCTCGGGGCGTCGCCGGATCGTCGCGCGCTTGCCATCTGCGCGTGAGCGCTGTCGCGTTCGCCCGAAGGCGTAGGTCCCGGCGTAACGAGGGTTGCGAAGCAGCCCAATCGCGCGTACCACAGTCAAGCCGCCCCAGATGAGCTCGCCTTTGCGAGGTCCAGCGCGTAGGCGCCGAGGGAAGGTCAGGTTCTGCTCGCGCAGTCCGCGTACGGTTGCGCTGACCGTGCCCATCTTTCGGAAGGTTTCGAAGAAGTAGCGCAGCGTCTGCTGTACCTGCCGATCCGGATCGAGCTGGACGCGCCCCGCCGCGTCGTAGACAAAGCCCACGGGCAACGCCGTCCGCAGCTCACCCCGGCGCGCCTTGTTGAGCATGCCTCCGTGCAGGCGCGCCCGCAGCACGTGCAGCTCCGCCTCGGACATGGTGCCTTTGAGACCGAGCAACAACCGGTCGTTGAAGTGCGCCGGATCGTAGAGGCCATCCTCGTCGAGAATGAGCGTCTCGCTGAGCGCACAAATTTCAAGCAGCCGATGCCAGTCGCTCGAGTTGCGAGCCAGCCGCGAGACCTCCAGTCCCATCACGATGCCAGCGTGACCCATACCCACTTCGCTGACGAGCGTCTTGAAGCCCTCGCGGTCCGTCGCCGATGCGCCCGACTGACCAAGGTCGGTGTCGATGACCACGATCTGCTCGGCCGGCCAACCGAACGCGATGGCTCGTTGCCGCAAAGCATACTGGCGCGCAGTGCTCTCACTGTTCTCGATCACCTGTCGCATGGTCGACTGTCGAACGTAGAGAAATGCCTTTCGTTGGAGATGCTGCGCGGTGATCTTCTGCTGCGCTTCGGGGTTCATGCGGTTTGCTCCGTTGTTTCGATCGTTCCGATCGCCATGGTCGCCAACAGGCGTGCGACCTCCGAGTGAAGAGGCTCCGAAAGGACGCCGGCGTTCGCTCCACAGGTCGCCCGCCGCGGCTGGGCGGGCTCATCCCGCGCGGTCGGCTCCCGAGACTCCGCATGCGCCGCCTGACACATCCAGACGCGCATGCCCTGATGCAGCAGCACGGCGAGTCCCAGATGGTTGCGAGCGTCGCCATCGCCCGTACACCACCAGCGGCGCATTCCTTCGTAGCGCCGCTGAAGCGAGTCGTCGGCCCCCGACTCGCTCACGTGCGGGTCTTTTTTTTTGCTCGCTGCAGGAGTGCTCGCTCGACCGTGCGCGGATGAATCGTGACGTCGAAGCGTTGCCGCACCAAGTCGGCGAGCTGTCGTCCCCCGAGCGTCGCGTCGCCGACGCGCGCCTTCTCGATGAAGAGCATGATCTTCTCCGTCACCTTGTGTCCCCCGCGCGGGCCGCGCTTCTTCGGAACAAGCCCTGGCAGGCCCTCCGCGGCGAACGACTCTCGCGCCTGGTAGAACGATGGCCGCGAGAAGCCAAAGGACGATGATGCTTCGGAGACGGTGCGCCCATCGGCTTGGACGCGCCGAAGCATCTCGTACTTGACCTGGACCATGTCCTTCGGGTCGAAGAAATCGCTTCCGCGAAAGAGCGGGTCGTCGATCTTCTCCGGCTGGCGATTGAGGCAGCCTTGCTCGCGTAGCGCGTTCGACTTTCGGTCCGAGGGCGAGGCTTTCGGTACGGGAGGTTTGCGGGACCGGCGGGCCATATGTAACGATAATTACGCCGACTGATGGGTGCCTGTAAAGCTCCAAGCTTCGTGCAAAGTCGCGAAACGAGCATCTTTCTCGCCAAAAAGCCTGACAAATGCGCGCCCGAAGCTCGGCCAGGCAAATTGACGGCGGCGTAATTAGCCTTACGGTTGCGGCGTGATTCGCTTTACACGAGCGACCTCGTGTCGAGGTCATCGCCGCAGCGCTTCCACCAGGTCCGCGAGCCGCAGGAGATCCTCGATACGCCCGTGGGCGTGGCCTGCACCGACCGCCACGAAGGGCTCCTGCTCAGCATGGTCGGTCCACTGCGAAGGCACGGCAAAGAGCCGTCCTTCGTCATCGCAGCAGTAGAGCCAGCGCTTGCCCCAGCTCCAGCGAGCATCGAGCATCACGAACTCGCGATCCCGCAGCGGATGGAACGGATGGATGATCCGAAACCGCTGGT
>CAITIQ010000524.1 GCA_903892415.1 uncultured delta proteobacterium | reverse complement strand
TTGGGCGTGGCGGTGAAGGCGAAGAAGGAGAGGTTCGGCTGTTTGCCGCGTGAGGCCATCACCTTCACCAGCCGGTCTTCGGCGTCTTCCTCCTCGTGCTCGTCCTCTTGCTCGGCCTGCTCGAGGCTCTTCACCGCCAGCACCTGCTTCATTTGGCGGGCGGCCTCACCGGTTTGCGAGCTGTGCGCCTCATCCACGATCAGCGCATAACGACGCTTGGGCAGCGCGCCGATCTTCTCGGTGACGAAGGGAAACTTCTGCAGCGTGGTGATGATGATCGGCGTCGCCGAGTTGAGCGCGTCAGCGAGCTGCTGACTGTTCTCGTCGATCTTCTGGACCACGCCCTGCTTGTGCTCGAACTGGTAGATGTTGGCCTGGAGCTGCTGATCGAGCACGCGCCTGTCGGTGATCACCACCACCGAGTCGAACACCTTCTCGTCGTTGTCGTTGTGCAGGCTGGAGAGGCGGTGAGCCAGCCAGGCGATCGAGTTGCTCTTGCCCGAGCCGGCGGAGTGTTGAATCAAGTAGCTGTGGCCGGCGCCTTGAGCGCGCGCGGTCTCATCCAGCCTGCGCACCACGTCGAGCTGGTGGTATCGCGGAAAGACGATGCTCTCCTTGGTCGACACTTTGCCGTCGACCTCGGTCTTCTCGATTGCCAGGTGGGCGAAGCGTCCGAGGATATCGAGGAAGCTATCCCGCTGCCAAACCTCCTGCCAAAGGTAGCCGCTGCGATAGCCGCTCGAGTGCTCGGGGTTGCCCGCTCCACCGAGCGCGCCGCGATTGAACGGTAGGAAGACCGTGTCTTTGCCGGCGAGTTTGGTCGCCATGTAAACCAGATCCGGATCCACGGCGAAGTGGACGAGCGCGCGCTTTTTGAATTGGAAAAGAGCGCAACGCTGATCGCGATCACGGTATTGCAGGATCGCGTTCTGCACGGTCTGGTTGGTCAGCGGGTTCTTCAACTCCGCGGTGGCCACCGGGAAGCCGTTGAGGAACAGCGCGAGGTCCACCGAGTGCTCGCTCGTCGGGCTGAACTTCACCTGGCGCGTGACCACCAAGCGGTTCTTGGCGTACTTGGCCAAGATATCCGGGTTCATCCCGTGCGCTGGTTTGAAGTAGGCGCAAGCCAGGTGCTTGCCGAAGAACTTGAAGCCGTGGCGCAACACATCGAGCGTGCCCCGCAGGTCCAGCTGCTTGACCAGCATGTCCAGCACCGCCGCCTCCAGCCCCGCCTTGTGATGCTTCCTCAGCTCCGCCCAAAGCTCCGGCTGCGTGGAATCGATGAAGGCGAAGAGATCCTTCGCCACGAGCGCCGTCTCCCGATCCACATCGCCCGCGTTGCCCTTGACCCAGCCGCCCGCAGTCAGAAGGTGATGCTCAATCGCATCCTCGAAATGCCGCTCCTGCGTCTTCGCCATCAGGCCGCCTCCGATGAGAGATCGAGCTTGCCGGTGACGGCAGCGGTGATGAGGGCTTGGCGGTACTCGCGGAGCTTGTCGAGTTGCGACTTGATCGCGCCGCACAAGGTCGCGCTATCAGCGAGCGCGACGTCAAGTTTGCGCACGATGTCGTGCTGCTCTTGAAGTGGTGGAAGCGCAGCAAGCTGAGCTCCGATTCGCTCTACGTTCAGGTTCTCTTGGGTGCTTACAACTGATACGGCATCAAAGGCTGGGCGAAGGGCGCCAAAGAGATAGTAGAGGTATTCGGTAGTCACTCTATCTCTACCTGGCACGAAGCCAACAACGCTATCTGGAAAGCAAGCATCGAAGTCGAGGATTGCTACTTCGCCGGTTTTGGCGCCTGTAATCACCATCGCAAGCGTACCCTTCGGGAACTGCTTGCTCACGGAGAAGCCAAGCTCATTGAGCGTCTGGGTATACCCGGTAATGCGGCGGCCGGCATTCGCGACATCTCCAGTTTGAATGAATGGGTGTCGACCGCCATAGAAACGCGGGTCGTTTCGGGGGCGATGGGAGAAACGGCCCCGCACTATCCTGGTAACGCGCAACAGCGGAAGAACCTCCCAGTGAGTTGGAACCGAGCCAATCCACTCCACGCCCGAGTCCTTCATCTGCACCTTTGGGTCGAGTCCCTTCGTCACCGCCTGCGTGATGAGAGCCTGCCGCTTCTCCTGGAGCAGCTCGATGAGGCGCTCCTTCTTGGCGATCAGGGCATCGATGGCGGCGGTCTTGCGGTCGAGGAAACCGGCTATCACGCGCTGCACCGAACGTTCCGGCACGGGTACATCAAACTTGCGTATGTCCGCCTGGAACAAGTGTGGAACCCCCATGCCATCCTTCACCTGCGCGATAAACGATTGCATTGGACCACTCTTAAAGAAGTAATTCAGAAAGACTGCGTCCAGCTCCTCACCGACTCGAACTACGGCCAACGAGCTATTCACCGTTGCCGGCGCTGGAAGTCGACGAACAACGTTCGTGGTACCCAGAGTTGAGCCGTCTTTTGCGAGTAGAACGTCGCCCTCGCGGAGCATGATCTCTGGGCTTTCGACATACCGCTGCTCGTTGATGAAGTTCACCCCTACGAAATCGATCTCACGGCCCTTGATGTTCGGAGTTGCTAAAAAGATGTATCCGGATTCGACGTACTCCTCGGCCTTGAGCCCGCGCCAGCCCAGTCTCGCCTTAACCGATGCGAGCGGACCCAGCCTGCCCCACCTCCACGAGTTCGGCAGCTGGCCAACCCATGCAGACAGCGACGTCAAGACCGTCGTCACGCCAACACCTCCCCCAACATCCCCTGGATCTCCTGCTCCAGCGCGCGAATCTCTCCCTCGATCTCCTCGAGTGGCCGCAGGGCTTTGTACTTGTAGAAGTGCCGGGTGACCGGGATCTCGTAGCCGATCTTGGTCTTGGTCTCGTCGATCCAGGCGTCGGGGACGTGGGGCAAGACCTCGCGCGCAAAGTAGGTTTGGATATCCTCTTTGAGCGGCACGTTCTCGTTGTCGCGCAGTTCGGCGTCGGGCTCCGGTCGGCCTTTGCTGTCGGTGCAAACATCGGCTGTCTCGTCACGTTCGGACAGCGCGGTCATGATCGCCTTGAACAGAGGCGCGCCGAGGTCGAGCTTGGCTTTCTTGAACAGCTCGCGCAGCGCCTTCTCGAAGCTGTCGCGGTTCTTAAACAGCTGGCTGGCCTTCATCGTGCGCAGCGCCGCGAGGATCTGCTGTTGTAGCTCGCGGCCTTCCTCCACCTCGCGTTCCCCGGCTGCGCCCTTCTTCTTCGACTTGGCGAGCGCAGCAAATCCGCTCTCCTCGCTGAGCCGCTCGATCCGTTCAGCCGAGGCTTGGAAGTTCAGCCGCAGCGGCCGCTCGACGGTGATGCGCCGAAAGCCGAAGTCTTGGTTGTCGAAGATTTTGGCGATCTCACCGGACGACCCTTCACCGTAAATCGTAGCGATGGTTTCGATGTGCGCTTTGCTCAGCTCGTTGCGCTTGTTGCCCAGCGATTTGCGCATCTTCTGAAACAGCTCCACGCCGTTGATCAGCTGCACCTTGCCCTTGCGATGCTTCGGTTTGCGGTTGGTGACAATCCACAGGTAGGTGGAGATCCCGGTGTTGTAGAAGAGCTGGTCCGGCATAGCGACGATGGCTTCCAGCCAATCGTTCTCAATGACCCACTTGCGGATCTCGCTCTCTCCGGAGCCGGCATCCCCGGTGAACAAGGGCGAGCCGTTGAAGACAATCGCGAGGCGGCTACCGCCCTCACCTTTCGCGTTCACCGGCTTCATCTTCGCGATCATGTGCATCAAGAACAGCAGCGAGCCGTCGTTGATGCGTGGCAGCCCCGGGCCGAAGCGGCCAGCAAAGCCTTGCTCCTCGTGCTCCTTCTCGATCGCCGCTTGAACCTTCTTCCACTCCACGCCGAAGGGCGGGTTGGACAGCATGTAATCGAAGGTCTTGCCGCTATGCCCGTCCTCCGAGAAGGAGTTCCCGCGCACGATGTGCTCGGGGTCCTGGCCCTTGATCATCATGTCGCTCTTGCAGATGGCGTAGGACTCGGAGTTCAACTCCTGGCCGTAGACCTTCAGCTCAGCATCGGGGTTGAGCTCGCGCAGGTACTCCTCCGCCACCGAGAGCATGCCGCCGGTTCCAGCCGCCGGATCGTAAAGCGTGCGCACGATGCCTTTCGTGCGCAGCGCGCGATCGTCCTCGATGAACAGCAGGTCCACCATCAGGCGGATGACCTCACGCGGGGTGAAGTGCTCTCCGGCGGTCTCGTTCGAGGCTTCAGCGAACTTCCGGATCAGCTCCTCGAAGATCGAGCCCATCACGTGGTTGGGCACCTTGTCGGGGTGGAGGTCCACGCCGGCGAAGCGCTTGACCACCTCGAACAGCACGTTCGACTCATCCAGCTTGGCGATCTGCTCGACGAACTTGAACTGGTCGATCACGTCGCGCGCGTTCGGGGAGAAGCCCTTGATGTAGGACGTCAGGTTGGCCGCGATGTTGTTCGGATCGCCCTTGAGCTTCTCGAAGTCGAGCTTGGACGTGTTGTAGAAGGTCACGCCGCTCGCGCGCAGCAGCATCTTCTCCACCGTGCCCTCGGGGTGCTTCGCCAACTTGAGCTCAGCGTGCTTGGTCAGCACCTTCGCCTTCGTCTTGTCGAGCACACAATCCAACCGACGAATCACCGTCAGCGGCAGAATCACCTTGCCGTAGTCCGCCTGCTTGTAGTCCCCGCGCAACAGATCCGCGACGCCCCACAAGAACGAGGTCACCTCCGAGAAGCCCCCGAAACTACGAGCAGACGGCGGAGGCCCAGACTCCCTCGCCCCTGCGTCCGCACCCACGTTACTACCCGAGTCAGTTAGCTTCTTTGCCACGCCGGGCGCAGGCTACGCCCTGACCGCCTGCCAGGTAAAGAAGTCGAAGGAGGGTGTTTGCCGTTCAACCAACAACCTGCTTTTCCTTTAATCGCTTGTCCAGGTTGATGAAAACATCAACATTTTGCACCTGGTCTCCAATTCTATGGCCGACGATCGATGGAGACATCGTCGTTCCTGCAGGCACTCGCGCCGAGGAAATCGCGCCTGGTCGCTATCGCCTACGCTGGGGCCAGCAAGAGATCGAGGCCGACCTCTCCCCGTGGGACGTGCGTGAGGTAGGCGAATCAGGCTAGGACGTAGCTTCCAATAGGTCCTTAAATGGGCTCCTGGACACCCAAACACTTGTCAGCTCGGTCCGCAAAACGGTCCGCGGCCAGCACAATTTCGCGCGTCTCCTTTGTCCCGAGCTGAATCGGGCTGTTTCGGGGAGTTCGGGCGCTGATTCGCCCAAACAGCTTGTGGGTCACGCGTCCGCCGTAGTGGATAATGGCATGCCGAACCTGAAAAAGTCGGCCAAGTGCCTCCTTGTCCCCTGGTCGCGGAGGCGGGTATCCCGGAGCTGTGCTCAACACGGCCTCGTAGGCGTCGATGCTGTGCTCATCCACGCTTGGAGTGCGAAATTGCATGAGAGCCTCGACTCCACTTACTGTGAAGACAATCGCCGCTTGCAGGAGCGTTTGAACCGCGGCCTCATCCTGCGCTTCCTCCGCAAGCCGAAGCAGGCTCTCCACTTTGGCGCGATACGGATCGTAGGTCGTTGCTCGAGACCACCCGAACTCAAAGTCCTCCATGGAGCCGTGGACCCAGCGCTGCGTGAACGGCTTCCCGGTCCCGTCAATTCCCTTGGCGACCTCCGGCAGGTCACCCCAGCTCTTAACGTCAAAGAAATCTACCGACGCCGCCTTGCTATCCATTCTTGCACCTCGGCGGGAACGATGTGTCCGCGCAAGCACTAGTCAAGTGTTCAGATTCTGACTTTCGAGGGCAGCCCCGGTGCGCGCAAAACAGGCGCACGGACCAACGGTAGGCCAAGTCAGACTACAATCCGACCGACGATGTCGGCCTTGAATCCCATCGAACATGCGGAAGCGATTCGCGCTGAGATCCTCCACCGCCTGCTAAACGAGAATCCGACGCAGGACCCGGCCAAGCTGAAGGGCGAGGCCTTCCTCGAGTTTGCCGCTACCTACGTTGAAGAGAGCCACGCCGAGATGATCGCTAGCATGGAGCGCGATGGGCTCTCGGCCGAGGAGATCGCCCGTGAGGTCGATATCATCAAGGCCCAGGGCATGTGGTGATGCTGGGTTATTGTGCTTCCTCACTCCATTTCATCAGAGCCATTGTCGCGTCGATGAGCCGTTGGACAGTGCCAGGATCACGCGCGGGATTCGCAGGATCTGTATAGCACTCGAGCGTACTACCTATTCAGCGATGCCGCCTGCGT
>CAITIQ010000523.1 GCA_903892415.1 uncultured delta proteobacterium | reverse complement strand
CTCTGTGGGCCAGGCGCGGGAACTCCGGGGTTCATGTTCTTCCTTCGGGGACGACGACTCACGATGGATCTCTTCCTACCCGAATCCTCATCCAATTGGGACGCACCCGGCTGTCAACCAAGAGCGCGGGTACACCATACTCGGCAAGATCGCGCGCCCTACCATCGTGCAGTAAGAACGTATGCTTGTTCACACTCTCCTGTAGGCCGATGCCCCAGAGCGGCGGCGTCCGCCATTCGGTTCCTGAGGCCAGGTAGTCGGGCCGATTGTCTGCTAAGCCTTCACCCAGGTCATGAAGCAATAAATCGGTGTAGGGCCAAATCTTCTGGTTGGAGAGTTCGGGGTGTCCCGCTATCTGCCCGGTAGTGATCGCGAAGGCATGGCAACTGCCGCAACCAGCCTCGCGAAACAGCTCTCGCCCCCGCAAAACTAGGCCATCCCCGACGTTACGACGTGCAGGGACGGCCAACGTCATTGAGTAGTAAGCTACGTTGTGCAACTTGCTTTCATCAAGCTCGGGCTGCCCGCCGCTAAAGGCCGACTGACACTCGAGCTGCATGGCAGTGCAGCTCTCTTCTTCAAATAGACTCGAGGTGATCCCCAAGTCTCCAACAAAGGCACCGGCGGTCTGCTGCAGCACAGTCGGTTGATTGGCCTTCCAACCAAAACGGCCGAGAGCCGTCTTGCCCTTGGTTACGTCATAAACATAGTTGGGGCGCCCGCTGATGCCGTCGCTGTCCACGTCCTCCGGGTCCGCGAGCGAGAGAACCGTCTGCTCGTCAATCGCTTCGAGCAGCCCGAGACCGATCATGGCGGGTGCAATCCGTGGTGAGATCAGCACGTCGGTAGCGAGGGGACCATAAGCGGGCGCCTCGACGAGATAGGTTGGCCGGCGCAAGCTGAAGGTCTCACCATCTTCGTAGCTGCCAGGAACTTCCTCGTACACCACCCGCGGGCTGGCCTCGCCTTCGACGCCGAGAATCCCAAAGGGGTTCAATTGCCCGCCGTAGCTCGGTTCGGCGAGCGGACCACCAGTCTCAGTCGCTCCGGGGACGCTCAATCGCAACAGTAGACCGACGAAGTCCGTCCCGTCGATTGGTGGCTTTCCGCGCCCATCTTTGAAGTGACAACCCGAACAGTTGGTGGCGTTGAACAACGGGCCCAAGCCATCATTGCCAGCAGCCGAGGCAGGTGCAGTAACCCAAGTGCGGGAGAACAGATGGTCCCCCAGGGCGAAGACCTCTCGCCCCTTCGCATCCAAATTTCGCGCTGGACGAGCGAACGCCTCGCGCGACTCGTCGAAGACAGTGGTGTCCCCGCCGGATAGCTCTTCTCCCAATTCGGGGGACAGGGAATCATCAACCGGCTCGCTCTCGCCTTCACAGCCCGCGCTGAGCATCAGAGCCAACGGGGCGAGGACTAGGCCACTAATACGCGCGCACTGCATGTTGAGTAGATTCCTATTCAAGGTTGATAGTAATGTTGAGCGCTGTAGCAACGTCCACCGTGGTCTCGGTTAGCTGCTGCAAAGCATCCATCGCCGCCTGTATCTTCTCGCGGCCTCCGCCTGGAGCGTCGTCGTTGATGGCTTGGTCGAAGGGCGTTGGAATCGCCTTGATCGCGCTGATTGCAGCAGTCAAATCCGCCTTCATCCGCTCATCGAGCTGGGGGTCGACCTGAGCCACGAGCTCATCCAACCCGGGACCGTCGCTACCACCGAAATGGCCTAGATATACGTTCTCGATGCCAATTGCGTCATTCGCGTGGTCAACGTGGGTGGTGTCGCTAAAGCAAGAGTGCTCCTCCTCTTGATCGCGCTCCTGGAAGGCGTTGTTCATTCGCTCATTGCGCAGTTCTCCACCTGCCAAGCTCCCCATTCCCGTCAGGATCTTTTGCAACGCAGTCTTGGCGTCGATCTTGAACTCACTGCGGTAGTTCTCCGCGCCAGGCTCCCAGGCGGACATTACTGACTCGAGATCGAGAACCAGCAACGCCGTCACTTCCTTCAAGTAGGTGCCCCGTCGCTCTGGGTTAGCCGAGGTCCCCCCTTCTGCAGCCGGCAGATAGTCGGTGTAGCTGCGAAGGCCTGCGTCTGTCGGAAGCGCGTTGAGATCCTGACCCCAGAGCAGAAACTCAATCGCGTGGAAGCCCGCGGAGAGGCTCTTCTCGTTTACTGCTTCATTGGCATCGGAAATCAGAGCCTGCGTGATCTGCGGGTAGCCGGCCGGGTCATTGATAATCCCCGCCGTCTCGCTGCCTTCAACGTAGTCGATATAGTTCTCATCGAGCGGCCAACCGTTGATCCTGCCTTCAGGGCCTGTCTCTTCGTTATCGATCGGCCCGTTATAGAAGCGATAGACCTCTGACTGCAGGTACGCGGGCCGGACTTCGTTCCAAGCGTCTTTCGCAGCTTGGTGCGTCTCCAGGGAGGGGGAGTCGACAAACGCGTCTACTGCGATCTCGAGCGCCTTGGCTTGCTCGACGACGAGGGCATAGTGCGCGTACACATTCTCAGCATAGTTATCCACGACATGCTGAAGTTGGGCATTGGTCAAGCCACTACCGCCACCTTCCCCACCTGCGCCGGCGTTATCTCCGCAGGCAAGAAAGACCACGAGCGTGCTCGCCGACAAGCCGCCGACAAGCAATTGATTGAACACTGGCAAACCCTTCATGTTGAAAACGATATTCAAGATCGTTTTCATTAGTCAAGAGACTTTTGCCATGGCATGAAGCCGCATGGCCTTTTCGAGCTGGTTTGCCGCCGTGGGCGTCTCGCCTTTCTTGTTGTTGGCAGAAGTGTCGCTTTTGGCCGAGTCACCAACCGCTCTGCCAAACGAGCAACAGCCAGCCGAAAAGGCGAGCGACGCTTCACCCGAGGTACCGGACAAAACACCGCTCGAGGTCCATGTCCTTGGGGACGGTGACGACAATCTGCAGAAGGTGCCCGGCAGCCGCGCGCTGCTCACCGGCAAAGAGATCGCTCGCACAGCTCCGCGGACCAGCGCAGAACTTGTGCGGCGAATGCCGAGCCTCACGGTTACCTCCGAAGATCCGCATGGTCTGCGGCTCAATGTAGGTTTGCGCGGGCTCGACCCAACGCGCAGCCGTTCAATTCTGGTGCTCGAGGATGGCGTTCCTATTGCTATCAACCCTTACGCTGAGCCGGACCTTTACTATTCTACTCCGCTCAATCGCATTGCCGGGGTCGAGCTCGTCAAAGGCAGCGGAGCCGTTCTGTTCGGCCCTCAGACGGTAGGCGGCGTATTGAACTTTCTCACGCATTCACCACCCGACCAACGCGAGTTCGTGTCTCGCCTCGAGGTCGGTGACTACGGCTTTGTACACGGATATGCCCGGTACGGAGACAGTCATGAGGATGTCCGGTATCTCGTCTCGGCGGACTTCAAGCGAGCGGACGGGCCTCGGGATATTGGCTTCAATGCGTTGGACGCGATGGGAAAGGTGGCCTTCCCGACGGGTCCGCACGGCGAACTGCTGTTGAAAGTGAGCGGCTACAACGAACTATCGGCGTCAACCTATGTCGGACTCACCCGCGATCAGTTCGAGGCCAACCCAGAGCAGCCCACACTTGCGCCAGACGATCAGTTTCACGTTCGTCGTTTCGATCTCTCGCTAACCCACCGTGAACGGTTGAGCGACGCAGTGGAGCTGCGCACCTTGGCCTACGGCTACGTCACCAATCGAACGTGGCGCAGACAACGCTTTGACCGACAAGCAGTGGAGAACATCGATTACGTTCGTGTTGAAGGAGACCCAACAACTCCCCTGGGAGCCATCTACTTTCGCGATGAAAGTGTGATTCGGGATCGGCACTATCAGGTCGCGGGGCTCGAGCCGATGGTCACGGCGAAGCTCACGCATGGGGCTATTCGTCAGACTGTGACCGCAGGGATGCGTGGACACCTTGAACTCGGCCAACGCGATCAGCGCGTGACCAATACAGTCACTTCCGGTGCAGGAACCAGCGAGAGCCTCGAATCGCAACGGACGTTGGCGCTGGCCTTCTTCGCGCAGGACCGGGTTGCGTTCCGTGACTGGCTACTCGTAACTCCGGGTGTCCGGGTGGAGCACGCGGCCATGACCCGCGGAACACAGCGCGCGCTGACGGAGGACGGTTCACGAGACGTTGATTACTCGGGCGACTCGTCGACGACGGCCTTGATACCTGGTTTGAGTGTGCTTCTGGGTACGCCCGACTTCAACGGCTTTGGCGGTATTCACGTTGGCTACGCCCCGCCGAGAATCGCCTCGGCAATCACTCCCGATGGACAGGATCAAGCCCTGTCGGCTGAGCGCAGTACCAATTACGAGGCCGGCGTCCGCCTGCGACCGGCCCAGGGACTTTCGCTCGAGGCCACTGGCTTCCTAATGGTCTTTCAGAATCAGATTGTTCCAGCCACGGCCTCGAGCGGAGTGCAGAGCGAACTGGTCAACGGGGGCTCCACCCTCCATCGAGGCGCTGAGGCGAGCTCGCTATTCGAGATTGCTAGACTTGCGGATTGGAAGGAGCTCAGCCTCGACCTTGCTCTGCGTTACACCTATGTACTAGCGACCTATCAGGGCGGCTTGTTTGATGGCAACGCCCTTCCCTATGCACCCGCGCATCATGGCAGCGCATCTCTTGCCTTCGACCACGAGGTGGGGGTCGGCGCTCAAGCCTCTTGTTCCTTTAGCGGCCCTCAGTTTACCGACGAGATCAATTCGGAGCTCGCCGACGCCTCTGGACGCGTCGGCGAAATTCCGCTCATTGGTACGCTCGACCTCGTTGGGCGCTACACCTACGCACCCTGGGGGCTAACGGCTGGCGTTTCGGTCAAGAACGTTGTTGGCAACGTCTTCATCGAAACCCGCCGGCCCGATGGCATCCACACCGGTGGCTTTCGACAGATCATCGGTAGCCTAGAGTTCGAGCTTCCGCGCTGAAGGGCTATGCGTCTTGCAGCAAAGCGGCGATCCGCGCGGTAGCGCCTTCAAGCGGGCCGCAATTCTCCGGCGGGGGCTTGGCCTCGGAGGCCTCGAGCCGCTGTTTGGTGGCGAACACAGCTGTGATGGTCAACGTCGAGGTCTCAGCTTCGTAGCTCGCATAGGCGAGCTTTGCGAGCCCCTCCGTCTTCAGCCAACTCACGCGCGCCAGCGCGCGGTTCTGCAGCTCTGCCAACGGTCCAACTACGCTCTCTGTTCGAGCGACCATCCAACAGGCTTTACGTTCAGCCGCTATCCCATCGCCGTTCTGCTGCTGCCAAACGCGACCAATCCGAAGCACCGGATGGGTTGCAACGCCAAAGTCATCGGGAACGACGGTGAGTCCCCGTATCGAGAAGTAGCCAGCCGCCGCCCCGAACTCATCGAACACGGCGTAGCGTTGGGTTCCAGCCGACTTAACCTCGTACGCGCAGTCGTCGATGACCACTCGGTTGGGGTCCGGGGCACTCATGGGCCGAGTCTCTCGCGTCCCTCGCTTGAAGTCACGAGCGGAGTCGCTGAGGACCTCGCCGCAGCGCTCCTTTCGGGTCGAATCGACCTCATTCGCCGCAGTCATTCCGTTCGCTGCAGCAACCTCCGAGCGATGGAGTAAGGTGACGTGTTGCTCGCTAGCAAAGGCTCGAGCATGAGGAGAACTGAATGAAACCCGGAAGAAACGACCCTTGCACCTGCGGCTCAGGCAAGAAGTACAAGAAGTGCTGCGCCATTACCGATGACGCCGCCCGCGTCGCCGAGTTGACCGCTTCTCGCGCGGCGGCAGCCGCTGCGGCCGCGGCCGAAGCAGCAGACCCCGAGGCAAAAGAGAAAGCTCAGGCAGCAGCTGCGCAAAGGGCAGCCAACGGACGCTCCCTGCCGAATGCAGCGCAGAAGCCGAAGACGCCGCCTCGCCCCGGACCGGCGGTGGTCCGCAAGCACGCCGTTTAGGCTTCTTCGCAGCCCTCGCCCTGAGCAGGGCGCAACCGGGGCAGCGCGATGATCAGGCCAAAGGCCGCTAGAGCGCTCACAGTCGCGACAGCTCCAAAAGCGGCTCGCGGGTCGTAAGCATAGAGCAGACCAAAGCCGACATTGGCGCCAAGAAGGCCGACCCCCACCACTGCGTGATTGGCTCCCAGCGCGCGCCCTCGCAGCGCGGCTGGAGCGAGTCGCGTTATCAAGGCCTTCTCGGCGCCCTCGCCGAGACCGAAGTGAAAAGCGTAGAGCGCAAAAAACGCGATGGTCGTCGCCGCGCTCGTCGAACAGGTGAAACCTAGATAGGCGGCTGCATAAAGCAACCAACTCAAGCTGGTTGCCTTGGCAACACCAACGCGATCTGCCAGCAATCCCCCAGGGGCATTCAGCAACGACTTACCGAGTTGCAGCCCGATCCAAACGAGCGGAAGCCATTTCAACGTCACTCCCTGCGCAAGCAAGTGCGCCATTAGGAAGGTATCGGACGCGCCCGCTAAACTAAAAAGCGCGACCAGCCCCAACACTAGCTTGAGGGCAGCTGGGAATGAAGCTTGCGCCACCGAGGGCACCGCTGCTGATTGAACACTAGAGCGAGCGACCGTTGGGGGCTCGGCTGCGCGGCGCCGAAGCAACAATGCGGCGACTATCGTTGATAAGAGCCCTGGTATGAACGAGGCGATCAATACCTGCTCGAGAGAAAGCTCCCATACAGACAGCAGCAAAAAGGAGGTCAAACCACCGACCACCGCGCCGAGATTGTCCATTCCTCGGTGAATGCCGAAAGCGTAAGCGCGTCGCGCAGGGACGACGCTGGCCGCCAAGATTGCATCGCGTGGGGCAGAGCGCAGACCTTTGCCAATCCGGTCTACGCTCCGCAACGCGAGTGCGTGCCAAGGAGCGCCAACGAAGGCGTAGAACGGTCGCACCACCGCAGCTACTCCGTACCCGCCGACAACGAGGTAGCGCGCTGCGATTCCGCGGTCGGCCAAGCTGCCACCAAAGTACTTGAAGCCTGCGCTAAGTCCCTCCGCGGCGCCCTCCATCAGGCCGAGGGCTTGCGGACCACCGCCGACGCTCGCCAAGACAGCCGGGAGCAAGGGCACGATCATGTCCGCTGCGGCGTCGGTCAGCAGCGATACAAGCCCCAACCCCCAGACGATCGCAGGCACCTTCCGGCTTCTAGCGTCCTCGGTCTCGCCGGGCTCAACAGCCATATCGTGCCCTAAGCTACCCGCGCTTCGCTATTGGTTAGAGACACACTGGGCAGCCGCACGAGATGCCTGCTGGATCCTCGGAGCAAATCGTAAACGGATCCACGCAAGCAGCGGCGGCCAAACATTTACAGTTAACCGTGTCGCAGGGACCAGGATCGACACAGTGGTAGCTTGGGTTGTGGGCGATGAGCGATACGCAGGTCGAATCCGAGCTACAGTCTTCGCACGCGGTAACGTCCGCACATTCTCGCTCCGGCAGACATCCACCCCAGCAGCCGTTAACGACAGTTGGCTGCTGCCCCGGCGGACACTCTGGTTTGGGCGTGAGACAAATGGTTTGGGCTCCATCACAGGAGAACGAGGTCACACATTGCCCAGCGGAGCAACGCGCAGTCGGCGGCGGGTCTGCCGGCCCAACCGCCGTGCACGCCGAGATCACACAGGCGAGGTCACATGCCTCCTCGGCAGCCGCGTTGGGGATACCCGAGCACTCACAACAGTTGTCGACCAACTTGCAGTCTGCGTCTTCAGCACATTCCGCAACAGCGGGTCCAGCTCCGCTGCCACCACCGCCGATGGCGCCACCAACCCCACCCACGCCACCGCTACCGCCGAATCCGCCCGCGCCCGCTCCCCCGCCGCCAACGGTCGTGGTTCCGCCAGTTCCTCCACCACCGGTCGTAGCTCCGCCCCCTCCAGCTCCTCCGCCTGCGCTCGCGCCAGCTCCGCTCCCGCCTGAGCCGTCATCTCCACAGCCAAGCATTGCCAGTACACAAACCAAGCAGCCAATTCGTTTCATCAGAGCCTCCAAGAAAAGGGCCGACAACCTAGCACCGCTGGAAGCGCCTAACCATCACCGCCTAGGAAACACCTCGCTCCGAAACCACCTCGGCGCCACTTCCTGAATCAGGTACCGAATCAGGTGACGAAGGTGTTCGGAAAGGCTCGATCACCGGCAGTAGCCGTTGTCTAGACCTTGGCGCCACGTCCCCAGCTTCGCGTGGGAAGAAAATGCAGACTTCAGTGCCGGCGCCACGCTCGCTGCGGATGGTCAACCGTCCGTGGTGAGCATCCACGACTCTCGAAACGATAGCCAGGCCCAGACCCGTACCTGTCGGCCGAGTCGTGAAGAATGGGTCCAGTGCGCGCTTGCGCACCACGGTATCCATTCCTTCGCCGGTATCCCGAATCGTGACATCCACGCCTGAAGCCCCTGTGGAGGCCCGAACATTGACCTGAAGACTGCCGCCGGCTCCCATCGCCTGCAGGGCGTTGTTAAGCACGTTGTCGATCGCCTGACGAACGAGCACGGCGTCCCCTCGCACACGCGGGGGCTTCGCCTGCACGATCAGCTCAACCTCCACGCTTGGCGACTCTCGAACGTGAGAAACGGCTCGCTCGACGATTTCAGCAACATCAACGCTCTGATCTGCCACGGAGAGCGGCCTGGCATAGTGAAGTAAGTCGCCGACAATGCGATTGAGCCGAGTGGTCTCCTCGGTCAGGATCGCGAAAAGGGTCTCCAGCTGCTGACGGTCGGAGGAGCCCTTCTTGAGAGCGCTCACGGCATTCATAATTATCGCAAGGGGATTTCTCACCTCGTGAGCAATTACGGCAGCGAGCTCACCCACCGCGGCCAACTGCTCTTTACGTACAAGCTCGTCTTGGCGAACACGCAACGCGCGGAAGGACTTTGAAACGGCCTCTGACCGTGTGCGAATTTCATCGCGCTCGGTGCGCACCTGCTCACCCAAAAGCGCCACCCGGGCGATATGGCCGGCGAAGAAGGCAGCCGCAAACGCGGCGAATCCCGCGTGCGTGGTCGGCACGTGCGGAATACCAATCGCCGCGATAACTGCGTCATAAACGGCAGAGGCTGCAAGCAGCAGCCCGCCAGCGAAGGCAAATGGCCCTAGAGCAATCTCATGCTTCATGACCTCGCCGATCCGCAGGACCATGAAGATCACGATACCGGCAAAAATCACTGCCCCAAGTCGCCCGACAAGCGTTGGTGCGCCCTCCGGGTCCAACTGCCCCGCGAGTGCGAGCCCCATAAACACAAGCACCAAGAGCACGCCGACGAGCGAGCGCTTACGGGGCACTCGACCTTGGTTGTGTTGACGGAAGTAATCGATAATCAGCGGTGGCACCGCGAATGCGCTAGCGAGCGATATGCGACAGAGGACCTCGGCGACCTCGCCGCTGGATAGCAGCTCAAAACCCTCCGCGCCGGTTGTCAACGAGAGCACCGCGCACAAGCGCACGAGGGCAAGTCCGCCTGGTTCGGCCTTGGGTCGGCTTGCGGCCCACCAGCAGAACACGGCGACAATTGCGTGCAGCATCGCCCAGCAGAAGAGAAAACCTGCGAAGACCTGGAGGCTCAACGAGCCCATTGTGTCAGGGCCGGGGACAAAAGACTGCTGCTTCAGCACAGATTCGGTGGGCCGAGAGTCAGCTCGCCTGTGTAAGATGCCGGCGTGGCAAAACGAGAGCGCTACCTTTTCGTCTGCACCAATAGCCGGCCGCATGGCACACCCAAAGGCTCCTGCGGAACGCGCGGTGCTGTTGAGCTCCACGCTGCGCTCAAAGCCGAAATCAACGCACGTGGGATGAGCGGAACCCAGGTGCGAGCCTGTACCGCCAGCTGCTTGGACGTATGCTGGGCAGGGCCTGCAATTCTGGTCGCGCCTGACAACTTGGTGCTGGGCCGCGTCACCACAAATGACGTAGCGAGCATCGTCGATGCACTGGCGAAGGAACACCTCGAGCATCCGCTTGTGATTGGCGTCAACGACTACGAGGCCAAAACCGCTGGGCCTAGCCTCCCAGAGCTTCTCCCGACCCCGTGAAACTGCGGCTCGATTTGGAGGAGGAACTCAGCGGCGCATTGCGTGCGGGCAAAGGAGCACGGGATAGACCTATGCGTCTGCGCCTGCGCCACAGCTGTAGTTTTAATCTCCGATGCATTCCAACATATGGTGTCGTCGACATTGATGGGCTCGCTAGCAGCTGCCCAATCTCCGGTGAACTCAAGGTCGTAAATGGCGTGTTGAGCTATGCCCTCCGCTTCGAGAGCGAAGGCGGTTTGTACGCCGTACGTGCCCTAAAGCGTAGCTACTTATCCGACCCTTACGCTGGCTTAACCATGCTTCGGGGGTCACTGAGTGCTCTGGATACCCAAGAGAGCCGTAGCCTTGGGCGCGAAGCGAAGGCGCTGGGTCAAGTGCTACTCCGCTTCGACGCTCGCGCTTCGCTCAGCAATCTGTGGCGGAGCCTCTCCCTTCATGCGTGAGCGCCTCCGCCAATGCGTCGCCGACCTGCGGGTGCACTTCTCCCCAGAAGCAACCCTGCGAGTCTTCGCCAATCTTTGGTTACGGCCTCACAACGGCCAGGACCAGCGACTGACTGGCGTCGAACTTTCAGCGCTCGCGGTAGCGCCGCTTCCCTTCGGCGAACTGCACGCACGACCGCCAAAACCCAGCGGTGACTTCCGCATTCCAACGCCGGCCGAGCCGAAGCAGCTGGGTGCGTGGCTTGGCGATGTCTACCAAGTTTTGCTTGCTGAACGCGATGAACGGCGCTCGAGGGGCGCCCATCATACAGACCCAGCGCTTGCACGCGAGGTCGTCGAGCGGACCCTCGCGCCGCTGTTCAAGGCCGAGCAGTCACGAGCCATCATTGTCTGTGACCCAGCTGTTGGTAGTGGCGTCTTCTTGATCGAAGCGGCATTTGCACTCGCGCGGCTAACCCAAAGACCGTTGGAAGAGGTCGTTACTCGCTGTCTGCGTGGCGTGGATATCGACCCAGGCGCAATATTCTGCGCGCGTCTGGGGCTGTTCGCACTCTCGGACCGAACGCGCGATTCGATACGTGCCATCGAGCGGTCCGTTGTAACCGGCGACTTCGTAACCGCCGATCCGTTTGCCGGCGAGATTGATGCGTACGTTGGTAACCCACCCTGGATTGCATACAAGGGCCGCGCCGCCGAGCCACTTGCGCGTGGACGCGCCGAGTACCTCAAAAAGAGCTGTGACGCGTTCGCGGGCTATCCAACGTTGCATGGCGTTTTCGTGGAACGCTGCGCAGCACGCCTTGCTAACTCTGGTCGGCTCGGCCTGCTGGTACCGACCTCCATGGCCGACCTAGCCGGATATGCGCCTACGCGAAGAGCCCATGATCGTCATTGTCAAGTAGACCAAGCGCTAACCGACTATGGAGCCCACGCGTTTGCAGGCGTCTTTCAACCCGCCATGGCCTTGCACTCAACCAAGCGCACTTGCAGAGTCGAGCCAGGCTCGGGTGAGTGGGAACTCGCACGCACGGACATCGACCTCGTGACACTTGGCCTTTTGGAGCGCACCAAGCTGCTGCCGCGAGTGCCAGGTGCCTCGTTTGGGGAGCGCGGAATCCAAACCACCGCAGAAGACAAGCCGCGCATGTCCAAGGAACGCAGCGGGCGCTTCTCGCAGCCACTCTTGTCGGGGACCGAGGTCCGACCTTTTCAACTGCTAGCGCCGCAGCTCTTCGTTGCGCCAAAAGACTTCGCGACTCGCCTACGCAGCAAAGAAGACTGGCGCGGGGTCGATGTGCTGATTCGACAAACAGCACGGTTCCCGATGGCGGCAATGAGCAGTGGGCTACCGTTTCGCAACTCGGTGTTGGCTGGCTTCAGGCGCGAGCCATTCTCGAGCGCTGGGCTCATCGCTTTCCTCAACTCACAGTTAGTGCGCTTTCTTCACTATCAACGGTTTCGAGACGCCCGCCAAGGCATGCCACAGCTCAAGATTGGTCACCTGCGGAGCCTACCGTTGCCCACCGCGAGCCCGAGCTTCTTCTCGGCCCTCGACCAAATTGGATTGCGGCTTTTGCAATCATCACAGGATGCTGAAGCGATGCGGCAGCTCGACGCCCTGGTTTTTGCCGCATTCCAGCTCGGCGAAGCCGAACAGCAGCGGGTGTACGTCTGGGCACAGGAGGTCGGTCGAGTTCCAGCGGCCCGCGCTTTGACGAGCAAGGACGCTATTGCTAAGTCTGGCGAATGAAGAGAGTTGAGCCGGCCTCGTCACTCGTGCTCGTAGTGGATGTTCAAGAGAAGCTTGCTCGCGCCATGCCCGAGCAAGGATTCAATGAACTCAAGCGTGCCGCGAAAATCCTACTTGAGTCGGCCTCCGCGCTGTCGGTGCCGACGTTGGCAACAGAGCAATACCCGGCGGGGCTAGGGTCTACTGTGCCCGAGCTCCAAGAGGTACTCTCCGGCTTAGGGACCCAGGTATTGCCTAAGTTAGAGTTCAGCGCTGTCGAAGCCCCAGGCTTCACGTCCGCCTTCGCGAAGTTCCCGGTGCGGTCGGTGATTGTCCTTGGGATGGAGACCCACGTTTGTGTGTTCCAAACGGTTCGTGAGCTCTGCCTGCGAGGCCTCTCCGTGCACGTTCCCTTCGACGGGGTGCTCTCGCGCCGTGATGATCACAAGCAGCTTGGGCTCGAGCTATGCCGCAATGCCGGCGCGACGATCACGAGCGCAGAGACGATCGCCTTTGATTGGCTGAGAGTAGCCAGTGGAGATGCGTTCAAGCGCATCTCCAAGGTCGTCCGCTGAAGGGTCAGCCGTATTGGCGACCCAACCACTCACAAATACGTTCGAGCCCCGCCTGGTCGACGGCAGTGAAGGCTGCGGGGTCATCGGAATCCACATCAAGTACCGCCAGTAGTTTCCCCGCTGGGGAGAGCACGGGCACGACAATCTCGCTCTCGGTTGAAGAGGCGCAAGCGATGTGGCCGGGAAACTCATGCACGTTGGGGACGAGCACAGTGCGCCGCTCGCGCGCCGCGGCGCCACAAACCCCGCGAGCGAACGGGATCCGAAGACAGCCGTGGCTGCCCTGATAGGGGCCTATGACGAGTAGTTCTGGCTCCGCATGCCGATAAAAGCCCGTCCAATCAAAGTAGTCAAACGCCGCATGGAGCTCGCAAACAGCGGTAGCCATGGCCGCCACCCAATCAGACTCGCCCTCGAGGATCGTGGCCACGCTCTGATAGACATGCTCATACGCACGTTCGCGCGCTTCAGCACTAGCCGAACGACTCACGCACACTTCATTCTTCACGTGGCTTGCCCTCCTCTTCACCAAGCTTGCGATAGATGGTTCGCGTCGAGATGCCCAAGAGCTGGGCGGCTACGCTCTTGTCTCCCTTGGCATGCCGTAGCGTCTCGCGAATCAACCTGCGCTCGACTTCATCCAGTGGGGTTCCGACTCCAAAGGTGATCGTGCTGTCGGTCACGTTCTCATTCTCGACGATCGTCTCTGGCAGGTCCTCCAGGCGCAGCGTGTCGCTTCGGCAAAGCACGACCGCCCGCTCCACGACGTTCTCGAGCTCACGTACGTTGCCGGGCCAGGAATAGCCAGCCATCTTCTGCAACGTTTCCCGCGCTACGCTCAACCGTGGCTTTGCGTTTTTCTTGCAATAGACGGTTAAAAAATGGTCAACGAGCAAGGGGATGTCCTCCCGCCGAGTACGCAGCGGCGGAGCTGTGAGTGCGATAACGTTCAATCGATAGTAGAGGTCGCTTCGAAAGCGCCCGGCTGCGACCTCCCCCGCGAGGTCACGATTGGTCGCCGTCACGATGCGAACATCCGCCTTGTGTGGTTCTCCACCAACCGGCTCGTACTCTCCCTCCTGCAGAACACGCAGCAACTTGACCTGCACCGCCGGTGAGAGTTCGCCGATCTCGTCGAGGAAGAGCGTACCGCCATCGGCTCGGGCAAAGCGGCCTTCCCGCTTGGAGACGGCACCGGTGAAGGCACCCTTCTCGTGGCCAAACAGCTCCGCCTCCAAGATGGATTCCGGGATTGCGGAGCAGTTGACCGCAACGAAGGGTTTGTCTCGGCGGGAGCTGTGCTGGTGAATGAAGCGGGCCAGCAGCTCCTTGCCTGTGCCTGACTCACCCAATACGAGCACCGTGGCGCTGGACGGCGCGGCCTGCAGCGCAATGTCCAGCACGCGTCGCAACGCTGCGCTCGACCCGACGATCTCACGACCAACGAGCACGCTTAGTTCCTGGCGAAGTTGACGATTCTCGAGCGTCAGACTCCGCCGCTCAGCTGCTTTGCGCACCGTCTTGACGATGGTCATGCGCTTGAGCGGCTTCTCCACGAAGTCATAAGCTCCATCGCGCATGGCCTGCACCGCGGCCTCGACCGTTCCGTAGGCCGTCATCAGCACCAGCTCCACGTCCGGAGCGAGCTGCTTCACCGCGCGAAGCAGCTCTAACCCACTCGTCGCCGGCATCATGACGTCGGTCAGCACCACGTCCACCGGGTGAACCCTCAGTATATCCAGCGCCTCACGCGCGTTGTGCGCGGTTAGCACCGTCATGCCGTCTCGCTGAAAGATCTTCTCGATGCTGGTCAGGTTGCTCGGTTCGTCGTCGACGACGAGCACGGTGATCGAGTTGGCAGCCGGTGATTCGCCGTTCATTGATTGGGCCACGATAACCCTTAATGCGGCGAGCTTGTTCCCCTTCTTCTACGGTTCGTAGCCGAGGTTGGGTCCTAGCCAACGCTCCACCTCGGCCAGCGACATTTGCTTGCGCGTTGCGTAGTCCGCGACCTGCTCCTTGTCGATCTTGCCCAACGTGAAGTAGCGGGCGCGTGGGTGAGCAAAGTAGAGGCCGCTAACGCTGGAACCGGGCCACATCGCGAAAGACTCGGTCAGCGTCATGCTCGTCGCCGCCTCGACCCCCAAGAGCTGCCACAGCGTCCCTTTCTCAGTATGGTCGGGGCAGGCGGGGTATCCAGCGGCTGGGCGGATACCGCGGTACTTCTCCTCAATCAGCTCAGCGGGAGACAGGCCCTCTTCGCGACCGTATCCCCACTGCATACGCACCTGCTGATGCAAGTACTCGGCGAAAGCCTCAGCCAAACGGTCCGCTAGCGCCTCAGCCATGATTGCATTGTAATCGTCATTCGCTGCTCGGAACTTCTTCACCAGCACGTCCAACCCGAGCCCCGTCGTTACAGCGAAGGCACCAAGGTAGTCGGACAGGCCGCTACCCAGCGGAGCGATGAAATCCGCAAGGCAGTGGTTGGGCTCGTTGGGCTTCGCGGCTTGCTGCCGGAGGAAGTGGAAGCGTGCAAGTTCCGTAGTTCGCGCAGGATCGGTGAACAGGACGACATCATCCTGATCCGCATTGGCCGGAAAGAGTCCGTAGACCCCCTTCGCTTGCAACACTTCATCCGCCACGATTTGGTCGAGCAGCTCGTTCGCCTCGGCGAACACCTTGCGCGCTTGTTCGCCATAGACAGCATGCTCGAAGATTCGTGGGTAGACGCCTTTGAGCTCCCAAGTATGGAAGAACGGCGTCCAATCAATGAAAGGCCTCAGCTCTGCGAGAGAGACCGCTACAGGGGTTACGCCACTCCGCTCTGGCACGGCGATCTGGTCGGCCGACCATTCCCACTGAGGCTTGTTCAAGCGTGCCGCAGACAATGAGGTCAGCGTCTGCTTGTGGCCAGAGTGAATGCGCCTCAACCCTTCATAGTCTGAACGGTGTTGGCTCACGAACGCTGGTTTTGCCTCGTCGCTGAGCAAGCTCGTGGTGACCGGAACAGCGCGACTCGCATCGAGTACATGAACGACCGGCTCACTGTAGTGCGGGGCGATCTTTACCGCTGTATGAGCTCGACTCGTGGTGGCGCCGCCGATCAGTAGCGGAAGCTTGAAACCTTGGCGCTCCATCTCTCGAGCGACGTGCACCATCTCATCGAGCGAGGGTGTGATCAGCCCGGATAGGCCAATCAGGTCGGCCTTCACCTCTTTGGCCTTGGCCAGAATCTTTTCGCACGGGACCATCACGCCCATGTCGATTACGTCATAGTTGTTGCAAGCCAGCACCACCCCGACGATGTTCTTGCCGATGTCGTGAACATCGCCCTTCACGGTTGCTAGCACCACGCGACCCTGGGTCTTGACCTCCTGGCCTGCGGCTGCCATCGCTGCCTTCTCCTCCTCCATGAAGGGCGTCAGGTAAGCCACAGCCTTCTTCATCACCCGAGCGGACTTCACGACCTGTGGCAGGAACATCTTGCCGGCCCCGAAGAGGTCGCCCACCACGCTCATGCCGTCCATCAACGGCCCCTCGATCACCGAAAGCGGTTTACCGAGTTTAGCGCGCGCTTCCTCGGTATCAGCGTCAATGAAGCTGTCGATACCTTTGACCAGCGCGTGGGTTAGCCGCTCTTCGACTGTGCCTTTTCGCCATTCTTCTTCCTTCTTCTCACTGGTCGTCGCGCCCGAGGCGGCCAACTTCAACCGCTCGCCCAAGTCGACGAGGCGCTCTGTCGCATCGGGTCTGCGATTGAGGAGGACGTCCTCCACTAGCGCTAGGAGCTCTGGCTCGATTTCCTCGTACACCTCGAGCATACCGGCGTTCACGATCCCCATATCCATGCCCGCGGCAATAGCGTGGTAGAGGAACGCTGAGTGCATCGCCTCGCGGACGTGGTTATTGCCGCGGAAGCTGAAGGACACGTTGGATACGCCGCCGCTCACCTTGGCATGCGGGAGGTTCTGCTTAATCCAGCGGGCCGCCTCGATGAAGTCGACTGCGTAATTGTTGTGCTCCTCGATCCCCGTCGCCACAGTAAGGATATTGGGGTCAAAGATGATGTCCTCAGGCGGGAAACCCTCTGCAACTAGGATGTCGTAAGCACGCTTGCAAATGCGGATCTTGTCTTGAAGGCTGGCGGCCTGGCCCTGCTCATCAAACGCCATGACCACTACGGCTGCGCCGTATTGCATAATGGTGCGCGCACACTCGCGGAACTTCTCCTCGCCTTCCTTGAGCGAGATTGAGTTCACGATGCCCTTGCCTTGCAGACACTTCAGCCCAGCGATGATGACCTCCCACTTGGAGGAGTCGATCATGAATGGGACCTTGGCGACCTCTGGCTCGCTACCTAATAGCGAAAGGAAGCGGGCCATAGCTGTCGGCCCGTCAATCATGCCTTCATCCATGCAGATGTCGATGACGTTGGCGCCGTTGTCTACCTGCTGACGCGCGACGGAGACGGCCTCCTCGTATTTGCCGTCCTTGATCAGCTTGGCAAACTTTGGGGACCCCGCGACGTTGGTGCGTTCGCCAATCATCATGAAGATGCCGGGCTGTTGCGTAAACGGCAGCGAGCCGGAGAGGCGGAGTGGACGTTGCGCTTTGTTTGATTCGACTTCGGGCGTGCGCGAGGAGGGGACCTCCTCGTTCGACGTGAACGCACGCGTTGGCATCCCCTGGAGCGCCTGCGCGATGGCGCGAACGTGCTCCGGCGTGTTGCCGCAACAGCCGCCTGCAATATTGACTAAGCCGTTTTGGGCGAACTCACCGAGGTAGCGTCCCATGTCTGCCGGCTCGAGATCGAAGCCCGTGGCCGATAGCGGGTTAGGTAGCCCGGCGTTGGGGTAGCACGAGATGGCAACCCCGGCCTTCTCCGACAATTCCTGCAAGAAAGGAAACATCAGGTCCGGTCCCAATGAACAGTTGAGACCGATCGACAGTGGCTTGACGTGGCGGACTGCATTCCACAACGCTTCCACCGTCTGCGCCGAAATCATGGTCTCCCCGCCGCGACCAACGGCAGCGGAGACCATGATCGGCAGCTTGATTTGGTCTTTGGCGAACACCTCTTCAATCGCAACCAAGGCCGCCTTGGCGTTGAGCGAATCGAAGATCGTCTCGACCAATAGAACATCAGAGCCACCGGCGATGAGCGCCCTTACTTGCCTTACGTACGCGGCCTTGACCTGGTCGAAGGTAACGACGCGAAAGCCGGCATCGTCAGCGTCAGGCGAGTTCGACAAGGACACGGTCAGCGGGCCGATCGCACCCGCGACATAACGTCGAATGCCGTCCTTCTGGGCGACCTGCTCAGCCACTTGCCGACATTGGCGAGCCGACTGCTCGTTGATCTCCCAAGCCAGTCCATCGAGGAAGGGATCGTCGATGATCTTCTGGTAAAAATCAGGATCTTTGCGACCGCCGTGCTCGCGCGGATCATCCACGAAGAACTCGCTCTGCGTGATGCTGGTCGCCCCGAAGGTGTTGGTCTCGATGATGTCGGCTCCAGCCTCCAAGAACCTGCGATGGATGTCGCAGATCATCTCCGGCTGGGTCAGCGAGAAGAGATCTCCGTTGTTGAGCAGATCTTTGCGGCTGTCTTGGAAGCGCTCTCCTCGAATGTCGGCTTCCTTCATGCCGTAGGTGCGAATGGTGGTGCCCATCGCGCCGTCGATGATCACGATCCGTTCTGAAAGCAGCTTCTCGAGAGGGTGGAGCGACATATCTATCTAGCCTGACTTCTTTACTGTGGAGGAGGGCTTGGGCTCGTGGGACGTGGCGGGCTTCCGCGCGAGGGCCAACACCACTCGAAAGTGGGGCTTCTTGGGCTCGCGCGCGGCAACCTCACAGCGCACGACTTCTAGCTGTGCTTGGCTGAGGAGGTTGCGAACGTTGCTTGGGGCAAAGCCTTGATGCACTTCACCGTACGGCGCGGTGATTTCGCGCTGCTCATGACGATCGAGGGTGAGCACCAGGAGCCTGCCGCCCGGGCGCAGAACGCGAGCGCACTCACGCACGACCTGCTTGGGCTCTTCGGCGTAGGTAAGCGTATGAAACGCAATTGCCGCGTCGAAGCTGGCGTTGGCCAGCTGTAGGTCGTGCGCGTCGGCGACCAGGGTCTTTACGTGGGCCTGCCGCGCGAAGCGTCGACTGGCGGCAGCGATCATACGTTCACTCGTGTCGATGCAGGTGAGCGAGCGACAGTACGGCGCTAGGAACGCCGCTGCAGCGCCATCTCCCGAGCCGACGTCGAGAACGTCGCCCAGCTCGAGCAGCCCCGCGAGACCTACGGCCAGCGACTCCCAGGTCCTGCCTGGCGAATAGTGACGTTCCATTTCGCCGGCGAAGGACTCGGGCAGGCCTCCCTTTCTCTCGGCGTCGAGACGGGAAAGGCGCTGCTTGTCACCTTCAAGCGTTGGGTCGGAGAGCTGACCAGCATCTTCGAGCACGGCACGTGCTGCAGCTGGAAGCGCATCAACAGCTAACGCGTAGAAAGCGTGTTGACCGTCTCTACGATCTCGAACGAAGCCGGCTTCACGCAGTTTGCCTAAGTGCGTAGAGACGCGTGACTGGGAGATACCAGTCACCCGCACCAGATCGGTCACGCTGAGCTCCCGCCCCCGTAGCAGGGCACAGAGGCGCAATCGGCTTTCATCGCCGAGGAGCGTTAGTGTGCCGACGTAGCTAGCGAGAACCATCTGCTTATCCGGATTAGCAGATTCTCTAACCGGGGTCTCGTCTTTTGACCGGGCCCCGCCGGAGCAGCTGGACGCGCCAAGCGCCGCCCAGCCAGGCGTGTTCGGCCTACTTCAGAGCGCGAAGCAGATCTTTGGTGATGTTCTTTTGGTGCGATTCAAGCGTGCCGCCGCCAATCTCGATCAGCTTGGCATCCCGCAAGAAGCGCTCGACCTTGTACTCGTCGCAGTAGCCCCAACCACCGAGCACCTGCATCGCGTTGTCAGCTACCTCTTTACCGACAGGACCACCAAACAGCTTGGCGGCGTCGGTCCCGAGCCGGTTTTGAACCCCCGGGCTGACATTGCGTGCCACCGAGTAAACGAGCGCACGAAGCGCCTCGGTCTTGGCGTAGCTATCACCGATGTAGCGCTGAATCTGACCGTGCTCGGCGATCGACTTGCCGAAGCTCTGTCGCGATTCGGAGTAGCGCACCATGATATCGAGGCAGCGGTCTGCAATTCCGAGGCTCATGGCGGCAAGGGTCAAGCGCTCGATCTCGAGGTTGCGCATCATGTTGGTGATGCCGCCGCCAACCGTGCCGAGCACGTTTTCCTTGGGGACGCGAACGTCCTCAAGCACGATCTCACCGAGAGAGCTCGCCCGCATACCCATCTTGGCGAACTTGCTCGGCGTTGAAACGCCCGCGAATTCTCGCTCCACCAAGAAGCTGGTGATGCGCCCTTCCACCTTGGCATAGACGATGAACACGTGAGCCTCTGGGGCGTTGGTGATCATCGACTTTTGGCCCTTGAGGATGAACCAATCACCGTCGGCGCGCGCGCTGGTCTTCATACCCAGGACGTCGGTACCTGCGCCTGGCTCGGTCATGCCCATTGCCCCGATGTGCTCGCCTGAGAGCACCTTCGGCAGGTACTTGCGTCGCAGGTGCTCACTGCCGGCGTAGTACATGTTGTTCACGAAGAGCATTGCGTGAGCCAAGTAGGCCAGGGCAAAGCCCGGGTCGGCCTTGGAGAACTCGTGATGAACAATGGTCGCAGCTAGCGCGTCTTGACCTGCGCCGCCGTACTCCTCGGGGATCGTCACGCCGTGCAAGCCAAGCTCACCCACCTTGCGCATGAGCTCAACGTTCAAACACCCTTTACGGTCCTGATGCTCCGCCTGAGGCTCGAGCACCTGGCGCGCAAAGTCGCGGCACAGGCCGCGCAACATTCGATGTTCTTCGGTGGGATTCTCGAGGTCGAAGGGGAGCTGGCTCATGGTGACTGACTGGTCACATAGCACGGGTGCTGCGCCGAATGCACTACGGCAGAGCTACTCAGCGGAACGACAACAACGCAGGCCGGTCGAGTAGTCGGAGTAGGCCGGCGGGTGCACAGTGATCAGAGATTCACAGCCGGACTCGGAGCCGCGTGCATAAAAACCGCCAGCGAAGCCGCCGCCTTTCTCATCGATCCATTCATCGAGATTGCCGACCATGTCGTAGATCGCGTCATGCCCCCAAACGCTCTTGCAGCGCTGAAGCGAAGCGGTCTCGAGTAACAGGGTGGTAGGGCCATCTTTGACACGATTCAAGCGTGGATCATGATGGCCCATACCTGCGTGATCGTGCAGGGTTGCTGCTGGGTGAAGCCGCGTCTTGGAGTTGCAGACGTTGGGCTGATAGTGGCTGCCGTACGGAAACAATGTGTCTTGTTCCCCTCGGCAGGCGCGCTGCCACTCCGCTCTTGTGCACAGGCGTTTACTGCTGTTTTCACAGGCCTGTTTGGCGAGCTTCCCTGTAACGATGCCACTGGGCCGAACATTGGGCAGGCTCTCGGCAAGCATGCCATCGGCGCTGCGTTGGCCTTCCCCAATCAGCGGCAGCGGCAGCGAACGTGCGTGCAAGTCACCACCGCGCTCGCGACGCGTTGCCCAATCCCCAAGCACGTACTTGAAGAGATCTGGCGTGGCTGGGTAGTCCGGCGACACGTAAACACCTTTGGGGTCGGCGAGCGTGCCCTCGTAACGGTCGACACACAGGTCGGTTCCAACGAGCACCATATCGGCTGGACAACGAGCTCTGGAGAGAGCCGGAGCCACGGGGCTTACGGGCAATGAAGCCAGAGCCGGCTCGACGATTGAAACCACAGCCGTGGGAAAGATCTCGCTAACGACGAACTCAGCCTGTGAATTGGGCCCTTTCATGCGAGTGCCAAACCAGCGAACCGTTCCGTCCGACGACCATTGGAACTCGCCTTGAATACAGGCCGTCGATTGCTCCTGGCCGACACTCGCGAACTCGACGAACACCTGCGGGTTCGGAGTGGGAAGCCGAGCTGCAACACGCCGACCATCGAGACACGCGGCGGGAGGACGATCGAGCCAAGTGGAGGAGGCGATAAGCAGCGCTTCATCCGATATCCAGCTCACCCAGCGCTGTGAGGTTGGGTAGAGCAGCGCACCGCCATTCGGGAGCGCAGAGAGGTGGAGTGCGGACAGTCCGTCGTCCTCCACGGGCAAGGCGCTAGAGCTCGTTCCAAGTAGCTGGCCCCGTTCGTCGAGCGCCGCTAAGCGCAATTGACCGTCACTTGCACGGCTCGCAATGAGCGCTCCACCCGACGCTCGCTGCGTTGCGACCAGTCGCGGACCCACATTGATGGCGTGTAGCGCCAGCTCCGATAAAGCACCGTCGCTCGAGAGCGTCTGCACCAATAGCCCGTGGTGTGCGCGGCTCAGCAAGAGGCCAGATGAGGCGCCACCAACGACGGCCTCGGCTTCCCGCGCCACCCTGCGCAGGGCAGGCCTTGCATCGGGATAGAGCTGCCGTAGCTCACCCTCCGCCTGCCACCAGCTGCCCCCGATCCGAACTGCCGCTTGATGGTTCAGTTCGCGCACATCACGACGCGCACGCCCCAAGAACCGAGCAGGCTCTTGCATTGGTAACAGGCGTGGCTCTTTCGCTTCGGCTGACACGGTAAAGAGGCCCGTGCTCGCTTCGGCGAGACCTGTGCCATCCGGAGCGAAGGCGCTCCAGAACAGCGGAGATCGTTGTGCTTCAAGAGCGACCACCGGCTTCGGCGCGTGGTCTTCTTTGAAGGTAACCAACTGCTCGCCTTCGAACGTGTAAGCCCGCGCCCCCGAGTAAACGACGCGACCAACATCAAAGTTGGGTTGGCCGATGGTCCGCGCGACCTTGCTCGGCTCGATCGTGGGAAGTTCGCCCGCTTGGAACGGCTCTCCCTTGTGACGTGCCCGTGCAAGCAGCACCAACCTTCGAGGATCGATCGTGCACGCCGGGTCGTCCGGAATGAGCTGCATGACGAAGGGCCCAACGAAGGTAACGTCACACTTGCCACGCGGACCGCGTAGCCCGAGCAGCAGCGAACCTTCAGGTTGCGTAAGCAGCCGCATCTCCGCGTGATCGGAGAGAAATCCCGGATTCATCTTGCTCTCGCCGAAGGAGCGTTTGGTGGGAGGATCCAAGAGCAACGCCGAATCGAACTGGGCGTAAGTGAGTTTGCCCTCTGGCTCCTTGGTGCTTTTTTCGTTCGCTTCGTAAAAGGCGAAGTCCACACGAGCGTTGCGTGCCGCAGCGCCAATGAAGCCCATCCCGGCCATAGCCTCGCGAAAGCTGAGGCCCGTTGCGAAGGGTTCCTCCGGCGCTTCATCGATCCATCGCGCATCGACCACGACCTCTCGTCCGCTTGCGTAAAGACGCTTCTTGAGTTGCGCCTCACTCAGCGGCTTGCGCTTCTTCTTGGTCGGCTTCTTGGAGTTGGTTGGGCCTGGTTTCGGCTTGGGCGCAGGCGGCTTTGCTGTAGCGGCTGGCCCTGCGCTTGGGTCCAATTTGGTCCCTTCGACGGCATCGTCGGTCTCCTGCTTGGGCCGCACATCGAGCAGAGCCAAGCGACCAGCGACTCGCACAAAAGCATCGCCCTGCGCGCGGAAGCACGGTTTGCGTTCAGCCTTATCCTTGTCGATCACAACGGGACAAAACGCATCGTTCGATGAGAGGAGCACCGTCGTGCCTTGCTGCTGTGCAAAAGCAAAAACCGGATGCTCGTCCGCCAGCGTCACCACTGGCCCAAACGGACCGTTCTCATCGACGAGCTGGGCAAAGCCGAACGGTTCACCAGCATAGTCGGTAACCACGAGCGCCAGCTCGGAGTCGGCGACGCTCAAGAGTGAAGTTCCAACCGCAACCTTCGTTGGTGCTCCCAGCCGAAAGGCCTTACGCCCCGAGGGCTCAACGGTGAGCTGCACGCTCTCGTTCAACGTTGAGGTTATTGCGCTTGGTTGCCCACCTGCCCCTGATTGAAACGCTGCTTGGCCGCTGCTTGAGCCGCAAGCGGCCAAGACCAACAGCGCGCTGGTGCCGTGGACTCGGCGAGACATGCGCTCGTCGGCAGCCTACTGGCCGGACTTCATACTGGCGGGGACGTTCTCCGCCTTGGTCCGAGTGCCATCGGGCATGACCATCTCATGCGTCGAGGGATCATACTTTGATGCGCATTTGGCCATCACGAGATTGGCCTCGAAGGAGGTCTGGCCCTTGGTGAGCTCTCCCTCGACGGTAACCTCGACACCACCCTCAGGTCGATCTCGGAAGGTGTCGGGAAGAACGCACTTGGCGTAGCGCACGGGCAGTTCCTTGTCGTTCTTCTGCATCGTGAAGTGGTACTCGCAACTCTTCACTTCCTTCAACGTGCCGGGCACGAGCAGACCGTCCACGCGCAGCCGCTTGCCCTTCAAGGTCTCCGCCTTCGCCACGACCTCATCCGTCGGCATTGCGTAGATGGCAGCCTCCTTGAAGCCAACCAGGAACAACGCCACGACGCCAGCGGCAACAGCGAGCAGACCGGCCAGTAAACCGAGGTTGGTCTTCTTCTTCGCTTTTGGAAGAGTCTCAAGAGAGGCTTCTCGCGCAGGAGCCGCAACCTCTTCGGTGTCCTTCAACGCCTTTGAGAGTTCTTCATTTAAGTCGGACATCAGGCTTGAACCATAGCAAAAATAGTCGGTAGACGCTTGGACTCGTTCAACCTGCCAAACCCTCCAGTGCTCAGAAGCAGCATGAAACGGATGGTCAGCAGATCTCACCTACTGCGCTGGCGCTTCTGGCGTTCCTTCTTCAGGACCATCCGGCTGCGCGGGCGCCGCACTTCCATCGTCCGCCGGAGGTGCCTCTGGAGACGGATCTGGGGTGGGCTCAGGCGCGGGAGCTGGCTCGGGCTCGCGAGCTTCCGGGTCTGCGGTTGGAGTCGCTGGGGTCTTTGGACGCAGATTCGGAATACCCGGACGATTGGGCCGCTCAACCTTGGGAGAGGGACTTGCTGGCTTTGCGTCGTCCTCTTCATCGTCAGCCGTCTTCTTCTTTTTGCTGAGCGGGCTATCCCCAGTGCCGGTCGCTTTTCCGCCCTTAGGGCCGTCCGCGCTGGTCGCGTCATAACGCAACCGCGACAACTTGCCGTGAACGTGGAAGCCCCACAGGCCGTCTGCGCGCTTGGCGCGCTTCATCTTCTTGTCCTGAGAGATTAGCGCCGGGAAAGGACCGTCATCGACGAACAAGGCTTGGGTTCGCTCGTCCTTCTGTTTGTATTCCTCAGAGAAGCCAAACTTGAGCCATAAGTCTGCAACCGAACCGTCCCAAGCTTCCTTCAGCTTGATGGTGCCGTCGCCATGAAGCTCCACGTCCTGACCCTGAGCGTCGAACTTCTCTAGCTTGAGCAAACCCGAATCCGCTTTGGCTGCGATTTCGAAGGTTCCAATGTTGGCCGGTGGCAGCGCCAACAAGTCGCGAAACTTCGTCTTGCCGTCGCCCATCACCATGCCTGCGATCGAGAGATTGAAGCTTCCGGAAGCTTTGCTCCACTTACCGCTCGGCGCTGAGAGCTCCAACTTGCCAGTCGCAACGCCCTTCAGTGGGACGCCTGTAACGTCGCGAAGCGGCATGATCTGCGCGAGATCGATGTTCTCCAGAGAGACCTCGAGGTCACCACCACCTACCGGCACCACGCCACTGACCTCCCCGCCGAAAACCGACGCCGAGAAGTCCACCTTCACCCGCCCGATCAGAAGCGGGAGAATTCGCACGCGTGCGTGTGCCTCCTCCACGAGCACGACTGTGTCTTTCGGAGCCTTCTTCTCCTCTTTTTCTTTGCCAGCTTTATCCGAACTGGAGCCAGCATCGGCTGAGTCTTTAGCAGCGTTGGGACCTAGCCGAGGAGCCGCCGACCCAACCCGGGTGGACGCAAGACCTTTGGTCGGTTCGTCTTCGGAACTCTCGGGCGGCATGATGATCTTCGCCCCGGTCAGCTCAACACCAGAGAGCCAGTAGCCATCCAACTCGGCGATCTGAAGTCGCCACGCTCGTTCGCCTTTGGACGATTGCGCCTTGGCGAACTCGTTCTCAATGCGGTGCTTGAGCGCGTCCCACGGGAAGGTGATGTAGATGCAACCGATCAAGCAGAAGACGTAAAAGATCGGGTAGAGAACGTACTTGAGCGCAGCGATGATCTGATTTCTCACGGCGTTTCCTCGTCAGACTCTTCAGAGCTCGGCTTCGGCGCTTCCTTCTTGGGTTCCCCCTTTTTCTCGTAGTGCGAGACGTGAACCTCGACGTCAAACTGATCAGGCTCAGAGCCCTTTGGTTTGATGTTCAGACGAGTGATTGCCACAGGGAAATTGCTCTGTTCGATCTTCTCGAACATCTTCACGATCCCGAGCATGCCGACCTTCTTGAACTTGAGCGAGGTGATGTGCTCGCTGTACTTCTTGCCATGCGGCACGTCGGGTCGAGTTTGACTCTCCTCGATCACGAGGTTGTTCGCTTGGGCTGCGTCCTCCAGGAACGAGGCGAACGGTGGCATCGCCCGCGAGTAGCGCAGATTCGAGGCGTCGCGCTCGGCCTTCTTCTTGTCGATCTTCGCGCGCCCATCGCGCACCTTCTCGATGTAGTCGCGGATCTCCTGGTTCTGATCGCGACTCGTGCTGACGGTTTGGTAGACGTAGGCGGGTAATAGCAAGAAGACGATCAAGCCCACTGCAATGCCTAGCCCGGCGAGCAGAGAACGTTCGCGTGGCTCCATTTTGGCGAGGCGTTCACCGAGCGTCATTGCGCGCCCTCCTTCTCACTCTTCGCGGGCTCGGAGGCCTTCTTCTTCTTCTCTTCGCAGCGCAGATCCATCTCGAGGATGTACTTCTGCTTCTCAGGGCCAGACTGGGTGACCTTCGACACCTTAACGTCGCGCAGACACGGGTTCGTCCGCATCGCCGCAGCGATAGTGTCGGCAGTGGCTTGGGCGTCTGTACCGGTGGGCAAAATACCCTGAATGATCGCGTGACCACGATTGATGTCGAGCTCGGCGACATCGTGCACGACGTCCCTCGGTACGGCTTTGGAAAGCTCTACCATCACGTCGAAGCCGTCGACTGCGGGGAACGGGTCGTCATCCGCGGTGGGCCCTTTCTCGAGCAGCTCGGTCGCTCGGACTAGATCGGTCGTCTCCTCGCCGAAGACTTCTTTAGTGGTCGACTTGAGCTCTTCATCGAGCAGGGTTCGCTCCGCGGAAAGCGCCCGCATCTCTGCTATTACGCTAAAGCCAAAGGAAACGAGCACCACGAGTCCGAGGCCGACCAACAGCGGAGCCTTCTCCTGAATGAAGGCAAAGGAGCGCGCTGTAGCGAGCGCCCCTTGGCGCAGGTTCATTGACCGTGTCTTTGAGTCCCCCGATAGAGCAACTGCAATAGCCCTCGCGAAAGACGGCACCTTCTCGTCAAGCTCCGGGCTCAAGCCCTCGACGTCGAGTTTTGGTAGCTCGGCCACTGGCACGCCTAGAGTGGAACTCAGATACGTCGCTGCACCTGCGATGCCAGCACCTTCTCCAACGAGATAGAGCGTCGAGAGAGCTCCGCCGCCGACAGCTCGCCAACCGGCGATCGACTGCTTGAGTTCACGGGCGATGTCCTTCGCGGTTTCCGGGAGACCCGTCGTCCCGCGTGAAACGGTGCGCGCAAAACAGGGTTGGCCAGCCTCCAGGAACACCAGCTCGGACTGGTTCTCGCCGAGATCCAAGATCGCCACTGGACCGCGCGGAGTTCCGTCTGCATTCGTCGTGCTCGCGAGCTGTGGCGCAACCAAAGCGAGGTTGGCTAGCGGAAGAGAGCCCGCATCGACGACATCCGGCTCACGACCGATCGCGGCCTTGACCAAATCTACCCGCGCACGAACGTCTTCTTGGCGTGCCACAGCTGCAAACACCGTCAGCGCCTCGGTCCCTCCTTTGGGAGAAAGACGCCGATGATCAAAGACAGCCTCGTCGATCTCGAACGGAACCGAGGATTCGAGTTCGAACAAGAGCACGCTCTCGAGCTCTCGCGCTGCGGTATTCGGCAGCTCTAGCCGTCGCAGAAAGCAGGATTCACCGGGAAGCGAAATACTCACCGAGTCGACGCGCACCCGCCCGAGCAGCTCAGCTAACGCCTTCTCGGCGGTGCGCTCACCTTCGATCGGCAGTGATAGCAGCGCCTCGACCGCGGCCTTTCGATAGGACGTGCGCAAGATGGCCACGCGCACGTGCCGGGGTCCGATATCAATGCCTGCGAGACGCGCCATAGTCCTTACTCGATGCGGTGGTAGATGATGACACCCATGGGATCGCTCGCCAACGCTTTGACGGCCTCCTCGGGGGTGATCTCATTGGTGGGTTCGGGTTCGGGAGTCTCGTCCCCAGTGGAGGCTCCGCCAAGCTCATTGGCGGAGCGAAAATCCACGACTGTATGCGTGCGAATCCGGGTCTCGCGTTTGCGCCCAGTCACGATTCCCTCCGCATAGATGCTGAAGACACGACTCTCCGTCGAGACGGCCTTCTCGACTTGCTTCGGTGACTTGAACTCGATCGGCTCGAGTCCGAAGAAGGAGAACAGCGGTCCAATGCCCTTGCCTTTCCCAGCCATCGCGCGGACGAAGGATTTGGGAGTCTTGAAGAGCGGTGCCCCTTGCGTCAACTCACGTGCGAGCGTGAGGGCCGTCAAGAACGCGCTCATCTGCTCCGGGTCGACGCAAACTGGTGCCTCGGGCGCGCCAGAGCAGACCACGGCGAGAATGGTCTGCGGGTTCGCCGAGTTAACGTTGATCTTTCCTTGGCCCCAGACGGTCAACACTCGCGAACCAGGATCATCAGGGTTGGGCTCCACGAAGTTCGCCCAAAAGTCGTCGCTGATACCACGCACCAAGTGCAGCTCGTCGAGCGAATCAAACGGAGCGTTCTTGCGCAAATAGGGCAATCCCACGGACTGGTAGAAGTTATCCTCTGCTCCTTCGGTCGACTTCTGCGTCGGATCACAGGGATAGGAGATCTCGTCAAAGTCCGCCCAATCACTGAGCGCACCGCAGATCACCGGCTGGTTGGAAAACTGACCGTCGAGATCAGGCGTCTCAAATAGTTCGTTGTACTGAGGTGATCCGAAAAGCCCGAGCAGTTGGGCGCCCAGACGGTCCTTTGCGCCGGAGTCTCCACTGACCGCGGCGTTGACGTTGATCTTGGCGTCCTCATCCACGATCACGAGGTCGAAACAACTCGCGCTGGCACCGAGGTTCTTGCCTTGTTCGAGACTCGCCCCCGTGATGGTCGAGAACTTGTCGGCCTTGGCGGGACAGTTGAACGGGCCAAGCACCATGTCCTTGAACTTCCAGACGGGAACCTGAGGAGCTGGCGACTTCAAGGCCATGCGGTACAGCGGATCGACGGCCTTACGCACCATCGGCTCGGTCGAGATCAAGAGCCGCGAAAGATTCATCGCGCTCCTGGCAGCATATTCCGCGCGCATCGCGTCACGCTCGGCGACCGCCGCAGAGACCGATGCCGACGTCGTCTGCTGTAGCTCAGTGACGAAGACCATCAACACCACCAGCGAGCCGAGCACCAAGATCAACGCAACCCCGCGGCGCTGACCCTTCCGGCCTTTGCGAACTCGGGCGCGGATCTCTGCGTAGCGACTCGATTGCGCACTCATTGTGGGATCCCAAACGTGAGCGGCGCGCGCATCATCACAGGAGCCTTGGTAACAAAGACGTACGGAGCGCCACGACCGCGACTCGTCAGCTCAATTTCAATGCGGACCTGCAAGGGAAGCCGCTCGAATTGACCCGTGGGTTGCGTCGAATCCCAGGTATCCACCCACTCGCCGAGCACTGGATCCAAGTAGGAAAGCTCGAAGCGAACGACGCCCTCCGCCATCACTTGGACCGTGCCTCCAGACTCGGGATTCATGTCGATCACGGTGGACTCTCGGCGTGCGATCACGTCCTCCCCAGTTTCCGGGTTGGTGGTCACGAAGTAGGAGAGCTCATTCTGATCGCTTTCCCGGGCCGAGAAACCGAGCCTCCTGTGCGAGAACGAGGTGAAGTCCAGCCGATCGAACTTGCCACCGTCAGTACCCCTAAACACCGTTTGGCTTACTTGGAGGCCGGGATTAGCGAGGGGGCGGTGGAGCGAGAGAAACGCGGCTTGTACCTCGCGAGTGATGCGAGCCAGTGCGGAGCGCCCTTGATGAAACCGTTCTCCTGATTCATCGACGCTCTTCTTGGTGCGACTCATGGCGTCGAACGCGCCGTAGGTGATGCTGGCCACCAACGTCATGATGCCGATGGCGACCATGATCTCGATCAGGGTCACGCCCCGTCGAAGATGTCGCGCCGAGCGCCTCACCTCTTCTCCTTCTCTTTTTCTGGCGACTTGGTGTCCTCTTCCTCTTCTTCTTCGGTTAGGCCGCTCAGGTTCGCGTAGACACCAGCCTCCTTCGAGTTGGTGACCCACTGCTCGAGTTCGATCGAGTATTCCTTCTTGCCCTCGTACCAGCTGACGCGAACGTTCACGCGCCGCGTACCTGCTTCGAATATGGCTTTGAGGTCAGGGTAGACAATCTGCATCACCAACGCAGCGATGCCGTCCATCATGCCGTCGCCGCCGCCCAAGAAAGAATCAGCGACGTCCGAAACGTCTCCCGATTGTTGGGCAAAGGTTGAGTTACCGGCCTTGAGAAAGCTCATCGCCGCGCCACCGGGAGCAGACGCGTTACCCGGCCCACCGAGCCCAGGAACCAGGGAAGGCCCGCTGCCAAAGTCGAGTTCCGAATCGAGATCGAGCTGACCGAACTGAGCCGGCGGAAACTCCGGCTTCGTCACGCTCCAACGACAGACCATGCCGGGCTTCTCGATAGCGTCACAACACGGGCCGCTATCCTCGATGTCGGTGATTTGGTATCCGTTTTGCTCCAGATCCCAATCCAACTCGCTCATCTTGCAGCGCACGAGCCCAATGGCCTCGCTCTCGTTGCGCGCGTGCTTGATGCTGGCGAAGCTCACCCACTGAGCCGAAAATATGGCCGTAACGCCGACGCCAAGAATGGCTACAGCGACCAGCACTTCGAGCAGCGTAAAGCCTCTTCGCTTCATCCTGGATCCCCAAGTTCGGAGGCAGCTTCCGCCGTCAGAGGGTTGGGAGGATCCAGACGTCCTCGCTTGATCGTCGCTTTGCCGGACAGGGGCGAGATCAACACGGTCATGAACCCGTGCGTGTCGTCCTCGGAGGCGTTGCTCATGCGTAGTTGGATGGCAGCGTGCTGAGTCTGCCCGCCCGGAAAGAAGTAGAGGTAGGCGTTACCATCACGGATGGGCTCCGGCTGATGGGCCGCTTGGACCTGCCAAAACTGAATCGTGCTTGGTAGCTCCACACCCTCTTCCGGAAAACCGATCGTCTCCGCGGCTCGGAAGGTCGACTTTGGCGCTCGCAAAGTTGATGCAGCGGCGTTCTCCGCGGCCTGAGCCTCGATGTCGTTTGCGGCCTCAGCACCGCCGTTGCGGTCATTGGCGAGCAGGTGTCGACCCTCCGCCTCCTCAAGGTAGATCTTACTCTCGGTGAAATCGAAGTTGAGACGAACGACTTTCGAGACGGCTGTCGCGTGCGCGTACGCCACTCTCGTCGAACCAGCAATCTGCGTAGCCGCCTGCTTTAGACGCGCGGAGCCGACCGCTCCCAGACTGATGACGGCGATCCCAGCGATCGCAGAGATGATCACCAGCACGATGATGATCTCGACGAGCGTAACGCCACGTCGCAAACGACAATTAGCAAACACACGCGCCCCCCCAAGAGCCCCGGAAGAAGGGCCCACGGCCTGACGAACCCGCCAGGCAACCGACTCGGTGGGAGGCGCGCCTTGCATACTACAGGTTCGCGATTCGCTTGATGTCTGCCGGCTTGGAATCGTCCCGAACGTCATCGGGCGTGTTCTCTTTGCCGTCCTTACCGTTTGAGTAGACGCGGAGGTCGCCATCCTCGCTATCACAAACGATGCGGTACTGATGTCCCCACGGGTCGTCAGTCTTCTTACCGTCCAGCTTCTTTGACTCGACCAAGTCCTTCACCGTCGGACAGACGGCTGAGTCCCCATCGGTGTTGAGGTAGAGCTCCGCAGCTTGGCGAACGACGTCAGCCCCAATCTGGGCCGCCTGAATTCTTGCCTTCAAAAACTGCGGGAAGATGAGCAGCGTGGCTCCACCCGCAATCACGGCCATGATCGCGACGACGATCAAGACCTCGACCAGCGTTACGCCTCTTCGAACCTTGCGGGCACGCAGACGAGTACCGAGTCGCAAACCCGTCTCAACCAAGTCATCTCCCAATCGATCCGTGCGCACCATGAAAGGCTCCTCTCCTTGTCCTATCTCAAACCATTGCCGCGTCATTCGATTCGGTCCAATCCGCCAAAAGCGCCATCAGGACCGTCGCTCATCAAATCGTAGCTATCGGGGTGACTAAAGCCCGGGCAAAGCAGCCGCAGCGGCTGACGCCACGCATCGACCGGCTCAAACTCAATGTAGCCCTCGGTCTTCAAGTCGGCGACGTTCGCTGGACAGCGACCTTCGTGATCGGCGCGGTATTTATCGACGGCCTTGGCCACGACCGCGATCGTCGCGCGCGTCAAACGCACGCCGACGGCGCGTCGCTCTCGCAGCCCGAGCAAGGCCAATAGCCCAATGAATGCGGCAGCAATCACGATCGGGCGGGTCCGCGAGATACCCAACCTGCGCCACAGCGATGCCGGCCGCTCCCAAGGGAAAAAGATCGTCTTTTCACGTTCGCGTCTTCGCATCATCAACCTGCGAAGTTGCTCATCTGAATGAGCGGCATGAGGATGGAGAAGGCGATGAATGCGACGGCTCCACCCATGACCACGATCATGAGCGGCTCGAGCAGGCTGGTCAGAACCTGCACCCGCGTCTCCACCGCGGAATCATAAGATACGGCCACGTTCTCGAGCATCTCCTCGAGTTGACCGCTCTTCTCTCCAATCGCAATCATGTGGGTGACGATCGGCGGAAAGCGCTTGCTACGCTTGAGTGGCTCCGAGATGCTTTGGCCCTCGCGAATGCTGGACGTGGCCTCTTCAACCACCTTCTCGAGCACAGCGTTACCGAGCACGTTGCGCACGATGTCCATCGCGGCGAGCAAGTCCACGCCAGCAGCGAGCAGAGTTGAAAGCGTGCGCGTGAAGCGGCCGATGCTCAACATGGATATCAGTGAGCCGAACACCGGAATTTTCAGGGTGAACCCGTCCCAGGCGAGCCGGCCGACGGGCGTTCGCTTCCAACTCGTGAAGCCCCACCAACTGAGCCCGAGCACGACCAGGATCAACCACCAGTAACTGCCAAGGAACCCGCTCGTGAAGATCAACAGTTCGGTGTACCAAGGCAGCGCCTGATCCATCGACTGGAACGTCGTAATTAGATTGGGCACCACGGCGATCATCAACACCGAGATCAACAGCGTCCCGATGATCGCCATGAGCACAGGGTAGGCCAGAGCCGCCGTGACCTTGCCCTTCAGCTTGGCCTGGTTCTCCATGAACACCGTCAGACGCTCGAGCACCGACTCGAGCGTTCCGGAGGCCTCACCAGCACGAACCATGTTCACGTAAAGCGGCGCGAAGATGTCGGGATGCGACTGCAGTGCTTTCGCAAAGGTGGAGCCTTCCTTCACCTGCTCGCGAATGTTGGTTAGCGCACGTTGCAGCGCTACTTGCTCGACTTGGTCTATCAGAGCGTTGAGCGACTCGAAGAGCGGGATGCCGGCGCGCAACAGCGTGGTCAACTGGCGCGTCATGATGGCGATATCGCCAGCGCCCGGGCGCCCCAAGAAAGAAAGGAACTTGATGTCCTTCTTGGCTTTCTCCTTCGCCTGTTTCTCTTCGGTAGCGCTCGTCAGCAGCACACCGTCTTTGCGCAACGCGGCACGCAACGCCTTCGCGTTCTCGGCATCACGCACGCCCTTGGTGGGCTTGCCTGTGCCGACTAGAATGCCGCGGTACTCAAAAACAGCCAAAACTCTGCTCCTCTGAACTACTCGTCGACCAAAACGTCTTCTTGCGTCGCGGCGAGCACCTCTTCAACGGTGGTGAGCCCACGAAGAACTTTGCGGGCGCCGTCATCACGCAGCGTGTCCATCCCCGCTCGAATGGCCTCGCGCTTCACGCTCATTGCGTCGGCGTTGCGGAGAATCAGCGGGCCAACGGCATCATCGACCAGCATCAATTCATAGATACCGCGACGCCCAAGGTAGCCCTTTTGTCCGCATGCTTCGCAACCACCTGGCTTGTAAAACACAGGGTCGGGGCCCATGTTTTGTCCGATGAACTCGTAGTTGAGCTCGTTGACGTTGTAGCGGCCCTTGAGCACTCGCTTGGCCTTCTGTTCAAGCCGCGCAGGGTCGAGCCCGAGCTGGAACAGCTCATAGTCACCGGGTTCGTAAGGAACGCGACAATGCGGGCACAGCATTCGGACGAGCCGCTGCGCGAGCACGCCGATGACGCTGGAGCGAACGAGGAACGGCTCAATCTCCATTTCAACGAGACGCGTCACGGCACCTGGGGCGTCATTGGTGTGCAGCGTGGAAAGCACGAGATGGCCGGTGAGCGAAGCGTGAATCGCTATATCGGCTGTCTCCTTGTCACGAATTTCACCGACCATGACGACGTCCGGATCTTGTCGGAGAAAGGCTCGCAGCGCGCTCGCAAAGGTCAGACCGATCGACGGTTGGACGTGGACCTGGTGCAAACCGCCAATCTCGTACTCGACCGGGTCCTCCGCCGTGAGGATGTTCACATTGGGCTGGTTGATGCGGTTGAGACACGCGTACAGCGTCGTTGTCTTACCGCTGCCGGTTGGGCCAGTAACCAAGATGATGCCGTCAGGACGGTGGACGAGCTCATCCATGATGCGGAACTCGCGGTTCGCGAAGCCGAGGTCCTCGAGGCTCAGCAAGACGCTCGTCTTTTGTAGAATACGCATCACGATGCGTTCGAAGCCGCGGCTGGTCGGCACCGTAGAAACGCGGATATCGACGCTCTTGCCAGCGATCTTCAGTGGTATGCGACCATCTTGTGGCAACCGCTTCTCAGCAATGTTGAGCGAAGCCATGATCTTCACGCGGCTCACGATCGGCGCCATGAACTGCTTGGAGGCGCGCCGCACGATGTAGAGCTCTCCGTCGACACGGAAGCGCACGACCACATCCCGCTCTTCAGGCTCGATGTGGATATCGCTGGCTCGCTCACGGACGGCCTGAGCGAAGAGTCCATTGACCCAGGCGATGATGGGGGCTTCATCGTCAGAGTCGAGGATGTCGACAATCTGGTCCTCCTCGTTGGCCTGATCGCCCTCGAGGTTGCCCCCAGTCTCTTTACGCTCCCAAACGCGGTTGATTGCGTCGAGCACGGTCTCACTGGTGGCCACGGCGAGCTCGATGCGCTTGCCGAATAGCGCGCGAACATCGTCGATCGCCGTCACATCGAGGGGATCCGCCGTTACGCAGTAAACGACGTCGGCATGCTCAGCGAGCGGAAAAATGCGGTGCTGCTTCGCGTAGGTGATGGGCACCTTGGCTGCAACGGTGTCGGGGATCGCGTCGACGTCGATCTTCTGCATGAAGCCGAGACCGCACTCGTTTGCCAGCGCTTGAGCGATCGCCCGCTCATCGGCCAACTTGCCGATCACCAAAATGTCGACCAGCCCCTGACCCTTCTCCCGAACGGTCTGCACGAGCGGAGGAATCCGATCTGCCGTCAAAACTCCATGACGAACCAGGATCTCTCCCAGATATTCGCTATGCGCTTGGAGAGCTGTTGCCACGTTTACTCCACGCGGTCCCCGCCGCTCGGAGGCGGCGTTTGGATCTTCGGAATGCCCGTGGACGGCTTCAGCTTGCCTCGTGAAGGCTCCTTCGACGTTGAGGAAGTGGAGGCCGGTCGCGAACTCGAGTCCGAGCCAACCGAGGTCGAGCCAGACTTGGGCGCCGAACCAATCGAAGGTAGCGAGATCGGCTCGACCGGCTCGTGGGTACGTGGGCCGCGAGGCCGGGCCTCATTCTCAAGGCGCTCCTTGTCCTTCAGGTCGAGCATGGTCTGGCGAATGGTCTCGACCAAGCCGTTGGCGCGTGAGAAATCCTTGGGCGGCTCCCATGCTTGGTCCTCGTTGAATACGAAGTAGCGGTCGAGGAACTCTTGGCGCTCTTGCATCTTGCGCTCAAAAATGGCTCTCAAATCCGACTGATCCCTGACGACGTAGGGCGTGAGGATCAGCAACAGATTGGTCTTTGCCATCGTCTTCTTCTGTTGACGAAAGAGCGCTCCAAGGATGGGAATGTCACCAAGAATGGGGATCTTGGTCTCGCTCGTCGTCTCCTGATCCCGCATCAGACCGCCGATCACGACCGTCTGCTGATCCCGAACGATCAACGTAGTGTCGGCACGACGCTGGTTGATGGTGACAGCACCTAGCGTGCCTTGCGGGGAGGAACCGACCTCGCTGATCTCCTCCTTGATCTCGAGTCGGACCTGGTCCGAGTCGTTAACGTGCGGCTTGATGGAGAGTTTGATGCCGACGTCCTTGTAAGGAGCGGAGAATCCTCCCAGGCCGCCAAGCCCGCCGAGCGCCCCCGCGAGACCGCCTGCAGCTCCTGCGGCACCACCCGCAGCCCCGAGCAACCCGCCCAAACCACCGGCGTTCGTTTGCAGGGGCACGCTCTGCCCAACATCGATGCTGGCTTCCACATTGTCGGTCGCGATGATGTGCGGCGTCGCCAAAACGTTGGAGTTACCGTCATTGCCGAGCGCGTGAAGCACTACGCCAAGCGCCGGAATCGAAAGGCCGGTACCAAGAATGTTCTCGGTCGCTTCGAGTTCGGGCCCGCGGATACCGAGCGCCAGCGCTCCGAGCTCAGCAGGTAAGCCGGTGACGCTCTGCCCGATGTTGTTACCGCCGTAGACCGCGCCGCCGCTTTCACCCGCCACGTCGAACGGTGCGCCGCCGTGATAGGCGATCCCGAGGTCGAGCGTGTTGTTGACGTTGAGGTCCATGATTACGGCCTCGATGAAGACCTGTCGTCGGGGCTGATCGAGCTGATCGATCACGGCGCGGAGATGGGCGTAGTCCCGCATCGATGAGGTCGTCAGCAGGGTGTTGGTGGCCTCGTCACAGCTCACCTTGACCGCGCCCTCGAAGATGTCTTCCCCGCCCGAACCAGCGGATGCGCTGGCCGCCGGGGCAGCTGCTCGACCACCGGCACCTGGTGCTCGTGCGCCGCCACCCGCAGGTCGTGCACCGCCGCCTCCCGTTCCCAACACGCTACCGAGCGTGCCCGACAGCTCCGAACACTGAGCGTGCTGCAGCGGCAAAACGTGGATCTGGTTGTCTCCCTCGACGATCGGAGCATCAGCCACTCGCTTGATCAGCTCAAGAATCTTGTCGTAGTCGTTCTTCGTCGCGGTGATGATCAGCGAGTTGGTGCGCTCATCCGGAATGACGACCGAGTTCTCGCCCTTCGAGCCTTTACCCAGGATCTCGTTGAGCTTGGCCGCAGCGTCCGTCGCCGATGAATTGAAGACGGGCTGCACCCAGATTTGGTCGCCGGCTGAGCCGACATCAAGCTCCTCGACGATGCGCAACATCCTGCGAATGTTTGAGCCCGTATCAGTGATGATCAGCAGGTTGCCCGGCCCGTACGTGGTGATATTCGCGTCGTTCGACTTGAAGTTGTTGCCAAGCAGCTGAGCAACCTCGGCTGCGTCGATGTTGTTGACGCGATAGAGGCGCGTCACGAAGCGGTCCTCCGCGGGCACCGGCGAGGCCGTTCCGTAGATCGGCGTGGGCTGGCGCGATGCGTTCTGCGACTCGACGATCTCGAGATACGCGCCGTGCGGAACGACGGTCATTCCGTTCGAATTGAGGATTGAGAGAAAGGCCGCATATGCCTCGGCCGCGCTCACCGTTTCGGGCGAATACACGGTCACTTTGATCTGATGCAGCTTGCTGCCGTAAATGAACCGCCGGCCGGTGATCTCACTGACCGCCTTGACCAGCGTTGGCAGGTCAGTGTCCTCCAGGCTGAACTTGACCTTGGTGTTGCCGGGCAACGGCCGATGCTCGATGTCGGAGGGTGCGGCGAGCGCCGAAACCGGATCCTTTTTGGTTGTACCCGAGGGAGATCCCGCGCGCGGAGTGGCTCCCGGGTCTGGCTTGGCGTCAGGATCGGCTTTGGCGTCGGGATCCGCAGGGGCAGCTGGCGCTGGCTTTACCGCAGGACCACGTACGGGAGTCTTGAGCACCGGCTTGCCTCGGGGTGTCAACTGCGCCTCCGCGGGCAAGGCGAACAAGCCAGCCGATGCAACCGCAGTGATCGCGAGCACCCTGGCGGCCCCGGCCGCAAGAGTTGAGGCAGAAAATAGACGCCGGCTCATTCCAAACTCTCTCCCTTGGATCGGGCTTCCTTGGCCGGCCGACTAGCGGCCGTCCTGGACTTACCTGCAGTTGCCCTCGTAGCCGAACGGGCTGCGACCGGCGAGGGGGATGCGACCCCCTCTGCGACTTCTTCCGGGTCCGCAGAGCTGTGTTGCCTTTCCTGCGGAAAAACGGACTTCGTTACAGTTATTGCCAGGAAGGCGAGACCCGACACGACGACGGAGAAGGCTAGCAACAGGCTAGCTGCCACAAGGAGGATTCGTGTGCCCAGCGGCGCTCGCTCGAATCTGTCGACTTTGGAAAGTGGTGTCACGGCGGAGGGTAAAGCAGGCCGCATGCCACCGTAGGTCCGCCCGAAAAGCCCGCTAATTGATGCTATTTTCAGTCACTAGCGCGGCGTTGGCGCGACGATCCAGACATCCTGGCAATCGAGCGAAGACCGCTCTCGGCGCTTGGGACAGATTGGCAACCTGTTTGGGCTGGCCACTTACCGTTTTTTTGGCTTTGGCGACGGTGGTCGCCCCAAAAATCCGTTTGGTTTGTAGACGGGCGGACTTGGGGTCGCCGTGGCCGAGGGCATTTCGGCAGAAACCGTTGGCGGTGCCGAGGCAGAGGGCACCGGAAGAGGCTCGGAGGACGACACGCCGGAACTTGCCGGTTCGCTCGTTACGACGGGGGCGGAGTGCGGTGGCTCGGAAGGCGCTTGGGAGGTGAGCGCGGTGGGAGGGAGATTGGTGGGAGGAGCAACCTGCGCCGAGCTCGGTGAACCCGCGGACTTGCTGCTAGCGGGCGCTACCCAGGGCTTGCGGCTAAGAATCACCAGGAGCGAGATGCAGGCTAGCGCCGCGACCGTACCGCTGATGACCGCGACCAGCTTCAAACGCTTGATCGCCGCATCGGGCAAAGGAGGTGGGATATCTTGTGTCGTCAGATTGACGGAGCTGACGGAGGAAGAGACGCCCTCAGCACCTTCGCGTGGTCGCAGCGGTGCCGTGGGCTGCGGAAGTGGACCTGGAATCGACCCCAAAGGGACGCGGGGCATCGCCGCGATTCCATGCCCGCCGCTTGCAACGCTGGGGTTTGAGCCCACAGAACTCGGAACGACGATATCCGGAATCGACCGGGCAGTGGCCCTGGGCCATTCGCCCGAGGGCGCTCCGACCCCGCTGGGGGCGGCTGAAGGCAGCTGAATACCGGCAGCTTCTAAAAACGCCGCTGGCGGTTGATAGAGCGGTAGGGTTGCATCCCGCAGCGACTCGGCCTCACTCAGTGAACTCGGCGGTTGCTCAACAACAGAAAGCACCTGCGTCGGCGCGGGTTGTAGTGAGCCAAAGGTTGGAGACGGCCGCTCCAAAAGCGCGCCGCTCTCGGCATTCCCGTCATCGGTGGTTGTGCCTGCGTCCCACAGCTCGTTTTGGTCCTCAGCACGCGGCGCTTGAGGTGCACTCGCGGCATTTCCGCGGGCACCAACGCCCGCAGCAGACCGCTTGTCCGCGATGCGCGGGTCCGCAATCCGGGGCTCGACGCGAGGTCGAGGAGCGCCATTGGGTGTCCCGAATGTAGGCGCTCGTGGAGGGGCGGCTCCGCTGATGGGCAACGTGGCTCGCGGGGACAGCGCCTTGGCTGCGGGTGCCACCGCCGCAAGCGGAACGGTTCGAAGTGCGCCGGTGCCTGTAGGAACTGGCAGGCCCTCCGTCAGCGGCTTGAGTGCCAATGAAACGGGGGGCCGCGGTGTCGCAGACTCTCCGGGAGTTGTGGACCGCGATGGGACTGGAGGGGCTGGGCTGGATGGAATCTGAGCGGGAGGTGGCAGAGACCAACCAAGGTCAATCACGGCCACCGGCTCGTCCTTCGCCACCGTGCCAGAGGGAGGCTGAGCGGTCTCGCCTGAAGTGGAGCTGGAACCGGCGAGCAAGCTGCGCACACGCAATGAAGCGCTCTGCATCATCTGCTTGCGACGCTCTAGCGACGCTTTCGCCTCAACCTTGACCCACTCAGCAACCTGCACCCGCGACGCAGGTGCAATCGCGCGCTCAACAGCGGCGGCCATCTCCAAAGCGCTAGAGTATCGCTCGACCGGGTCAACCTCTAGAGCCTTTTGAACTAGCGCGTCGAACTGCGCTAGCGCTGGGTCTTTGCTGCCTGGCGCCGCTGGCTTCTCCGACAACAACGCAACGAGCAGGGCTGCCTCGTTATCGCCGTCGAGCAACCGCTGACCAGTTAGAAGCTCCCAAAGAACGATGCCTGCGCTGAACACATCGCTTCGCCGGTCCACCATGCGGCCGCGAGCTTGTTCAGGCGACATGTAAGCGAGCTTTCCCTTCAGCTGCCCTTTCTGGGTTTGCTGAACGCGTCCACGAGCTTTTGCCACACCGAAATCGAGCACGCGGGCCATGCCGTCGGTGCCGACCAACACGTTGTGCGGTGATACGTCGCGATGGACGATCAGCAGCGGCTCGCCCTCCGGCGTCGTTGCCTCGTGCGCAGCATGAAGGCCACGAAGCATGTCCCGCACGATCGCGGAGACGATCGGCTGCGGTACCCGATCCTTGCGTTGGTGTACCGACTTGAGCAGCTTCGATAGACTTTCACCTTCGACCAGCTCGAGCACCAGCAAGAGCTCTTCGGTCCCTTGAGTGACGTCGATCGTGGCCACCACGTTTTCGTGGCGAATGAGTGTGCAGAGCGTCGCCTCGTCGGTGAACATCGAAACGAAGTCCGGGTCGCGGGCGTAGTGCGCGTGCATGCACTTGGCCGCAAAAAACTTCGTTTCACCCGTCGAGCTTGCTCCATCCAAGTCATGAGCAAGGTGAACCGTCGCCATTCCACCGGAGGCGATCTCGTCGAGGATCAGGTAGTGACCAATCCTCCTCCCCACGTACGGAGCGTCACCAATCAGCTGCTCCGGAGCAGTCATTGTTCGGGGAGGCTATCACAAGAAACTTGGTCGCAGAGCGCGATGAGCGCACCAAGGGCGGCGGTTGCCGCCGTTTCAGTGCGCAGCGTCGTTCTGCCGAGACGGACAGCCGTGTAGCCAAGCGCGCTGGCAGCAGCCAACTCTTCATCGGAAAAGCCGCCTTCTGGGCCGATGACGAGGTCAAAGCTAGTACCATGCCCGACCGCCGCGATCACGACTTCGGCGAGACTGCGCACAGCTCGTGGATGAAGGATGAGTCCAGTCTCACGGCGATTTTCCCGCAAGGCGCGATCAAAGTCACAGGCGGCCGAAATCTCCGGCACGTCGCTGCGCCCAGACTGGCGCGCGGCCTCCACGGCAACTCGCGACAGGCGCTGTTGAACCGCGTCGCTACTGCGCTCGACGACCGTGCGCTCAGAGGTTGCTGGCTGAATAGCCCGCACCCCCAGTTCAGTTGCGTCACGAACGACGGCATCGAGTTTGGCGCCCTTGCCAACGCACTGGATTAGTCGAACGTCGATCCCCCCGGCTTCAACGACGCATAGCGGCCCCACGAGAACCTCTACCCCACGCTCATCGATGACCGTGATCTGCGCGTCCGCCTCACAACGCGCCGTCGGGGCAAACAAACGCAGCTGGCTACCCACGCTGAGTCGTCGAACGCGGGCGACATACTTCGAAGTGCGCAGATCGAGCCGCAAGCGGCCGGACACGAGGCCCTCAACGGGCACTCGCAGGAGATTCACTGCGCCGGGTCCGAAAGCACGAGCGACACCCAGCCGTCGCGATCGAAGGCTCGGTCTCCACCCGTTTCGGTGCGCGTAACGTCAATCACGGCAAGAGGACGCGAAAGGTTGGTGAAGCGCTTCACCATTTCCGCTTCTTCTGCCAGCAAAATCCCAGAAAGGACCAGCCTTCCTCCTGGCGCGAGGCGGGCAACGAGCGCCTCGGCAATCGGGTCCAAGATACGCGACTCAATATTGGCCAACACCCAAGGGAAGGTCCCTTCAACGTCATCGACCACCCCCGCAAACGCCTGCATCCGTCCACGCAGATCGTTGCGATCGGCATTCTCCAAAACCGTGTCGAGTACCTCCGCATCGTTGTCGAGGGCGACAACTCGCTCTGCTCCCAACATCAGCGCGACGAAGCTCAAAATACCGCTGCCACATCCAACATCGAGCACAACAGCGCCTTGCAGCGAGTCCTTGTAGCGGTCCAAGGTTCGAGCCACGAGCGACGTCGTGGCGTGCAAGCCGGTACCGAAGGCTCGCCCCGGCTCGAGCACAAGCACCTTTTCCTCATTGCGCGCTGCGTACTCCGCCCAGGGCGGACGCACGACCAGCGAGGGGGTCAACGCGAATGGCTCGTAGTACTTCTTCCACTCATCACGCCACTCATCGCCGATGATCTCCTCGATCGTCGCGGCCTCGACCATCCCACCATCGAGGGCCAGAAGTTCATCTCGGGCGGCTTCAGCATCCGAGTGTAAGTCGAAACTTGCTACCAGCAGCACCCTCCCATCGCCGGGGCCTTTCACATAGGTCGACTGGTCCCTCTCCTCGACCCCGGTAGCGCCCAGCTCAAAAAGCGCTCCCGACAGCACGTCTGCATGAGGCTCTGAAGTGACGAGATGAAGGAAGGGGAAACGCGGCTTCTGTGTCATTCTTTCACGCTGATCCGGACCGTAGATTCACTGCCACCAAGCTGGGTGGCGAGCACCGCTGTCAATACGGCGCCACCAACCACAGTGACGCCGATCGGAATCCAAAACCAAGGGCTCTCGACAACGCTCGAACTCTCTTCCGGTACTACGATGCGCAGCGGAACCTCCGCATCTCCGCGAGACGAGAGCGGCAGTCCCGCCTTGTCCTTCGCAAGCACGTAATACTCGACGAGTGGAGGCATGACGAGCTCAGCTGGGATCTGCCCACGAAAAGCGCCCATCGAGTAGGCCAAGGACTGCTCGCTGAACTTGCCCCCTTTTGCCGAGCGGAAATAGAGGTCCACGGTCTCCACCCGCACGTCGGGATCTTCGATCGTTCCCTCAATCGGGACGGCTGCCCCTGCTTCTACTTGGGCAGGTGACGCGTGTTTGATCACCACCGCCTTCGCCTCAGGGTCCCCTCCACCTTCAACCTTTTTGCCGGGCTTGCCCTCTGCTTCCCAGGCAGCCTTCGACTTTTGGAAGAACTCGCGAAACTTGGGCGATTCGTTGGCGAGTAGCTCAAAGGTCTCATCGATTGCGTAGAGGGCGCGCACAGCCGCATCCGCCTCTTCAGCTCGCGACAAAGCGATGTGATTCATCGCCAGCAGTCGATACGCGGAGATCTTCTCCGCAGGTGTTGAATCCCCGCGGACGACGATGCCGGAGAGCGTTTGAATCGACTCTTCGTAGCGCTGATCATCGAAGAGGTCGCTCGCCTTGGTGATCAGAGATCCAACCGTGGCTCGCTTCGGCGCGGCGGATTGTGCCATCTTTCGAGGTTGCTTCCAGCGCGTCTTCGCTTCAGCGGGGGTGACTACGGCGAATGCGAGCGAGAGCACCGAGAGGCCCACAACGCCACGCCTAAGCCGCTCACCGCTCAACCAATGCTTCATCGCGGAAAGGTTACTCGTCTGCCTTGCTCGGGGAAAGACCTCCATTCGAGCCACCCTTGGGCTCGTAGGGGCAATGACGGCAGCCGGAGTTGCAACACGATCCCCGTTTCAGATGGTACGCCTCGGTGAAAACGTACTTACCATCCTCGATGTAGTAGTCCGTGCCTTCTATTAGCGGGGTCTTCATTGAAGCTTTGTCGCCACACGAGTCTACCGGCCAGGATCCACCAGCCTGAGCTTTGGCTGAGCCTAGCCTGTCGCTGGCTGACCGCTGCAGTTTTGCTGAGTGGTTGCGATGGCTGCAAGCGGGACAAACCCTTCGTTCCGTTTTCAATGTCGGCCAGCGCTTCAACGAGCGTTGAGACAACGCCCGCAACGCCGGCCAGCGCGTCAACCGCACCCAGTTTCGCCAAGGTGGAGGCCTCCACCCCAACCGGAGATCCGCGCAAACTCAGCCTTGGCGATCATTCGTTCAGCAGCCGTGCAGGCCGCATCTTTCGCTTTGGGATGTTGCTCGCACCCGCCGATGAGCGACTGCTTGCATGGATCGAAAAACCAACTTCGGCCGCAGGCGAGCTGGTGCTGCTCACCCCGGATGGCCAGGAGACGAGCTTGTTTCGGCTGCCGGCAACCTCCGACATCGAGCATTGCGCGCACCGCACGACACTCAATCAGGTTGGAGACAAGGTTTTCTCGCTTTCGCTAGACTTTACCTGCGGCGATAGCCCAGTAAGGCAAACGCTGGTAGTGGTTCGCAACGAGTCTGTCGCCGGAGCGGGAGGCACCGCAACGGGTGAGGTCGCAGTTCGACTCGAGGCCGAGGCCGCGAGCCCGATGCGACTTTCCGCATCGACGAGCGATCGCGACGCCGACGGCACTGCCGACCTGATCCTTAGCGCATCGCTGCGAGACGGCCCCCAAGTGCTGAGCCCAGTTGCGGACCTTCTGTACTTGGATCGGCCAACCGGCTTCGCCGCCGATCCGGCCGAGCCTGAGGCCTCGCTCGGGAAACATGGGAAAGCCCTGTTGAGTCACGCCGTGGCGAAGAAGGAGACCGCCATCGAAAGCGCCCGCGCAACGCTCAGGTTCGCCGCTTCGTTTTGTGGTGACGCCGGCAAAAGCCGGGTCACCACCTCGGCCGGCGTACCCAAATGCAAGGAGTCGCGGGTGTTCGGTGATGCCCTTCACGCGATGGCGATCAGCTACGATCATAAGGCCGAGTTGCTTCGAACGGTCGCCGCATCCGAACTCGCGGGCTCGCTGAAGTTCGAGTACGGGCGCGTAGCGCAAATCGAACAGCTGTTCGCAAAGAAGCTAACCAAGGTTCCGGCCACGGCCAAAACACTGGAGGTCCCGGCGATCTCCAAATGGCCAAGCGCAGAGCTGCGCTTCGATGCGGACGGGAAGCTATCAGCTCGCACCTCAACCGGATGGGCAACCGTCGATCTCGCGGGCAACACCGATAGCGCAGCTGCCTTCGACGACCCACCTTCCCCGGCTACCTTCGGAAGCGGTGACAGCACCGTGACCCTGGAGGGCGTCAGCCGAAGCTGCGCTCCCCCCAAGACCCAACTATCGACGACCGCGCGCGGCGCCCTTCAGCAAACAGAGATCGAGTTGATGGGAACCGGAATCCCTTGGGCGATCCGCAAGGACAGCTGCCCCAGCTCGTTCCCCGCGCTCTCGCTCGTCTCGCTCGCTGAACCCAAAGCCGTGATCACCGTCGATGGCGAGGCGGTCGAACTGACCTACGGCGACAGCGGCGTGACAACTACTGCCGTGCCCTTTTCACCCGCCAATGCGGCTGAGGTGTGGGCAGTACCGCTGCTGCGCTCAGTGATTGTTGGACGCGGCTCAGCGCGCGAGCGCTGGCTGGGAAAGGACATGGATGGCCTACACTCGTGCAAAGCGTCCACCGATGGGAGCGCAGTCGCATGCATCCGCGATACCCGGTTGGTGGTGCTATCTCGCGACGCGAGCAAGGTCACACACAAAACACCCCCACCCAAAGCACCATCCGCCAAGAGCGGCGCCCCACGCTAACAGCGCAAGAAAGCGCGATGGCCCGCAATCGGCGAGCCATCGGCTAAGCATCTCGCTGAACGCGCTCGTTAGCGCTTGTTCACTCGCTCGATGTACTTGCCTTCGCGGGTATCAACGCGAACCCACTCCCCCTCGCTGACAAAGAGAGGGACGTTCACGGTCGCACCTGTCGAGAGTGTAGCGGGCTTGGTTGCACCGCTGGCGGTATCGCCCTTGATGCCAGGCTCACTCGAGGTGATCTGCAGCGTGACAGAAGCAGGGAGCGTGACGCCGATCGGCTGGCCGTTCCAAAGCGTGACGTCGATCGTCATGCCGTCGCTGAGCCACTGCGCCTCCTCCTCCATCTTGTCCCCAGGCACCATCACCTGTTCCCCAGAGGACTCGTGCATGAACACGTAGTTCTCGCCGTCTTGGTAGATGTACTGGAGCTGACGCTCTTCGATATCCGCCTTTTCGAGCTTCTCCCCGGACTTGTAGGTCCGTTCTAGAACCGAGCCGTCCACCATGCTCTTGACCTTGACGCGTGTGAACGCTTGGCCCTTGCCTGGCTTGACGAACTGGAAATCAACGACGGAATACGGCTTCCCGTCGATCATCAACTTAACGCCCTTGCGGATTTCGCTTGTGTCCATGTCGAACCTTGAAAGGAAAGGACGCTTACTTGGCCCTTTGAGCTGGCCTCATTACCACACGGGTGGGCGCGCTGAGCAGTTTTCCGCTGCAGGTCGTTTTCTTGCCCCCCCCAATGGAAGACATCGACCAGGAGCTAGTTGAAATAAAGCGCGAGATTGTCGAATCGCGCGGTCTGATCATCAAGACCAACAACCTGACGAGTGCCCTGGCGGCCGACCTTCGGATCGTCGCTAAAAGACAGCAGTCCTTTGAGCGAACAGCGTTCTTCAACAGCGCTTTCGCGTTCGCGATCTTCGCTGCGGTGCTGGTGGGCGCCGTCTACTTTGCGTGGAACGCGCGGGTCGACAGCATCGTCAGGAGCACCGAGGGCGAGCGGGAGAAAGCCAAGAAGTCCGTCGACGAATTGGAAACGCTCAAGAAGGAACTCGAGACTCGGTCCGCCACCGAAAGCGCAGCTCTCGCGTTCTACGAGCTGGCCCGGACAGGACGTCGACGCGACGTGATCGAGGCCTTCGGCAAACTCCGAGAGAAGCCGCTGACGCGCGCTGAACTGCTGATGTTCACCGATCTAGTCGAGAAAGCGCGCAGCGACCTCTCGGTAGAGAACTACCAGACCGCCATGGACCACACACGTGGAGGGCGCTGGAACGAGGCGGCCAAGGCGTTCGAAGAGTCGCTCGCTCTTTCGGAGAACGGTTCTCACATTCCCAGCGTAAAGCTTGAGCTGGCCAAGACTCTGCGCAAACTCCGGCGACACCGTGAGGCCATCGCGATACTGACACCTCTCTCGGAATCCTCGCCCAATCCAGAGGTGCTCGATGACGCGATGATGCTCCTAGCGGAGTGCTTGATGGACATCGAAGCGTACAATGACGCGCGAAGCACGCTGCGCACGTTCATTCGAAGATTTCCTGATAGTCCCATGGTTCGTGACGCAACCATGGCGCTCTCCGACTTGAACCTCAAGCGTTGACGAGAGCGAGCTAACTGCGCGCCGGTATTGGCAGACGAACGATGAAGATCGATCCAATCGGTGAGCGATTCCTTGCGCAGACAGAGCCACCGTGGGCATGAACGATGGTGCGCACGATGTTGAGTCCTAGACCGTTGCCACCTCCTTCCCCGCGGGTCGTGAAGTAAGCCTCGAATAACTGCTCCAGATGCTCCTCGGAAATACCGTGACCTTCATCGGACACTGCGACCTCAACCATGCCCTCGGGTGCGTCTTCGCTCGTGGAAACCCGCAATACGCCGCCACATTCCATCGCCTGGCAGGCGTTGGTCAACAGGTTCACGAACACCTGGGTCAACGGCCCATGCAACCCTCGAATCGGCGGCAAATCGCCGAAGACGAGTTCCAACCGGACCTTGCTCGATTCAAGTACATGGTCGCAGAATTGAACCGCTCGCTCGATCACGTCGTGAAGGCTGAGCAATGTGGGGTCCGCGGTTGAGGGTCGCGAGTAGGCGACGAGTTCGCGCGTAAAGTTCAAAACTCGCGTCGCTGCCTCCGAGATGCGCGCTAGCCGATCGCGGTCGACGCTGTCGATTGCCCCGACATCCCAGCGCTTTCGCAACAGATCGGCGTACGCCACGATCGAAGTCAATGGGTTGTTGAGTTCGTGCACGATACTGGCAGCCATTCTCCCAAGCCCAGCAAGCTTGTCGCTCTGCACAGCCTTGTCGCGCAGCGAGTTCACCTCGCCAGCGTCGCGCCGCAAACTTGCCACGAACCTCGAACGGCGCACCAGCGCGCCAACCGCCAGAACGAGCGAGTCCAGATCGTTTGCCGGTAAGGGTTCCGTCCCCTGCCAGAGCGCGACGTGAACCGTCGCTTCACGCTCGAACGCCAGGGGAAATATGGCCTCATGATCGAGCTCGGGGAAGAGACGCGCTGCATCGGTGGCACGCGGCAGACTGGGGCGCGGAGCGTGTCGAACGATCAGCTGGCGACCTTCTACCTGGGGTACGCACACACCGATGCAAACGTCCTCGTCAGCTTCCGCAAACGTCGAAATCAGCGCGTAAAGACCGTCCTCCAAGTCGATGTCTGGAGACAATGAAGCCAACTGCGCGAGAACGCGCTCACCGCGACCGCTGCCGGCGATCACCATCGTTTCCTCAAGTCGGTCACGGCCGCTTTGAACGTCGGTCACGAGTCATCCTCCACAGAGCGGTCGAGGTCGATGATCTTTGCGTCTCCGACGTAAGCCTTCGTCTCGTACTTGGTGATCTTTCCGACTTTGCGCACGATCTCTGCCATTCGTTCGGCCTCTCGCACGAGAGCCTCCGTCTCACGGAGATGCGGCTGGGCGTCCTTCGCTCGACGGCGAATGATCTCGGCATACCCGAGAACGCTGGTGAGCGGCTGGTTGAGTTCGTGTGCAGCCGCCCCGGCTAGCTCTGCAATCAACGACTGCTTTTCTCGATTCCGAAGCTCCTCCTGCGCCGCATCAAGCTTTGCTTGCATACGCCTGCGCTCCCGGAGATCCGTAAGCACTCCAACAGATCCCACGACCACGCCCTGATGAATGATCAAGGCCGCGGAAATCAGCACTGGGATTCTCTCCCCATGCTTCCCTCGAACCTCAGTTTCAAAGCCCTCTAGGCGACCGTACCCTCCATGCTCCTGGCTGCGCATCAGGCTCATGATCTGTCGAGCGAGCGACCCCTCGTACAGCTCTCGAACGTTGAGCTTTCCGACGACCTCATTCGTCGAGTACCCGAAGACGCGCTCCGCGGCGCGATTGAACAATAGGAGATTCCCCGCGATATCCGCCGAGACGATGGCGTCTACCGAACTTTCGATCACTCGCTCCAGGAACTCCTTGGTGTTCGTAAGTTCCCGTTCGGTGGAACGCTCTTGCGTCACGTCCCTGCAGCTGAGCAGAATTGCCCGCTCATCATCCTTGTGCTCGCTCATCATCGCGACCAAGCTCACAGAGATGGTACGCACCTGTCCGCGGGCTTGAACCTCGAAGTCTGTCGCCCGTGAGAGCCGCGACGACGGTCCGGCATCCGTCACGAGTTCACCGATCAGGAGCGTCAACTTTCTACGACCCTCCTCGGTGAGCCAATCGAAGAAGGATGCGTTGGCGAAGTCGTGCAACCGATCTCCCAACATTTCGCGCGCTCGGGGATTGGAAAACAGCACGTTTGCCAGCTCGTCCACGACGAGGATGCCGTCAGCAGAGGCGTGAAAGAAGTCGGCGTACGGCTCAAGCGCCCGAATACGCCGTTCTGCCTCAAAGCGCAGGTAAGTGCTCTCTCGAGTCTGATCCCGGAGACTCTGCATGATGCGCGCATTTCTGAGGGCTATCGCGGTGGCGCTGGCCACGGTCCGGACCAGCGAAAGCTCTTCGAGTCTTGGGTTTCGATTGCTCTGACTTCGCAGGAATAGCACCCCGAGAGGTCGCTCCTCGTACACGATCGGAATGCAAACGGCGGACTTGAAAGCAGCCTTTGGAATTGTAGTCCGGACAACGTCGAGCATCGGGTCGGTCGCTGCGTCGTCGATGATCAGCGGAGCGCCTGTCTCGAGGACCCTCCGAATCTCAGGGTAGTTGTCTAGGTCGATCGGAAGGTCTCGCAACTCACGATCGTCCGACGCCGCGACGACGTAGCCTACCCGCCCTTCATCTTTGACCAGAACGATGCTGCAGCGTTCAACTTTCACCACGTCAGCAATGCGACGAACAACGGTGTACAGAATTTCGCGGAAGTCCAGCGTGGAGGACAGCGTTTGCGTGAGCTCAAGCACTACCCGAGCGTCGCGCTCACGGCGTGCCAGCATGTCCACATACTCGCGCAGCCGCAAAAGACTGCGGATCCGTGCGATTAGTTCGGCACTCTTGAACGGCTTACGCAGAAAGTCATCTGCGCCCATCTCGAAAGCACGGGTTACCTCTTCGTCGCCATCGGCTGCCGTAAGAACGATCACGGGAAGCTCGCGGGTCTCCTCCGTTCCACGAATGGATCGCAGCACGGAATATCCGTCGGGGGGCGGCATCATCAGATCAAGCAGGGCGAGCTTCACCTCGTGCTGGCGCAGCCAAGCCATCGCCTCCTGACCTGAGTTCACGGCGACGCAGGGCAGCCCCGCTCGCTCCAACGCTTGCGTTATTACCCGACGCGAAACAGCGTCGTCATCCAGGATAAGAATTGGGGCCGGCACGCAAACAAGAGGGTAGCGAAACAACCCGCCTTGGTGAAATTCACCGCGGTAAGTGCAGCCTGGTCACCCGAAGCAAGTTCGATCGAGTCGGTAGTATCACGACAAACGAGCATACCGAGACCAGCCCGCGTAAGATGCCAGCAATGGTTTCTTCGTGAGACAGCCGCGCATTCTTGTCACAGGTTTTGGTCCGTTTCTCGACAACGCCGTCAATCCGTCTGAGGCTCTTGCGCGTGAACTCGATGGTCAGAACCTCGACGGGACGACCTTTATTGCGCTTGCACCACTCCCCGTTGCCTACGCGACGGCCGCCGGCATCGTTGCGGCACGGGCCGAGGCGCTCGACGTGGGCGCGATACTGCTGTTAGGGCTGGCTGCAACCAGCCCCCAAATTCGGGTCGAGACAACCGGCCGAAACGTGTCAACGTGCGCGCATCCCGACGCACGGGGCATCAAAAAGCTGGGCGAAGTCACCATTCCTGGAGACCCTGCCCAGCTCTCAACCAGGTTAGACGCCAAGCGAGTCGTAGCAACCCTCACGCAAAACGGCGTTGATGCCAAAATCAGCGACGATGCGGGTGGCTACGTGTGCAACGACGTCTACTTCCGCGTCCTCAGCGGGGAGCGAATGAGCGGGGAGCGACCCTGCCTATTCGTTCATGTTCCGCTCGGCGCCGAGCAAGTGCCGGGACTGGCGCTATTGCTTGGCCGCGCCTTTCTTTCAGGCTTTACCTCGCGCACCTGACGCGCTCAAGCCAACAGTCGAAGCACACTGACGTGCAATTGACTCTCGATCATGCGCATCACGCTCTCGAGTTCATCCCGCGAGAGTCGTAGTCCAACCATCAAGCGCCGACGCGTCTCAGATAGCAATGTAGCTTTCGCATTTTGCACTCGGCGTGCCGCGGTAGCACGATGAACTCCGTGCGCAACGGCTAGCGAATCTATCGACAGCTGTTCAACGAGATGTTGGCGCAGAAGATTCCGGTCCTCGGCCGTCAAGCTGGCGAGCGCGTTCGTGAAGGCCGTTGCGAAGGTGCTCCTGTACTGGCGCTTCAGGTAGTCCAGCTCGGGATCGACCCCGTCGGCGAACAGCGCTTCAGCGGCCTGCTCATCGAAGTGTGCCAGCTCGTTTCCAGAGCGCTTGCGACCTGCATCAACGAGCAATCTCGTCGCCACCACGCGCAACCAGCTAAGCAACTCCCCCCGACCGGAATACTCCTCAATCTTGGGGGCGCGGCCAGCCTCCCCAACCAAGAGTCGCTGCCAAAGCAGTTGCTTGAGATCATCTGCATCAAACTTCGAGTCGCGTTGACGCGCGACGAGTTTCTCGAGACTCGGGGAGACGAGCCTGTCTAGGGCACGCAAGGCTTGCGTGTCGCCGGCCGCACAGGCCAGCGCAAGCCACAGGTCCTCGGCCTGAACGTCAGCCGCTGGGCCGGCCCGAGTACACGCCGCGCGAAAGACAGCCTCGTCGACCACAAGGTTAGGCCAGGCTCGGTGGGCACGCTCGATAAAGACTTCGTTCTCGGACATCGGTTCGCAACTGCAGTGGGCAGGGTCGATGTTATCAGCAACGAAGGGGATCCGAGTAGGATGCGCCAGTGCCTTGCCCGAGCGACAGTGTCGCCCTGCAATTTGTTGAGGGACAGCTTAGCGCCGAGGCTCGTTCAGAGCTCGAAAGCCACTTGGACCAGTGCGCTAGCTGCTTTGCGGCGATCACGGAGTTGGCGCGCGTCTTCGGAAGCGAGCTCGAGCGTGTTTCCCCTTACGCAGCCACTGCGCTTGCCGAATCCGATACGCAACATCGCTATCATCTTACCGGTAGCGGTCGGGTAAAGCTGTCGAGCGGATCCCACTTCGGCCGCTACATCGTTGGCGGCTCGCTGGGTGCGGGTGGCATGGGGACGGTCTACGCCGCGTTCGACGAGGTCCTTCATAGGCAGGTAGCCCTCAAGGTCTTGCATAGCGATACCGTCGTGGGGGCTGGCGCAAACGCCCAGCAGTTTATCCTCGCTGAAGCGAGAGCGGCCTCAGCTCTTTCCCACCCGAACGTCGTTGCTATCTACGACGTTGGCGCACTCACCGACCCGCCTTGCCTCTACCTAACCATGGAGCTCATCGAGGGCTCGAGCTTTGGAGCGTGGAGAAAGGCCGAGCAGAGACCCCCAGAAGCTATCTTGGAGGCCCTACTTCAGGCGGGGCAGGGCCTTGCGGCGATGCACCAGAGGGGCTTGGTGCATCGCGACATCAAGCCAGACAATATTCTGGTTGGGTTAGACGGCAGAGTCCGAATAGCCGATTTTGGGCTGGCGCACTTGGGGCCCGTGACCGCGGGGGCGCTCGTCGGGACGCCAGCATACATGAGCCCGGAACAGCTCCTAAGCCAACCGATCGACGCCCGCAGCGATCAGTTCTCCTTCGCGGTAGTGGCATATGAAGCACTGACCGGCGAGCGACCCTTCACTGGCATGACACTCGACCAACTACGCAAAGCGATGACCAGCAAACCCAAGCTAGCTGGCACTCCCACAGATCTTGGCAACACCTTGGCTCGCGCGCTCGAGCTTGTTCCATCTGCGCGCTACACTTCTATGGCGGAGTTCCTGACCGAACTACACGCCGCGCTGCAATCCAAGCGCAGTATGCACCTACGACTTAACACTGCATTGGCACTCGCGATGACAGTGGCGCATATCGCAATTACGTTCGCCGTCGCGTTTATGCCAGACTCCGAAGAGTCAAGCACGGAAAGCGTGATTGAGACGATTGAGCCGCAGACGGCGCTCGAGCACGTGGAACAGTTTGGCTTGATTGCCTTTGGCGCGTTGGTTCTCGCGACACTACTGTGGGTTCCGTTGGGCATTCTATGGGCGCCCATCAATGCCTGGGGTCTCCACAATCGCTCGCCCTGGGCCCGCCTCTCCACACTCATATACTCGGGACTGGGGCTCTTTACTTGTATCGGGACGCCTTACTCACTTTACGCGCTATACAGCCTCACGCGCCCGTCAATAAAGAACTGCTTCAAAAGAACTGAGCGCCACTCGGACACCAATCTTGCAACCACACGGCAAGTTTAGCGGCGCGCGACAGCTCGCTACTCAAGGAGCCGACCACCAGTAAAAACAACCGCCCATGCGACTAGATTCAAGCGTAGGCCAGCAACCCAGTGCAGGTACGTTTGGTCGTTTCCCCCCAGGTCTGTCAGAGCGGCCACTTGTGCAAACGGGCCTGCAATCCCGCGAACCCCGAAGGACGCGTCAGCCATCACGCCGGCTCGCGTGCCAGTCTCTAGCCCCTGTTGATAGCCAAATCGCTGAAACTGAAGACCGATTGCGTGCTCAATGACAAAGTAGCTGCTCGCTGCGAAGTAGCGTAGCCGTACCCGAGGGCTTGCCTCCCAGGCGAGGCGCACATCATCATAGGAAAGAGCGAGCTCGAACGTAGGTCCGAGATGCAGATCAGGAGCTACTTTGCGCAGATAGCCGAGCTCGATCTGCGGACGAGAGAAAGCCATCAATGCGAGGTTCGAGACACTCTGTCCGCCACCGACACCGAGCTCTAGAACCAGGGACTCCGCACACTCAGGCTCTGGAAAAAACGTGCAATCCGAAAGGCTTAAAACGGGCTCCGACGCTTGGCTCGGAGGGCTTGTCGACTGAGGCGCTTCCTCTAACTTGCTGTCGACTGCCACTACATTTGCCGGGTCTGCGCGGCCTTGCTTCGGCCAGCTCGCAATCAACACAATGGCTAGCTCCACTAGCAACAACCTATGCCGTCGGCCGAACCACCTTTTCACTGAATTGCTCACGATTCACACTCAATGGCGAAGGTGCAATCCACGCCGCCCTGCTCAAAATTGATGGTAGTCAGCTCGCAACCGAGAACGACGCGGTCAGAGGTGGTCCCGGCCTCCGCGCCAGACGCTCCCCCACCGGATCCCTCGAGGGACTGCTGGCAGAGCAGCTCACACTCGTCGAGGGGCACACCTCGCTCGCCGTAAAGTGCAAACATCTGGTCGAACGTTCCTTGCTCAAGAAAGAACACCGTGCTCTCGGCGGGCTCGCAGGCACAGCCAAGCAGGGTGCAGATACCCAGCAAAGACAGGGAGGCTAGAAACACTCGCTTCAAAGACATGGTGCAGCACTACAATGGACGGGAGCCCCAAACCTTACGCTCGACTGGCGACTTCATTGACGAAACTTGATGCTCGAGTTGCACGAACGTTACACGGTGTTTAGGCCCGAAGTGCTATCGTTTGGCATGTTCGAGCGTCGTTGGTCGTTACGTTCCCTCGTAATATCGGCTGCGGTTTCGCTAGGGTGTGCCACGGGCAATGACGTCAATGGGATCGCCGGTGGGGACAATCCTGAAGGCGGATCTAGCGGAGGGCCCAGCAGCACGGGCAATCTTGGCGGAGCGGGGGCCAACGGTACCGGGGGCGCAGCTGGTGGCCAGGGCGGCTCCAACGGTGACGGTGGGCAGGGTGGCATGGCGGGCGCCGGAGGCTCCACTGCTAGCGGCACGACCATACCAGGCACCTTGATCATTAGTGAGTACGTCGAAGGAACTGGGAACAATAAGGCTATTGAGATAGCCAACGTAGGGGATACCGACGTATCGACCGCAGATTGCTTGATCAACCGCTATCAAAACGGTGCTGCCACTGCGGCTGCTTCTCCCATCATTCTCGACACCACCATGCTCGGGCCGAACCAAGTCGTGGTCGTCTGCAACAGCGCGTTCACACAGACTGGCCTATGCGATCAATTATCAGCCAATCTGCAGCACAGTGGAAATGACGTAGTCGAACTGCAATGTGGCGGCATCGCCAAAGACATCATTGGTCGGATTGGAGAGGACACGGTCTGGGGCACGGCTCCAGCGACAACGGAGGACGCCACCCTTCGTCGCAACTGCGAAATCATCCAGGGCGACCTTACGGGTGGGGACGCATTCGATCCCAGCGTGCAGTGGATGGGCTTCACCGTTGATACCGTGTCAGACCTTGGTCAGCGCAATTGCCCTTAGCTAGGACATAGTTCGACATAGCAACACTTGCGCAGTCCTGCCGCACGGGGCAGGATTTGCTGATGAACGATGTCGTTATCGCCTTCGGAATGGCCGCATTCTCGATCTCCACGCAGACCTTCCTGGCCATCGTTGCGCTTGCGGTCTTCGCCTATGAGAGAGCTGAGGCAAGAGCACGAAGGGCGGATGACGCTCGTTGGCTGCTAGCGTCCCTGGCAGCCGCTGTGATTGCCAGCTCAGCCCTTGAGGTCCAAGCGGGGGACGGCTTTGGTGGGTTCGGACTCGTGATCCTTCAGGCCTTGCTCGCGTGTGCCTTCGTGGGGGCTGGAGAGATCGTCCTGTGGGCCTACTCTCACTTGTCCTCAGGGCTGTTGCGTGGTGGCCCGCTCGCTCAAGTATCGAAGAGTTTTCCCTGATCGATCGACTTCGAGATCGGTCGCTTCAGGTGCTCGTGGGCTTTCCGGGTGGCGATGCGGCCACGCGGAGTACGACCCAAGAAGCCCTGCTGGAGAAGGTAGGGCTCGTAGACATCCTCGACAGTGTCTCGCGGCTCGGACAAAGCTGCCGCAAGCGTGTCCAGGCCGACCGGACCGCCGTCATAGTCGTCTATGATGATTAGCAAGAGGCGACGGTCCATCGAATCTAGGCCAGCGTCATCCACGTCCAATCGCTCTGCAGCGAGCCGTGCGATTGCTTCTGTTATCGACCCATTGCCCATGACTTCAGCAAAGTCGCGAACGCGGCGTAATAGTCGATTGGCAACGCGGGGTGTCCCACGGGAACGCGCTGCAATCGCCGCCGCGCCCGCAGGTTCTATAGGCACGTTGAGCAACCGCGAAGAGCGCAACACGATCTGCTCCAGCTCACTCGCTGGATAGTAATCTAGCCGCATCACGTAGCCAAATCGCGAGAGCAGCGGCGCCGTTAGCAACCCAGTGCGCGTGGTCGCACCAATCAATGTAAAGGGCTTCAAGCCCAATTGAATAGTTGTCGCATAAGGACCTTCGCCAGTCATGATGTCGATCTGGAAGCCTTCAATGGCTGGGTAGAGGCTCTCTTCTACCACCGGCGATAGACGATGAATTTCGTCGATGAAGAGCACATCACCGTGCTCGAGCTTGGTTAACAAGCCAGCGAGTGCACCCTTATGCTCAATAGCGGGACCGCTCGTGGAGTGAAGTGTGACGCCCATTTCTTTGGCAACGATGTGTGCGAGCGTAGTCTTACCGAGTCCTGGCGGGCCGGAGAGCAGCACGTGGTCGAGAGCCTCGTTGCGACGGCGAGCGGCCTCGACAAAGACACGAAGATTCTCCTTATGTTTCTCTTGGCCGATGTAGTCCGCAAGGTTGTCAGGACGAAACAATCGGTCGAAGCGCTCATCTTCGCCCGTTCCGGTGGCAGAGAGCATTCGCTCAGTCATGGTTACTGCTAACGCGATTAGCTATGCGCGCCAAGAGGACATGCGCGCGGCTCGCGCACCTGCTGCGACAGAAGCACAGTCACGGCACCTCAAACGTCTCCCAATAGTCTCGCAAACTGGGAAGATAATTGCGTTTCGAACGCGTAAGTGATTGCTTGGGAAGGCTGGGCTTTTCTCGTTTTGAGACTGGTTCTGGAAACAACTAAGCAGGGAGACTCTATGACGAAAACCAACTGGCTTGCGGCTGTGGGCGTGCTCGTTGTGGGATGCGCTGGGCTCGAGACCTAGACCGCGCTTGAGGAGACGAATACGGTAGAAGCTGCGATTCAGTGCAACGATGACGAAGACGACTTCGAGGTCGACTTCCTGGGCTGCACGGAGGTCGCCGCTCTCGCGATTCTCCCCTACGACGATGCACGACCGTTGGTGCCGGCTCAGTACCAGCTCGCTGGAGACGGGACGTTTGCCCTCATGGTTGTACGCATCGCGAACTGCAACAACGTCAAGGTCGATGGTAAGTCCACTGGGAAGAGCACTGTGGCGCAGGTGGGCATCACCATCGTGCCACCGGACGGCGACGGCGACATCAACAACTACACCCTCCACTACGACACGGACGGAAAGAAGCTTGCTAAGGAGCTCAACGACGCTGGCGTTAGTAAGGCGCGCTATGTGTCGAAGCTTGACTACGATCTCGACCTCAACGCTGGGACACTGGAGATCACGGTACCGAAGCCGTCAAAGGCTCGCTACAAGGTGACAGCATCGATCATAGCTCCCTCCTCAGCAGGTGTTCCCTTCATCGCAAACTGGTGGGAAGCGGGAGAAGACGGCGAGGAGACCAAGATGGGGACGGCGATTCCGTCGATCCAGTTTGGCGCCTCTGACACTACGCTAACGCTGCATCCGGCCTCAGACCTGGTTGATCTGATTGGGGGTACCACTTTGACGGAGTTCCCCGCGCTGGACAGTTTCAACGTGTTTCCGTCAGCACACATGGTTGTCGACGAGCGGGACTGACTGGACCGCGCCGATAAGTTGGCGCTTGGGCGCTTGCCTGCGGCCTCGCCGCTCAGGCGCCCTTTGCTGGTCGTGAACGGTCCGAGCCGCCGACGCCCGAGCGCCCCCTTACGAAGGCGACCGCCTCCTCTTCATTCGCAAACGCTCGGGCATCGGAGCGATCGTTCGACAGGAGTCTCTGGACGTGAAGCAACCCCGCCGGGGTCCGCACAACAGCGCAACTCGAATAAAGCCGACAATCATCGCCTGGCGGTGCTTCGCAAACATGGTTTCGGACGCTGGGTCATTGCGTCCGACAACGATGCGGGTATCGATCAACAGTGAACATCGCGAACGAACCTCTGCATCGAGCACTCGCTGTACAGGATTGCAGGCGAGCTCGACCTCAAGCTCGCTTTCGAACGGCCGAACCCTCCTCGTGACACGAATGAACCCTTGAGCGTCAACGCGCTCCACATGGTAGTAGTCGGTGTCCAGGAGGTTGACCGGCAAGCGTTCTTCTTGCTTTAGCTCTCGCCAAGAGGCAAGCCTAAAGCCTATTGGGGAGAGACGTGGCCAGCACTAAGCCGCCGCGCGACTGGCGCGCGCCAATCGGCGTACCCGTGGGTCATCGCGCCTGAACGCGACGCTAAACAGGATGAACGCCACCCAGACGGCGGCAAGGTGATAGAGCATTGGAACTCCTCCTGCCTTGTCGAAGATTCGGCTCGATATGGCTGGCCCAAGCAACATACCGGCAGCGTAGAACGTGTTGTAGAGGGCGTTGGCACGGCTGTATTCGTGCGGTTTGGTGACCACCCCTTGAAGAGCCAAACTCAAAGGGGAAATCGAAGCGAGCGTCGCGCCAGCGACGAAGACTGCCAGGCACATCACCCAGAACGAATCGATAAACACAAAGCCGAGCACCATCGCGCCGCCAACGACTGACAGTATCCGCATCAGCGGAAGGTGGCCGATACGGTCCCCCACGCGACCGGCGAGATTGGTAAATAGAAGCATGCCGCCGGCAAAGAAGGCTGGGATGATGATGGTCCTCGAAGACTCTATCCCCTTCTCTTGTACCAGATAGAGCGGCAGAAAGAGCACGACCGCGGCTTGAAAATAGCCGTAGGCAAAGGTGGCAAAACAGCAGGTCTTAATGCGCCAAATGACTGATCGCGCAGCCGCAGCGACGGTTGAGGGCGCGCCGCTCACTGACGCGTCTTCAGCATGGGTCTCAGGTATATCACTAGCAAGGCGCAGGCTCACGAGCGCAGCCGCCACCAGGGAGATTGCGCCGGAGACGAAGAACGCCACCTTCATCGGAGCAAGGGCAACAATGCCCCGCGCGAGCAGCGGGCCAAGTACATAGCCCACCGCCATCGCCATGGAGTAGAGGCTCGTGACGAAGGCCTTATTGTCTTTGTTCGCTCTCGACAGGAGCACCGTCTCGCAGCTAACCCAGATGCCAACGGAAAAGGCGCCGTCAAAGAACCGGACGAGGGCGATCGAGGTAAAGTTTGGCATGAGCGGGAAGGCGGCTACTGCGCACGCATAACCCACTAAGCTGACGATCAACGTGGCGCGAGCCGAGAACCTCCGAATCACGAAGCCCATGGGTATCGAAAGCAACACGATGCCTAGAGCGAACCAGACCGCTAGGCTCCCAATGTCACTCTTGGTGTAGGACAGGGCGTCCAAGAACAGCCCGACGAGCGCTAGCGAGATCCCGTACGCAAGCCCCAACAGAAGAATCGCGCCGTAGATCAGCCAAATGTTGGAGTCGGTGATTCGGGCGTTGGACGTCACGAGTGCAACAGGCCCGGGCCGTGGCTTGGGGTCAAGTCTTTCGTGGTAATGCCCCGCAAACCCTTGAGTCGCGCGCTAGAGCGAGACGCCAAAGATGGCACAAAAGCGCACGTATTGCGCACTATTCTCCTCGACCTCATCGAGCCCGACCCTAAGCGAGACGGTCTCCGAGGTTTCCCAGGGCCACCACAAGCCAAACGCAAGCAAGGAATCGACTCGACCCCCCGTGAGCAGCATCTGCCCTTTTCGTACCCCTTCGTAGCGCTCTGCGATCGCCTGAATTCGACTGGGTGCAGTGGAAATGGTTTCCCGCGTCCAAACCGTGGGTAACCCTTTTTCAATCGCGCTTCGCGCATTGACTGAGTGATGGGCCCCGAAAGAGGACGCTATACTTGAAAGCCGTGAATCCCAGCTCCATCCGCCCATCGGCCACGCAGCCTTGAGCGCGCGCAACCCGGCGAAGAGTTCTCGTTCAGCTTCATTCGGTGAGACAGGCATGCGACTCTTTAGCTCCACAGTTGGCAATCTACCAGTCTTCGTTGCTCGACCTGATGAGTGGCAGAACCAGGGCAACGACAAAAACGTCTCATTGCTGTGGAGGAAAAGGCTGAACGGCCTGCCAGGTTCGCCCCAGAGGAAGACATGACCATGGCTGGATCCTCGGTGTTAATTGCAGGCTGCGGGTACTTGGGGCTGCGCGTTGCGACGCGCCTCGTTACTAGCGGTGCAAGAGTTTTCTGCATCACGCGAAGCGCGGAACGAGCCCGTTTGCTAGCCGGCCACGGACTGCTCCCAATCGTGCTGTCGCTTGGTGACGAGGACCCGTGGCCGATTCTGCCAACCATTGACACCCTCATCTGGCTAGTTGGGTTTGATCAAAAAGGCTCGCGCCAAGCCGTTTGGGTACATGGTCTCGAACGATTGCTCGCTAGCCTCAGCGTACCGCCCAAGCGAATCATCTACGGCTCGAGCGTCAGTGTTTACGGTGATGCTGGCGGCGCCGTCGTCGACGAAGCAAGCCCCACATTACCGACAACAGAGGGAGGAATGACGTGCGTGAAAGCGGAAGCACTCCTCAGCAGATTTGCGAGCGGGACGGGAAGCGTCGTGACGAGTTTGCGGCTTGCTGGTCTCTACGGGCCCGCTCGGCTCTTGCGCTCAAAGGCGGATATCATGTCCGGAATGGTCATCAGGAGCCCGGGCGACGAGTGGTTAAATTTGGTGCATATCGACGATGCGACGCAGAGCATCCTCGACGTTGGCGAGCTGGACTCACCCGCTGTTCTTAACGTCGTAGCGAACAAACCTCTGTTGCGGCGCGCCTACTACGAAGAGCTTTCACGCTTACTGGGGGCCCCAGCACCAACGTTCATACCGAACGAGCAGCGGGAACGGAGTGGAAGCAAGCGCGTGATTAGCAACTTTCGAAAGTCGCTTGGCATCCGCTTTCGATTCGATGACGCCAGGGCCGGGCTCATTGACGCAGTCGCGAGAACCTACCCCCAAGCCGATGTACCCATTGGGTAGCGTTCCCGAGCAGAGCTAGCTAGTGGTCGCTCCCGCCACCGCTTTCCGCTGGTGCTGATACAATAAAACCGTGATTCAGATCTTTGGCACTCCCAAGTGCAAGGGCACTCGCGCAGCGCAACGGTTCTTTGCCGATAGAGGCATCAAAGTTCACTCGATAGACATCAAAGAGAAGGCTCTGTCCAAAGGCGAGTTAACGAGCGTGGCGCGATCCGTCGGTGGCTTTCACGCTCTTTTGGACAGTGGGGGACCACGCATCAAGGAGCGTGGTCTACAGCACAGCGCGCCCAATGAAGAGCGGCTGCTTCAACTATTCTTGCAGGACCCACAGTTACTCAAGACTCCCATCGTTCGAATGGGCCAACGCGCTACGATAGGAATGGACGAGCCGGGCTGGAAGCAATTGGCTGAGGCGCTTAAGGCGGCTACTTAGCCTTTGGCTGGAGACTTTGCCTGCGTCGTTATGGAGGCAACAAAGCGACTGAGGACAACCCAGTATATGTCGGACCGCGAGAGATCATTGTGACCGCAGCCCGGCAACAAGACCTTCGTTCTGTGGGCGTTTGGCAACGCGGAAAAGGTCCCCTCCGCTTCGGCAGCGGGGACGATCTGATCATCCTCGCCGTGAAGAACCAGAGCTGGAACATGGCAATGGCTGAACTTCGGCATCGGATCCAATACTGCCAAATCATCAGCTGTTAGCGGAGCGCCAAGGTCGAACCGCCTGCGCCTCGCGACGCCCTCCAAGTCAGAGGAGACGCTCTCGAAGATAAAGCCCGCAACCTCTGACCGCTCCAACCGACAGATCTCTGCGGCCATCGCCCCGCCTAGCGAGCGCCCCATAACGATCAATGCTCGGCGTCGTACAAGCTTGACGACCGCATCAAGGACGGGCGCCGCGTCACCAATCGATGCGCGCAACGTCGGTGTGCCGGTGCTCTGCCCGTAGCCTCTAAAGTCTACGACTGCCAACGAAGCACCAGCCCTTTGCTCATAAACGTCAGCCAGCTCATCGTAGTCGGCGACGACCTCCCCGTTGCCGTGAAACAGGAGAATTAGCGCTTCAGTCGCCGGTCTATCGTGAATCCGAACGTGCAGTTTTGCGCCGTCCGCTACATCGACAAACAGATCTTTGGATCCCGGCGGCTTGGGCGACTTGTCCCGACGGGCAAAGAAAAGGGCGCGATTGAATTCCGGGCGATCGAAGATCGTCGTCACGCCGGAATCATGGTGAGTTTTGTGCCCGCTGCCAAGCTCCGATCGTCATGAGGGCAGATTGGCAGGCTTCATGACGAGCCCTCAAACTTCCAACGGGTCATCGTAGCGCTCGGCCAGACGCAGCACCTCCTTGCGCAGGGGCTCGTGCGCGATGAGCTTACGTACGAGTTGCCAAAGTGCCGGGTCGGCGAGCACTTGCATGCTGGTGGCGCCCTTACGTGCGGCCTTTGGCACTGCCCCAACCCCTCGCGCGCGAAGCTTCAGCAACTCATTGACATGTTGTTTGGTCGGAAAAAGCTCGGCGCGTTCCCAGGCGAGAACGACTTCCTGTTCGATCCCTAGGGCAGCGGCCAAGTCCCGTGCGGTAACACCCAGCTCTTTGCGCAGTGCCTTGAGTTCTTCGGCGTCCATTCGTGTCCGTTCGCAGAGGCAGCAGAACGATGCAACCCCTCTGACCACGAAGACGCAAATGGGACGTCCAGCCAGAACTAAGGGACAGGAACGAGAATCACAACCAATGGTGCCTCTCGTAACCCCTTCTCGACCGTCAGCTTGCCGCGATGAAGCTCGATGATGCTTCGGGAAAGACCAAGCGCCAACGTCAGCCCGCGCCCACCGGTCGCGAGCCCCTGCTCAAATAGAGCTCGAAGCTCTGTATCGGTCAACGTGGTCGACTCGTCGTATTGCACCTCAACACGACAAGCCAATAGTCTTCTAGCGAACGACGCTCTCAAGACCACTCGCGCGGGCGCTCCATCGAGAGTTGGGGAACGCATGGCGTGAGCGAGAATCAGCGCGAGCGCGCGCGAAAGGTAAACCGGATCTCCCTCGACGTTGGGATGAAGGTCCGCGAGTTCCAGTCGGACTTCTGAGGTCGCGGGAGATAGCCTTCTAGCGAGACGTGTCGCATCCGCGAACCATCCTCGCGTGTCAACGACCGTAGTGGTCAATGCAAGTTGCCCTGCGTCAACCCGTGCGGCATCCAAGATTGTCTCGATCAAAGCCACTAACTCGCGACCTCTCGTCGAAATGAGCTCAAGACTCTCGCGTTGCGCCGAACTGAGTGGCAGCGTGTCAATGGACTCTGCGAACCCGACAATCGCGTTGAGCGGACTCTTCAAGTCATGGCTTACGCTCGCAAAGAGCAGGCCACGGGTACGCTGCGCAACCTCCTTTGCCTCGAGCGTTCGCTCTTGTGCAGCGGCGAAAACGCGAAACCGCTCCATAAGCTGCCGAGCCGCCGCGAGCAGTTCGTCTATCGCCTGAAAACGCGCACTACTTCCAGCGTGCGCGCCACGAAGTACGGCCTCCGTCCCCAGACTCGAAAGCTCCTGGGTGGCTCGAGCAACATCCCGAGAGACAATCCGTGCCAACACGAGTGATAGGAACAGCGCTAAGCCGAGAACCAAACCTGCTCCAACAGCGAGCGGAAAGGTGATTTGAAACCCTAGTTCGCTTCTAAAGCGCACTCGCGCACTACCCTGGGGCAACGACACAATCGTTAGCAAGGTGCCCTCTGGCTCCCGCTCTCTTGAGTCAAGCCCAGGGCCCTCTTTCAACGTTACCTCGTAGCCCGTGTCGCGCGCCGTTCGGCTTGCGGCCCCCTGGCCAGAACTGCGCAGCGAAGCCCCCGCTCCTATGACCCCTCTCCCGAGCGCCAAGGCCGTCGCCGCCCGGCTTTCATCATGAATCGAGCGCAGATGCGCGTAGGTCGCCAGCACCCCACCGACGCCGACTAACGCCACCGGCGCCACTACGGCAAATACCAGATTGACGCGGCTGAGGCGTCTCGGAGCACCGGTCAGCGAGAGCTCAATGAGGTGACTAGTAACGGTGTCGAGCGGCGAGGATTCCAACAGTCGACCAACGCGAGACTGAACGAGGACGTATCCTGGCACCCCCGTAGCCAACGCGCTTACCCAGCCAAAAACAACGAACTCATTCGCCACCGCAACCGCCAGCTCAGGCGGTCGCAGCATCAGAAAGACAAAGCCAGCTACAAAACCTACTACCAAATGCACAACGAGGGTCCGAAGCGGGACCGAGCGCAACAGGGCCACGTCAGACTCTTCGACTGCGTTGGACCCCAAGGCGAGGCTGCGAAGCAAAAAGCGATGTCGCCTTATTATTGAGTAGGTAGCGAGAGTGCTCGCGAGGATCACGCCAACGGCGATCGCAAAAGCCCGCGTTACCACCTGCTCCGCGAGGTCACCGTGAATGCGTAGCATGACAGGTCCGAACGACGAGAGAATGATCAGGGAAGTCAGCCCCATGATCCCTTGCTGCAAAACGGTTATCTTGTTGAACGTAAGCGCGGCTCTCACGAACTGCTCACTGGAGGAGGCAATACCGATGTTAGGCTAGCGTCTGCTACCTCGTGCTCCGCATTGATGGCCAGTGGTAGTGTGGCAACGAATCGCGACCCTCCAGCCGGATTGGTTTCCACCCAGACGCCGCCACCGTGGAGCTCTACCAAGCGTTTGACGGTCGCCAAGCCAAGACCCGCACCACCATGGCGAAGGTGTGTCTGCGCCACCTGCTTGTAGGCCTCGAAGATTGTCACGCGTGCGCTTTCCGGAACCCCTAGACCGGTGTCATCAACGCTCAACATCGCCATGTCTCCCCGCGTTTCGAGACTCACCGTAACAGAACCGCGAGAGGTGAATTTTACCGCATTGGACACGAGGTTGGTGACAATCTGTCGTACCCGTCGCTTATCGACATTAGCGTACACCGGCTGAGGAGACTCAACAGCAAGTTGCAAACCCTTGTGCTTCGCTAATGCACCAGCCTCACGAACAACCTCGCTACAGAGTTTGCTCAGTTCCACGACGCCGCGACTCAACTTGAGCTGATCCACTTCGAGTAGAGACAGGTCCAGAATATCATCAATCAGGGTCCTCAGATGCTCGCCACTCGTTCGGATCACCTCGATCGATTCGCGGGTATCTGCCGTGAGTGGTCCGTCCACCTCCGATTCAAGGACGTGCGAAAAGCCAAGGATTGCATTCAGGGGTGTACGAAGTTCGTGACTTAGCCCAGCCAGGAACTCCAGCCGATCCTTGTCGGTTTGGGCTGCCTCCGAAAGGTCAGCGCGGTAGCTTTTCTCGGCCGCGGTGAAGCGGTCTACAAGGATGTTGAAGGCCGCAGTAAGCTGCCCCACCTCATCGAAGCTACGCACAGGGATTGCGACATCACTTGCTTGCGTCCTAGGGCTCACCAACAAGGAATCTTGCTCTTTACGCAAGCCAGCCTTGCGACTCGCGAGATCCCTTATTCGCTCGCCGACATAGAGAATTTCGCTATTGGCTGCACGCGCGTAGCTGGAGGTTACTGCCACCGCTAACCCAATCAAAAGCGCAGTAAGAGCTAGCACTGCGCTCGCGAAATCCCGCGCCTCTACGGGCTCACTGGGTGCCTCGATAAAGGCTATGACTGAAAGGTGCTCCAGGGGTGGCCCCAGCGGGTGACTAGCGAAGCGAAATCGACCTTGCTCGTCCTCAACCACCCCGTCTCCCGCAACGAGAAGTTCATGTAATTGTTTAGTCGTGGATGGGTGTTTTCTCTCATCTACAACTGCGCTGCCATCCGATTGGGCCAACACAACCTCTAGCTTGGCTTCGCGCGCAACCTCTCGCAAAAGAGGTTCTCTGTCCTCGAGCGACGTGAAGCGCAGCCGACTCGCCAACGTAGCAGCAATCACACGCGCCCGATGTTGTGCCTCGAGATCCGTCTCTCTCCGGATTTGATTTCGGCCGAGCACCACCACAACCACAGCCGCCACGAGCCCAAGCATCACAACGAGAGCAGGCGCCGCAAGTTGAAGGGGCAATTTTCTCATCTCGTAAACTACTTATTCAAGGTTGACCCGACTCAACCCAAGCTCCACAGGGCCGCCCTTATCCACAGCTCGAATATAGGCAGAACGAGCGTGCACGCGCTGAGAAAAGCGGAGTAATGTTGCAGGCACGCTCAGTTTACCAGCTCGCGACAAGAGGCCTAACTCATCTGGATGTCAGCTCTCGATGATAGCGGACGTGCACAGATTGAAGGGCGGCTGGAGCCAACAACGTTCTCGGGTCGCGGTCATAGCGAACGACATGTAAGGGAGCTCCAACTCGTCAAGCAGCCAAAGAACACGTGTCGACCGCGACCGATACAAGTGGCGTACCGTTAGCATTCGACGGCTGTACACTCCGCACACACAGCTGACTAGCCGAGGAGCCCATTAGCGTTGTCGAAAGTCAGCTACCATCCGCGCCAGAAATGTCTCTCGTTCGAGTGCTGTGGCTCGTAGGAATGACCGCACAAGATCGAAGTGATCCTCTGCCACGTCATCAAGATCCTCCACCGCCAAGCTCATCAACACCGAATCTCGGGTGGCAGTCAACCTGTACTCGTTGACACTAGCGCCGAATGCAGCGGCGCCCAGAACGAGTTGGTGTTTGCCAAAACTCGCACTGACCATGGGAGGCCCATCCCGCCGAGCGGTAATTTCTCCGTTAAGAACCACGAGTAGCTTACCGAATAAACCACCTACGGGAGCGACGCCTTCACCGGCCAAGACCGACAAGGTGTGACTTCTCTCTGCGAGCTCAATCAATGCTTGGACGCTCGCGGTCGAAAAGATCTGTACCTCGCGCAGCGCCAACAAGCGCCCAAGTACGCTCAAGGAGAGCGGCGCCGAATCTGCATTTAGAGGAGGGGGAGGCGGGAAACCACCCCCCGGGGCCAAAGCCGATATCTCCCTATGCAACAGTTCACCCATGGTATCGCGGGTAACGGCAAAGAAGCCAGGAAAGTCCTCAAGAACGTCCAGCCATTCGCTATAGGGTAGAATCAACAAGTGTACGTTTGAAAGGGCGACTGCTTTTCGCGTGTAGGGGCGCTGTGAGTTAGCATCGATGATGCCGACGATGGCCCCCCGACGAAAGACGGTGGAGGTCTCTCCCACAAGTTGGACCTCACCCTCAACAATAAAGTAGAGATCGCGCGCCGGTTCTCCGGTCTCGAACAGTACTGTACCGGCAGCTAGATCCACCTCTCGCATTGCTCTCGAGATGACGCGAGCGACCTCTTTCGGTGGAGGAACTGGAGTAAACTGACGTAGAAAGAGTTCACGTTCAATGGCAGCTGTCGGGTCCTCAGTCATAGCGGCTCCGGATAGGTGCTTTCACGATCTGCTCCAAGGCGTCCGAGCTGGGGACGAGCTAGAATCGCTGAGCGCGCCTCAACGGCGAGCTGGACAAGGCCTGTCTCAAGCACATGGTGAGCCGCCAAAGCCGCTAGCAGCTCGTCGGGGTCCTCAAGTAGAAGCCGGCACGCTTCGTCGTGACCAGCAATAGGAGTTATTCCGAGACTGAGGAGAGCTTGGCGCTCCCGTTCGTCATCGAGCTGCTCATCAACAATGATCCTTAGAGCTTCTCGAAGCTCGACAACAAGATACGGCAGCGCGTCCAAGAACTCGGCCGCGTTCGCCTTGACGCGTCTATCGCCTCGCACGATCGCGAGGTGAACGCCGTGCAAGTCTTCCCCTCGGTGTGCCAGGCCCAGACAGCGAAACGTTCTCTCGAGGGCTTGATCCATCTTATCATTGAGAAGTGCCAAGAGTGCAGCGCGAACGGGCGTCTCAGTAGGTCCGGCGTCGCTGTTCCTTCCAAGTGCGAGATAGACGTTGCGCATACGACAATACTCGGAGAGGTTCTTTAGCGCTTCCCGCTCAAAGAGCTTCTTGTCAAAGGAGAGCTTTAGCTTGGGGCTTACAAGCCCGACCGCTGAAAGGTGGTTAAGAGCACGCAGGGTCTTGAAGCGAGTTCGACCACGCTTCTCCGTTGTGAGGACCTGCGTGAGGAAGTCCACCGACCTTTGGCTGTGGAAGTGCATCAACGATCGCGGAATATGCGTGCGCAGTCCCTCTCGAATGGAGCTATCCGTAAAGGTGGAACAAAGGGCATCGAAGGAGGCATTGCCGAGCGACCCGAGTGCTAGACGGATGCTTGGACGTGCGAGACGGCTGTCAAGCGAATCGATCAATCGGTGGATTAAGCGAGATTCACCTGTAGCCTGAACCGCTTTGGCAAGCGGCACTTCAGATTGCTTATCAGAGATGCTCTTTTGCGCACAAACGAGGACAATGGTTCGATGACGGCTGTTGCCATGAGCCGCGACAACCTCCAGAAGCTGACGCCTTGCTAGCGGCCCATCTGCAGCATTGCTCTCAAGAATGGCCTGGATAGCCGGGTGGCCTACTGGATCTTCCGTCATTGTCCAGGCAGAAAAGAATGCCGCGATAGTGCGGATCTCAAGATTGGGATCTTTCAAGCCTCTTGCCACTACGTCGAGTCGACCAGCTGCTGCAGTGGCGCGCAAAGCCTCGGAGCGGATTGCAGCGGAGGGGTGATTAAGCAGGTCTTCGATGTGGCCTAGCCAATCAGTTCGGTCCGCAGTTGCAACAATCGGCAGCGCACGCAGCAAGACGAGATCTGACGGATGGCGAAGAACGAGTGCGGGCATGAGCCGTGGACGGTCGGAGAGGATGTCTATGGCGGCTAACGCCGTTCCCTCATCCCGACTCGACAGCGCTTCCATCAAACTCTCCAGTGACGCTAGGTTGATCGCACTCGGACTGTCATCCTTTGAGAGACGCCCCAGGGACAATGCACTTCGAAAGATCTCGACGTATGGCTTACGCGCCATAAAGGCGGCCGTAAACCACACAACCGAGATTCCGCAGACTAGGGAAGCCAGTAGCCTCGAGCTGCTCATCCCAGTCATCCCTAGGCCAAATAGTCCGATAGCCACAAATGCCTGAACGCCCCTAGAGAAGACGGTGTCATTGAGGGTCTTTACCCGGTCTCGGGTAGCCCGCGACAATGGCAGTAGAAGCAATTCAGAGGTTACCCGATGGAGCGAATGCCGCAGCGCACCGTCGATCGCTTTCAGAAGCAATACGGCTACGAACGATCCTGTCAGGAGCACCATTCCTGAGGCGCCAGCAATCAACAGTGGGACCAACAAGATAGCTGATGGTACTCCGAGCCTTCGGATTAGCGGACCAGTTAGGCCAAGCTGCACAAGTAAGGAGGCGACATTGGTCGTGGCGTAGAACATCGCCAGAAACTTACCTAGCTCGCCAGCCGGGAGAGCCGCGGCACTCGAAGACTTAAATAGATAGTCACTAACGAGCAATGCGGCAGTAGATAGCGCGACCATCGCCATTAGCAGACGAGGAAAGCTCACGGTATCGGAACCGGGTTCCCTCTCCGCGCGCGCTTTCCCCTTCGTCGGCTCAACCGACTCCTCAAACGGAAGAACGAAGGCAACCAGCATTGCTGCCGCAAAGAACAAGCCAGCACCAGCGCCAATTACCGTTGTCACCCGGCCAAGACGCAGAAGTAGCGCCGCCAAAAGTGCGCCGGCGACGGCTCCCAGCACGCCCCCAGAGGCGAGATAGCCGAATAGGCGCTTACCCTGCGCAACCGTAAACTGCTCTCCAGCGACCAGCCAGAACTGGAGTGTCGTCAATGTGGCGATGACACCAGTGGCAACGTAGAATCCGTAGACAACCTTCGTTGTAGGGCTTCGAATGGCGACCGCCGAGGCCACAAACGAGCTAGCTACCAAGGTGAGCGCCAATCCTGCCCGGCGACCCATCACTTGTGAGAGCCACGTCCCAACCCGACTCAGGACCAGGGATAGCCCAGCGAGGATCAGGTACACGACCACGAGTCGATCCGCTGGCAGCTTCACCAAAAAGAGCGTGTCTCGTGCTGTCTCCAGCATCGTGTGACCAGCGATGATCGCCGCCAAGGTGGCCGTCATCGCGACGAGCAGACGACGCTCCTCTGGGCGGATGTCGGTTGTTATCCGAGACATGCCGGGTGGAGCGTAGTCGGATTTCCGTTGCTCGCCGCCTGCCGGTGCGGATCAGACTGTTAAGAAGCTTTACTCACGGGGGTGGCCTCGGTCGCCGCCGCCTGGTAGCCTATGGCTTATGAGTGCGGTCTTGCGTCCGAACAACATCGACGCTGCCGGAGCCGATACCCGCTTGCGGGTTGGAGTTGTCTCCTTGGGGGCGTCGCTCTTAGTTTTGCTCGGTTTGGCCAAAGTTGACGGTCATTGGTTGCTCGGGGCGCTCTCGTTGCCTCCGCTGTATGTGGCTTTCTTGCTGACGTACCAGGCCGCGTTTCGGGTATGTCCCAACAAAGCGAAGCATTGTGTGCGCGACCTTGGCTTCGGGGATGAGAGAGTGACGAGTCCGCTGGAGTTGGCGATGCACCAGCGGCGTGCGCGCAACATCCAACTGCTGTCGCTTGGGTCGGCAGCGGTCGTGGGGTTCGGCTTTCTCGCTCTCGCGCAGCCCTGACCTCGTTAGAAGCCGTCGGTAGCGAGCAAGGCGAAGGTGGCGTGGTCCAGCCAACGGCCGTCACACCACTCTGCCTGCCGGGCGATACCCTCAAAGCGAAAGCCGAGTCTTCCGATCACTTTGAGCGAGCGATGATTGTCCGTCGCGGCGGCGACCTTTGTGCGGTGCACGGCCATGCGACGGAAGGCGAACTCCACACATCCGCGGGCGGCCTCGGTCATGAAACCTCGGCTATGAGCCTCATTCCGCAGCCAATAACCAAGCTCCACAGAGCGGTGCATGTGGACGCATTGCTCCAACCCAACGATGCCGAGTAACGAGCCTGTGCCCTTCTCACGGATGGTGAAGCGAATGGCGCGGCCCTGGTCCCAGTCAGCCGCACAGGCCTCTGCAAACCGTCCGCTGGAAACCGGGTCAACGTGGTACTGGACCCAAGGGAGCCATCGCTGAAGCGTCGCGCGGGAGCCATTTACTGCGAACCAAAGGTCATGACCGTCGGCTGGATCGACCGGGAGCAGCAGCAAACGCTCTGTCTCAACGGGACGCTTGTGAAGGTCCGAGCGCGAGGGAATCGACAACATTACTTGCACTCAACCCGGGCAACGAAGACCTCGGGTTGGCCCCCCTCGAAGTCGTTCCAAACCACGAACCACTCTCCTGGTTTTCTTCCAGGCCTCGCACTTGGCGAAGTTTGATCCTGTGTGGTCATTCGAGCGATGGTGGACGCTTCCTTTGCGCCATCCCGATCGACTCCACTGGTTTGGAGCTTACCGCGCTCGTACCAGAAGAGCTGCATCGACTTCGAAGCTGGGTCCGCCGCCAAGGTCGGGTGCCGTCCCACGTTCTTGACGATCTCTCGCTTGAAAAGCGGACTTGGAGAGCCAGCCGTTATTGGGGCCGCCCATAGACCATCCTTCCCCTCTTCGTTCCAAACGCTGAGACAGATGCCCTCTGTGCACGCCATTGACGGACCGTCCGCGCGCATCTTAGGCGGACTTACCGGCTCCATCGTGCCCAGGAACCGATCGGCGGCGCTTGCTTGAGCCTCAACGCGAGCACCATCTTTGATGGCAGCCAACGGAACGGTTAGCAGTTCCGCAACTCGGTCGGGATCACGCTCGAGACGAAACAGGAGCCGAGCGCTATCTCCTTCAACCCAAAGCTGAGGGAAGCGGACGCGCGTGCGGTTCGCTGGCGTCGGTTTGAACACCGTCAGGCGCACCTTTTCCCCAACCGGCTCGAGCGCCGCGTTGAAGTTGCGCGCGTAGAGATCTTCCGTGTTCTTGTCGGTTGGCTCGGTCCACGTAAACAGGAAGCCATCATCGGTTGCTGCCACTGCCGGAAAGCTTGCGCCACCGACTGCTTTGGCGATCAGCGAAGCGGCGCTTGCGATGCGGCCCTCCGAGTCCAGAAATCGTGCGTAGACGCCAGACTCGGAACCACCAGTGTCCCAATAGGTCAGAAGGAACTTATCCCCGACTGGGACCAGCTCAGGCTTTTGAACCTGCTGACTCTCCGGTGTCACCTCAAATGGAAGGGTTCGCGCTTTGAGCGCATCATCCAAGCCGACGGCATAAACCTGCTGAGCGCCGTCGCTGAGCTGGGTAAAAACCATAACGGTACCCTTTGGCCCAACTCCGATAGCGGGCCAATTGGCTGGGGTGCGCTTGGTTTTCTCCTCCAGGAGATCGTAGGACCGTGGGCGCCCCAAGCCGCGGAGACCACAGACCGGGTCGGGCTTGTTGCTTTTGATCACGGCGTCCAAGTGCTGCGCGAAAGTTTGGGGCATGTAGTGCGCGCCCAAGTCCACTGCCGCCTTGATCTTGGCGCGAGCCCCTTCGAGGTCGCCCTCCTTCAACAGATCCTGCGCTTCTGCGACGAGTGGTCTGAATGGCAGCCCGTTATTGTGAGGAAGGCTTGGCGTTGCGGTGACGACGACCTGTGCGGTCGCAGACCCCATTGCCGCGCTGGGGATGGCCGAGGCAGAGGGAACTGCGTTTGGATCCGCTGGCGGATTCCGTTGCCGCCATAGGTAGTAACCTCCCCCGCCCAATAGCCCTGCCAGTGCAACCACCAGGAACGCTCGACCAACGCCGCCGGAGTTCTCCGGCTCCAATGCCTTCGTCGGTGCGGCGGGCGCACCATCTGAGCTCTTCTCGTCTTGAAGCGAAACTGGAGGTTTGGGCGAACCTTCAACTTTCGAGTCAAGTCGCGGCTGAGAGACGCGTGACTCTGTGGTTTGTCGGGTGATGAGCAGGAGCTCCTGCGAAATCTCGCGCCGGCTCTCAGCAGGGCCAGCCAGATCCATGGCGAGCATGAGTTCGTCGGCGAACTCCTTGGGGTTCTGAAAACGCTGCGAGATATCGCGATGAAGCGACCGCTCAAACCAACTCTTGAACTTCACCGACAGGTCCGGGCGTAGCGCGAGCGGGTCGGGCAGAACGCCCTGTGCAATCTGCGCAAAGGTCATTGCTACACCTTGGTCGGTGGCCCATACGGTTCGGCCGGTCAAACACTCGTACGTTATGCACCCGAGCGCCCAAAGATCTGCGCGTGCGTCTACGGCGCCTTGGCCCCGAACCTGCTCTGGACTCATGTATGCAGGGGTTCCAAACACCGCGCCATCTCGTGTCAAACGGGCTTGCTCAGTGCCTTCCTCAACCGGCGCGTAAAACTTCGCGAGGCCAAAATCGAGGACCTTCGCGAGGAGGCGACCCTCTTCATCTTTGGTGACAAAGATGTTCTCTGGCTTGAGGTCTCTGTGGACGATTCCAGCAGCGTGGGCGCGGACGAGGCCACGACAGGTTTGGGACATCACCGTGACGGTGGTCTCAATGTCGATCTGACCCTGCCGAACCATACGCTCGTACAGCGACTCGCCCTCAAGAAGCTCCAAGACCAAGAACGGCCTGCCATCCTCGAGACGGCCCGAGTCATAAACGTCACAGATGTACGGACTTCGGATCGCTGCGACTGCGCGAGCTTCACGAAGAAATCGCTCAACGACGATGGTTGAGGAAGTTAGCTCGGCTGCGAGCACCTTGATGGCGACGCGTTTGCCAATATCGATATTTTCGGCCTCGTAGACCGAAGCCATGCCCCCACGCCCCAGCTCGCCGGTGGTTTTGTACTTACCAGCAATGACGAAACCGAGAGGAATTTTGGCCTTTTGCGGCGACGCCATCGACAAGGAGCCTTGTGGGCGGAGCCTATTCGACGTGGGGCCCGCCAGCAACCCTTACGACTGCTCGTTTTCGCACAACGATGTTCCGGCGAAACAGTCCGGAAACAGAGACTGACGTACACCTCGCGCCCAAGAGGGAAGAAGATGAAGAGGGTCGTCGCGATCATTCGGCCGTTTAAGCTAGACGAGGTCAAGGACGCACTCGCCGAAGTTCAAATTGGCGGCATGACGGTCACCGAAGTGAAGGGCTTTGGACGCACCGGCGGCAAGAAAGAAGTCTACCGCGGTTCGGCCTACGTCGTGGATTTCGTCCCGAAGGTGCAAATCGACGTCGTTGTACCCGCCGCCCAGGTAGAGAGCGTCATCGAGGCGATCCTGAAGAGCGCGCGCACCGGCCGCATCGGCGACGGGAAAATCTTCGTTTACCCGGTCGAAGAAGTTGTGCGCATTCGGACTGGGGAGCGCGCCGAAGATGCGCTCTGAGCAGTTCGCCCAATTTTGCGAGCGGTCAACGGCGCCCACTGGCGCCCACCGCCGAGTGCATTCCACCGAAGGTGGATGCAGTGTCATTCACAAACCATGAGGAACGAAGGAACGCCATGACACCGAAAGAGGTCATCGAGTACGCAACGAAGAACAACGTCGAATACCTGGACCTGAAGTTTGTCGATCTGCCCGGCATGCTCCAGCACACGACGCTGCCGGTGAACCGGCTGGATGAAGCGCTGTTTGAGGACGGCATCGGTTTCGACGGTTCATCGATTCGGGGATGGCAACCGATCAACGCCTCGGACATGTCGATGATCCCGATGGCCGAGACGGCCAAGCTCGACCCTTTCTACAAGCGGCCGACGCTCAGCCTGTTGTGCAAGATCGTCGACCCCATCACGGGCCAACCGTATGGCCGTGATCCCCGCTACATCGCGCAAAAGGCGGAAGCTCATCTCCGTGCCAGCGGCATTGCTGACACCTCGTACTTCGGTCCGGAAGCCGAGTTCTTTCTTTTCGACTCGGTCCGCTACGAGAACGCTCAGAAGGGTGCTTTCTACGAAATCGACAGCGCCGAGGCTCACTGGAATAGCGGCACCTCATCGCTCGGCCACAAGGTTCGCCCGAAAGAGGGCTACTTCCCCGTCCCGCCGAACGACACGTTGGGGGACATCCGCAACGACATCATGAGCACCTTGACTGAGACCGGAATCACGGTCGAAGTGGGTCACCATGAAGTGGCGGCAGCAGGTCAGTGCGAAGTTGGCATCAAGTTCAACACCCTGACCAAGATGGCCGACGACCTGCTCTGGTTTAAGTACGTGGTGAAAAATGTGGCGCGTCGCCACGGCAAGACCGCGACCTTCATGCCCAAGCCGGTCTTCGGCGACAACGGCAGCGGGATGCACTGCCACCAGTCACTCTGGAAGGCTGGCAAACCCTTGTTCGCAGGCGACGGATATGCAGGAATGAGCGAGCTCGGGCTTCACTACATCGGTGGCATTCTCAAACACGCCAAGGCCCTCGCTGCGCTCACGAACCCAACGACCAACAGCTATCGGCGGTTGGTCCCCGGCTACGAAGCGCCTGTTAACCTTGCATACTCGAGCCGCAACCGCTCGGCTTCCATCCGTATCCCCGTTGTCGCGGGGAACTCGGCCAAGGCCCGACGCATTGAGGTGCGCTTTCCCGACGCCACCTGCAACCCGTACCTGGCGTTCGCGGCGATGATGATGGCCGGCCTCGATGGCGTCATCAACAAGATCGACCCGGGGGATCCGCTCGACAAGGACATCTACGCGCTCTCGCCCGAGGAGCTCAAGAACGTCCCCACGATGCCTGGCTCGCTAACCGAGGGAATCGATGCACTCCGCAAGGATCACGAGTTCTTGCTGCGCGGCGATGTCTTCACGCAGGACCTGCTTGAGACATGGATTGACTACAAGATTGAGCGCGAAGTGGATCCGGTTCGGCTACGGCCGGTGCCCTACGAGTTCTACCTCTACTTCGATGTCTGACTCGGTCGCGATCTAGTCATCAGCACAAAGGCCTCGTCGGTGAAACCGACGAGGCCTTTTGCCTTGATGGTTGAAGGCGCGGGTCAGCTAGCTTGCGTTACGCGCTCGCTCGGACCACGCATGGTCGCTTGCTCCACTCCGTCGTAGACCGCTCCAACCGGGTTGCGGAACGTGCCCCACAGACGATCGCAGACAGTGAAGAACTGACCGTAGTTGTGCTTGTTCGCCTTGTGATGGAGGGTGTGGCACGCGGTGAAGTTTACAAACGGGTTTCGAACCCAGGTCACACGCTCGTGAATGAAGGTGGACCAGATCTGCAAGAAGATGATGAAGCCGGCGTAGACCCCCACGTGAACGGGGAACAAGAACGCACACAGATGGTGGGGCACCGCCTGCATGAAGCTATCCACCGGATGGAACGCCATGCTCGTCCAAGGAGACGGCTGCCGAAACTGATGATGGTGAAGGTGGAGGTGCTTGTAGAGAAAGGGCACGTGCAGAATGCGGTGAGCCCAGTAGACCAGCGGCTCGGTGATGACGAGGATCGCGACCACGCTCCCAATCAAGTACGGCCATCCGCGTTCGCTGACGTCAAAGTAGACCTTCGACTGCCCCTGAACGATCCAATGGTGAACAGGCGCAGTTAGGATCCCGTTGCCAACGACGTTGTAGAACGCCCATTTCCACTCTTTTTTTCGCTGCTCGCGCTCCTTCTGAACGTCGTCGTTCGGAAAGAACCGGTTGCGTCGCAGCACGCAGTAGTAGAGCCAGCTCGTCCCCGAAGTTATCGGAAAGAAGAGCAACCCCCCGATCGTTAGCGCGAGGAAGGAGCCCAGCAGGGTCTTGGGGGCAATGATGGCTTCAAGGACGGGATGCACACCCAAATCTCCGGCACAAAGGCCCACCAAGGCAGTGGGCGAGAATTTGCCTGTTAGCAGAATCGCAAAGCAGCGTCTCTCTCGCTTGCGGCATCGGTGAACAGGTATGGGGCGAGTCTTGCCCAGGAGCAGCACGTGGGGGCGAACCGACGCCGGTGGATTTTCAACTCCGACATCGAAGTTTCCGGAACAAAACTGCCGCGCTTGGTTTACGTTCGGCCCGGAGCGTGCAATCCGGCGAACTTATTCAGTCGCGCTATCGCCTCAACCGTTTGCTCGGTTCGGGCGCTAGTGGATCGGTGTGGGCCGCAAAAAACGAGCTCATCGATCGCGATGTCGCGCTCAAGATCATGCGCCCAGACGTTGCCGAAGAGCCCGTCGCGCTCCAACGCTTCTTCAACGAGGCAAAGGCCAGCGGTCGCGTTCGTAGCTCGAGCATCGTTGAGATTCTTGACCTCGGCCAAGCCGAGAATGGGTCGCCCTTCCTTGTGTTCGAGCTTCTCGATGGGGAGGGGCTCGACCAACGACTTGGACGCGAGTCAACCTTGGACCCGGAGTTCGGCTGCGAGATGTTCGTCGCCGTCGCAAAGGCTCTGGATCTGGCGCACAGTCAAGGCATCATCCATCGGGATCTGAAGCCGGCCAACATCTACCTGCATCGCGATCCTGAGGGGAATTTCGTCGCGAAGATCCTGGACTTCGGGATCAGCAAGGTGTTCGAGACCAACAACAACTTCACGCTCACTCACGCTGGGACTGTCGTTGGCTCACCCGCGTACATGTCACCCGAGCAGGCATCAGGGCGTGAGGACCTCGACGGTCGTGCTGACGTTTGGTCGCTCGGCGTCGTGATGTACGAGGCGTTCTCAGGCACGCTTCCTCACGAAGCTCCGAACTACAACGCCTTGATGGTGCGGATTCTTACGCAAGACGTTGATCCGCTCGTTACCCGCAAGGCGGATCTCCCGCTAGCCCTCGCGACGGTGGTGGATGCGTGTTTGCGAAGAGACCGTGATCAGCGCACCTCCTCTGCAGGCGTGGTGGCGCAACAGCTCGAACGGGCGCTCAATGAAATGCGAGCACTTCGTTTTCGGTCCGCCGGTCGCCGGGCTTCGGACCGTGCGCAAGGCAACTTCAAGCGTCGCGCCTCCGACTTCGCTCCGGAACAACCTGGAAAGCCCCGTATCCCTGCAAGCATTGCCAACGCGCCTGCCCCGCAGAAGCTTCTGATCGCCGCGGGACTGGGAGCGGTGCTGGGTGGCTGCCTGGTAGCGATTCTGTTCTTGCTCTTACGCTAGCCCTTGTCACAGACCATGTAGCCGTTGGGCAAACCGCTCAGACTGTCTGTGCAGGTGCCGTCGGAGCAGGAGTCTGGTGCCCGGGTGCAAAGCTCCCAGGCGTCGCAAGTAGGGGCGCACTTGGTTCCGTTACCGTCGCCACAACACATTTGGCCGGCGCAGTCTTCCGGGCCATCACACTGAGCCGCAACGAACGGTCGCGAACACGAATCAGCGCACTCTGCCGACCCTTGGCCATTGTTGAAGCAGCAGACCTGGTTGACGCAGACGTCACCGTTGCACTGGACCCCGTTTGCCCCGCCCGCGCCACCACCGCCGTTCTGGCTCGATCCTCCTTCGGCGCTGGAGCCACCACTTGCGGCTCCACCGCTCGCTGAGGCACCACCGCTCGCTGAGGCTCCACCGCTCGCTGAGGCTCCACCGTTCGTTGAGGCTCCGCCGTTCGCGTTGCCACCCGCCGAGGAACCTCCCTCAACCGTGGCACCACCAAGCTCCGCCGAAGCTCCGCTGCCCGCGCTACCACCGCCAAACCCATATTGCTCAAAGTCCTGTGTACAAGCGCTGGCGAGAGCGAAGACACTTATGAACAGGGTGAATCGCATAGAGTTCCTTGGGGTAGGCTCAGAAACGTAGCGCAAGCGAAGCGCTCGTGGGACCGGCTTGGACAACGACAGCTTGACTGTTCAGCACCGCACCGGGAATCAGCAACGCCAAGCCAAGCGCAGCCGAGCCAAAGCCAGCAGCGGCCGCGATATTGGCAACGAGCTTGTCGGTCTCAGCAGCCTGCACCTCATCCCTGAGCGACGCAGGACAGACCTTGTTGGGACACTCGAGTGCGAATTGGTCCTCATGATCGACCGTCATCACGCCAAACGCTGCGAACGTCGCAATTCCACCCGCGCCGAGGGCTAGGAAGACTCCACCTGCAACCATCAGCGGCACCGCCGCCGAGCTTTCATCAACTTCAGCAGGAAGGACCTCAGGTTTGGTTGGAACGTTCACCGGTTCGGTGTTTGGGGCGGTCGCGAAATCGACGACCCGTTCGTCGCCTGCGCTGACGTCGAAAGAACGCGTTTCCCGGCCAGATTCCGGGCCGAAGACCACCACGACGGGGCCTGGATTGACAGCAACATCGAGGAGCGCAGACACCTCTTGCCCTCCGATGACGACAGGTCCCGTACGAGAGCCTACGTCGATTCGCAGCCGCGCAATGCGTCCGGTAATCTCGTTCCGAGCGGCCAGTGCATCGGCCCGGGTGGTCGAGTACTTTGCCTGGTCCTCGGCTTGCGAAGCTAGCTCTGCCGCCTCACTGTAAGCGTTATACGCATCCGCCCAACGCTCGAGGCCAGCAAACTGGTGCGCGATCAACAGCTTCGTGTTTGGACTGGCAACAATCTCGAATGACGCTTGAAAAGCCGCTAGTGCATCCGAGCGTTCCCCGCGCTGCACTTTCACAAGGCCGTCGGTGAAGAGCTGTTGGGAAGCCTCCTCTGTTCCGCTGACGCCTTCGACACGGGGACGCCCGCGGCGTGAACTGGGGTCAGTTGAACTGCACAGCCAGCGATGACGACCGCTTGAAGCAATAGACGCCGAAGCAACGAAAGCACCTTGGAAGGCTACACAATCGCGATCGCAAGCGCGAGAAGCCTCGGCCTTGCTTGACGCGCTGCAATTGGTGCGCAACTTCCTCCCCACCGATGTGCCCCCATTGTCGGACCAGCGCTCCCCTCATTTACCGCGGTGTCACTGCGTATTGCTCGGCGTGCGGAAGACAGCGGACGGCCCTTTCCGCCGACAGCCTCACCTATGCCGGGAAACCCGCCCAATTGGGAGCCTCTGTGGTGCGGGCGTTCGGCTGGTTTGGGCTGATGGTTGGCCTCCTGTTTGCCACCGTGTGCGGCCTTTTGGTCGGGCTCATCGGAACGCCCGTCGCAGGCTTGACCACCTTTGCAGCGCTTGCGCTCTTCAGCACGCTGGTCTTCTATCTCGTGCGTCGCGGCGGCAGGGCCTTGGATGAGTCGGGCCAAGAATCGCTAGAGAAGAAGCAAGACCAGGCGCTCTACGCGCTCGCCGCGCGCAATGGTGGCATGGTGCACGCCTTCCAGGCTGCTGCGGCATTGGATTTGACGGCCGACCAAGCGGATGCGGTGCTCACCCGTCTCAATCGTGCACGCCCCCTAGAGATTCAGGTGGAGTTGACGGACGACGGGCAGATTTTCTACGTCTTTACGCAACTCGAGCGGCGCAGATTCGCTGAACCGGCCGCTGAGCGTCGCGTTCGCTTCGCCAGCCCGCCCGGGCAAACCAGCGAGGTCACGAGCGCTGGGCGGCCTGTTCAGAGTGGTGCGCCGCCGGCCATCGTGGATGTCGAGTTTGAGCCGTTGCAGCGAACAAGCCCTCGAAGCTAGCGACTCAGCAGCGTTCCGCTCGCGGTTCCATGCTACGAGCATGAACTTGTGGAGGAGTTCTTCGGAGCGCAGGGTAAGGCTCGATTCGCAAGCGTCGTCAGCCGAGCGTCGGCCAAGACGAGCGCCGAGATTGTAGTTGCGCTTCGAGGACGAGCGACCACGTACCATGAAGTTACGTTCTTGGGCGGTGGCGCGCTTGCGCTGCTGTATCTCGCAGTCTTTCTCTACTACCCCGAACCCTTCGCCTATGGGCTACTTCCGCTTGAGCTGCTCGGCGTATTTACGATTGGCGCCGTGTTGGCCGGCTCAAGTTCGCGACTGCATCGAGTGCTAACTGCAGCGCGGCGCCGCACTCGCGCAGTCCAACAGGCCGCTTGTACGGCTTACTTGGAGCTCGAGGTTGGTGCTCGCGAAAGAACGCCCGGCGTGCTGGTGTACATCGCTGGGCTCGAACAGACAGTTGAGGTCGCGACGGACGCACGCACCCGTAAACGACTCGGACCGCAGCTTGAGGCGGTTGCCAAGAAGCTCGACCGCTCGGTAAGGCTCGATCAAGACCTGCAGAGATTCGAGCAAGCGCTGCTTGAGCTCGTAACGACGTTAGCCGAACACTTTCCGAATGAAGATCCGACTGCGTCCGCGACCAGCGCCGATGGCGACGAGGAGCCTTCGTGACCCGGCTCGTGCGACGTGTGGTCGTGGCGCTAAGTTTGGCGTTGCTGTTGAGCTCGAGCAGCGCACTGGCCCGCCCGGCGATTCAGCCTTCTGCTGTGCCGTCCACGCAGCGACCAAAGCCGATTCACGGCAAGCCAGCGCCTCCTCAACCCAAGCCCATAGAGCCGTGGACGCAGGCTCCCAAGTACGGCGCGCCTTGGAAGAAGCCGCCAACCCAAGCCGATAAGCGCAGCCCGCCAGTAGGTGGGTCCGCCTTCGAGTTCTTCTTCTGGATTTGCGCGCTACTTGCGGTTGTTGCATGCGCGGCTTGGGTCAGAGCTAGACGCAAGACCGTCGATTGGGAGCTGCGCAGCGAGGGGCCGTCAGCGCCCGGTGGCTCCACTGAAAACGAGACCGCTGGCTGATGATCAAACGAGTAGCAAGTGGCTTCGACTTACTTACTGTTGGCGCCTCCTGAAGGGCTGGACGCGACAGCATCATCGCAGCCGCCATCTACGATCCCAGCTCGCAAACTTCGCGATAGGGTCAGCTGGAAGTCTCCGCTGAAGGTGCGCGTGGCCCTGGGATCAGCGCGGGACCCTTCAACCAGACGAAAAGCGCGGCGATAGACATCAGCACGCCTCCCATGATTGCGGGTGCGCCAGCAGCCAGCGCGCCGTCTGCCAACTCTCCGCGCACGAAGGACACCTCCAAGAGCCCGCCCCGTACGAGCGGTCCAGACACCGCGAGCACCACGCTGTGCGCAACAATCGCGGCCCACGCACCAGACCAGCGCGCATACATCGTTGCAAACAGGAGCCCCGACGAAAAAGAGAAGAAGGCGGCCGGCGCAGTGGCTCCGCTCAAAAGAAATGCCGTCGGCGAAAGTAGTGCGGTGAACACTACGATCGGGCCGTCGGGAATGCCGGCCTCCCGCGCAAAACGGAAGGGCAGCGCGCGTAGAAGCAACTCATCACGAATCGCTTGGGTGAAGACCCCGAGCAACGAGGCCAACAGCATTACTGATGGTGCGCCGCCTCGAAGGGCAGCAAAGCCGCCGATCACACTGGCCGCCAGTGCCAGACCAATCGCTGCAAATGCGATAACCCCCGCATAAACGCAGCGTCTTCGAAGCTCGGTGCGCCCGAGTTCCTCGCTGACCCACGCGACACCGGCACGCCCGCTCGCGACATCAACGAGCAGCGCGCCAAGCACGGCCTCCGCCAGTGGGGAGTTGCCTAAGAAGGACGTGAGCACGAGCAGCAGAGCTCGAATTCCCAAGATCCAAGCCACACCCATGAGCAGCAGAAGCGCTGGTGCTCGCGAGGGCTCAGTGGAGGGTATGCCAGTTGCCATCGTGTTCGACTTTGGGGATCTCGCTAGACTTTGATCGGATCGCAAGCACGTGGCGCTCGAGTTGTACCCGGCGCGGGGTCGAACGTCGATGCACGCGAGACTTGGACTCCCGGTGCCGCGACCCAGCGCTCGTTGCAACGGTGCTGGCTGGTACGCGAGCGCGGCCAGCCCGTTTCGCTAGATAGCGCCACAACCCCAGGGCCGACGCAACCGCGAGGACGCCAAGCGCGGCTACAAGACCCATGTGGCGGCGCGAGGTCTCCTGGTGCCAGGCGCTTTGAAACCCGCCAGCAGGAGCCGAGGTCGCGCGATCCAACGCGCTTTCGAACGAACCGCCCTGACGCAACTCGTGTGTGAGACGCTCAAACCCTCGGTCTTGCTCGGCAACAAAACGTGCAAGGTCACGAGCCGCCGCCCGCTCCTCATTGCAACCGCCGACACAATCAGCCTGATCAAGCCGACCCAACGAGTCGAGCGTCGGGAGCCTGTCGTTCCAGGCCAGTTGCGTGATCGCGCGGGTCTCTCCGAAGCCGACGCCAAGAGAGGAGTATTCCGCAAAAGCGGTTTCAAACCACCTCGGAGCAAACCCGCCGCCGGCCTCGTGAAACGCTCGACGAGCCAGCGCGAAACGCACAGCCGCGAGCAGGTCTACCGCTTCACCACGAGCGTCGTTGGTGGAGATGCGCAAGACTTGACCTGTGCTCGTGGTACCAAGCGAAAGCTCATCGGGAGTAGCAGCTATCTCGAGAGAAACCTCGTCAAGCACCGATACTCCCAAACGTGCTTCGAGCTCCCGACGAACGGGCAACAGCTCCGCAATCAGACGTCTCACCCGTTCGCGCGCCGAAGGATGGTACCTAACGTGAAACCCTTCGATCTCCGTCTCGAGGTAGACGGGGGTCGTCGTGACCGACACTGGTTCGCCGGGCGATTCAGCGGCAACAGCTCGTGAGCTGGAGAGCGCGCAGACGGTTAACGACGCAAGCACGATCGCCAAGCGAGCGCGGCGCGTCACCGAGGGACCGTCCCTTCGATCCGGACCGTGCCTTCGCTGACATCCGTGGTTTGTGAAACCACGAGCACCGTTAATCCCAGCGCGGCCACACCTCCGGCCGCGATCCAAAACCACGGGCTGTCGATCAAGCCCGTCTTCCCCGCAGGCAATTCGGGAATCGGCGCCCACCACTCAAAGGGAGCAAGCGATACTTGGGCCGCGTTCTCAGCCAGCTGGCATGACAGGCCTGCCGAAGGTTCACCTTCGTTCGCGCGCGAGCACGGGGGCGAGAAAACGAGCTCGCGCGCAGCTTGCGCAAGCTCGCTCGGAAAAGCTTCAGACAGCGGAAATGCGAGTTCGAACCGCATTGGGTCAACGAACGTCGCTGGCCCCCCCGCGCCCTCGGGCCTACGGTGCACGACGAGCACTTCAGCGGTGGCGCTTGCGTTCGCGACCGTGGGCTCGACGACCCGAACGAGGAGTAGCGCTCGCGTATCGGTTTGTATGGCTATGGCAGCAAGCAGCACCTGAGTTGCCGGGCCGTCCACGGGACTGTTGAGCGCCGCGCGCAGGTCACGCAGCGAAACTGCGGCGGAACTCTCACTTACTTCCTCGGCGCCACAGAGCGCGCGCACCGAGGCCTCGTCCACACGCGGCGCCAAGCGCTCCTCAGCGTAAACGCTGCGGGCAACCTGCTTGCACAGCTGGCTGCTGCTCTCCGAAACAGGTCCCCAAAGTACGACCCCGACTCCGGCTCCGGGCTCGGAGGCCCGCGCACTAAGCGGCTCGGCGATCACGCTGGCTGCAATGAGCGAGACCGCAGTAAGCCAGCGTTTGCCCTGCTCGATGAACGACTCGCGGACAAGCGATAGGGCGGCAGGAACCATCCGTCTGAGCGTAGACGATCGTCAGCGGGAAAAGACGGCCATTCAGCTCCATCGAGCCGCCCGCGGCCCTTGCGCCGTGCTATGAGCAGCCCGTCTATGTCATTCCATCAGGAGCCTGTAGCAGGAGACCCGGCGGGAGCTCCGTCGCTTGCGGTGGGCGCATACAGTGAGGCGCTGGTTCGCGGACGACGCGTGCTTGTTTTGGGGGACGCTACGTCGCCCCTCGCTGAACAACTGGCCGCCCGGGGCGCCAGGTTGGTTCACGTCTACGATACGCATCCAGGCCGCGTGAGCGTTGGCATGGCCAAGCGCGCCGCTGGAGACGGGCGCTCCAATATCGTCATTGCTCAGCTAGGGGATGACGTTGGGGTTCGCGATGGTGCCTTTGATGTCGTGGTCATTCCTGACCTGCCGCTACTGGGCAGTGACATCAACGACCTGATTCGGCGTGCACGCAGGCTCGTGTCACCGCTCGGAGTGGTGGTGATTGCATCGCCGAACCCGGAAGCAGAGCGCTTCTTGGCGTTGCCACCTGCTAACCGGGAGGGGGCTCCCAGCTACTACGACCTGTTTGACGCCGTTTCGCTGCAATTCGCTGACGTGCGAATGTTGGGGCAGGCGCCCTTCGTCGGCTACGCGATCGTAGATTTCGCAGAGGCGGACCCCAGCGTTTCCGTTGATACCTCGCTACTCGTCGAGCCTGAGGCTCCGGAGTGGTACATCGCAATCGCAAGCGACCGGCCGCAGAACTTGGACCCGTACTCCTTGGTAGCGGTTCCGCTCGAGACGATCGCCGCAGCGATGCCCGACGAGCACGCCACGATTCAGCCGCCGCCAATGCAGCTGCAGCCGGAACTACCGAGCGACGACGAAGTGCAGCTCGTAGAAGCAAGAGCGCGCATCACGGTGCTCACCACCGAGAACGAGCGGCTGCGTGAAGCCCAAGCAGCGCTCGCGCGCTCGGAGCGGTTGGCTTCCGATGCCACCGCTCGGGCGTCTAGCTTCGAGTTGCGAGTGACCGAGCTCGAGGCCGAGCGCGCCGCCGCCGTGCTCAAAGCTCAGAGCTTCGAGCGGAGGACCGAGGAGCTGGAACGAGCGCTCAACGACGCCGCGCAAAGCCGAAGCGCGGCACTCGCGGACGCGGCGAGAACTCGTGAGTCCGCCGTGGCCGACGCAACGCTGGCTCGTGATGCTGCCCTGGCCGATGCACGGGCAGCCAGAGAAGCAGCTGCGCGTGACCTTGGCGACCGGGACCACAAGATTGCCGAGCTCTCAGGTCGAGTGGACCTGCTTCTGTCTGAGGTGGAGCGCAAGTCTGAGGCTCTGCAGAAGAATGAATCGCTGGCGATCGCCGCGCTGCAGAAACGCAATGCTGAGCTTGAGGCGCAGATCGTCGCGCTGGACCCACCCACGCTCCGCTCAAAAGAGATGCGCGAACAGCGAATCTTGGCGCTCGAAGGTCAGCGCAATGAGTTGCTCGCCCGCGAGAAGGACTTGCTCGCGAAAGAGAAGGACCTGCGAGCCAAGGAGCGTGAGCTTCGTGCAAGCCTTGCCGACATGACGACCCAGGTAAGCGAGCTCTCGAGGCGTCACGAGCAGGCAGAGCAACTGCGTCTCGAAGCGGAGGGGCGCCTAGCTGAGGCCGAAGACCAACGCAAGGCAGCAGAGCACGCATTGGCAGAGCGTCCAGCCGAGAACCGTAGTGAGTTCGAAGCGGCCCTCAGCGAGGAACGCGGGAACGTGGCCAACCTCGAGGATGAGCTTCGTAAGCTGGAGGCCGCCTTGCAACGCCGCGGCCATGACCTGCTGCTCGTTCAGCGCGAGAACGCCGAGCTTGCTCGTGTGGGCAAAGAACTCTTGCGTGAGTTCTTGTCGGCCTCAAGCGGCCAACCTCAGCCAGTCGGTGGTGGATCGAGCGGCGGTGGCCTCGGTGGCGGAACTCAACCGAGCTCCACCGCCTCGCGAGAGGAGACGGAAGACCTCAAGCGCAGGCTTGATGCTGCTGTGAATGAGGCAGCTCGCCGCGAAGCAGACCGCGTCGCCGCAAACTGGAAGGTCGCGCAACTCACGCGAGAGCTGAGGGAAAGGCCTACCGCCTCGGATTCTTCGAACGTGCGCACCCGTGAACTGGAAAGCGCGCTGTTTCGTGCGCAGCAAGAGCTCGCGCTGGTGAAGTCAGGCGCTGCTAAGGCTGCGGAACCGACGCGTGATCTCGTGGAAGACGCCATCCTGCTCGAGCAGGTTGGGCACCCTCGCGAGCTTCTCGCCCCATAAGACGGAGATGGTCGGCATGAGACGGAGAAGGTGGACGCTCGCTGTCTGGACGTTGCTTACCCTCTCAGGCTGCGCAGCCACTGTTGAGCAACCAAGGGATCCGCTACTCGTCGCTCGAGCAGCGGCCGAGTCGTCGAACGACTCAGAGTTGCTGGGCCGGGCGCTGCTAGTCGAACTGATCGCGCCTGGTGGCGCGACAACCAAAGTTGGCGCACTTCGGTCTCGCATTGATGAGCAACCGCAAGCCAAGGGCGCCTACGCTTCACTCGCTCGGGCACTCGATGACGAGTTGCATGGGTCGCTCAACAGCGCATCCGATTACTACCTCCAAGCGCTCGAAGCACTAAGCAGCAGCGACTCTGCGGAAACAGCCTTGCTGGCTGCGTTCGCAAGCGTTCGTTTACGCATGCTTCGCGGCGTTACGGACAGCTTCTTCAAGACGAATCAAGCGCGGATGCAAGCGCTGTTCGACCGGCCTGGGAGAATTGGCTACCGCGCACGAACGGACTTGCTCACTCTGCTTCATTCAGAAAAGACAACGGCAGCGAGCCGAGCTCAGTTCTCTACTGACGGTGGTTGCGTCAGCGCCGCACGCTTTGCAGGGCCCTTCGGCAAACCGGCCAACGGAGACATTTTCGTCAAATTCGCAGCGGAGGAACCAACGCCTTGGCCAACCGCGTTTCCGCCTTCCCGTGCGGATGGCACCTCCCCCATCGTACGAGCCGGCCAAGCCGGAGAATGCACCCTCACAGCGGTAGGGACGCCCGCTGCCAACGCCGCTGGGACCCACTACGTCGAGAGCTTCATCACGGTGGATCAAGAGGTCGCTGGCTTGCTCTCCGTCTCGGGCGCGCTTTCGGTTCGGGTCAACGGCTGGGAGGTCGCCAAGTACGATCCGCGGAACTTCGCCACCTTTGCCAGCTCCGTCGTTGCATTGCGTCTGGCTCCTGGCCGACATCGCATCGTCGCGAGGTTGCTCTCCCCCTCAACGGAGCTGCGCTTCATTGACCGTTGGGGAGTCCCCGTCGCTTTCAAGGCAGACTCGGACGGCTCTCTGCCGCACTCGCTCAGCAAGCCCACCGTCGAACACAACCATCATCCACTCGCACCGTGGCTGCGAGCAGCTTCGCTCGTGGAACCAGGGAGCTGGCCACCTCCTCCGCCGGCGCGAACCCAGGTTGACGTCGCAGATCCCGTGCTGCGTTACATCGCCTCGGCGCTCTCGAGCAGTGAGGGTCACCACGACCTTGCGACGGTATTGCTGGAGCCTTTGGTGAAGGAGCAGGCGCGAGCGACTGCCGCATCCTTGGCGCTCGCAGCTTTTGCGGCCGAGGAAGATCCAATCTTCAGCAAGAACGACGCCCGTGATCTGGCCTTTCTCTATCGCAAGGAAGCCGTAAACAAAGACGCGCGACTCTGGTACGCGCAGCTGTGGTTGCTCATTCACACGGCGGAGAAGGAGGGCGAGAAAACAGCGCTCGAACCGCTCGCTGAACTAGCGAGAAACTTCCCCGAGGTACCAGCGATCGGCAAGGCGCTCTACTCACTTTACGGGCGGCTTGGCTACAAGCCCGAACAGAAGCGTGTGGTCGCGGACCTAGCTCGAAGGTTTCCCGCCGATCTCGAGGTCCTGCGCTCCTACGTGAGCTCGCTCGAGGAAGATGGCAAGCGTGATGAGGCTCGCGAGCTGGCCTTGCGTATCGACGAGCTCGCAGGTTCGCGTAGCTTCGCGTTTGAGCGGGCCGTCGGACGCGGAGATTGGGATCTCGCGCGCGGACTACTTCAGCTGGACCTTGCTGATGCCGAGGGCACGTCGCGGGAGGAGCTGGCCCTCCGTGTCGAAGCGCTCGAGGTTCGCGGCGGTCACAAGGCTGAAACAAGGACCGGCTTGGAGAAGCAGCTCGAACTCGATCCAACCAGCGTCAAGAAGTCGATGGGCTTGGCCGACTTCCTCCTCTCCCGAGGGGACCACACCGCCCTCCGAGCCGCATTGGCGCAGGCCCACCGCGAGGGCACCGATCCCTCGGAGGTACGAGACGCGATCGAGCTTGTCGATGGAGAGACCGATCTTTCTCCTTTCCGAATCGATGGGCTTGCTGAGATCCGCGCGTACGAGGCCTCCGGCGCCGCACTTGCCGGGCAACAAAAAACACGCGGTGGAACAGCGGCGCGCGTGCTCGACTACGCAACGTTGTGGGTATACCGCGACGGGTCAGCGCGGATGCTCGAGCACGAGATCCTGCATATGCAGTCGAGTGAGGCCATCGCGCGCCACGCCGAACAACAGCTGCCAAACGGCAAGCTGCTGCGGATTCGCACGGTGAAAGCCGACGGCTCCATCCACGAACCAGAGATCGTTTCCGGCAAGCCAACAGCGACGATGCCCCACCTCGCGGTTGGGGACTACATCGAGACCGAGACCCTGATCGATCTACCCGGTGATGGTCGCGGCGAGCGCTTTATCAGCCCACGGTGGTTCTTCCGTGAAGAAGGCGTCGACTACCAGCGCAGCGAGTTCGTCGTCGTTACCCCGCGCTCGCGCGAGTTGGTCATCGAGACGACGGGAGATGTGCCGGCCCCGGCGGTCCAGGAAAACGGCCAGGTAACTGTGCGTCGATTCCGCGTTGATAAGAGCCCGGCCCTACCAAACGAGCCGTTCTCTGCACCTGCCAGCGAGTTTTTGCCGAGCGTTCGCTTCGGCTGGGGCATTGACGAGAAGACCACGCTCGACCGCCTTCGTGACGCTACGCTCGACCTTGAGCCGGAGGATCCGCGACTTGTCCGCGTCGCCCGCACCATAATCACCGAGTCGTCAAAATCTGAAGAGCAGCTGGAACTACTGGCCAAGATTCCGCCACGTGAGCGCGCCAAGCGCCTCTACCGCTGGGTGCTCGAGAACATCGAGCCGGGCAACGAATCGGATGCGCGACGCTCGATCATGGCGCGCAGCGGCAGCCCTGTGCGTGCCTTCCTCTACCTTGCTCGGTTGATGCGAATTGAAGCCTTTCCCGCCGTAGTCGAGGACAAACTTGGACGTCCACCGGTCTTCCCAATGGAGAAGGCAGAGCGTTTCGGAGCCCTCGCAGTCGTGCTCCCGAAGCAAGGACCAAACCAGGAAGACACCTGGCTCTTTCCTGATGGGAAGTACACGCCCTTTGGCTATCTACCGGGCTCACTGCGTGGGCAGCCGGCGGTACTGCTCTCCGACAAGCAAGAAAAGGCGGTGGCTAGCGGCGCCGGTACCGTTGACGGTGTGAAGAACACGGGCAGCGTGAAACTACGCGCCGATGGCAGCGCAACCTTCGCCCTCAAGCAGGAGTTCACGGGAAAGCTGGCGATCGTGCTGCGCAACGAGATCCAAAAGATCCCTGACGTTGACCGCCTCAAAGCGGCACTCGAGGCTGAGCTTCTGCCGCAGGCGCTACCCGGTGCGCGCATTCTCTCCTTTGAGGTGAAGAACCTGGAGAACCTCGACGAGCCGTTCGTGCTGGAGTTCCAGTTAGAGATCGCTCGGTTTGCGGCGCCAAACGAAGCAGGCCTGATAGTGCTCCCGCCGTTTTCCGCGAACGTGCAATTGGCAAGCTTCTTTCAACTACCGAGACGCGAAACACCCTTGATTCTGCCCAGCGGGGCCAGCCTTCGAACCGAGGTGGACGTCACCATCGAGCTGCCGAAGGGCGCCTCGGTTACGGTGCCGCTCGAGCCACAATCAGGCGACAATGGCGGCATCTCCTACAAAATTTCGGACGCAACCTCCGCCGGCAAATTGCAGTTTCAGAGGGTCGTCACGATTCCTGCCCTTCGAGTTGAGCCAGCCGACTATACGAGCTTCGCAAACTTCGCACGAACGCTGGACGACGCGTTGCACCGAGAGATCCTGGTGAAGGTTCCCTAAGTTCATGAGCAACATTCGCACGTACATGATTCACCTCGATGGCATCCGCTTCCGCGGGCGCCATGGCGCGTCGCGGGCCGAGCGAGATCTGCCGCAAGACTTCGTTGCCACGTTGGATGTGGAACTCGAGATTGGCGCGTTTCCACGCTCAGACACGAAGAAAGGGCTCGTTGACTACGGGCACCTTGCCGAATTGGTGGTGACGGAGGGCACGAGCGCCAGCTACCGACTTCTTGAGACGCTGGCGGCTCGCTTGATCGACCGCATCCTTGAAGAGTCACCAGCAATCAGCGTCCGCGTGCGCATCAAAAAGTTTGGTCCGCCCACTGCAGTAAGCGTGGACGCCGCATCGATCGAACTCTACGCAACGCGCGCCTAACCTGAGGACCACAATGAATCCGCTTCACGACGTAGCTCTCCCGCCTTCCTTCGAAGACTGTTTCCCCGCGATCGTTGAAATCTCCGCTGGCTCCAACCTCAAGTACGAGTTGGATAAAGAGACGGGGCTACTGCGACTCGACCGGGTGCTCTATTCAGCAGTCCACTATCCGTGCAACTACGGCTTCATCCCGCAGACGCACGCTGACGACGGGGATCCGCTCGACATCCTCGTGATTATGCAAGCTGCGGTTCACCCACTCACGATCGTTCGCGCGCGGGCCATCGGCGGGTTCAAGATGCGTGATGACAAGGGAGAGGACGATAAGATCATTGCCGTCTGCGTCGATGATCCCGCGGTCAGTCACTACCAAGCCACCACCGAGCTACCTCCTCACCTGCTCAAAGAGTTGCGTCGCTTCTTTCAGGACTACAAGTCGCTCGAGGGCAAGTTCTCCGAGGTTGATGAACTCTACAATCAGGCGCGCGCAGTCTCGGTGATTCAAGGCGCAGCCCTTGGCTACAAGAAACAATACGGCGAAAAGCCCAGCGGTCAGTGACAAGCGACCGAGAGAAGCGGGCACTTTTGCCCCTTCTCTACCTCACCCACTTCTCCTCGTTCGGCGTGTTCATGCCGTTCTTTCCGGTGTGGCTCCAGGCTCGCGGGGTGACAGGTCTGAAGCTCGGAGCTCTGCTCGCGACTCCACCGTTGGTCGGGATCGTAGCGCCAATCGTTAGCGGACTAATTGCTGACGCACTTGGGCTCCGCGCCAAGTTGCTCACGGCCGCGGCGGGGCTCGCCTTCACCGCCAGCATTGCTATTGCGGTTTCGGCTGCTGCGCTCACTGGAGCACCCTTGGTGGGCGCGCTCGCCATCCTGATTGGGCTGGTTGCGGTTGCGCGAGCGCCGCTGTTTGGGCTTGCCGATGTTTTGGCGCTCGAGACGCTAGGGGAGAACCGCGCAGCCTTTGGTCGGTATCGCCTTTGGGGCAGCGCTGGCTTTCTATTGGCGGTGGTAATCTATCCAACGCTATATGAGCCCACTGCGGCTGTTGCGCTTCCTGCAGCGATGGCCGTCGGCTTCTTCTGCACAGTGCTGGTTACCTTGCGCCTGCCGAGGACCACGACACGCTTGGGCTTCGACCTCACTGGCTCCTTTCGCATGTTGCGCAAACATGCAGGTTTTTTCGCGACGCTCTCTCTGTGGCAACTCGGGAATGCCACCTACGATTCCACCTTTACGCAGCACCTGCAGGCGTTAGGCATGCCCCAATCCCTGATGGGCGTTACCTGGGGACTGGGCGTCGTCGCAGAGATCGTGGCCATGGCAGCGACCTCTCAGCTGCTTCGTAGAATCAGCACCCGACATCTACTTTTGCTTGGGCTGACCATCTCCAGCGCGCGCTGGGCGATGACGAGCGTGACAACAAGTCTTTGGATGGTAGCAGCCCTGCAACTACTTCACGCCGGGAGCTTCGCCTTAACGTGGACAGTCGCGAACACACTGCTGCCGAAGCTTGCAACGGACGGACGGCTCGCGACCACACAAGGCGCCGTCACGACGGCGGCTGCAATAGGCAGCGCCGCAGGGATGTTCGTCTGGCCGTTCCTCTATCGTGAGTACGGCCCGACCTTCGTGTTCGGTGGTGGCTCTCTCGCCGCCCTATGCGCGATTGTCTGCTTCGCGCTTTGGCGTCCACCCCCAGCGGTGCTTCGCCGCTGAGCGCTTCGAGGGTCTTCGTCTTGAGGACTCAGGCCGGGATCGTCTGACAGCCAACCTTCACCTTGATGGTGCCGGCATCGTCATTCTGAACTTTGGTGCACGCTGCGGGACAAAGGATAATGAGCGTCGGATCGGCAGGATTATCGTAATACCAACTCTCACCGTTGGCGCAGGCAGCCTCGTTAGCGACGTTACCGAGCAGCTGCTCGTCCATCGAACCGCCAGGCGTAAAACCAACGTTTACCAGCTGAGGATCGAGCGGCTGGCCATTGGTAGGCTCCGGGATTCCAAATTCACAAGCCAACTGCTCCCCTTGGATGGCCTGCAGGGCAGCCAGCAAATCGGCCTGCGTATTGCCGTTTCCAACTACGAAGCTTGCTCCGCCACCTGCTTGAGCAATCGTCTGCAGATCTCCAGTGTTGGAGCCCTGTAGTCCAATCGTGTAGGTGATGATGCCTTCTGCAAGACCGCCCGCAGCGATGTTGGAGATCGCGCCAATCCCCTCTTGGCAGCCATTGGGCTCACCGTCCGTCACAAGAATAGCTACAGCCTTGTGGGTTGGATTCTGGGCCACGTAATCAGAACTAAACTGCAGGGCGCCCTCAAGCGCCGCAGAGATGGGTGTAGCGCCGCTCGGGTCGACAAGGTTGATTGCGGAGACAAGAGCGTTCTCCTGCGTGTCGGCCGGCGCGGGGTCGGCGGTCAACGGACCAACCGGGACGTCCGGCGTGGCACAGGCGGCAACGTTGCACGAGTTCTCGTCGCAGCCCTGCCTGGGAAAGAAGCGAAGTGCCACGAGCAGGTCCGCGGCTGCAGGGTCACCGAAGAAGGACTTCAACGCGTCGGTGGCGTTATTCCACTTGTTGTTGTCGTTCATCGAGCCGGACTTGTCGAAGGTGATGAACATCATCAGTGGAACGCGCTCGGCGACCATGGAGTCGCCTGCACATTCCTCTGCACCACCACCGCCACCGACTCCCTCGAAGGAGCCAGTGCTGCCTCCGGTGCCGTTCCCGTTGCCGTTCCCGTTGCCGTTCCCGTTGCCGTTGCCGTTCCCATTGCCGTTACCGCTTCCACTGCCACCGTCGCTGTTATTCGCCGTTCCCGAGCTGAGGTCGGTGTCCGGCGTGCAAGCCGGCCCGAGCGCCAGCAAGGCCGAGAAAGCGAAGAGACTGGTGAAGCGACAAAGGCTCATGGCCTCCACTGAGCAAACACCCTGCCAGGCTCGCGCACCGCGTTTTCAGGGAAGAATGGCCGCCTGACGGGGTCTTGATGGATCCTGAAGTGGATCCGACGATATCCACTTCGGCACAGCCAGGGTCAGTCCTTAGCGACCTCTTTCGCCCATGAATCGCGCAAGGTCACCGTACGGTTGACGATCAACCCGCCGCCATTCGCGGACTGTTCAATCACGTAGTAGCCCATACGCTCAAACTGCAGGCGTACTCCCTCAGCAACGCCACCGAGATGCGCTTCAGCCAAGCCAGTGAGCACCTCGAGCGATTTGGGGTTGAGGTTCTTCCGATAGTCTTCGCCCTCCTCGACATTCGCAGGATTGGGAGCGGCAAACAGCCGGTCGTAGTTACGCACCTCGCAGGCAACACCGTGGTCCCGCGCAACCCAATGGATCACGCCCTTCACTTTGCGTTGCTCCTTCGACGGGTCGAGGCTGTCGGGATCGAAGGTGCACTTGAGCCCAACAACTTCTCCGGCTTCGTTCTTCTCGACCTCGTCGCAACGAATGATTGGCCCATAGCGAAGCCGCACCTCCTTGCCTGGCGCCAGGCGAAAGAACTTCTTTGCGGGTTCGAGCATGAAGTCGCTTTCTTCAATCACGAGCTCACGAGCGAGGGCCATTTTGCGCGTCCCCATCTCCGTCTTCGTCGGGTGCAGAGGCGCCTCGATCCAACGCAGCTCCTCAGCTGGCCAATTGGTAAGCGTGATTCTGAGCGGCTTCTGAACCACCAAAACCCGTGCGGCTTGCGAATCCAGGGACTCGCGAATGCAGTGATCGAGAAGCTCGATCTCAACCGACTGAGCATTCTTCGCTACGCCCACACGCTCGCAAAGATCACGCAGTGCCTCGGGGGGCACGCCGCGGCGACGAAAGCCCGCGAGCGTTGGCATCCGTGGATCCGACCAACCACTGACAACCTTGGTCTCGACCAGCTCCTTCAGCTTGCGCTTGCTGGTCAGCAAGTAGGTCACCTCGAGGCGCGCAAACTCGATTTGCTGGGGCCGCTCACCGAAGCCGAGCGTCTCGAGACACCAGTCATAGAGCGGCCGATGGTCCTCGAACTCGAGCGTACAGATGGAGTGGGTGGTGCCTTCAATCGCGTCCGAGAGCGCGTGCGCATAGTCATACATTGGGTAGATCACCCACGTTGTCCCGGTGCGCGGATGCGGGTCACGTTTGATGCGGTAAAGCACCGGGTCGCGAAGATTGAAGTTGGGGGAGGCCATATCAATCTTCGCGCGCAGCGTATGTGAGCCATCAGCGAACTCCCCTGCCCGCATGCGACGGAACAGGTCGAGGTTTTCCTCCACACTCCGTTCCCGATGAGGGCTGTTAACGCCTGGGGTGCCAGGCACGCCGCGGAGCTCGCGCATTTGGTCCGAGCTGAGGTCACAAACGAAGGCCTTGCCCAAAGTAATGAGCTTCTCCGCACCTTGATAGATCTGCTCGAAGTAGTCGGACGCGTAGCGGAGGTTGACCCCCCAGTCGAACCCCAGCCACTTCACGTCCTCTTGGATCGAGCGGATAAAGATCTCCTCCTCGGTCGCTGGGTTCGTGTCGTCGAAGCGCAGAAAGCACGGCCCGTCGAAGTCGCGGCCCAACCCAAAGTTGAGGCAGATGCTCTTGGCGTGGCCAATGTGCAAAAAGCCGTTTGGTTCGGGCGGGAACCGGGTCTGCACGCGACCTCCCCGTTTTCCGTTCTGTCGATCCTCTTGGATGATCTGACGAATGAAGTCGCTCTTCTGCACCATCTCGCCGGACATGACGCTGGCTGTACTCGTGGGCTGACGCGCCGCCAAGACAGTCCTTGAGCGCGGCGCCGGAGCGGGTGCGCCGGTCAGCTTTTGTCCCGACTGTACGTCATGCTCGATATCCGCTTGACGCTCTTGCCGAAGCGAGTAGGGTCAGCGCCGTCTTTGGGCCCGTAGCTCAGTTGGGAGAGCGCTAGAATCGCACTCTAGAGGTCGGAGGTTCGATTCCTCTCGGGTCCACCAAGGTGACCCTCAAACCAAGGACAGCGGCTTCGAGTTTAGGCTCGAGGCCGCTTTGCTTTGGGACCAGAGCCTAGAACACGTTTCGGAGAATGGTGCCCACGCCGCTCGGGCTAACTTCGCCAGAGGAGAGACAAACCTCCACCGGTGCGAGCACCTGCCCGAACTGACAAGCGAGATCGCTGCCCTCCCCGTCGACGGCGAACGAGCCATCAGGGAGGTAAGCAACAGCAGCATCCTTGCCTGGGGCGAACACGGCAACGCGTCGATTCGACTTCGACATCACCGCCAGCGTGCCGGTGCTGGAGTCGAGAAAAACGCTGAGTCCGCGAGCAGACAAGTCTGCGCTCTGAACCAGAGGTAGTTGTGGAAAGTTGGGTAAGGAGAAACCCAGACGGACGGCGTCAAGTGGCGATGTTCCCAGCTCGAGGTCAAACCGCTTGAGCATGCGAGCTGAGTTTCCAAGTTCACCGGGGACGCCGTCCACAGGCTCGCCGTTCTGCGCCATGACTCGGATGCCATCAATCACCAGGTGCTGAACGTCATCCGAAAACCAGATGGGGATGGGCGCATCGAGACTCTTGTTCGGCAAGTATTGATTCCAGAGTTGGCGAGCAGTTGCTGCCTCGTGGACCGCCACCGAAAGCTCGGTCCCCGTCGGGCTCACGCGAGAAAGGATGGCTGCTACCAGCGTTCCATCTCGGCTTATCGTTTCGAATCGAGCATTCTCCGGGAGGTTTGTCGCGCCGCCAACAGCTAGACGCGTCCAGCCCGGTGGTGGCTGCGGCAAGTGCGCTATCAAGCCTAACCCTTCACTGGGATAGCAACGCTGAATAGCACCAGGCACAGCCTTAGCTTTGGGCTTCGCTTCCCCTGGCGCGTCGACGCAAAGGGACTGCCCGTCTTTCGTAAATAACAAATTAGACAAGCTTTTCGTTGCCAAAACTTTGCTCACGAGTTGTGCTCGCCCGGTGGGAAAACGCAGTAAGTAAACGCCATCCCCTGGCTCTAGGCTCGCTAAAGATGTCCCATCAGGGCTGAGGACAGCTGAAGTCAGACTGCGCGTGTTCGGAAGTACCGCCCGGCTCAAGACGGCACTATCCTCCAAACCAATCACCGAAACTGTCAGCGCATCTTCGGCCGAGCCCTCGGCGACTGCCACGTGCGCGTCCCCCGCTGCAACAAAGTACGCCCACGAGGCAGATTCACTTTTTTCGGGCAGCTCGACGCGCGCGTACCTTCGCTTGGGACCGTCCCCGGTCCGATGCAATAGATAGGTAGTTCCCTGACGCGTACGATGCAAAAGCGTACCCAGAGCAGGCGACTCGAATTCAGTCGTTCCGGCTTGGCTATCAACCAGGAACGCTCGGTTTAGCCCTTTCACCAACACGAAGCGCTCCTCACCAGCCGGTTTAGAGAGCTTTGCGCTTGGCTCTGCCATCAATTGGGTGGTCTTGTCGCTGAACAGCGTTAGCGCGCCCGCTTCTAAACTCAGGACAGAATCCCCAACGACCACCGCCTGCGTCGCGGCGATTCGCATACCGGTGTTGGCCCAACCCACGACCTCAACAACGTCGCCGTGCGGCAGCAGCCGAACCTCTTCGCGTCCGTGAAGGTTCTTGACCGAGGCCACAACGACCGGGCGGCCAGCACTGCCGGTCAACGCCGCAAGTGCTTGTTTGACTCGTCGCAAGGTCTTTCGTTGAGTTTCGCCGCTCTCGGTACGCGCTCGGCTGAGCAGCGTGGCAACCAACGAGAACGAATCGGGAACGGCCTCTGCGACCACTGCGACGGCCTGCCCACTCGAACTCAGATTGGGTCGTGGCTCGAGCTTGACTGGCGAATCGGGTGCAGCCGCACACGCCGAAATCCCGCCGAGCAGGGCCAACGCCCAGGTCGAAGAGCACAGTGCTCTGGCGACCAAGCCCTTGAGCGAATTTCCCATCCGAGTTCCCTTAGCGCGCAATGCTAGCCTTTGCTGGCTGATGCTCACGCGCTGTTTCGCCTTCGGCCTGCTCATGACTCTGCAATGTAGTCGTACGGAAGAGGGCGCGTTGATGGCTTCGGCGAGCGGACCGGCAAGGCTAGGTTCGTCGGCCGAGTTGCAGATGGCTAGACCGACGCCAAGCGCTGCGGACACTCCGGCTCCGGTCGCTCCCCCTACCCGGCCGCCCACGCTTGCGCTGAAAACGTGCGAGGTCTGCTGTGCCAAAGATGAACGGGGGAACTGCTTGGTCGCCTGCAACATGAACGGGCCCGACGCACCTGTGGCGACTCCGCGCGGGGACGTCCCATTGCGCCGCATGCGACTCGGAGACGAGGTCTTCACCTATGACCGTGGCCAGGTGGTCGTCGCTCGAGTTCTCGCCACGGAGCGGCACGAGGCTCCACCCGTGGATTTCCTCCGCGTCGTGTTGCGCAACGGGGAGTCCTTCCTCACGCTGCCCCATCACCCATTTCCGGACGGCGGCTGCGCGGCCGAGTTTGCGCAGTATCTGGCCGCCGGAATTGCGCTACCGGCGTCCTATTTTGGCATCGCCAAGCTCGAGTCGGCCGGGAGGGTCGACGGTCGCGTTTACGAGATCCTTCCTGGCGGGGATACCGGCATCTATTGGGTGAAGGGCGTTCCGATGGCGAGCGCCATCCGGCGCCCGCCGATGTCGATCGAGGTCGACGTTGTGCCAGTGCCGGTAAATCCGTGAGAACTGAGCGAGAGATCAGTTTGACAGGCTCACGGATTGGACTATGGTCCCGACCCCCATGGTTTCCGCCACGCAACAGAGTTCACGAATCCGCGCTCGCAAGGCGCGCAAGAACGGCACGAAGACTCGCCGTTTCAACCGCACGAACGGTACACCGGCCTTTCCGGTGCATCCCGAGGGCTACACGACCTCGGCTGCCGATTCGAAGAAGCCCGAGTCAAAGTAAGAAGTAGGAGTAGGACACGGTCATGGCCAATCACGCATCCGCCGAAAAGCGCAATCGTCAACGCATCACGCGCACTGAGCGCAACCGCACCACCAAGAGCGCTCTTCGCACGGTGTTGAAGAAGGCTCGTGCAGCTGTCGCCTCGGGCGCAGCAGACGCACCGGAGCTCGTTCGCGCGGCGCAATCCGAGCTCGACGTGGCAGCCAAGAAGGGCGTCATCCCGACGAACCGAGCTTCACGAGTGAAGGGCCGCATCGCGGCTTTCGCTAGCGCCAAGAAGTAGTCCTGCGACCGACCATTTGATTGCCTCCTCCGCCTTCGGGCCGAGGAGGTTTTCGTGTTTCGAGCGACTGGGGAAAACCAGTGCGCGCAGTAGTGCCAAGGAGTGCGAAGCCCCCTGACAGCTGCGCCCTACCAATGGCTCAGCCGGTGCACAATCGGGCCATACGCAGACTGGTAAACAGGCGAAATTCCCCTAGTCTGGGCTGTGCCCGCTTCTTGCTGAGGGCGTGTCGTGGAGGATTTCATGAAGTCTCTTGTTCGAGTTGGGTGTCTGCTTGCTGCAGTTGGGCTTTGGGGATGTCCTGCTCCCGAACCGACCGAGCCGGACTTCCCTCCGCCCCCAGAGGGAGAAGGGACCCAGTTTGGCACCGGACTTCAGGCGGTAGGCCCCGGTGAGGAGGTTCAGAACTGCTTCTTCTTCAAGGTGAAAGATCTTCTCAAAGCCTCTGGTCAAGAGGGCGCTTCGACCTTCAATTTGCACCGCGTGCAGATCGACCAGCGAGAAGGCTCGCACCACATGAACATCTTTCGTGTGAGGACCATCATCCCGCACGAGCAAGGTGGGCTGGACCCAGCCAAGGGACCCTACTTAGGACTCAATGGGACGGGCGCTTGCTTCAAGAGCTCCAACTGGTCGGATTGGCCCCTCGTGGCCAACACTCAGGTCGACGGCACGCTTGACTGGGAGTTTCCTGAAGGCGTCGCCAACAAGCTCGAGGCGGATGAATGGCTGATGCTGCAGTCTCACTATGTGAACGCGACCACTCAGAAGTCCCCCGAGGACGGTGACGTGAAGGTCAATTTTTGGCATCTGCCCGACGCCAAAGTCGTTCATGAGATGGGCACGATTTTCGCGACCAAGCAGTCCATTCGAATTTGCCAAGGCCTACCCCAACCCGAGTTCTCAGGTGGTTGCCAGATCAAGGGCGATGAGCCCGCCACCATCATCGGGGCGAACGGCCACTTCCACAGCCGAGGTAAGGAGTTCCGTATGTATGAGTGGGATGGCGTTAGCTCCACGAAGCCTGCCGACGACGCGCTCTTCTATCAATCGAACGATTGGGAGGAACCAAAGATGGCAATGGACAATCAGCTTGCGACCATCCAGCCGGGAGGAGGCGTTTTCTACACCTGCGACTTTCAGTGGACGGAACCTCCCGCGCCGCTCTCGTGCGAAGATCTGAACGCCTTCGATCAGACAAAGTACAAAACACCAGAGGACCAGTTGGACTGTTGCTACACCTTTGGCCCCGTCGTTGACCGAAACGAGCACTGCAACGGGTTTATCTACTACTACCCCAAAACGTCCGACGTGTTCTGCAACTGAGCAGAAAGCGGCCATGAGGTTCGTCGTGAGGTCATTCGCCGCTTTCGTCCTTGGGTTCCTGGGGCTCTCGGGTTGTGCTGACGACGCGACGAGTTCGAGCAGTGGCGGGGGCGGGAGTTCCTCGTCAGGGCCAGCTTGCACGTTGCCATTCGCAGGAGATGAAGGCCAAGAGCCGGTACTCGAGGCCTTCTTCCTGGACATCAATGAGGCTGACCAGCCCATCGCCGACGGCTCGGTATTGGACCTGATCGAGCCGCCGCAAGGAGGTCGGGTTGCCTTCGTTGGTGCGCGTGTTTTCAATATGTCGCCGTGCGGTGCCCAGCTGACTGCCGAGATCAAAGATCCTGTCAGCGGGGCCGTACGTTTTGAGACCCGGAGTGTTGCACTGGAACCGGACGCCGACGGCTATCTCACTATCAAGGCCGGGCAGATTGCCGCGTACTCGAATGTCCCATTGTGTTTCAACACTTGGTCTGACCAATCGCTCTTCGACGGGGACTTCGTACTTGAAGTGCATGTCGAGTCGGAGGGGCGGGTCGCAAAAGCAAACTTCAACATAACGATGCAATGCACAGATAAGAGCCTCGCCGACAACACGGCCACACCTGAACCAGGCGCTGTGCTCAACAATTGCTTATGTACATGCAAAGCCGACTATGTCCTTGGCGAGCCTTGCGATAGCTCGATGGGCGGAAGCGGCGCGGGAGGCGGGCAGTGAGGACGAGCTGGTTGGTGCTTTGCGTATTAGGCACTTTGGCGTTGGCTGGCTGCCCAGATGAGAGCAGCGGAAGTGGGGGCAGTGGTGGCGCCCCAACCGAGCCCGGCTGGCAGGTCGTCTTCGACGACGGAGAACTCAATGGGGCTCTCCTATCCATTTGGGGGACAGAAAAGAAAAGCGTCTTCGCAGCTGGCGGTCCACTTCGTAACGGGGGCCGAGACGCACTGGCCCTGCACTTCAATGGCAACTCCTGGACCGACCTGAAGGCCGGCGGCGACGACAGCTTCTGGTGGGTGCACGGCACGAGCGATAGCGACGTTTGGTTCGTGGGCGAGAACGGGCGCATTAGCCACTACGACGGGACGGCCTTCACCGAGCATGACTCCGGAACCACGGCTACGCTTTGGGGAGCCTATGCGTTCGCACCTGATGATGTCTGGGTGGTCGGCGGCGCAGTCGGAGGCGCATCCACCACGCCGGACGACATCGTTTTGCACTACGATGGTACCGCTTTCACCGCCGTCACTCTTCCCGGTGAACCTCTAGGGCGGGCGCTATTCAAGATCTGGGGGACCAGTTCCGACGACTTATTCGTAGTTGGGGAGGCCGGGATTATTTGGCACAAGGAAGGCAGTGAATGGGTCAACCAAAGTGATCCGCCGGTCGCGAACGGCACGCTAACCACTGTGCACGGCTGCTCCAGCGATGACGTGTACGCCGTCGGCGGTCGCGACGTTCTCCACTTTGACGGGACGGCTTGGTCAAAGGTGGACCTGTCTTTGGGTAATGACGTCAACGGGGTCTATTGCGCTGCGCCAGACTCGGTGGGCATCACAGGAATGGGTGGCCTAAAGCAACGACTCGTAAATGGTGAGTGGCAGAACGAGTTCGCCTCGGACCCCCATGGGGACCTGCACAGCATATGGGCGGATGAAGAGGGTTCGTTCTGGGTCGCTGGTGGGGACTTCATCACTGGGGTGAAGCCCAACCAGCCGCGCAACGGGATCATTGCCCGCTACGGTCAAGAGTTCATTCCTGACGCACTTGAGTAATCGCCTACCCCTCTTTGGCCGCTAAGGAGCGCTGCACAATGAAGCTGGCGTGTGCAAGCGCATGGTCCAGATCAAAGCAGCGCCTAACCTCGGCCTCTGAGAGCACCTCGATCACTGCTGGATCGGCGAGCAAGTTATCAAGGAAAGCACCCTCGCCGTGGAAGGCCTTCATGGCGCTCTGCTGGACGAGCTCATAGGCCTTCTGCCGCGGCCGCCCCTTCTGAATCATTGCCAGCATCACAGCCTCACTGAAGAAGAGCCCTCCACTCTGGTCGAGGTTGTGCTTCATCGCTTCGGGATAGACGACTAAACCGTCTACCATTCCTGCAGCCCTATCGAGCATGAACGCCAAGGTAGTGGTGATGTCAGGGACGAACATCCGCTCTACAGAGGAATGCGAGATGTCTCGTTCATGCCAAAGAGCGATATTCTCGAGCGCAGCCGGGACGGCCGCGCGGACCACGCGTGCGAGGCCACAGAGGTTCTCTGAAAGAATGGGATTACGCTTGTGAGGCATCGCGCTCGAGCCTTTTTGACCTTTCTGGAACCGCTCCTCCGCCTCACGCACCTCCGTTCGCTGCCAATGCCTCAAATTCGTGGCCAAGCGTTCTATTCCCGCGGCTACTGAGGCCATGGCGAAGAACAAGCTGGCATGGCGGTCTCGTGCCACGACCTGCGTGCTTACCGTCTCCGGTTCGAGTCCGAGGGATGCAAGCGTCTTCCGCTCTATCTCGGGAGTGAGATGAGCATAGGTCCCAACCGCACCCGCGAGTTTGCCCACAGCGATCTCGCGACGAGCAGCAGAGAGCCGAGTTCGCCCTCGTTTCGCCTCCGCGAGGTGACCTGCGAGCACCACCCCAAAGGTGACCGGCTCGGCATGGATGCCGTGGCTCCTCCCAATCATTGGAGTCTTCTCGTACTCGCTTGCGCGCTTCGCCAAAGCGTCAATATAGCGGTCGCAACGCTCAATCAGTTTATCAGTCGCGCGAACCAGCAATAGAGCGAGGCTCGTATCGAGCACGTCACTCGAGGTCATTCCAAGGTGGAGAAACCGTGCAGGTGCACCAGCCAACTCTTCAACGTGGGTAAGAAAGGCAATCACGTCGTGCCGCGTGGTCTTCTCGATCTCCTCGATACGCATCGGATCGAGTTGGAGGTTCAGAGACCGAATTTTGGCGGCTGTCCCAGCTGGTACGCGGCCGTCGGCCTCCATGACCTCACACGCCGCCAGCTCCACCGAAAGCCACGCGGCATACCGCGTCGACGCCGACCAAAGCTCCGCAAAATCGTCAGGTGTATAGCGAGGGATCATAAGCCCGCTTAGCCGTTCTCGCGGCTGAGGGCGAGCACAACAGCTGGCTACTTCTGACGCTCTTCGGCCTTGGGCCCAGCGGCGAGCCCACCCTCGCGCTCATCTGAAAAGCCCCACGCATCACCCGTTGCCTTGTCGCGCACGATGATCTTCGCATCTCCCAGCGCCATCGCCGAGGGTTCAAGCGTGTGGCCCAGCTGCTTCAACGCTGTCTTGGTCGCGTCGGGCAAACCGCGCGCACTCTCGATGCGCACGACATCGGGCAACAGTTGATGATGAACACGTCCTCGGGTTACCGCCTCGTCCACCGAAAGCCCGAGATCAATGAGGTTAATCAGCACTTGGGACACTGTATTGGGAATCGTGTCTCCACCGGGCGAGCCGGCAACGATCTCAACCTGCCCATTGCGACTTACGATAGTTGGGCTCATCGAGCTCGCCATTCGTTTATGTGGCTTCACCTCATTGGCCCCCGTCGGACTAAAAGCGCCTAGAGCGTTCGAGAAGAACACGCCGGTGCCAGGAATCATTACTTTGGAGCCGAACGCCGCGGAGAGGGTCACCGTGCAAGAGACCGCGTTGCCCGCCGCATCTACCACTGAATAGTGGGTTGTCTCGGGCGATTCCTTCGATTTTTGCCCAGTATCAAAGGAACTGGCTGGCGTGGCCTTAAGAGGGTCAATCTTTGGGATTCTGGTCGTAAGGTTCAATCCAGAGAGCAGCTTGCCAATGTCTGCAGCCGAGGCGCCCTCCGCCATGAAATCAGGGTCAGCACCAACTCCTCGCCGGTCAGCGTAGGCCCACTTGGCAGACTCGATGAAGAGGTGGAGTCTCTCGGGATCCGTGGCTTTGGACTTATGTTGGATTGACCGCTCGAGCGCAAGCAACGTCTCGGCGACAGCTACTCCGCCCATTGAAGGAGGAGGCATTGTCTCGACGGTAAACCCCCGGTAGCTGAAGGTGAGTGGCGCACGAACTTTGGTCTCATACGCGAGCAGGTCCTCCTTCGTTATCTCGCCTCCGTTTCTCTTCATTGCCCCGTCGATGTACTCAGCTACCTGCCCCGAATAAAAGCCCATCGTACCGCGCTCCGATATGGCGGTTAAGGTGGAGGCTAGGTCCTTCTGAATCACTCGGTCGCCGGCCTGCTTAGGGTTCTTTCCGTTGCCCCAAACTTGCGCAGCCGCTGCGTCGCCTTTGAGCTTCGACCATTGCGCCTTCAGGCTCACGGCGGCACGCGGCGATACCTTATGACCTTTACTGGCCAGGCTTATCGCAGGCGCAAGAAGCTCAGCCAACGGCTTACTGCCAAATCGTTCACGGGCCAGATTGAGTCCCGATACGGTTCCCGGAACTACCATCGAGGCGTAGCCGCCCGCCCCCGCCTCAACCTCGGCGATGACCTTCTTGGTAGTCGCAGTGGCGGGCGCTATCTCGCGAAAGTCGATGGCGACGGACTCTCCGGACTTCAGCTTCACAATCATGAAGCCGCCTCCGCCGAGGTTGCCTGCGCTCGGATGCGTTACCGCGAGCGCGTAGCCAACAGCGACGGCCGCATCGACTGCGTTGCCACCAGCTTCCAACGCGCGCACGCCAGCCTGCGTCGCGTTTGCGTCCACGCTCACGACCAGGCCACCGCTGGAGGCGACAGCGTGTTTGCCGCCGTAACGAAGTTGAATCGGCGGGTCGGGCGCGGCAGGCGCTGGGACCACGACTGCAGCCGACGCCGACGCTGACGCGCTCGCCGCGGCTGACGGAACGGCTTGGGCGGAGGTCAACGGCGCAGAACTACTCGATTGAGCGGAACTGGACGCAACACTCGGGTGTTGCGGTATTGGGTCACCGCAGGCCAACAGAGATAACAGCAGCGACAGTCCGGTTGACCGAAGGCGTCCGCGCTTCATTGGGGTGGGTGTACCAGACTCCACGTCAGAAGGAACGACCGAGCTTCACCAGAACTTCCCCAGAAGGTGGCTACTCGGTGGCCTCGCGCCTATTTTCGGTGCTGATCATGCCCCAAGAACGCGTCGACCTCTGCCTCAGCCTGCTCGAGTGTGGACGGAGGCCGCTCGGCGATACGCACCTGCGGCGAGGCTGGAGGCGCCACGATCCGCATTGGCGCTCGCGCCGCAAGGAGCCGTGATAGCTGGTGCACGTCGTACTCCAAGGCCGGGTCACGTGAGGCCAGTAAAGAGCGCTTGCTAGGCTTCGGGAATAGCTGCCTTACAATCGCTAGACCAAACAATAGCCCAATACAAACAACGGGAACCTGGGCCCATAAAGTGCCACGCCAGGTTCCCAGGTTGAGCAGGAAGAAGAACGCAGCGATCACGCCGTAAATGGCACCAAGCCGCTTGACCTTAGCTGTCGCCTCCTCCCTCTGACGCTCGCTTCGATCCACGGCTCCTCGATTCGACAGTTCGTCCATCGCCATGTGCAATGACACCTCGTCGATTCCAACCTCCCTGGCAGCCTGCGAAATCTCGTCGTATCCGAAACGACGGCGCTGCACGGCGAGCGCACGATCAAAGATGTTGGTCATCTCCTGGGTAGAGTATCGACGTGAAAGAGTCAGCGGAGGCACTGACGCCGCTACCGGGATGGGAGGCTGGCTGCGCGGCGGGAAGTGGGATTGGCTGGATACGCTTCGCTCTTCGCCGGCGTGCCGCAGCGGGCTGGACACTCGCGTTGGCCCCAGCGACTCCAGCATCGTTTCGAGCTCCACCACGATCTGGCGCATTGATGAATAGCGGTCCTCAGGCCGCTTCGACAACGCACGCCGCAACAGGCCAGCGAACGGTGTAGGCATCTGTGCTTCGGCTGGCGGCGGCGGCGGGTCTTCGGCAATCACGGCCGCGATCACTGCCATAGCGTCTCCCGCCCACGGCGGGCGACCTACGAAGAGCTCATACCCCGTTACAGCCCAAGCAAATTGGTCGGCGCGCCCATCCACAGGTCCGCCACGAATCTGCTCTGGCGCCATATACATTGGCGTTCCTAACTTGACGCCCTCTGCGGTAAGCGAAGCAAGGGAGGCCTGGGTTGGAGCGGAAGCGTCCGCCTTGACCGCAGTTCGCCGAGCGATGCCGAAGTCGAGAACCTTCACATGACCGTCGGCCTGGACGATGACGTTTTCTGGCTTGATGTCGCGATGCACGAGCTGCGCGTCATGCGCTGCGGCAAGCGCCCTCGCCACCTCCAGCAGAAGCCGTATACGCACCTCGGGGGATTCAGCTGCGCCAACGAGCGCGCGAAGGCTGCGTCCCTCGACCAACTCCATTGCTACGTAAGGGCTGCCTTCGTGCTCACCGACGTCAAAAACCCCCACCACATTGGGGTGAGAAAGTTTGGCCGCCGAACGCGCCTCTCGAATCAAGCGCTCCCGCGAAGAGGGCCCGGCCTCTTCATCAAGCAGCACCTTGATAGCTACGTTGCGGTCCAACCGCTCATCATAGGCGCGAAAGACCAGACCCATCCCGCCAGCACCGAGGACGTCGTCAATGCGGTAGCGATCGAATCGGTCCCCGGGCTTCATAAGCTATCGGAAGCTTGGCGGGGGCTCGCTAGCGGAGACAAGCGATTTCGGCGCTCGCTCGGGGTGCATCTCCACCATCATCATCGGCGCAATGTGAAGAGCGAGAATATCCGGTCGCGGCGGAGCGGTGGTACGGGCCATACGAAGCGCTTCATCCATCGTGCGAGCCGTCTCCCAACCCATCAGTCGCGGGATGTACTCATTGTCAGCACCGACGATAATGACCCTGCCTGTGTGCTGGCGGCCCGCTTCGCCCCAATACCACATGAAGAATGCGTGGGCAGGATGGTAAGCATGCCCTGAACGGTACATTTCAATGTACGCCGGGTTCGACGCGAACTTCTTCTCGAACCGCTTGTGAAGTTCCATCCCGTCACGAGTCTCCGGCAGGAGGCGGTGAACGAATTCGATGTAGGGCGCGTGCTGATCATTGTCGAACTTGTCCGTGCACGGATGCAGCGCAATCATCGTTCCGCCCTTTTTCAGCATGGGGGCGTTCTTATAGAGATTGAACAGGTATCCGTTCACCATGACCTGCACGAGCAGGGGGTTGAGATAGGCGTGAACGTTGTAAGGGGAGATGTTGGGCACGCCCGTTACGAGGATGTCTGCTTGGCCGGTGACCGGCACGAGGTATTGATCGTAGCTGCGCTTCATCGTGTGCTTGTGCACCGCCTCAGTCTCACCGGCCCAAACGCCCGTCACTCCATAAGGAGCTGGGAATTTGTCGAAGATAGCTTGGCGCATGCCCTGAGGCGTCTTGTCCAGCGCAAGCTTCAGCGCGCGCAAAGACGCTCGTTCACGCCCAGAAAGATCGTCCTCGTTCTTACCCAAGAAGTCGAGCGGCCGATCGAACATGCGGTTGTTGATGGTCGTCTCGATCGTGAAGATGCGCTTCTTCTTCTGCAGCAGCCGACCTTGACGCTCAATGCTGGTGTTCAGCTCACTCTTCGGCGGGTCCATGTAAGACCAGCAGTTGCGCATCGTGCGCGGGTTGTGGTGAGCCGCTAGGGTCTTGTAGCCGCACAGCCCGACCGTGACTGACTTGTGTCCGCCGTCCATCGGAACGAAGTTCAGGTTGACGTAAATGATGAGGTCACTCTCGGCTGCCCGGCGGTTGATCTCGACGACCTCCCCTTCATCCGTCGTTCCGATTAGGGTGAGTCCATCAGGGGCTTCCGCATCATGGTTGTAGAGCTTCTTCGGCCAGAAGCGGTCCATGATCTTGTCGCCCACCATGTGGCGTACTTCCCAGTCGCGCATGCGCCGATGGAAGCTCGTAGCGATGATCATCTCTACGTCCTCAACCCCGTGATCGGTCAGGAGGTCCAGCACGATGGTAAGAACTCGCTCGCGAATATCCGGCCGTTGCATCGGCGGTAGCGGAAGCGAAATGTCGTCGATCGCGATCGTTACCTTCATACCGGGCTTGAGCATCGCGTAGAGCGGCTCCGAGTTTTCCGGGTGGTTCAGCGCAAAACGAATGGCCGCATCAACGTCCTTGAGCGGCGTCATCGGAGGCTTCGGGTACACGACGCGGGTGCCTGTCGGCAGATCCACGTCCATGAGTTGGTCTCCGTAAAAGAGGGTCCGCGGTGCGCTTCGACCGTCGAGAGTGACGACACAAGGGTGACTCATGGGAGTTGGCCGATTCGCTTGGATTTGTCGGAAGGTCAAGTGAAACGCCACTCAGAAGGGTCCGCAGCCACGCTGATGAGGTGCTTCCCTTGGTCAACGGTTCATGAGTAGGGTCGCCGCATGAACCAATCCTTGTTCTTCGGTAGCGGAGCCGTGCTCCTCGCTCTGCTGGGTGGCTGCGGTCCCGAGGGGACCGCGAGCAGCTCAGGCAGCCCCCCTAGCTTGGGCGGATCGAGTGTGGGCGCCACGAAAGCTAGCTCCACACCGAGCACACAACAGTCGGTTTCCCCAGCGCTGTCCGCAACGGGCGCACAGCCAACGACTTCCGCGAATCCGGCCGTGCGGTTCGATGGCTTTGCGACGCCAGAGAGCGCTGTCTACGACGCCAGCAATGACCGCTACCTGGTTAGCAACGTCAATGGCAAGCCTGTGGAAGCAGATAACAATGGCTTTATTTCTTCGCTCGCTCCCGATGGGAAAGTAACGGCGCTAAAGTGGATTGAAGGTGGAAAAGGAAAGACCTCTCTCAATGCCCCCAAGGGTCTAACGATCGCCCAATCCGTCCTGTATGTCGCGGACATCGACCATGTGCGCATGTTCGACCTCAAGACGGGTGGTTCTTTAGGGGAAGTAAAGATCGAGAAAGCTACGTTTCTCAATGACATCGTGGCGGCCGCGGACGGCAGCATTTACGTCAGTGATTCTGGCCTCAAGATGGAGGGCAGTGATTTCGCTCCCAGTGGAACTGACGCCGTTTACAAGATTGTCGCGGGCAAGTCCGAGCCCGTTGCAAAAACACCAGACCTAGGACGCCCCAACGGGCTAGCGCTCGTGCAAGACACGTTGCTCGTGGTGACCTTTGGTTCTGGCGCTCTTTATGAACTCGACAAGAATGGTCAGAAGCAGGGCGAACAGAAGCTGCCCAAAGGTGGACTCGATGGCCTTCTTTTGGTGGAGGACGCGATCCTGGTAACGAGCTGGGACGGCGAGTGCGTATACCGCGCCGAGCGTAACTTGGACGGCAAAGGGTTTGCCTTCGTACCGCTGCTCGAGGGGCTCTCGGCGCCTGCTGACATCGGCTACGATTCAAAGCGAAAGAGGCTGATCGTGCCGCGCTTCACCAGCAACGCGGTTGAGACGTACGATCTACCGTGACCGAGGTTCACGACTTGTCGTGCCCATCCTCGACACGAGCTATCGTGAACGCGTGGCTGCACGCATGATGACGTTGGCTCAGCTCGAACGGGTGCGTAACGGCTTGTTGATGGTCTGCGTCCTAAGCGTGACACAGTCAACGGAGGTGTTGGCCGACGACGGACCAATCTCTGCCATCGACAACATGTTGAGCGCGAGCCCAACCATCACTTCGGTTGCGGTGGGTTCTGTCGTGCTTACGGATCTATCGTTCTTACTCATCGCCACCCGCGACGCGATTCGAGGCCGCTCCTCTGAAGCTGGATTGTTTGGTGTCCAGGTGGGCGTGGCTGGGATTCAATCCCTTGGCTTCCTCACTGCTCCCTTTGCGTTCGATGTCTCTCGCTGGAAACTCGGAGAGCAGCTTTTGCTGCTCCTCCCCGCGCAAGTAACGGCGACCACGCTCTTGAACCACGGAATCTGGTCCCTGGTCGAAAACCCAATCGATCCGGCGTCCAGATTCGGTGTGAGCTTCCTGATTGGGGGCAATACAGCTTTCACGGCCATCGGATTGGGAGGACTCTTGCAAGAGAAGTGGGCACCTTTGGGACTTGGCATCGCCGAAGTGGCCCATACTGGGTTAGCCGCAGGAATCAGCATCGAGCGAATGGTCAACGATCCGGAGCACAAGTCCGAGTGGGCTAGCTTGTTCGCGTGGTCATTGCTTGGGCTTTCCCACGGCGTTGGCTCAGTCTTGGTAGGGGCCCCAGGGAGTCGAGTGAGCGCCAACGAGTCAAGCAGCGCAGCTACCGCGACGATTTCGCCGTTCGCCGTTCCAACTGCGGGTGGAGTCGTGATTGGCGGTTTGGGCTCGCTCCCCTGATCGTAGTTACCATCCTGCCATCTCTTTTATTGCGACCTCCTCTGGTTCGGCGCGTCTTCTTTCCGTGAGAGTTGATCTGCGCCGCGCGCGCCTCGCACGCCGTGCTAGGGAGCGCCGATGAAGGTGGCCTTGGTGTACCCCCCGGCGTGCGACCCCACCGCGCCGTACCTGTCCGTACCGACGCTCACTGCCCAGCTGCGGCTACGAGGGATCGAAGTTCTTCCGATCGATGCGAACGTCGAGGCCTTCGATTCGATCCTCACCGCAGGAAAGTTGAATGAGCTACGAGACAGGATCGAAGAGCGGCTCAGAGACCTTGGCAAACGAGAGCAACTCAACCACGTAGATCAGCTGAACTACGTTGCACTGGTCCGCGCGTTGCCCGCCGCAAACGAAATTCCCAAGCTGATCGAAGATGCGAAGGCAACGCTTCGTGACGCCAGCCGGTTTGCGGACCCCCAAAGCTACGACCGCGCAACTGCGATCATCGACCATGCAATGACGGTGGTGAGCGCGGCCTACTCACCGCTCAAGCTCGACTTCACCACCTACCGCACGCCGTTTTCGATGCTCACCATCGAGGAGGTCGAGAAAGACGCGAGCGTGGAGCGCAACCCGTTCTTCGACTGGGTGGAGACCGTGCTTGGACCGAGGTTGCGAGCTGCTGAAGTGAACGTTGTGGGGTTGTCGGTCTGTTTTCCTGGCCAACTACAACCTGCGTACTCTTTTGCTCTGCAACTGAAGCGGATGCTTCCTGGAGTGCACCTGACGGTCGGTGGTCCCGGCGTTACCCAGATGATGATTCGCCTGCAGGGGCACGCCCTGGCGAAAGCACTCGGCCCCTTTGATTCAGCAATTCTCTACGAGGGCGAGGGTCCTCTCGTAGCGCTCATCGAGGCGCTGGAGGGCGGGCACTCACTGCGAAACCTCGCTAACGTCGTCCTCCGCGACAAGCTCATGGGTGCGCGATTCACCGCAGGGCACGGTATGCAGGACCTTCGTGAGCTGGTGGCCCCCGACTTCGACGGGCTCCCGCTTGATAGGTATCTCTCTCCTTCGTTGGTACTACCGTACGATCCGACGCGAGGCTGCTACTGGGGCAAGTGTACCTTCTGCCACTACGGGTTGGCTGAAGTTGGCACCGCTGCTTACCGAGAAAGGCCAGTCGACACGGTAGTCGACCACCTTGAGCAGTTGCGCAAGAAGCACGGCACCTCCACTTTCTACTTCTCGCAAGACTCAGTAGCGCCCAAGACGCTGCTCAAGCTCGCCGACCGTTTGGTCGAGCGCGAGGTCGACCTGCAATGGGCAACCGACCTAAAGCCAGAGAAGTACCTGACGCAGGAGCGAGCCGAGCGGCTTCGCCGGAGCGGAGCGGTGGCGTGCGCCCTCGGTGTTGAGTCGGGTAGTCAGCGGGTGCTCGACCTGATCGACAAGGGAGCGCCAGTGCCGGTGGTTGGTGACGTGATTGACCGCTTGGCCAAGGCGGGCATTGCGGCTGAAGCGATGTGCTTTACGGACTTTCCCACCGAAACCAAGAGCGAAGCGATCGAGACCCTCGAGTTCCTCGACGAAAAGAGAGAGAAGCTTGGGCTGTTCATCGTTGGTGAGTTTGGGCTAACCCACGGCGCGTTAGTTGCGCAGAATCCCGAGAACTTTGGCGTTGAAGAGCTTTGGCAGTTGGAAGGGGACGAGTTTGGACTCGGGCTGTTCTTTCGACCGAGCACGCCAGCGAAATCGGATGAAGACCGCGAAGCTGTGGATGATCGTCTCGCGGAGGTCTCCGACGGGTTTCTGCTACGCAGATATCCCTGGGCAGGCGCCGTTTCCACAGCTCACACCATCCTCACCTATGCGGCGCGAGGCCCGGGTGCCTTTAGAGATCTATCTTCGTCACGGGTCGGGGTAGAGCTGCCCACGATCGACTTGGAACTCCCTTTTGACTTTTCACGTGCGGAGCTGGCGGAGGAAAGGGAGGGGGAGGTGTGGCACGAGATAGTCAACAATCAGCGTCAAGTTTCGCGCGGCTTGTACCATGAGCTGGTAAGCGACCTTCCCGCGATACCAAAACGCCCTGCCCGCTACCGCATTGGGGAGGAGGTCGTGAGGTTGCGGCTTGCAGCACGTCGACCCGATACGTCAGCCAATCGGGCCACCAGAAGCAGGCGGGCGAGCCAAACCTGATTTACGACTTCATCTAGACAATATTGCAGGAGAGATCATGTCGGAAAAGACGACTGAAGAGGACAACGCGCCGTTCGACAAGTTTGAACTCATCTCGGCCATCGTGCTCGGTCTTGGAGCATTGGGCGGAGCATGGGCTGGTTATCAGGCCGGACTCTGGGGTGGCAACCAGGCTACTGCTTATGCTGAAGCCGCCAACATGATGAGTGAGGCGTCGGGCATCTTCACAGAAGCATCTTCCGCCGGCTTGGATGCATCCATGATTGGCAATCGTGATGCCGACATCGATCTTCAGACGAAGCGATTACTGTTCGAGGCAGATCATTCTGAGGACCCTGAACTCAAGAAGCGAAACATATACACGGCCAAGTACCTTTATATTGACCAATTGAGTGAAGAGGCCCAACGGCATCTCGGACTACCCAAGCAAGATGATTTCGAGAAGCTCACTGACGCCGAGCTGATTGCAGCCAATCAGAAGAATCTCGACGAAAAGTACTTCGACGAGATCTACAAGGATGCCGAGAGCGAATATGATCGCGCTGAGGTAAAGCAGAAAGAGGCTCGCAAGAAGTTCTTTGAGGGCCAGGTAGCCAACTATAATGGAGACCTCCTAGAGCTTACCGCTGTTCTTTATACAGTTTGCCTGTTTCTCGCTGGTATTGGTTTGGTGTTTAAAACCAACATCAAGTGGGGCTTCTTAGTAATGGCCTCACTCGGACTTGTTGGCTCGACCGTCCACCTCAGCCGTAACCCTTGGACTTCAGTGGAAGCGCCCAAGTTTGAGGAGGACTCAAAGCCGATCGACTCTTCGAGTACGGCCTCGGCGTCGGCGTCTGCCTCTGCGGCGCCAAAGTGACTCCAGTAGCTGGCTGAACGAAGCGGCCTCGATGGTGGCCGCTCCTTTGATTGCTAGTAGCGCCGAGGCATCTTTAGAGCGGCCTTCTTCTTCGGAGCGGCCTTCTTCTTTGGAGCGGCCTTCTTCTTCGGAGCGGCCTTCTTCTTTGGAGCGGCCTTCTTCTTTGGAGCGGCCTTCTTCTTTGGAGCGGCCTTCTTCTTTGGAGCGG